>CAMBXR010000050.1 GCA_945871955.1 uncultured Clostridium sp. | reverse complement strand
AATAAACTTATCCAAATATTCTTTTATAACCTTTTATTAATGGTCTCTCTGAGTGTATTAATGGCCATTCTACAACTTTTTCTGGCCAAGATTCTATAACTTTATCATTCCCAAGATAAATTGCTACGTGTATTATTGTTCCTGAGCTATTTTTATAAAATACCAAATCTCCTCTTTTAGGCTTACTTACTGTTTTTAATGTTGGTAATTTCCAAAGATTACGAGATTCATATTCATACCCAGGCTGAGTATGACGAGTAACACTAATTGGTGATGGATCTATTCCAACTGAATACATCGCTTGCATTACTAACCCACTACAATCTATACCACTTCCTGGAACTCCAGCAGCTCCAACTACATACTCTGTTCCTAAATAGCTTTTTGCAGTACTTATCATTTTTTCAATTAACTCTTCTCTTGTATCAGTTAATTTTGTTTTTACTGGTGTCACATAAGTATCTAAAGTATACCAAGATGATTCACTAAATCCCATCTTTCTCCAAGTCGCAAGATTTACAACTCCAGTTGCTTTAAGTCCATTAGCTCTTTGAAATGCCATTACCCTAGAAATTGTCGTTGGTCCTACTATTTCCCATACATGACCCATACCTAATCTTCTTTGAACCTTTGCAACTCTAAGTCCCATAGTTCCTCTTACTAAGTCTTTTCCTCCACCAGTAACATTTATTTGTTCTTTTAACTGAATATATCCTTTAGGATTTTCATAAACTCTTTTAGCTTTTATATTTATAGTTGAACTAGTGTAGAAGTTTCCTTTATCAGTAGCAGGAATATATACTCTCCACTTAGAAGAAACTTGATTATACCACTCTGATGGATATACTAATTTCACCGAACCTGTTTTAGTTTGTGGTGCTGTATAAGTAACCTTAGTTACCCAAGTTTTCTTTTCACTATCATATCTTTGTAAATATACCTTACGTCCATAAGCTGGGCTTATTTCTATTGTATCCTTTAAAGATAATCCTGCTGTTTTTGATAATGATGTTAATAAACCAGATACAGTAGTTTTTGGCACTTCCAGCTTTATAGATTTTATATCGCTATAAGAACCATAAATATTTTTTCCATCCACAGTTCTATATGCTCTCACCTTTACATAATAAGTCTTATTTTTTTCTAAATTGTCAGCTTTAAAACTTTTATCACTTGTATCTCCTATTAAATTATATTTTCCATTTTTAGAAGTAGACATATATACTTTATATCCGCTATTTCTTGAGCTTGTATTTGTCCAAGTAGCTATAAAGCTTGTATTTGAGTCTGATTCTAAATTAACTTTTGGAGTACATGGTTTTGTTGTAGCTTTTAATTTATTAGAATAATCTCCATACTTTTTTTCACCGTTTACTACTTTATAAGGTTTTACCTTATAGTAATAATTTGTTGCTGATTTTAATTCTGTATCTTTGTATGTATTTGTATTAGCTGTTCCTCTATAAACATACTTATTACTTTTTGTATCCAAGCGATAAATATCGTATCCTGATACACCTTGGACTTTTTCCCAAGTTAAAACTAGAGTAGATACACCTCTCGTATCAAGATTTAATCCAGTAATTTGCTCTAAATTTAAGTCAGTATTTTCTGCATAAACATTACCTATGATTTGAAAATTACTAATCAATATAGCAAATGATAAAAAGATTGCTAATAACTTTTTTGTAAATCTCATATTGTCCCCCATATTCTGTTATTTTATCATATTTATTACGATGACTTATTTATTATAGAATCTATTTCAATATTATACAAGTATTTACAAATAATATTACTTATTTCCAATTATTTTACAATGAGATTAATTATTTACCTTTTAACTCTATATATTTAAAATATTTTTCTTTTCTAAATATATATTTTAATTTTTTATCATTATTATTTATTATTAAACCAATCCTTATTTAAACACTTTTTCAAAATTTCAAACTCTTCTTCACCTATATTATTTTTAATTTCTTCTTCACAGGATGCGGAATGGTACTTTGGATTTCATTCTTTGGTGCTGTTACAAATGTAGGTTTTGGCCCTAATCTTTTACCTGCATATGGCATGGGTATAATTAAAAATTTCGTATTTGCTATACCTTTAAATCTATTAATTGTTTCCCCTTTAATAAGAACTTTATTCTTTAAAATGTTTCCACCTGTTGTAAATAAAGATTTACAACAGAAATCAGCTTAGAAAAAAGGCAGCTATTTTAGATTTTACTCTAACTTAGTTGCCTTTTTTTCTGACTATTTAATTATTTTTTCACACCAAATACTCATAACTTGATACACTCCATCTACTACACCTTGGTTTTCATTTATAACTTTAACTTTCATTCCATCATATTTCTTAGCAAAATTTTTTTCTACTGAACTTATATATCTACCTTGTTTTTTTATATATTCAAAATATTTCTCTTTTTTAAACTTATATTCGAAATCTTTATCAAATTTCATATTATCACTCCCTTCTTAAATCAAAAAAGACTCGAAGAATATCCTCAAGTCTTTATTTATTATGCATTGGTTTGATTATTTATGCCTTGAACTTTTTCAAATTCATCAATTATATCTTGTGATGGCTCTTTATCCATCTTACTAACAACATAAATTACTAGTGCTGATAATAAAAATCCTGGAACTATTTCATATAATGTAAATATTCCACCTAAAGTCGCTCCCAGTCTTCTCCAAATAATAACACTTACCCCTCCTGTTATCATTCCTGCTATGGCACCTTTTTTAGTGGTTCTCTTCCATAAAAGTGAGAATAGTACTATTGGACCAAATGTCGCTCCAAATCCTGCCCAAGCATTTTCCACAAGACCAAGTACTGTATTATTTGGATTAGTTGCAATTATTGCAGCAATTATTGCTACACATATAACTGTTAAACGACTTACTATCATTAATTCTTTATCACTGGCATTTTTTCTTATTTTAGTTTTATAAAAATCTTCTGTTATAGCAGATGCTGTTACAAGAAGTTGTGAATCTGCTGTACTCATAATAGCTGCCAATATTGCTGCTAAGAATAATCCTGCTAAAACTATTGGGAATATAGAAAGCACCATTTTAATATAAACAGTCTCTCCTGATGTTGCCATTAAGTCTTCACTTAAATAAACTCTTCCTAATAATCCTACTAACACTGCTGCACATAATGAAAATACTACCCATACCATTGCTATTATTCTAGAATGTTTTATATCCTCAGAATTCTTTATACCCATAAATCTAACTAAAATATGAGGTTGTCCAAAATATCCAAGCCCCCAAGCCAGTGAAGAAATTATTGATATTAATGTTACCTTACTTCCATCAGATGCAGTAAAAGCATTAAGTAATTCTGGATTTACTGAGTTTATATTAGCTAAAGTTGCATTAAGTCCTCCCATACTTTCTACTGCTGCCACTGGAACTATTACTATGGCCATAAACATTAATATACCTTGAACTAAGTCTGTCCAGCATACAGCAAAAAATCCTCCAGCAAAAGTATAAGAAACAACAACTAAAACTGCAATTAATAAAGCAACTGTATAGTCCATATTAAATACTGTGGAGAATAATTTTGCTCCACTTACAAATCCTGATGCTGTATATACTAAAAAGAATATTAATATAAATAATGCACTAACAAGTCTTATAATATGCCCCTCATCTCTATATCTATTTCCCAGGAACTGAGGAATAGTTATAGAGTTGCCACATACTTCAGTATAATTTCTAAGCCTTTTAGCAACAAACTTCCAGTTAAGATAAGTTCCTATGGCTAAACCTATCCCTATCCATCCAGCTTCTAAACCTGATAGATATGCAGCTCCAGGTAGACCCATCAATAGCCATCCACTCATATCCGAAGCTTGAGCACTAATTGAAACAACCCATTTACCTAATGATCTCCCCCCTAAATAGTAGTCAGTTGTATTTGATGTCCTTTTAAAAGCCACAACCCCTATGACTAACATCATTACCAAGTATAGTATAAATACTACTATTATTGTTACATTATTTCCTATCATAAATAATTCCCCCTTTAATTTTTACATGCCTAATAATGTTTAGATTTTAATATTATTTTAACAATTTCTGGCTTACAATTAATTCTAACAAGCACCTTTGATCCTCCTAGACCCTTAGTAACTATCATAGTAGAATTGTTTTTATTGTATTTCCCCAAATCATATTTAGGGAAAAATTGTCTATTTGGCGATAATAGTCCACCTACAAAAGGAATTCTTATTATTCCTCCATGAACATGGCCAGCTAAAATAAGATCTGCCCCCCATTTCTCATACTCATCAAAATAAAATGGTGTATGAGATAATAAAATATTATATTCATTCCTATTAATTTCTGGTAAGTTATCTTGTAAAAAGTTCTCCTCTAAGTCTATACTTTTATTTTTATCAAATAAATATTTATAGCATTTAAAAGGTATTGTTAATCCATAAAGATTAATATGACTATCACCTTTTTTTATTTGAATTTTTTCATTATCTAAATGTACACCTTCTATATTACGCAGCTTTCTAAAATATTCTTTATATAGATTTTTATATTTTTTTACTAAAGCCTTTTGTTCATGATTGCCTGTAATATAATATACTTTATACTTGTTTACTAAATTATTTAATAAATCTAAAGCTACTTGAAAATTTTTACTTTCTCCATCAATCATATCACCTGTAATAAATACTACTTGTGGATTAATTTTATCTATTTTATTAATCAAATGAATATTATTATTTCCAAATGATTTATTGTGCAAATCACTGATTTGAACAATTGTGTAATTATCAAACTCCTTTGGAATTTTTTTATTTTCAACAATATATTCAGCTATTTCTATCTTACTCATTTCTTATTATGATCCTCTGTTATTTATAATTATTAAAAAAGTTATAGATTTTATTAGAATCTATAACTTTTTATATGATTATTTACCTAGAACTTCATCTTTAATTGTATCTATAATGTCATCTATATCACTAATAATTTTTATATTACTTATTTTATTTTGTTCTGTAAATATAACTAATAGTTTATTATTATCTAACTCATATACATTTATAGATTTATCTAATTTATCAAATAAGTATGCATCATATGATGCTTTTTTATTACCTACTATTTTTTCCATTCCACTTATATCTAGACCAATATAATCATCTAGTTTTTTATCTTTTAGAGTATCTAGGTTTACTATTTCCCCCTCTGTATAACAGTTTACAAGTATTTTTGATTTAACCAAAGATTTTTTTATTTCAAAACTAGAATAATCCACTATTTGTACTTTTTTAACATTGTTATCTTCTAATTGTAAATATAAAGCACTACTATTGTTATTTTCATTAGATACATTCTTTAAATATACTAAATTAACATCTCCTATATTTTCTATATTATCTAATGTATGTATCTTATCAACGGTATCTTTATCTATCCAATATGCTGTAGCATTAGGTTCACCTAAATTACTTAAGACATATTCGTAATCTTTGCCTATTATTTCATTAATATTATTTTGGACTTTAGTCATAGTTTTTTGTTTTGTAGCTTTATCTGGCAAAGATACGGCCTCTTCTTTGACTTGATAACTGGAGCATCCCGTAAAAATCATGGTCAAAATAATCAATGCAGATAATGATTTTTTAATATTCATAAATTTTTCCTCCTTATATCAAGTATAAGTATATATTTTCTTAAAATTTTTATCTTATTTTCTTACTAAATGATTATAACCTATAATAGACATAATTTGATAACAAATATTATTTTGTAATTATTTTGTAATACAAGTCAATTATAGAATTATATTCTTATTATAAATATAACAAAAAGTATTCAGAAAAGCAACAACTCGCACAATGGATACAAGTTTTATATAGCTCTATTATGTTATTAATTTAAAATAAAAAAATCCCTCTATTTTCATAAAATAGAAGGATTTTTTATTATAGATTTATATTTAAAAAGGCTTTGTAACCTCTATACATTTCAAATATATCTGCTTTTGATGCAACTTCATAAGGTGCATGCATACTTAATAAACCAACACCACAGTCTAATACTTCAGCACCATAATTGGCTAATATATAAGCCACAGTACCTCCGCCTCCTTGGTCAACTTTACCAAGCTCTCCTGTTTGCCATGCTATATTTTCTTTATTAAATATTCTTCTTACTTCACAAACGAATTCTGCATTGGCATCACTTGTTCCACTTTTTCCTTTTGAACCAGAGTACTTCATTATTGCAACACCATATCCTAAGTGAGCTGAGTTTGCTTTTTCATATGCTGAAGAAAAGTTTGGATCATAAGCTGCATTTACATCTCCAGATAATACTCTAGATTTTGCCATAGCTCTTTTTATTTTTAAGTCAGAATAATTTCCTTGTAAGTTTATTAATTCTGCAACAGTGTTTTCAAAGAATCTAGAATGCATACCTGTATTACCATAAGAACCTGTTTCTTCTTTGTCTACACATAAAGTAACTGCTGTATATTCTGGTTTTTCAGTTTCAAGTATAGCTTTTACTCCTGCAAAAGCACACACTCTATCATCTTGGCCATAAGAAATAATCATAGATTTATCTAGTCCTAAATCTTTTGCTTTTCCTGCTGGAACTACTTCTATCTCTGCACTTAGAAAATCTTCTTCTGTTATGTTATATTTTTCATTTAATAATCTTAACATATTATGTTTTACAGCTGACTCTTTTTCATCGTCAAGAGGAATACTTCCAATTAATACATTCAGGTCTTCTCCACTGATTGCTTCGTGTAATTTCTTTTGATTTTGCTCAGATGATAAATGTGGTAATAAATCATTTATACAAAATACAGGATCACTTTCTTCATCTCCTATAGCAATATCAACTTTAGTTCCATCTTGTAAAATTACTACTCCGTATAATGCTAGTGGCATGGATACCCATTGATATTTTTTTATTCCACCATAGTAATGAGTTTTAAAGTATGCCATATTATCATCTTCATATAATGGATATTGTTTTAAGTCTAGTCTAGGTGAATCTATATGAGAGGCAACTATTTTCATGCCTTTTTCTATATCTTTTTCACCAATTACAAATAAAGCTACACCTTTATCCTTATTCTCTGCAAAGATTTTATCTCCACATTCTATTTTCCCTTTTTTCATTGCTTCTTCTATAGATATAAATCCCTGTGATGATGCCAATCTAATTATTTCTCTAGCGCATAGTCTTTCTGTTTTACTTTTATTTAAGAAATCAATATATTCTTCAGAATATGCCATAGCATTATCCATATTATTCATTTCTTTTATAACTTTCCAACCATTTGCAAATTTATGTTTTAAGTTCATTTTTGACCCCCTATTTATAGATTTTTAGTTCTGATTCTTTTTCATTAATTCATCATACTCTTCTTGAGTATGTACAACTTTTACATTTTCAAGTCTAGATCTAAAGTGTGCTCTAAAATTTTCTAAGTATTCTTTTCTTAGCACTTCTCTTTCTGCTAATTCTTCCTTTGTTAATCCTTCTTCTTTATTTTTCTTTGCTAAAAAATTTATTCTATCTAATTTCTTTTGATCAAACATTGTTTTCCTCCTAGGTCTTTTTCTCTTTTATTAATAAAAAATTTTATTACTTCTTATAGTTTCTCCTTTTTTGTAAGATGTAATAAACTCTTCTAAATTATTTTCTATTATAGTTATTCCTTTTTCTATACCCTCGATTTTTTCATTAGCTATATTTATCCTAAAAAATCTGTCATCCATTATATTATCAAAAAAATAAGTTCCTGGTGTAATACAAACTCCTTTTTGTAGCATAAAGTTATAAAATGCTTGGGATGAATATCCTCGTGGTAACTCAAGAAAGAAATTTAAACCACCTTGAGACTGACTAATCTTTAGTTTATCACCAAGTTTTTCTTCCAATAGCTGTTTTGTCTTTCTATATTTTTTAGTATAAACTTTATCTATACTTTTTAAATATTCTTCCCAATTAAAATACTTCATATAATAATACATAGACTTTTGAATAAGTCCTGGTGTTGATATATCTGAAGAATATTTTGCCCAAAGAATTTCCTTTTGTAACTCTATTGGTATATCAACTATACCTATCCTAAGTCCTGGCATAAGTATTTTTGAGAAAGATTTAATATATATAACTCTACTGCTTATGTCATAGCTTTTTAATGGTCTATTATCTTCACTGTCAAACTTAAAATCACTTATAAAATCATCTTCTAAAATATAAAAATCATATTCTTCACTTAATTCTATTAGCTTCTTTTTTTTGTACTCACTATAAGAGATTCCCGTTGGATTTTGAAAATTTGGCATAACATATATTAGCTTTGGCTTTATTTTTTCTAATTTAAGCTTTAATATACCTATATCTATTCCATCTTTAAGCATAGGAATAGTAATAATCTTAGCTCCTCTACTTTTGAAAACTTCCAAAGCTCCATTATAAGTAGGTTCTTCTACAAATACCACATCAGAATAATTTATAAGACCTTTACATACTATATCTATACCTTGCTGAGCACCAGATATTATCTGAATATTATCTTTTTGAGTATTTATTTTTTTACTTTTTAAATATGTACATAATTCTTTTCTTAAATCTTCACAGCCCATACCTTCATCATACTCAAATATGGAAGCTCCCTCTTTTTCCAAAGCCATATTTATGGCTGATTTAAAATTATCTAGTGGAAACATATCTTTTGATGGATTACCATTTTCAAAATGTATTAAATCTTTATATTCTTTTGATTTTACTTCTTTTTTTATGTTAACTGAAGATACAAAAGTTCCACTACCTACTATTTTATATACGTAACCTTCTTTTTCTAACAACTCATATACTTTTACAATAGTTGCATTATTAACATTTAGAAGCTCAGCTAGTTTTCTTATTGGTGGAAGTTTTTCATGTTCTCTTATATTACCTTGAACAATCATATCTTTTATATAATTATAAATTTGAATATATTTACTATTGCTATCATCTAATTGTAATTTGTATTTATCCATTTAATCACCACTTACTTATTTTTAGATTTATTGATGTTTAAATATGTATTTGCTATCATTAATATATATAATACCAAATTTTTATGAAAGGGGAAATAATAATGTTCTATGATTATCACGTCCACTGTAACTTCTCTCCAGATAGCAAAACTTCTATGAAAAAAATGGTTGAAGCTGCCATAAACTTAGGTGTAAAAGAAATATGTTTTACAGACCATATAGATTATGATGTATCACAGACTGATGAATTTGTTCTAGATTATAATGAATACTTACATACCTTAGAATCAGCACAAAATAAATATAGAGATAAAATCACTATAAAAAAAGGAATCGAACTTGGACTACAACCTCACCTTATAGAAAAATACAATGAAGATATGAAAAATAATAAGTTTGATTTTATAATTTGTTCTCAACATTCCATTGATAAAAACGACTTCTATTATGATGATTATTTTAAAAATAAAACCCAAGCTGAAGCTTATGAAATTTACTATAAAACCTTATATGAAATAATTAAAAATTTTCAAAATTATAGTGTATTAGGCCATGTAGATTTAATCAAAAGATATGGAAATTATAGCAGTATTTTAGGAGATAGTTTATTTATGGATATTATCGAATCTATATTAAAAGAAGTTATTTATAATGGTAAAGGAATAGAAGTAAATACATCTTGCTTTAGATATGACTTACCTGACTTAACACCTTCAAGAAAAATAATTTCTCTTTATAAAGACTTAGGTGGAGAGATAATAACTACAGGATCTGATGCACATTCTCCAGCTTTTATCTCTCATAAATTTGATTATATTGAATCTTATTTAAAAGATCTTGGATTTAAATACATTTGTACATTTGATAATTTAAAACCAAATTTTATTAAATTATAATTATTTTTTTACCTCCATAAGAATACATTTTTAATATGTGGAGGTGATTTTTTTGAGAGTGCCTAATTTAGTTTTATCAACAATAATTTTATTTATATCTAACTTAATTGTAAGATTATTAGGCTTCCTATATAAAATTTTTCTATCACGGGTTATGGGAGATGTAGGCCTTGGTATATATCATATGATATTCAACTTTTTAATGATATGTATAGCCCTAACCACCACAGGTATACCAACTGCACTTTCATGTTTAGTTGCTAAAAAAAATGCTCTGAATAGTAAAAAAGATGCAAATATATTTTTCATATCAACTTTATATGTGGCTTTTTTTATATCTTTATTTATTTCTTTAATTGTATCTGTTTGTAGTAATTATTTATCTCTTAGACTTTTAAAAAACGAAAGTTTGAATTTATTTGTTCTTTCTATTTGTCCAGCTATTGTTCTAATTACTATTTCTAATGTGTTTAGAGGATATTTTTATGGAATAAAAAAAGTTATGGTTCCTGCCATAGGTCAAGTAATCGAGCAACTTACAAGGATATTATTTGTATTTTTACTTTCTATGTACATAAGTGATAAAGCTATGATTTGTTATGTAACACTTATTGGAATTTCTATGGGTGAGGCTATAAACGTATTATATATGAGTATATGTCTTTATAAAGAATCATCATTATATAATACATTTACTATTAGACTTAGAGATTTCTATTATTCCTCTATAGAAACTTTAAAAATGGCTCTCCCTATTACTTGTAATAGAATGTCTTCTGTTATTTTACAATCTGTAAGTTCCATGATAGTTCCATCAAGATTAGTTTTATCAGGCATATCCTATGACCAGTCCATAGGAGTTTATGGAATTATATGTGGTATGGTGATGCCCTTTGTTTATCTTCCATTTACCATAGGATCTGCTTTAGTAGTAAATTTAATTCCAAGCATCTCTCAAGAGATTGCTTTAAATAAATATAAAAAAGTAAGAATGAAAATTAATTATTCCCTAGTTTTAACAATAGGTGTTGGACTAATCTCATCCATCTTCTTCTATTTTAGTGGAGAAGAATTATGTCTTTTAGTTTTTAATAATAAATTAGCTGGTCAATATTTAAAAGCAATGTATTTAGCTCCTCTTTTCTTATGTCTTAACCAAACTTTATCATCAATACTTCATGCAATAAGAAAAGAAATTATAGCTAGTATTAATACTATTTCAACAATGGTAATTCAAGTCATAGCACTATATTTTTTATTACCATTACCTCATCTTCATATATATGCCTATATCTATACTGTAACTGCCACTTCCATTTTGACAACTATTCTTCATAGCATAGTTTTAGTAAAAGCATTAAAAGAAATGAAATCTTAGGAGGTTAAAAGTTAAATATGATTAATGATATAAAACCTTTTTATGTTTATACAGAAAATAACTGTTTATATATAAAAAATATAAATGAAAAAATTAATAAAATAGCCAATAATATAGTCTCCTATTGTGCAAATTTTGATGATAATAACTTTATTCATATTTGCTCTATAGACACGAAAGGTAGACTTATTCACTTTCTTTATAAAAATGGACGTATCAAAAGAAAAATACTATGTAAAGCTTGCCATAATATAAATAATCTAAAAAATATGAGACTTTTTATTATTGAAAAATACTTAAATATTTTTGTTGTTGAAGAGTCTTCTCTTAAAAATAATCAGTATAGATTGTCTCATTTTAACTTTAGCCCAACTAATTATAATATTCATAAGTATCATATTAATAATATTGTTCAAAGGGATGAAAGTATTTATAAGCTAAATATTGACGATATGTCAAATATGATTTTGAACTATGAAACTATAAATAAAAATAGTAGATCTGATTTATATAGCAAAACTCTTATATTTAATACTTCTAATAGAAAATGGATACCAACTCATAACCTTCTTAGAAGATCAACTTCTTTTTCTGATTTCAAAAGTTCTTCTACTATTAAAGATGATCTTTTTGAATATTGTTATAGTATTATTTACAAAAATTAACATTCCCATAAGAAAAAGGACCATCATTTAATGATAGTCCTTTCTTTTAGTAGAATAAAGATATTTTGTTAATCATTTCTCTAGTCATTTGTAGTATACTTTAATTATATAATTTATTCTTCACCACAACCTGGAAATCTACAAACATTTGCAAAAGTGTCTACTACTCTTGGTTCAAAACCAGTATCTGCTAGAACTACTACTTGGTCCCCTATTAAAGCACTAACTGTTTCTTCAATACATAATATTAAATCAATTCCACTTGGTATTGTGAAATCAAAACAATCACAGCCAAAGTCATCATCACAATCACAGTCACAATCACAGTCACAGTCATGTCTTATATTTCCATTACAATCAAAGTTACAATCTTCTGCAGATATAAAAGCATTAGATATACAGTCAACTGTTAAATTATTTAAATAATTTTGTCTTAATGTTACTGTTCTACCACTAGATGGAACACATAAATTAGAAGCTAATGTGTTAAATCTAAATTCAACAGAGTCTACTCTACATAATTGTCCATTACTTCTCCTTATTGCTGGATATGCAAGAGCAACTATCTTAGTACATCCACAATGACCTCTTATTTCTAGAACTAAGTCATTTACTGTAGCGTTTAATCCTCTTTCTCTGAATAATACATTTTGTCCCATATTTCTTGCACAACAAGTTGCGTTTCTTATTGGACATACTAAAGATTCAAATACTGTATCACAAGGTGAGTCATTTTCAATTGGAGTTACTACAAAATCATCTACAGTTATATCTCCTGGAGTTATATCAATTGATGAGAAGTTAACGCAAACTTCATCAACTGTAACTTTTGCCAATCCTCTAGATGGTACATTTCCTCTTACACTTACAACGTCAAAATCAAAGAATAAAGTTTGTCCATTTGGTCCTGTAGCATCTGTAAATGTTCTAAATTGTATAGAATCAAATATTCTATTTGTTTCTATAGCTACCGGAGAAGCATTTCTTGTTGAATAGCTTGGGCTTATTCCATTACAACATTCTTCTCTACATGGATTTACTGTACATGATTCAGATATAACTTCACATTCTTCACATTTTTCAACTTTTTCATGTTTTTTACATTCACAATGGCATTCTAATTCACATTTTTCATGTTTATCATGGCATTTATTATTTTTTTGTTGTTGTTCCATATTTTGATTATTACATTTGCATCCTCTATCAAGTTCTTCAACTGCTCTTACTTCTTGTTCCCCAATATTACTTATTTCACACATTTGTTTATTATTAATTTTTCTCTTATTCTTTCTCAAATCTTGCATTTTTGTTATCCTCCTTGAATGATATGGTTTTAAAATGCTCTGGCTTTCTAGCCTAATAAATATTATGCTTTTTGAAGAATAAGTGTTACCTATATATACATATTTATAATAAAAAGTAGAATATAAATTTTTTTTGTAAATATATTATAATATGAAAATTTTTAGGAGGTTGAAAATGAGCTTTATAAATGAATGTTATGCCATAGTTAGACGAAAAAATAAAGATATGTTATACATATATCTCAGAAATAATGGGCTTTATTATAAGTATTATGATTCTAATAATAATTTAGTTCATAAAGATATATTAATAAATAATACAGATATAGATTTTACTAAATACTCTTTTTCACTTGATGAGGATGATAATATTTATTGTATTTACTGTGATAAATCCCTACAAATATTAGAATGTAAAAATAACTCTAATACCTTCATACCAAAAGAATCTATAACTTATAATTTCAAAAAGTTTGGATTAGCTTTTCCTTATATAAAATATATAAATGATAGTGTTCATATTTTTTATTACGTATTCAATAATGAATCTACTAATACTTGTGCTCTTTTCCATCATTATAAAGAAAATAATTATTGGATAGAAAACAAAATTGATTTTATTAATCATTTAGTATTAAATAATTTTGTTGTACTTTGGAATGGATTAGCACCAACTATATTTTATCTTAAATTAATAAATGGTTGTGAAGAAGTCTTTGCTTCAAAATTTAACTTAGGTACTTTTTGTTGGAGCGATCCTATACAAATTACAAACTCTAATAAAAATAAAATCTATTTAGATGTCATTAGAGATAGTATGAATTTTTATCATTTATGTTTTTGCGAATATGTAAAAAATGGATATGTGGTGAAGTACATAAATGGATATTTAAATAATAATAAATTTGACATGGATACTTCTTCATATTTAAGCCAACCATCTACTTGTATGTATCCTTCTTTACTCAAAAAAGATAATAAATTATTTGTTTACTGGGTAAATTTCAATAAATTATTTACTTCTTATTGTGAGAATAACGGTAAAACGTGGTGTGATCCTTCCATAGATGAATATTCTATAAAAGACGATTTTGTACGATCTGCTTTTTTATCTAATTATAAGGATGATTTGGGTTATAATATAAATCATGTATTTTCTACATCAAATGAAGTAGGAATACTTGGAATATAATAAATTTAGACAAAATAAAAATGTTGCTTAAAAAGCAACATTTTTTTATTCCCAAGGCACCGTTGGTCCTGTAAATTCAGACCCGAGAATCTCCCAGGTGGGTGACCTGCTTACAAATTTAGATTCCTTTATATAAATATAATGGTATCTTACTATTATAAGACCCGGTCTCCCGTATAATACATGTCGGTTGAATTTAAAGGAAGCCTGTCGTATGTCCTAGGATTTATTTCTTTGTTTTATTTATATTTATTATAATATAAATTCCTAAATAATTAAAGTAGTTTATTCTGTAAAATTTTTTAATTTTAAGTTATTTTACCAAAATATTATAATTATGCTTATGTAAATAAATATTTTTTATCTAAATCAGTTAATTTTTATACTCCTTTTTTCTTCTAATTCTATTTCTTTTAACTTTACTTTTATTATTTCTTTTTTTATCTGTAATAGCTGTATTTGCTTCTAAATATTCATTATAATCATCTATATCTACATCATTTTCTTCTTCATCATAAACTTCTTTTATATCATCTTCATCTACATCAACGTATTCATATTCCTTATTTTCATCTTCTTCATCTTCAGTATCATCATCAAGACTTCTCAAAAGATTACCTAACAATTTTAAATTATTAATACTTCCCAAATTATTAATGTCAGCTAAAGAACTTAAACTAAAACCTCCACTATCCTCACCATCTGGTAAAAATAATTCTGCAAATAAGTCTATCATTTTTTTCATTTCAATAGCCTTCTCAACAGATTGTTTTTTCTTTTCTGGAAAAACTTCTAGAATTTCTTTTATCATCATATTTTTTTTATCTTCTTCATCCATACTTCTAAAAAATTCACTTTCATCTTCTTCGACCAATATATTAACGCCATTTAATTTTTTTATCCCTTTAACTAAATCAAGAACACTTTCTAGCTTTATTAGTATATTTCTTTCTTCTCTATTCATATATTTCTTTGTTCTTGTTATAATTTCCATTCCTCTATCCAAATCTTCATCGCTTAAATCCATCAAGTTGATACCTTTATTCACGTCCGTCATATCAAACTTTAGAATATTTTTAATAGGATCTTGTATTCTCTCTTTACCAGCTTCTTTATTTCTAGGTTTTTTCTTGATTTTTTTTATTTTACGTACTTTAGGACCACTTCTTTTATTTTGTGTATATTTACTATTAGGCTCAATAACTTCCACCCTTGTTGACTCCTCAACAGACTTATTTGATTTATTTTTATTATCAAATAACGATATATTACCATTACTTAATAGCATCATCGCCAGTATTAACAGTAAATTGTTCACACAAGTCACCCCTTAATATTTCTACTCCTTCTTAATAAAATATGAATGGTAAACTTTATATGTTACATTTTAATAAGAGTTTATCTATATTAATTAAGTAAATTACCAATTTTACATATTACTCCTATATATTAATACTATGAGGAAAATTTCTTAGATATTATAGAAAGTATTTTTTCTGTGAAAGTTAATATGTCTATAACAATTCCATACATAAAATAACTTATATGATTGATAATTTTTTGTCTTGTATAAAAAGACTATGTATTATTGCAGTCTTTTTTTTATCTACTATTAATATATTTATAATAAGTATTTATTTCATAAAAGTTTACAAAGGTATATCACTATTAAAATTCTTACGCATATATTAAATAGTATATTATGATACTCTAAAATTACAATATTTGAGCATAAATAGAAAGGAGCTTGCTATGAAAAAAGTAGATCCAAAAACTCTTGAAAAATTTGCAAAGGAAAAAAATATTGATAAAGATAAGATAGAAAAAATTGCTGAAGGCTATAAAGGAAAGTCAGAAGATGAACTTATTGATGAGCTTATAAAAATAGGTAAAGGATTAAAGGGAAAAGAAGAAGTCGTATCTAAATTTAAAAATTTCCTACAACCAGAGCAACAAAAAAAATTAGATAGTATAATGAGTAAAATAAATGATGCTGAGATACAAGAAAAAGTTAAGAAAAAAGCTAAAAAGACTAAAGCTATAAATAAACCTGAAGATACTAAGGACGTATCCTCTACATCTCCAAAGAAAAAAGTTAAGAAGGTTAAAAAAGTAAAGAAATCTTCTCATCATAAAGATGATTCTAACTAACGATATTTAAACCACATTTATAAGTATGATTAATATTGATCATACTTTTCTTTTAATAAAAATCTACACTTGTATTATTTTACTAATTTTTAAAGGAGGAAAACATATATGGCTACAATGAAAATGCCTTTCATATCGTCTACCTATATTTCTGAATATGATGCTGATTGTAATTTTAACAACCTTACTTATATGGAAATAGGAAACTTTCGTCTATCCAAATCTCATTTAAAATCATATTTAAGTATCGCTATATTAGAAATTTCTTTTTTGTCTATTTTAGATATAAAAAATTTAAATAGTGCAAAGTTGATTCTTAATATGAACCAAAATAATAGTAATCTAAAAAATATATCTTTTCAAATAGGAGTTATAACTAATCCTTTTAACATAGAAACTCTTTGTTGGAATAGTGAATTATCAATAAAAAAAACAAATCATTGCTATAGTTTTGAATATAATTCAAAGTGTTTAGAAGTTAATTTAACAGATTTAATAGCTGATATATTACATCAAAATATATCAATTTACGGAATAGCTTTAATTCCTTATTCTTCAACTTGTATTTTTAAAGTTTGCTCTTGCTGCAGTAATTGCCCTCCTTATATCTGTATTGAGTATAATCCTTGTGATTCTAACTGTATATGCCCTCCTGGCCCTCAAGGTCCTACTGGTGCTACTGGTCCTCAAGGTCCTCAAGGTATTCAGGGGATTCAAGGTGAAGTTGGGCCTACTGGACCTCAGGGTAATATTGGGCCTACTGGGCCTCAAGGACCTGAAGGTAGAATTGGGCCTACTGGGCCTCAAGGACCTACTGGTGCTACTGGTCCTCAAGGTAATATTGGTCCTGAGGGTCCACAAGGACCTCAGGGCGATATAGGTCTAACTGGATTACAAGGTCCTAAGGGTGATACTGGTAATCCTGGGCCTCAAGGCCGCCAAGGTATCCAAGGTATTCAAGGGGAAGTTGG
>CAMBXR010000049.1 GCA_945871955.1 uncultured Clostridium sp. | reverse complement strand
AATTTATATATATTAAAGTATCAGATGATAATGATTCGGGATAATTTGGGTTATTGATCTTATTACAAGTAACAGTATCAGCGGACAATTCACCTTCAATGGCCATATTCTTAGAGTTCATATTACCTTGATTATCTATTGACCAGTTAGCATCATCATTTGATACATAACCATTAAGATTTATTCTATCAGCCGTCAAGGAAATATTTTTACTAATTACATTGTAAGCATCACTAGTTAAAGACATATTACTTGATGAATCTCCACTTGCGACCACCCAATTTATTTTATTAGCGGTTTGCTCTACTTGGGATATATCATTTCTAATATCTTCGGGAGCTGGTGTCCAGTCCGCAGCTTTGTCACTTACTACTAATATTGCAGTATTAGCTAATATTTTAACTGTTCCGTTGAAGTTATCGAGTCTAATCTGTATATTAGTATACCCTGTCTCACTAGTCATTGTAATAGTTGAAGTGTATGTAAAAGTACCGTTCCCCGAAGGAGTTACCGTCTTAAATGATTGAAATACATTATTAGCAGTTTGTATTTTAAAATATCCTGAAGAATAATTGCTTACCTGGTATTTAAAAGATAGAGTAACTTTTTTACCAACCATCAATGAAGGATCACTTAACTGATATAATGTCATACTTTGATTGATTGTATTAGTACCAGTTATTAATTTTTCACTATCAGTTAATTTTAATAAGTTTCTAGTACCTATGTTAAGATTATCTAATTCCTCTTTAGTAGTATAAGTATTAGATACAGTAGTTTTGAATCCACTTAAATCTTGTTCTAATTTAGATTGTTTACTATTAACAGTATTAACAGTACTTTCCAATGAGCCTATTGTTTGAGTATGGGTATCTACTGTATTCTTAACTGAATTATAAACATCTTTAAGTGATACAGTTTGTCCATTCTCCTTAGTAATAGTAGTATCAGATATTAATTGAGATATTTGTCCTTGAGCTATCCCTATATTAGTTGTATTAGTGGTAACTTGTTCCATAACACTAGATAAATCACCATCTATTGTTATGTTCTCAATCGTTTCAACTTTTGTTTTTAACTCATTAAATGATACATCTAATTTTTTACCATCATAAGTTATACTACTTGCATTGATACTAGTTTCATTATTGTTATTGATATTGGTTATAACACTAGATATGTCAATTTTATCCCCTGAGATCATTGCATTATCAGAGATCATATTATCTACTATGATACCCTGTCCAATAGCTTTCTCAGTTATACCGTTAGCATCAATTAAGGTTCCTTTACCAGTAGAGTCAAATATTCCAAATGTAAAATTACCTTGAGAATCTTTTCCCATTTGTATTCTTACAATTCCATTTTGATCCCTAAACTGTTGTAAAGTTCCATTTAGTTGTAAACTTCCATCACTAGATGAAATTGATACATTATTAGTATTTATTGAGCCACCTGTAATTTTATCTGCAATAAGACTTTTAATCATTGCATTTGTTATAAATCCATTCTCAACAGTTACTTTATCTGAGGTTAATATTAAAGAATGTATATTATCACTTGTTAAATTACCATTAATAAGGGTATTAATTTTAGCAAGATCACTTGTAAGATTATGAATGTGACCATTTGCTGCTTCCAAATCACCTTCTATGATTACGTCTTTTGCAGTTAATTTCTCAATGGTAGCATTAACCGCTTCCAAAGTACCTTCTATGATTACATCCTTAGCTGTTAAGTTTTCTATTTTTGCATCTAGTATCGTGGCACTCTCAGCAATTAACTCTTTTGTAATTACCATACTGGCATCTACTACATTTGTTTTCATAACTTCAACATAATTAGGATCAATTTTACCTTCGGTGATTGCACCATTTAAAATCTTATCACTGTCGATTGGGAAATATTTAGATATTGCCTCATCTAAATCACTAGTACCACCACCGACCTCTCGTATTTTACTTGCTATTTCTTTATAGTTACTAAGAGTACATTTATTTTTAGTAGGATCTGAGAAAGAAAGTTCTAACTTACCAACTCTAGCCTCTAAAAACATAGGCGGGTTATAGTCAAAGTCTGCAACATAAACTGTATCACCTATCATCACATCTGAATATTCATCACTAACAAGACTTATATCAATCTCATAATCGAATTTAGGCTCTTTAACTTCTTGTAACTTTTCCCAAGTTTTAAGTAGTAAATCCTGTCCGTTAGTGATTTCAGAATCCTCAAATAGTCCTTTGATATATCTTCCTGACTTGTTATATTTATTATTGGCTTCAATATCAACTATAAAGTCCTGTCCCGCAGGTTTATCAGCAGGATCACCTTTAGCAGTACTCCAAACAACATCTTTAAAAGTAAGATTATTTTGACCTACCCCTATCATGGCACTGGCAAAATCATTTAGATTTCTTTTCCTAACTACACCACTAACATTCTCACCATATTCAAATCTCTTATAAGTCTTATTTCCACGTCCTTCGTTGGAGAACACATCAATGAAATATCCAGTTAATCTATTGTTTTCAAAATTAACTCTATACTCAATTTCAATATTTCCAAATGTAGGTATATTCTCTTGAATTATTTTATACACATTGTTATAAGTTTCATTTTTTACAGTTTGAATATTATCAACTAATGAGCTACTATACATACCCAGTTGCCAGTTAGTATCTTGTAATACTGTATTGAAAAATGATACAACGTTACCTTCTATTTTGAAAGGCTCACAATAATCTGTAAGGAGTTCTAAACCAGCCATTTCACAATAACAAGTTATAAATTCTTCCCCGTCACTGTGACTTTCCTCAGTGTCCATTATCTGAAACATTTTATATTTATCATCATATTTAAAAACAACATGATTACCTAGACTTATGATGTCATTTGTTATTGAGTTACTAACTGTTGAAAACTCATAGGTTTCACTTCCATTACTTAACTCTGAGATATACATATCATCAAAAAATGGAGCAGATGGCGAAGTTCCATTATTACTTAGTTGTCCTATTACATTTTTATTAGGATCTAGTATAAATATAGTTTCAACCATTACTACAACCACCTTTCATTGTAGATAACACTAGATGTAATCCCGTTATCATCACTACTTATTTTTATGGTATTGTCACCTATTTCAAGAGGGAAAAATTGACTACCTATGTCAATCTTTGAATTGTAAGGTTTATCATTAAGCCAAACTCTATTGTTGTAACAATCCACTTTCAATACGTCACCTTCTTCAAAAATACTCACGTTATTATTAATAGTTTGAGTCTTAGGAGTTAAGTTTTTAACTGTTACATGGGATAAGGCCATACCACTTGCTTTCTCAGCACTATCAACACTTATTCCAAAATAAACAACTATGTATGAAAGTTTCCCAGTAGGACTACCCGTAACCTTTACTTCATTTTTTAAAAGTTGCTTAACAGTAGTTCCATCCTTTATCTTATAAACCCAGGCTTTCCATTTTCCATCTTTTCGTTGGATTCCCAGTTTCCCATAAAATTCGTTCCACGATCCATATTTCCCGCTTAATAGAGCATCTTTAGTTACAGTTAAACCATTGTCCCCTCCATTAGTTGTGGTTTTTATTTTAGGATCAGGTGCTACTGTTTTATCTTTTAAGAAATCAGTACTTCCAACCTGGATTAAAGGATAAGTAAATTCGTAATACTCATTATCATCATATAACCCCATTTTAAATAATTTCTCATTATTACTTGTAAAGCCGTATACTTCGACCATCCCAGTCTTATCGTCAGCAGTGTTAGGTTCTATCTCATACTCATACTTAACGTCAGTTGCAGCAGTTAAGTTATTTACAGCAACATATCCAGTGTGGCCCTTATATTTTTCAGCTAACTTATAATAATATCTTTCTTTTTTCTTATCTTCGGGATCTAAGTATTTTGTACTATAAATACATCTTATAGTTGTACCAGCAGGTATTGTGCATTTATTAGTAGAACTCTTTTTATAAGTAGTTCTAATAGCAGTGTTAACATTACATACATAATTCCTTTTACTTACAGTTGTTGTTGTATCGCTTACACATTTTTTTAAATAAGAAGTAGATACATAACCAGTCTTACTATTGTAATTTATCTTTGCCCAACCTTTACTGATAGAGGAAGGATATACCTTTGTATTTTTTTTCAATGATCCTATTCTTTTATAATTTGTACCAGGTCCACTTCTTACGTTTAATGAACTAGCTGTAACTTTGTAATAAGTAGTTTTACTCCCACTCACAACAGTTTCAGTATCATTACTACCAACAAATGGATCACCATTAACACCAGTACTATTATGACTCATATTACATTCAACATAAAAGTTCTCAATAGATGCATCTAAGTTTTTCCTAGCCGAAGTTCCATACCAAGTCGCTCCACTTGATTTACTTCCAAAATCTCCTGCTTTGATTCCAGCTCCACTACTAGTTACTGATAAAGTTCCTCCTGTTGCTCTATCACTATCAACACTTGTACTTCCAGTTACCCATCCAGTTGTTTGTTCACAATTATCACTAAGCACCGTTGTTTTCTCTTTTACAGTAGTACTTCCAGTCGTTGGATAATTACCTATTAATATTTTTTTAGAGTTATTAGTATTCTCTACTTGAACAAAATGAGATGTCTTACTTAAACCAACTTCTACCAAAGGATATGTTTCAGTATTTCCTTCATTAGTACATTCAATTTTAGACGTACCATCATATTGTTTTGCTTCTTCGCTAAATGAAAAAGGAGTGTAGCAAATAAAACTTAATTCAAGTTCTCCCATTCCTCTACACACCTTGTTTATTTTAAAATCACCTTGCGGAATTGCTAGATAATATCTTCCGCTGTTATCTATATATAATTCTCTTTCACTATCTACATTTAATGTACTAGCTATTTGATCTAATCTTTCCAAGTATTCTTCATCACTTGAAGCAATGATGTCACCTTCAATTTTAATTTCTTTACTTTCGTATTTAAAACCATTGTAAATCGCACCATGTTTTGAAGGGATGTCTATTGAATTATTTTTCCTGTTAGATATTAATGTTGTTTCTATATTTGATACTCTTATTAATTCTTCTAAATCAATGTCATTATATTTAAACATTATCTTCCCTCCAATCTAGCTTGTCTATTATTTTTCTTATTCAAATACTCATTTATAGGAGTAGCCACAGCATCTATTAAAACTTTCTTTCCAATAGTTGTTTGTACTACTGTTTGTCTGCTGCTAATAGCACTAGCCAATCTTTCCACATCTTCATTATTTAATCTAGTTTCATTCTTATTAGTTGTCATTACTCTACTGTTACTAGTAGTGCTAGTATTAACACTAACTTTTGCAATTTCATAATCCACTACGGCTTTCATTTGGTCTGTTAAAGATGTTACCTTACTAGCCGCAAGACTTAATGTTTTAGGCATTCTCTTTGAAATACCAACTTCTAATCCTTCCGCAAGTCCTGATCCTGTTTTCATTGTGACCTTAGAAGGTGAATTTATTTTAGCAGTACTGTTCATAATAGATGTTACTTGATTAACCAAACTTCTAGCCTCACTAACAGCTTGACTACTATATGCTCTAATACCACTAGCCAACCCTTGACCAAGTGCCTGTCCAACCGCTCTTGATTGATTTCTAGCAACGGCTACCATACTCATCATCTGAGATGTAAAGGAATTTCTTGCAGCTGCGGACTGAGTAGCCACAACTTTTCTCATTGAGATCATTTGAGTTGTTACGGTATTTCTTACATTACTTGCTTGATTTCTAGCAACCGCAGACATACTCAACATTTGAGTTGTAAATGAATTTCTTGCCTCGGATGATTGAGTATTAACAACTTTTCTCATTGAGATCATTTGAGTTGTTACGGTATTTCTTACATTACTTGCTTGATTTCTAGCAACCGCAGACATACTCATCATTTGAGTTGTGAATGAATTTCTTGCATTAGTTATTTGATTTCTAACAACGTTACTAATACTAATAAACTGATTCCTTATAATATTAGACATACTTAAACTTTGAGTTCTAATACTGTTAGTCATATTAACAAACTGATTTCTAATTATATTAGTACATCCTACTAAAGATGATCTCATTGCATTTTGCATAGTTGTAAATGAACTACTAATAGAAGTTGAAACATTTTGAATTGTACTTTGTAGTTTATTTAATTCTGCTTCGTATGCTTTAATCTCACTAGTATCCATTGACATAAATTTGTTAGATAGACTAGTTGTATTTTTATTATTTTTATTACTAGTTGGTTTTTCAGAGCCGCTTGTTTCAGCAGCATAAGATTCCCCAAATAACCAATCACTAATCTTAGTCCAAATTCCTGCGATTGCACCAGTTCCACCCTTTGACATATCAGGAGTACCATTGAACAGTGTACTAGTTATTGAGTTCCAAAATTCAGTTACTTTTCCACCAATGGCTGATGCTGTATTTTCAATTAAAGAGTTTATAAATACATCTGCAAATTTACCAGCCATTGCATTTAATTGAGCCGAACTATCTATCCAACTATTCATTAAAGAGGCAACCGTATCTAATGCACTATGTATTAATGTAGCATTTTCATCTATACCATCTCTAAGTGCTTGAATAATAGTAAGCCCTGCTTCTTTGATTTCAGGACCATATTTTGTAATCCAGCCACAGACCTTTTCAATTACAGATGAAATACCTTCTGTTATATTATCTTTGTTTTTTATTATCCCTTGACTTATTTGGTGAACTATCTCCCCACCAAGATTTAAGATGTTATCAATAGCACCACTATTAATGAAGGTATTTATACCTTCAAACATTTTAGTCATAGCACCTGTTAAATCAGCATTTCTAACAACATCAATAGCCGAAGTAATACCTTCATTAAATCTTTTTATAGCAAGGTGTAAACCTCCGCCTTCTTCACTAAAAGCATTTACCACATCTGAAACCCAGTCACAAACAGCACCCATAGCTGGAGCAAATTGTGAAATTAAAATTATGGATGCTCCATTTAAAGCCGAACCCATTCTTTTAACAGCACCAGTGAAAGATTCATCTATTATCCCTTGAGCCTTTTCAGCAGCACTTTGAGTAGCTTCTATTCCTTTGATTATTTCATCAAACCTTTCAGGAGTCATTTCACATAGCTCATTAATTTCATTAATAGATTGACTAAGTCCTAATTGTGTTAAGATGGCTTCCCTTTCAGCTTTTGATTTATCCCTTAAACTATTAACAAGAGATTTAAGAGTTGTATTATAATCAATGGCTCCACTATCAAGTTTAGTGACTTCTATGCCATACTTACTCATAATTGCTTTTTGATCTTTAGTTGCATTGTTTAACTTATCAAATGTTGTAAATAAATTTTCAACATTCTTACTAGTTACCTTACCATCATCACCTAATAATGAGATTGTTTTAGTAAGATCATCACTACTAAGGTTTAAAGCATCTGCCATATCTTTAGTTTCAGTAAATACTTTATGTAAAGAGTCTAATTTTTTTGTAGTGTTTTCTTCTGACATACCTGCTTTTTCACATTCATTTCGCCAATATGTCATAGATGTTGTAGAACCTTCAACTGATTCTGTAAGTTGATTAAATGATTCTTCACTTGCATTTATTATTGATAAAGCACCCGCCATAGCAGTTTTACCAAATATAGTTTTAACAACTGAAACTTTTTCAGCTAGTGGTAAGTCTTTTAAACTAGACCTTAAATTTTCTAACGTTGCTTTTAAATCCATTGCACCGTCTGCGGTTTGCTTCATTGAGATACCGTATTTTTCCATAGCAGCATTTGCTTTGTCGGTTCCCCCACCTGATAAGGTAGTTAGCATTGTCCTAAGAGCAGTCCCAGCTTTTGATGCCTTAATACCCGCATTTCCTAGTAGTCCAGTAGCAACAGCTAAATCAGCAAATTCAACTCCTAAAGTACCAGCTATTGATGCTGCATATTGCATTGTATTACCTAACATTTCCACGTTAGTATTACTGTTAGTGATAGTAGCAGTCATCATGTCTACCATATCACCACAATCAGTCGCACTCATTCCCATTGCTTCTATAACATCCGTCACAATATCCGAAGTGGTTCCAAGATCGGTGGCTCCGATTTGAGCTAACCTAAGTACATCATCAAGAGCAACTATACTCTCAGATGCAGACCAACCCGCCATAGACATCATTTTAAGTCCAGATGCGGCCTCAGCACTAGTGAACTGTGTAGTCCTCCCAAGATCTTGAGTGACTTTAAGCATTGAAGAAAATTGTTCCTCAGTAGCACCACTTATGGCTTTAACTTCCTGCATTACTGAATTGTATTCAGCAAATCCAGTTAAACAATCTTGTAGTGAAGTGGGAACATCACCCACTGTACTTAAAAAAGATACAACTTCACTTCCTACTGATTTAAAAACATCTACAATGGTTCCAAGCATACTCCCCAGTTTTGATAAGTTTTCTGTGAAGTTTTGTTTACTAGCATCATATAACTGTTGATATGCTACCACCATAGTACCAACACCAGCTACTACTTTTGCAGCAGTTGAACCTATAACTCCCTTTAGAGCAGTCCATGTTTTTGAAAACGTGGAGGCATACTTTGACATTTTACCAAACGATCCACTCAGACCGCCAAGCCCTTTTAAAGTACTAGATATATCATCAAGTCCTTTTTTTAAATCATCATCATTAAGAAGGACATCAATAGTAATTTTTCCATCACTCATATAGCCATCACCTCCTAATAAAAAAAAAAAAACACCTATGAAGGTGTTCTTAAAATCCATATTAATATGTTACAGTAGTGAGGTTATATCTTCGCCTACCAATAACATCTTACCTATTTCATCTAGTTTTTCTTTTTCACTTTTAGAAATATTGTCAGGTAATTTATATAGATCTTTCATTTTTTTATAATAATTCTTCTTATCTTTATCCTTAACTTGATTCAGATTAACACTTCTAATTTCCATTATCTTATACAATTTGCTATCTTCGTCAATGTTATCAAATAAAGATTTAAACTCCCACCAGTGTAAATTATCCCTTTGTAGATTTATATTATATGATTTCATAAATGAGGCAAATATAATTTCACTATCATGTTCATAATCATAAATTTTCTTAACTGTTTTTTTTCCACTGGATTTATTTGTATTGTTATTTTCTTCTTGTTCTTCTTTACCGCATTTATAAAACCACATGATTTTATCAACGGCCGCTTCCAAATTGGAAGGAATTATTGGATAGTATAATATTAACGCTTGATAAAGACGTTCTCGCTCCGATAACTCAGGATCATTAATTAGTAACTCAAACATCATAGATATGCGGAAGTCTGAATTAATTTCAAACTCCACATCATCTATTATTACAGTTGTAGGTACTTCATCAATTAATAAATTCATGGTTATTTTTTAGCACGTCTAGTAGCTCTGTTAGGTGAATACTTATCCAATTTCTTAAATATTTCTTGATTATTTTTATTAATTTCAGAATCATATTGAGTTCTAAAATCTATTAAGGCCTCATTACATAATTTATAATTAACCTTAGTTCCAAATATTTTAATAGCTGTTCCTTCTCCAAAACTCTCGTCAAAGAAATCAAATACTTGGTTACAGAAATATCTTATTGTTTCAGCATAACTCCCTTTAACTTCCATTTCTGCGAATTTAGTTTTTATACTTTCTTCAACTTTTTCAACTAATTCAACATCATTAACATCAAATTCTATTTCAACACCATTAATAACCATAAATTTTTATCCTCCTATTTATTTACCATCTGCTGTAAATGTTTTTGAAGAAGTATCGAATTGACCTGCCACGATACCCCCTTGACCTAATAAAGTACCTGAACAAGTAACCTCACCGTCATTGTTTCCGAAAGAGTCTACTTGAACACATACTTTTATTTGTCTAGCTTTAAAAGTAGTTGTACTATCACTTATAGGAGCATCTAAGTCAACCATAACATGAGTTGTTTCAGTTTCAGCACCTATTTTCATGTATCTACCTATATCTGTTATATACTCTATAACTTCATTAGATAATATCTCGTCAGTTTCAAATGGTTTTTGCCAGTTGTACCCTGTTATATTTTTAGATTTAGATACGTCATTTACATATTGTTTTTCTGAAGTTTGAGCTTGTGGTTCTTCGTTTAACTCAGTGAAACCAACCCCCATTAACTCATATTTAGGATCTCCACCTTTTGAAATATCTAAATAATCAGCCATTTTACATCTTTGTTTTATAGCCATGATTTTATTCCCCCTTTTCTTCTAAGTAAACTAATCTAAGTTGTATTCTATATTGACCTCTATCAAGATCAGTTTGAATAACATAACCAGGAGACATAACATCTATTCTTAATGCGGTCTTACCAGCTTCTAATAAAGGAAGATTTCTGCTTTTACTTCTATCTTCAATCCATGCTGCAAAGTTCTCATAAAAAACCGCATTGTCAAGAGTAATATCTTCTATTTTTCCATAGATTTCTCTACTACAAAAAGCAAATACATATTGCTTTAATTTGTCACCGTTAACATATTTTTTTATTGTTTGTTGAGTATTAACAGGAACTATTGAGTAACTTATAGCATCTTCATCCAAGTACTCTATTCCTATATACCCTAGTTCATGTAAGTAAGGACATTCTGATAAGAACTCCTTTAGTTGCTTTATCATCCTACTTTGCCCCCTATCATATCAGCAATTTCTTTGGTTATTTGTGAGCCTCTATCTTTCCACATCCTATAAGCCCAATCTTTTCCTCTTAGTCCACCAGTACTAGTACCGTCTTTTCCACGTCCTGCATTTCCATAATATTGTTTAGCAGCATAAGTGTACCCTCTATGTGTTGCACTGTAAGTAATTTGCTTATCAGATAATGTAACAGTTGACCTTAAATCACCATCTAAGAAGGGAACATAATCGTCAGATTCTTCTTTAACTCTCTTAGTAAATTGCTGTTGAGCCTCAGTTAGTCCACGTTCTTTTAATATTTTTGCTGTATCTACATCCACATGAATTTTAAAATTAACCATCTAGCTACACTCCAATTCAAAGTTTTTAACTAGATCACATTGGATAACATTCTTAATATCAAGAACATAATCCTTAGTTAATTCTAAATTTTTTAATTGTGCCGCAGTTTTAATTTCATCTTCAACTATACCCCTTACGATTTTATCATGTGTAGTTAAGGTAAAATATTTATCACACTCAGATTCATCAGGAAGCAGTTTATACTCTTGAGGTCCAATATACTTTTTACCCCCTGCATCAACACCGTAAGGAACACATACTAAAGTTAAGTTTTCAACCTTATATCCAACCATTTGGAAAACTGATTTTGCAAGTCCCGAATAGTCTTGCCAGTCTACCCCTTTTAAGTAAGTTTTTTTCAACTTATTTGTCTTAGTCTTTTTATCAAAATAGATATTAAATAGTGTTACAGAATCAGTATTAAAAATATTACTCATACTCTAGCCCATTAATTTGATAGTAGGTACTGGAAGTAATTTTTTTACTTCCTCAGTAAGATCCAGTAACCCATACTTATCGTAAGTGTTTTTGCCATACTCAATACGTTTATTACCTTGCTGTAACACTTTTAATCCCTTCATGTCCTCATATCTAAGTGCATTATGTATTAATAAAAATAATGCAGTCTGATACTCCCTCTCTATTTTTTCAGATGTTAATTCATCATCATTTAAATAGTTTTTAATAGTATCTACCGCAAGATTCTTTAAAATAATAACCTTACTTTCGGAACAATTAGGGAAGAACTCTAATATCATATCTTCAATGTTATAAAGTTCTTCCATATTATAAAGACTCCAAAACCATTATTAGTGCTTCTTTAGATAGACTGTTAAAACCTTTAACCTTCAACTTTTTAGCCGTAGCTTTAAGCTGTGCCATTGTCATACTTCTATAATCAACTTTCACATCTTCTTCTTTGTTTTCAGTTAAAGGTTTTTCCTCAGTCATTACAGGTTTTTCCTCAGTTTTTTGTGGTTGACTTACAATTTCGTAACCTTGACCAATTAAAAATTCAGCTTCATCAGGAGTAGATACAACTTTAAAAACATTACGTCTTTTAAGTTCTATCATATAACTCCTACCTTTCTATTATTTAGAGTCAGCTATATTTGCGAATACCCCTTCTTTTTTAGAATTTAATACCCATACATCATGGTATCTTCTATAATCCATAGCCCATGCATTTGCAGCTTGGTTAGTAAGTGGATCGAATACTCTCATTACATCTTGTTTAGTTATAGCTATTGGAAGATCCACTGGTATTATTAAGAAGTTAACATTTTTAGCAGATACAGCTTTAGTATATCCACCAGCAGTTTGTCCTAAAGTTTTACCATCATTTAAAGTTATTGCAGTAACTAATCTGTTTTGTGGAGTAGCTATTAAAGGACATCCATCTATTGAAGGAACTTGTGTGTTTAATCCTCCTTGTGAGAAAGTAACAGCTGATAATTTTCCAAGAGCTGCTTCTTCAACAGCTAATAAAGTATCATAAGTGCAATGTATTACTAACTGACCATTGAACCCTTTTTCTCTAAGGACTTTTATACCTTTTTTTATTTTGTTAACAACATCAGTAGGTGATACAGTATATTCGTATTCAACGTTTGCATCATTTTCAACCGCCATAGCTTTAGTTGCTAGAGCAGATAATCTGTAAGCATCTATTTCAGGACATACTTGAGTTCTTTGGAACTCTCCCATTATATTTGCAGCAGTTAAAACAAAGTTAGTTTCATCAACATCCATAGCATCTATTTGGAATTTTCTACCTCTGTCTTGAGTCATTTCGTATGTTTTGTAACCAAATGAAACGTCTCCTAAAGTGAATCCACTTTCACCGCTTCTATTGTAATCTCCTAAACCATTAACTGACATCTCAGGTATTTTTACCTCAGCTCCACCGTTGTATATTACTTGTCCAGCATTAGCATCCATCCATCCAGTTACCATGTTATGTACTATTGCTTTGTCTAATTCTTTTTGTAATATTTCTGCATAAGTTATATTGTTTGCCATATCTTTAATTCCCCCTATTATAAAGTAAATGTATTTCCTTGAATTGCATTGGCTATTTGCATTTCAAGAGTATTTGCACTACTATTGTTTGAAGCATTTCCACCACCAGGAGAATATGCCCCAGTAGTTAATCGCTGTTCTTTTATTTCAGCACCATATAAATTAAAAGCATTTGCAACTTTATCAACATTTTCTTTAGATACTTGTAAGTTTTCTCCCACAAAAAAATCCAACATCTCATTTATTTGTGTTGGATAATTCTTTTCAGCAGTGTACTTCCTGCAATCATCTATTAAATTTTGACGGTTAACTCTTTTTTCTGCTTCTAATTTTTCTTTTTCTAACTGTGCGAATTTTTCTTCTAATTCTTTTATTTGCTTTTGTTCAGGTGTTAAATCTTTAGGTTCAGTTGCTTTTTTAACAGCCTCTTGTATATAAGTAGGCATTTTATTAGTTTTAAAAGATTCTACTCCCTTACTAACAAAGCTATCAATTTGACTTTGAGCATAACCTTTAATAGTTGGGTTTCCCTCAAGTAATTGTTTATATTGATCCACAGTTACTTTGTTCACATCAAATTGTGATATACCTTCAACTCCTTGTAACACCTCAAGTACGTTGTCCTCGTCCCCAAGATTTTCAATAAGTTTTATAAGTTCTAATTTTTTCATTGTCATACCCTCTCCCCATGAAGTCTCTACCCTCACAGTAAAAATTTATATAAAAAAAGCACCTATAAAAATAGATGCTTTCAATTATTTTTTTAATTTTTCAGCTATTGCTAAAAGTTCGTCTAGGAAACTTTCAAATTTAACACTATCAAGATCATTTAAGAAGTTTTCAAAATCTCTAATTTTACTCATTGATTTCTTTTCATCTTCAACAACTTTCTGTAATTTTTCAATGGTTTTATTTAAAACATCAATGTGTTGTTCTATGTTCATATATCTTACACAAACATAACATTCGCCATGTTCACCGTTTATAGTTGATACAACACCATTATTTAGTTTTCTAGTACTCCCATCTCGAAATTCTAGTGTTATTGATTTTACATTTTGTCCCATAATACACCCCTCATGCTTTATTCGTAGTTATATTATAAACTTTATATTTTACTTTTACAATAGATATAACTGATTAAGAGCAATCGTGGCTATGGATAATTCATAAAAAGATAAAAATATAATAATCATTTTATCGAAGTCTGTCTCAGCATCAACAAAATCTTTTCCATTTCCAATGAATAAAAAAATAGAAGTTATTAAAACAAATAAACATAATATCTTCATTGATCCTATACCCTTTCCCAGTAACACTTGCAATTTGGATGTGCTGGTATAAGTCCATGTGCATCTTCGATTTTAAAAACAGTCCCGTCTAGGTCCCTACAATCTGCACAGGTTCCTTCTTCCAAAACACTACACCATCTTACATGAGTTACCCCTTGTTGTTCGTAAGAATCTAACAATGCCATATTAATAACTCTAGTTAGTTCTGTATCTACAAGTCTATCTATATTATATTTTTGTGCTTTGAATATTTTATTAAATTTATCTTTAATATTATTAACGTTGGTTTCACCTTTTAAAAACTTTGTAAACTCTATCTTCAATGCTGCTTTAACTTTGTCCTCATTCTTCCAAATCCTTTTAGAGTAAGTTTCATTATTAAATGCTTTCTTTACAAAATTTCTAATATCCTGCTTACTTCTTGTGACTCCTAGAAAGTCACACATTTTTTTAGTTTGATCTTCTAATATTTTATCAGTAGCAATAATAGAGGCAGTACCAACGGCCAAATACATACTTTTCAGTAGTTTATCAAATTCTTTGTGTTCTTTTGCTTGATCCTTACTACTCATGGTAACAAGATTTTTTACAATAGTATATGTTAATAAGATCAGTCCTACTTTTTCCTCTAACTTCTTCTTATTATCTTTATGAACTTTGTATACTTCTTCAAGCTGTTCCTCAGTTTCATCATATAGTTGTTTTATATATTTACTTTTCTTCTTGTCATACTTACTCGTTCTCGTTGCCATGAGTATAATCACCTTCGTTTATATCAGACAGTGAATCAATATATTCCTGCTGTTCCTTTTTAACTCTTTCACTTTCAACCTTAGCATTATTAATAAAACTAAATCTTGTTCTTGCAGTTTCATTTGAAATAATACCAGTTGGTAATTGTGAAAACATTTGAGCCGTTGATAAATCGTCTTGTGGTATATTAGGAGTATATATAACCTTAATGTCTTTATAGTCATATATATTACTATTTTTCTTATAATTCAAATATCCACATAACATCTTCAATCTATTTTTAACTACATCCAGGTGTGAATTTTGTTGTAAAGTACACTTATTTTCAAGTGCTATTAATCTACTTCTAAGAGCAACTCCACTTAAATTCGATTGAAGTCTTTCATTATGATTAATATGACAAGCTATCTGATAAATTGTATCAACATATCTATCCAAAGTATTTTGAATAAATGTATCTTTTATATCTTTTATTAACCATTCAACTTGTGCATCTTTATTATTACTTTGTAATATACCAAGTTTTTTCATTTCTTTTAATTGATCTTCATTAATTTTACATCCCATGAATTTTAAATAAGCATTTCTAAAATCTGAGATTTCATTACCTATGTCACTTATATTAGTTTCGTAAGCATCTTGTAATCCTTTTAGGTCTGAGTATAAAGAATCACTTTTACCCTCATAGCTTAGTTGTCCTACTGATATAGGTATTACTCCAAATACATTCTCAGTTCTAGGTGCTATTTCATTAAATGTACTATCTAAATGATAGATCCAATTATCAGTGTATACATCTAAATAAACCTTTGATGTATCAAATTCTCTTGTGTATTCATATAAAAATAAAACAGGTTCACCCTCCATATTTCTATAACAATATCCTTGAGTTGGTTTTATTATCTTAGATGAAAATTCATTATTTTTATTTATGTAATATAACTCATAAACTCTAGTAAAAATTAATAAATACTTCATTAAAGTTTCGTCATGGTTTTCTTCCCAGTGATACGTTTCATCTAATATTTGCTGCAACTTATTATTATCACTTGTCCTAGATTCATAAGTAAGAGGATTTCCAACAACATACGATACTTCTTCCTTTATGAATTTTTTAATGTAGTTTACATTAATCTTTAAATTAGATCTTGAAGTTATCATTTTATAGTTTGCCATTGCATCAGTATTGCCTTTATAATATTGATACATTTTTTCAAACTCTATTTTTTCCATTGCAAAATGAGTATATATCTTTTGTAATAAGTCTCTATGAACTCCATCAGTTAAATCTAGTTCAATCTCTTTATTACAAAGTTTACTTATAACTTCGCTTAGTTGCATTTTTTCCACCCCCTTTTTTATAAAACTTTTGTTTTTTCTCTTTAGCTTTTAGATTTTCAAGCATAGCAACATACTTTAAATCATTACTTATTCTAATATGTGAATCTAGTAAATAAAAATTTTTACTCTTTGGTTTTTTCTTATTAATAACATTCTTAATAAGGATCTCACACATAGAATAACTTTTTAAATGAGTATGACCTTTGGACCAAGATTTTTTAGTATTATAAACTATATATCCTACTTTTCTATTACTAGTTACTCTTAAAATGATAAATTCATCTTTTGAGTAAATCTTCCTGGCATCATTATAAGGTCGTTTATCAAAGTTGGGGATTTCTCTCATAAGTTTATCAAACTTTCTTAAATTGTTAGGCAATACCGTTGCTTCTAATATATCTTTCATAAATTCACCCCAAATAAAAAATAACACTCTTATGAGTGCTACCATCCTATTTTATTCCCAATTAAGGTAATCTTTGTAATACATCCACTTTAAACGTTCCCCAGTTACAGGATCTTTACCAGCGGTTGATTGTTCCTGTCTACAACACTTTCCAATATTAGCAGATTGAACGGCCCACTCTTGAGCCTCCTGTAAATCTTTGAAAACACGTTTATTGTTAAGACATATTACTTCTAATCTCTTATGGTAAGTTTTTCCCGACTGTGCCTCAAGAACTCTATTAGTTATCTCGGTCCTAGTCATTAACTCATATTCTTCAAGATAAGCCCATGCTAATTTTATTCCTGCTTTCCTACCACTTGATTTCATTAGTTTTCTACAAGCTGCTGAAATACAACTGGGAGAAACCCCAGCCCACTTAGCTGCTTCTCTAATAGTATCAAACCTTAAATCCAAGTTAAGACATACTACTTTTCTATTCAAATTTTTTCCCCCTTATAACCCTAATTTTGATCTGTCAAAAAGAGTTATATTATGTACTACATCTAATTCATCTATATTATTAATAGCCATTTCAAGTGAATCTATGGCATCATCATGAAGTGAATACTTCTGACCTTTGAATGAGCGGACCTGCTTATTATAAAGTTCATCTTCCTTAGAAAACACTACTTGTCCCGAATTAATCTTATCTGTAATAGTAGCTATCCTGTCATTCTTATTCTTAGTGTTATACACCAATTTAACTTCAATATCCCTGTCTTTTAGCAGTTTATCAGCTGCTAGTTGTTCCTCAATCCTAGTTGCATCCACACCTTTGTATGTATTCTTTTCTAAAACTATATGAGTTATCTCAGGGTATTGTTTAACAAGAGATATTACCTTATTAATGTAAAGTTCAAATTCAGTCTTACTATCGTATTTCCTAAGTTCACCACGTCTTACAAAGTACAGGTTTGCACTTTTACCAAGTACCGTAAATCCGTAGTAATCGGCCTTACTTGTGTTAGCTGAGGCCTGGTCCACAGTTAGTATTGTTTTATCAAAGACTCTATTTTCAATGTCGGCCCTTCTTAATTCCATCATGTTCTCAATCCAAATATCCCCAACTTGTTCACAGTCACATTGTAATTCCTGCATAAATGCTAATCTTTTAGTGAAATACGTTATTGCTAAGTCCAAGCAGTTATATTTTTCCCAAATGGTTGTAAAGTCCAATAGCTTCTTATTCTTTTCATAATACTTGAATGCTCGTTCTTGTCTATCCTTACGTTTAGTATCAAACAACATGGCTTTAAATTCTTGCCAATAGATATTCTTTTTAAAGTATTCGTCCACATCAAAGTTACAAACTTGTCTATGGAATACTTTAAATGATGGATCTTCTTTTATTGTATTTATAAAGTCTCCTTGTGCTAGTGGAGTACCTATCACCAGGAACTTACTAGCAGACTTAATCTTTTCTCCATTCCTGTAAACTGGTTTATCCCCCACCTCAAGTACTTCTTTATAATATTTATTTATAGTTTTTTCTTTTGCATCATCTGAAAGAATGTCATCCTCTTTCAATACGTCGTCCGCTATAATCAGTGTTGGTCTGAATATACCCTCTAAACATCCGTAAGTAGTCCCCCTTACAGACGATCCCCAGGAGAATGCTTGAATTTTAGTATCATTAGTTAACTCTAGTTCCTGCTTATTAACAGTTCTTTCCCTCTTATTAACCAATATTCCAAATTCTTCTTTGATTCTAGGGTTTTGTAACATTTGTTTTGTATCATCTATAAATTGAACAGCATCATCCTCTTTATTACCTAATACAATGGTATATCTTGATTTTTTATAGCAATGTTGGTGTGTAGTCAATGCTTTATTTATAACAGTTGACTTAGAACATCCTCGCGGTAATATAAATTCTTCCTTGTCCCATTTATCATGCACAAACATATTATTTAATTCTTCCCAAATCTGATAATGTACTCTTGCAAGATTACGGTTTGAGTTATCATCACTCGGTACAAAGTAATCTCTAAGATAATATAAACAGAAAAATGAAATGTCCTGTTCTCCAAGTAGTCTTGCTACTACTTTAGGTGAGTACTTTTCCATGATTGCGGACTTAGTTTTTTTAAAATACTTATTAAGGTATTCATCTATAAGAATTAATGAAAACTCATTATCAGTATACTGTTGATCTTTATAGTAAATCAT
>CAMBXR010000048.1 GCA_945871955.1 uncultured Clostridium sp. | reverse complement strand
CAACTTCTTCATCTACACCTTGAGCAACACCTATTCTGTGTTCGTCAGCCCAAACTCTTTCCCCTGACATTTCTTCGAATTTGTCAGCTCCTACTTTACAAACTGGACATACTTCTGGAGCAGTTTCTCCTTCATGTATATATCCACATACTGTACATACGAATTTTTTCATACTAATATTCCTCCAATAATTATTATTTTTTATGTATACATAGTATATATACCACATATTTTTTACTTTAAACATTTTTTTATAATTTTTTTAATTATCATGTTCAAATATAAAAAATATTATTTTTACAATATTTTACCATTATTTTACTTATTTTTCAATGCAGGTATATATATATTATGATTTTCTTTTTTATCAATATTTACTTCAAAATTATAAACTGGTTGATAAAATCCTTTACTATCTAACTGATAAATCAAATCAACACCTGTAACTTCCATCTTAGAATTTCTTTCTAGCACATCAAGTAATTTAAACTTCCCTTGCAAAATCTCATTATACGCCTCTTTTAAGGATAAAATCTGGTACTGCTTATACGGTTTATAAGAAATAATATTGTTGGTAAAATCAGAAACTATATTATTTTCACTGATTTTACATGTTAACTCCCCATTAAGATAAACATCTTCTAATTTAACCATATCTAGTGAAATAGAATAATTTCCCTCTCCACAATCTTCAAAATCAGCTTCTTTAGGCAATTTGATATCAAATTTACTTATTAAATCTCTAACTTCTTTATAAGTTAGATTTTCTTTACCTTTAGCTTCAAATTGACTATAATCAATAAACCAAGTTGTAAGGCCTTTGTAATTGACCCATAAAGTATAATCATCATTTTCTCCCTTAAATACTATAGTGTCATCATATTCATCATTTTGAGATTCATCTACTTTTGTATTTACCTTAGAAAAGATTTTATTAGCTAAATTTATAGCATCTTCTTTATTTCCTACATACGATTCATAAACGTCTACTTTTTTTGATTTGTTATCAAGATTAACCTTAGTGCTTACATCTACTTTTGACATGTCTATATTATAACTATTTGAAATAGATAAATTACCTAATTCTTGTTTATTATAATTTATAAATATTACACTTATAGAAATAATACTGACTATTAAAGGTATCTGATAAGCTGTTATAATCAAAGCTTTATGCTTTTGAATTACTTTTTTTCTTTTAAATAATGATAAAAAAATCATTACTATACCATATCCTATAACACATCCTAGTGTATTATTTACAATATCATCAACTTCAAATATTCCTCGTTTACTTATAAGTTGTAGTGTTTCTATAAATAATGTGATACAAAAACCTACTAAATAAGTTATATACCATCGTTCACATTTTTTTATAAGTAATGGCATCATAAATCCAATTGGAACAAACATTAATATGTTAAGAATTATATTTCTCCATTCTCCTAGAGAAAAGTTATTATATGCTTCTTTGTAGGAACTAAATAAGTGTAGATTTATACTTTCATACCCTGAATCTCTATGTCCTATAGTTGCTCCAAGTACTATAATTATATAAATTAAAAATATACTCCATCTACCTATGTTACTTACATTTAATTTCTTAGTACCTTTCATTAGTTTTTTATAAACTAAAAAGTAACCTATTAGGAATATACTAGTAACAATAAGTGCCCCAATAATTCCTAACAACATGTAGTGTCTTGCAAGTTGTATTACTGCTGAAATCCTCACTATTTCATATCTCCCTTATTTATTTTTACATAATTATACAATTTATTCCAATTAAAAACAATACCCTGTATAAGCTCATAGTATATTGGCTAATACAATCTAAATTCTATTAGAAAGTATATTTTCTATCTCTTTTTTATTTTCTTCACTTATTTGTGATGCATGAACACACATATTTAATTTAAAATCGCCCTCTATTAGTTTTTGGGCAAAAGCTAAACAAGTACCTACACCACACTTACCACAGTTTATATTTGGTAAGTATTCATATAAATCTGTAACTGATATAATCTCTTTATTTTCTAAAGACATGATTTTTCTCCTTTTTATCAATAATTTGTTTTGTTTTTATATATATAAATCATAGCATATTTGTTTAAATAAAAATGAAAAGTAGAATAATATTAATTTTAATAAAAAATCAAGAGTAGAATAATATTAATTTTTTTGATAAAATACTAAAGACATTATTTTTAGAAGGTGATTTATAAATGACAAATAAAGGTGTTTTTATTGCTATAGAAGGTCCTATAGGAGCAGGTAAAACGACTTTAGCAAATCTGTTAAATGAACACTTTGGATACTCTGTTCTTAGAGAAATTGTAGAAGAAAATCCATTTTTATCAAAATTTTATACTGATATTAAGGAATATGCTTTGCAAACAGAAGCATTTTTTTTATTCAACAGAGTTAAGCAATTAGAAGATATTCAAAAAAATGTACTTAGTAAATCTATGGGTGTTGTAAGTGATTATCATATTATAAAAAACTTAATTTTCGCCGGATTAACTCTTGATAATAATCAATTCCATAGATATAAACAAGTTTACAATATTTTCGTAAATGATTTACCACAACCAGATATAGTAATTTATTTAAATTCAGATACTGATACTTTGATGAAAAGAATCGCTACAAGGGATAGAAGTTTTGAAAGACAAATGGATAGAAATTATATCGACAATCTACGTAATGAATATAAATATTATTTCAATCCACTTTCTATTAAACATAACTTCATAGGAAAAGAACCAATTATTATTGAAATTGATAATTCAAACTTAGATTTTTTAAATAATATGGAAGATCGAAAATATATAATAGAAAAAGTTGAGGATGCTATATCATCTTTAGGAGGAAAGACAGAATGTTCAAATTAGTAAATAAAAGTAATAAATCTGCCAATAGAGATTTATTCATTACTGTGGCAGGAAATGTAGGTGCTGGAAAATCTACATTAACAAGTTTAGTTGGTGAAAGACTTGGATTTGAAACTCATTATGAGAAAGTTGATGGAAATCCATATTTAGAAGATTTCTACAAAGACCAAGAAAAATGGGGATTCCATTTACAACTTTACTTCTTAGCTCAAAGATTTAAACAACAAAAAGAAATTCATACTAATGGACTAAACAATATACAAGATAGAAGTATATATGAAGATGTGGAGATTTTTGCTAGAAACTTATACGATAATGGTAAAATGACAAAAAGAGACTATATAACTTATAGAGATTTATTTAACGATATGGTTCCTTATCTTAGAACTCCAGATTTAATGATTTATCTTGATGGTTCTATAGATACTATTATAAAAAGAATACAATTAAGATCACGTGATATGGAAAAAGACGTGGATATAGAATACTGGACAAATCTTCACAATAGATATGAAAACTGGATAAAAGAATACAATGATTCTCCTGTTTTATATGTAAATATAGATGAAGTTGATTTAGTAGAAAATCCTGAGCATTTAGATATGTTATGTGAGAAAATAAAAGAAATACTTGATATATAAATAAGTATCCAAAATTAGAATAATAAAACATTATAAATTTTCCTAAAAGTGCTAATTTTTATTAGCACTTTTTATTATTCAAAGACTTAATTTGATATAATATAAATTTTCTAATCGAAAAAATATTTGACAAAATAAAGAAATACCACTACTATTATACATAATAAATAAAAATTCTAATTAAAAGTAATAAAAAGTAGAAATGGTGTTATGAAAAATTCAAAAATAACAATAAAATTAAATATACAACTTCATCATCACCATCATAGTACCAAGGGATTGTAAATTATGAAATTTAATTCATAGATACAAGCCCTTTTAGTGTTGTTAAAAAGACTTGTATCTATGATGGAATATATAGAAAGTATTGACCACGTAGATATTAGTCTATGTGGTTTTTTTATACAAAAATAAATAATATATAAAATTATTAGGAGGAGAAGAAAATGAAAAAAGTATTAAAAAGTTTAACAATGGTATTATTAGTTTTAACAGTTATAATAGGCGGCGTAGGATGTAATAAAAAAAATACAAAATCAAATGAAAATGAAGTAATAATAGGATATGACAATACATACTTCCCTATGGGATATTTAGATGAAGATGGAAATACAGTAGGATTTGATGTGGATTTAGCTAAAGAGGTTTTTAAAAGATTAGATATGGATGTGAAATTCCAAAGTATAGATTGGTCAATGAAAGAAACTGAATTAAATTCAGGAAATATAGATGCAATATGGAATGGTTACTCTTTAACAGAAGAAAGAAAGAAAAAATTAGCTTATACAGATGCTTATATGCAAAATAGCCAATTAATAGTAACTTTAAAAGATTCAGCTATAAAAACTAAGAAAGATTTAAAAGGAAAAGTCGTAGGAACACAACAAGGTTCAGCAGGACTAGAAGCTTTAGAAAAAGATACAGAAGTCTTAAATAGTTTAGATGGATCACCAATTTTATTTGATACTTTTGACAAAGTTTTTAGAGATTTGGAAGCAGGAAGAATAGATGCATTAGTTGGAGATGAAACTTTAGTTAAATACTACATAAGTAAAAAAGGTGAAGAAAAATATAAAATCTTAGATGATAACTTTGGAACTGAAGATTACGTTGTTGCCTTTAGAAAATATGATACAACTCTTAGAGATAAAGTTAATAATACAATAAATGAATTAAAAGAAGATAAAACTTTCGATGAAATTTATAATAAATGGTTTGGAGAAACTGAGTAATATATAAAAATAAATATAGCAATACAAGGAGAAGATTTAATATGTTGGAAGGATTAAAAATTACATTATCCGTATTTTTTATAACTTTAATTTTATCAATACCAATGGGAGTTATTATAGCCTTTTTAAGACTATCTAAAAATAAAATAATAAGTAAGATAGCAAATATTTATATACTAATCATGAGGGGAACACCACTTTTATTACAACTTGTATTTGTATTCTTTGGTCTACCTTTAATGGGCATAGTTTTTGATAGATTTGAAGCAGTAATAGTAGCTTTTGCTCTTAATTATGCAGCTTATTTTGCTGAAATATTTAGAGGAGGACTTGAATCCATAGACAAGGGACAATTTGAAGGGGCCTTCGTATTAGGTTTTAGTAAATTTGAAATGTATAGAAAAATAATCTTCCCTCAAGTTATAAAAAGAGTGTTACCTGCCATGTCAAATGAAGTAATAACTTTAATAAAAGATACAGCCATAGTTTATGCCATAGGATTAAATGATATATTAAGAATTGCTCAAATAGCACAAAACCAACAAGCAAGTATACTTCCTTTACTGGAGGCTGGATTGATTTACTTAGCATTAATCGGAGTATTAACTCTAATGTTCAAAAAAATCGAAAATAAATATGCTTATTATAGATAGGAGAAAAAGTCATGTTAACAGTTAAAAATTTAAACAAATCCTTTGGTGATAATAAAGTATTGAATAATATAAATTTTAATATAGAAAAAGGAGAAATTTGTGTACTTCTAGGAAAATCAGGCGCAGGAAAAACAACAATCCTTAGGTGTATAAACGGCTTAGAAGATTTTGATAGTGGAGAGATAATAATAGATGAATGTGTAATGTCTAACAAAAATCATATATCAAAAAACAGAGATAAAATAGGAATGGTTTTTCAAAACTTTAATTTATTTCCTCATATGTCCGTATTAGAAAATATAATAGCCGCACCTATAAATGTATTAAAAAAAACAAAGGAAGAAGCAATTAAAGAAGCAAAAGAAATTTTAAAAATGGTGGATTTGGAAGATAAAATAAATTCTTATCCCTATGAATTGTCAGGAGGCCAATGTCAACGTGTGGCCATAGCAAGGGCATGTGCCTTAACACCAAAAGTTCTTTGTTTTGATGAACCCACTTCAGCGCTAGATGTGGATTCTATAAATAAAGTTTCATCAATTATAAGAGATTTAAAAAATAAAGGAATGGCAATTATAATAATAACTCATGATATATCATTTGCTAATAATATAAGTGATAAAATTATAAAAATAAGTGATGGAACAATTATAAATTAATAAATAATGTCCAAAGGGTGTATCAAAAATGATACACCCTTTAATTTCCAGCTATTTTAACTCATTTATCTCATCTACAGATAATCCTGTTTTTAGTGATATAGTTTCTACATCAAGTACATCTAATAATGATTTGGCTATTTCTATAGCTTTATTTTTTTCTCCCTCTCGAATTCCCTTTTGTATTCCTTTTTCTATACCTTTTCTCTCTGCCTCATTTAAAGCACTTATTTTATCTTTTAAAGTTTTAGCTCTCATTTCATAAATTTGTCGTTGAGTATCATCATTACTCATTCTAATAAGTTCATCTTTTGCTCGTCTAATTTCTTCTATACTCATTTCTAAGCTTCTGACTTTTTCACTTTCTGGATTTTTTAAGAATTCAACCCAATTGACAAGCATATCCTTCTCATCAGTTCCTTCTTCTAACTTTGGAATTTCTATAAAATGTATTTCTGCCACATCAGTTAATTCTTCGTTGCTATATATTTCTTTTAATCTATAACCACTATGGAATTTTCTTGTTTTCAAATATTTAAAATTAAGTATATTTATACAAATTGTTCTTTTTAAAATACTATAATCTTCACCCTCATTTAGTTGTTCTGAGTAAAGTTTTGACCAATAGTATAAACTTCTTTTTATCATGTTATACTCATTCTTGAGCTGAATTTCTATGTTAATTACTTCATTATTACTAGTTGTAGCTTTTACATCTAATCTTGAAAATTTATCTTCTATGTAATCTTTATTTATATCAGTATTTTTCATTTCTACTGCTGTTATCAAATCTTTAGGCTTTAGAGTTGCATTTAAAAAAGATATTAGTATTTCTGGATTCTTTTCACTTCCAAATATATTTTTAAATACAAAGTCCATCTTTGGATCTAATAGTCCCTTCATCCAATCACATCCTTCATTAACTTTATTATGATTATACCACAATAGTAATTTATTTATAATATTAAAAAGATAGGATGTACACTAATCTGTATTTTTATTGCAGAGAATATTTTATTTGTGATTTAGTTCGTAAATTTAAGTATTTTTTTATTTTTTATTCTACTTCAGTTTCTATTAAATCTTTCTTTTTAAGAAAAGACAATTTTGTTTCAGAAATTATTATGGATGCAAATATTATGCTACATCCCAGTATCATCCTTAAGGTCAAGACTTCATGAAATATTATTACAGAAAGTATAGTTCCAAAGACAGATTCCGTCGATAAAATTATGGCTGATTTTGTTTGATCCACCTTCGATTGGCAGATGGTTTGTAGTAAAAATGCCACTGCTGTGGAGAATATTCCAAGATAACATGCCCCTGCAATACCAAGTGGTGTAGCATGGATATTTGTTTGTCCTGTTACAACTTGAAGTAATAAAGATAAACAAAATGCCACCACAAATTGTGTAACTGTCAGTACATAGGAATTATATTTTTGTGTAAACTCTCCTGTAAAAAATATATGAAAAGCAAATCCAAAAGCACATATAAATGTTAAAAAGTCCCCTACGTTCACACTTAAATCTGCTTCCAAAGACAATACTCCTATTCCTATTAAAGCCATAAAACTACAGATTACCCCTATATTATCCAGCTTTCTTTTATATAAAATAAATCCTATAAAAGGTACTATAACCACGTTTACTGCTGTGATAAAGGCGTTTTTTGAAACTGTTGTATAAACAAGACCTAAAGTTTGAGTGGAAAATCCTATAAATGAGAATAATCCAAGTAGTGCTCCTGCTATTAGAGATTCTTTTGATATATTTTCTTTAATTTTTTTATAAAACACAAGACCTAAAATTATACTAGCTATGAAAAATCTCAGTGTCAAAGTTTGTATGGCACTAACTCCTCCGTCTAATGCTAATTTTGTTCCTATAAATCCACTTCCCCATATAATTGCTATAGTAAATAATCCTATTTCACCTAAATATTTTTTCAATTTTCATCCCCCCTATCTACAATTTTATGGTAACTTAGATAAATTTATTTGTAAATTAAAAAAGTAGCAGATATAATCCACTACTCTCTTATATTTGTCCCAATTTATTATACTCTCCCTCTCTTTTTTCTTCAAAATATTGAAAGAAATTTTGTGATAAATTATATTACTTATGTAGTAGTCTATTTTCATTTATATCTTTTACTACATAGTGTTTTGATAATTCTTCTTTTCCCATTTCTATTACTTTTTCTATATTACTTGAAAATACTAATTTACTAATTACTACATATTTATCTTCTGATCCAAATTCAAATTGTTCCTTTTTTAAAAAATATAAATTATATATAGTAGTTTTATATATTTTAATACTATTTATTAATGATTTATTAGTAAATTTTTTTGAATATATAGGTTCTTTATTATTAATTTTTAATATTTCCATCAACTTCTTATAATTCGGACCACTAAAACTTATTATAGTAACATTGTCTATGTTTTTACTTCCATAGAATTCTAATTCCTTATCAAATATATAGTCTTTAATGCCTACTTCATTGCCTTCTTTCAATAAATTTAATATTTCATATGTCATTGAAAATCCCCCTTAATATATTATCATTATTTTATAAATTATTTTTTTATACAATTAAATTATAGCTCACTTTCTTTCGCTTTATAATAATTATTAATAATATATATATAATTTTATTAAGATATATATTAAGAAGGGATTTTAATAAAGCAATATGTTGTTGATGCATTTACTGAAAAAGTATTTTCTGGAAATCCAGCTGCCATCTGTGTAATGGACTATTGGCTAGATGATGATTTGATGATGAAAATCACCATAGAAAATAATTTATCAGAAACTAATTTCGCTGTAAAAGAAAATGACAAATATAAACTTCAGTGGTTTACACCTGGAGGAGAAATAGATTTATGCGGCCATGCCACACTGGCTTATGCTTATGTTATTATGATAAACGTTATAGAAGATCCTGTATGTGGTTCTGGTCATTGTCATATTGCTCCATACTGGATAAATAAATTAAATAAGGATAGTGTGATAGCATATCAAGCATCAAGAAGGGGTGGAACACTTTATTGTTCTATGGATAAAGATAAAGTAAAACTTAGTGGAAAAGCTGCTCTTTTTTCTGTAGCTGATATTAATATTAAATAAGTATAATAAAGATAAATAGAGCGAATAAAAAAGTGTTTTATTGAGGTGATTATTAAATGCCAGAATTGAAATTTGTATTAGCACAAAAAGAAGATCTAGGTATTGTAATGTCCATATTTACAGATGCTATTAATGAAATGAATAGCAAAGGTATCTACCAGTGGGATAGTATATATCCAACTAGAAATACACTTGAAGAGGATATAAAAAAGAAACAATTATATATAGGTATTTATGAAGGAACAGTTGTATCTGCTTATGTACTTAATCAAGAATATGATGAGCAATATGCTAATGGTGAATGTAAATATCCTAACTCCACCTATTATGTAGTTCATAGATTATGTGTAAATCCACGATTTCAAAATAAAGGAATTGGTACGTTAACAATGTTGCATATAGAAAATGAAGTTAAAAAAATGGGTGTAGATACAATTCGATTAGATGCATTTACTTTAAATCCATATGCTGTAAAAATGTATGAAAAATTAGGATATTCAAAGGTTGGATTAGCCAACTGGAGAAAGGGTAAATTTTACCTTATGGAGAAAAAGATATAAATACATGAAATGGATAATTGTACTATTTATATTAATGAAGATATAATACTACTATTAATATGTATAAGTTGTAATTCCAATACTTACAAGGAAGTGCTAAGTAGTTAAATTATTTACTTAATAAAAAGAGTATGAATATTAAATTCCATACTCTTTACTAATTTTTGTATAAATTTCCATTGTCATCAATATTAATCAATGATTCCATTAGATATATTTCCCACCATATATTCTTCATAAAAATCATCTTTATTGTCTTTGTAAAATAAATTTACTACATTTTCTCCAAAGAATAAAAGCAACAACTACAGATACTGCTCCACTAATTGTTGGAGTAACAAATATTCCATAAACACCAATAAATTGAGTTAAAACTAAAGTACTAACCAGTGGTAATATTATTGATTCTGCTGACATAAGTACAATAGATTCAGTTGCTTTTTCAAGTCCTGTCAAAACTCCACTTACAGTCATAATAAACCAAGTAAATAAATATGACGGTGCATATAAAAGCAGTGCCTTTTTCGCCATGTATATAACAGCTATATCTGATTCAGAAGAAAACATTCTAACTAGAAAATCAGGAAATGCAAATATTATAATCATTGTTACTATAGAAATAGAAAGTGCTACAGTGCAAGTTATTTTGAAAAAAGTCATTATACGTTTATTATTTTTAGCACCATAATTATAACTGAATACAGGTTGCACAGCATCTATCATACCAAAAAGCATTGGCACAATTAATGATTCTATATACATAACAATCGAATACGCAGCTACTCCTACTGCTCCACCATAATGAAGAAGAAAACTATTCATAATAATTGACATAACAGAACCAGAAACATTACTAAAAAATTCTGAACTGCCGTTATAAATAATTCCTAGCATTTCTTTTATTTTTATTTTTGGCTTTGTAAATCTAAGTGCTACTTTTTTTGTAATAAAAGGATATATTAAAATTAATGTTCCAATAGACATACTAAGTGAACTAGCAAGAGCTGCATATTCTATTCCTAGTTTTAAATATCCTATAAAAATAGCATCTAATATAATATTAAGTACCGATACACCTATATTTATCCACATACTCATATTAGCCTTGCCACATATTCTTAAATAATTATCTATAGCAAAGAATGGAGCTATAATTGGTAAAAATAAAATAAAAACATAAGCAAATTTATATGATAAGTCTGCAAGTTCTTTATCTTTAATTAAAATAAATATAATATCTTTTGTAAATATTAAACCTATTATGGCGAAAATAATATTTAAAATAAATATAAATAAAAGAGCTACTGAGAATATTTCACTTGCCTCTTTCTCATTTTTTTCACCTAGTTTAATACCTATCTTTACAGATGCTCCTGATGCTACCATATCCCCAACTGCAAATAATATCATAATTATTGGAAAAACAAGATTTATAGCTGCTAATGCCTTACTTCCTATTATCTTTCCTACAAATATTCCATCTGCCATCATATATAAAGATGAAAATAGCATACTAATTAAACTTGGTATAGCTAGTTTAAGAAATAGCTTTTTAGGTTCCATTGTTCCAAATTGCTCTTGATTCATTATCTTATCTCCTTAGAAAGTGCAAACATGGCATCAATATTAAATCTCCAAATCTTTTTTGCATCAATTTTAATATTACAAATAAAGGATTTGTCTAGTCCTATAATCATATTGTGAATATTTTGAGAAAATGTTTTAAGATCTGTGTCTTTGCTAAATGCTCCTATTTCTCTACCATGCAAAGCTATCTGATACAAACTATCTGCTATAAAATCTTCGCACTCATTTACTATTTTTTTCGCTTCTTCCATGCGAGTTGTTTGTAAGTCAATTTCAGCACAAACTTTACGCATATCCATATCTACTTCATAAGATTCAATAAACTTATCACCATATTCATATAATGCTTTTTTGTAATCTTCCACTGATGTAATAGATTTTATTTTATTTAAAATATCATCAAAATCAGATGGATATGTTTCTTTAATTATATTAATAAATATTTCTTCTTTAGAATTAAAGTAATGATAAAATGTTGGTTTTTTGACACCAGCTAATGTGCAAACTTTGTTAATAGATGCTTTTTCATAACCTTCTTTTGCAATTAGTTCATACATAGCTTCAATCAGTTTTTGCTTTGTATTATTTTTAGTCATAAACATCCTCCTTATGTACCGACCGATTGGTATATAATATCATCTTCATTTTATCATGTCAATTAATACATTAAATTCTGAAATATTAGAAATGACTTTATCTATTTCTCAGCTAATAAATTCAAAATTATATATTACTATAAATCATATATAATTTCCTAAAAATAAAAAATAATTTAACTAAAGTTTGAAATAAAATATTTACTTTAAGCTAAAAATATAAAAGAATTTCCAATAAGATATAGCTGCATTTAAGAGGATGCCATGAAGAAAAAACATATATATATTTTGGCAACAGGAGGAACTATTTCTGCCCAAGGTGAGGAAGGTAAAACGTTAAATTACACAAATGGTATATTTAAAATAGATAGTATTCTAGAAACTGTCAAAGGAATAGATAAAATTGCCAAGATTAGTAAAGAGCAAATATTTAATATTTCAAGTACGGATATGACTGTTGAGAAATTATATATTTTAGCAAAACGTATTAATGAATTATCAAAGCTTGATGACATAGATGGATTTGTTATAGTCCAAGGAACTGATATTTTAGAGGAAACTGCTTTTTTCTTAAATCTTGTATTAAAAACTGATAAACCAGTAGTCATCACAGGAGCAATGAGGCCAGCTACAGCAAATAGTGCAGATGGACCTAGCAATTTATACGAAGCGGTGGTAGTTGCAGCAGACAAGAATGCAGTAGGTCAAGGAGTTTTGGTAGTTTTAGCAGATAGTATCATCACTGCTAGAGATATTGAGAAAAGTGACAGTTTCAGATTACAAGCATTTGAAGGAAAAGAATTTGGATACTGCGGATATGTTCATGATGAAACTGTTCAATTTATGTATAAATCATTAAAACCACATACAGTAAATAGTGAGTTTAATGTTGATGATATTAAATTACTGCCAAAGGTCGGTTTATTGTATTTTACTTTAGACTTAAATCCAGATATTCTTGATTATTATGTAAGCAATAATTATAAAGGTCTTGTTATAGCAGGATCAGGCAGTGGTTCCATAAATAAAAAGTGGAAGAATAAATTATCAGAAATAAGTGCTAAATCAATACATATTGTGAGATCCACCATAGGTAGAGGCAGTGTGGAGAAAGAGAATATAGATAAAGAATGTAAAACTATTCCAGCATACACACTAATTCCCACAAAGTCAAGAATACTTCTCGCCCTTGCATTGTCAAAGAGCGATTCGCATGATTATATAAGTGATGTTTTTAAAAAATACTAAAGAATATTTGAATTTATAAACTTTGCAAATATCCAAGGGGTGTATCTTTTTTGATACACCCTTGGTACACTACTTCTTTTTCAACAGTTTTCTTATTTGAGAATTAGTCAGATTATATTTTTTTCTTAAATAATTAATATTGCTTCCATCGTATTCTTTGATGATATTTTTATTTCTTTCTTGTATTAAAATAGTTTTGTAAGTAGGTATGTATATAGCACTTCCACCGTATATTTTTACTATTTTTATAAAATTATCTATTCCAACTATATCCACCATATTATGTAAATCTTCATGAAGACTTTCTATTAAAATTTCCATAATTTCACCCCTAATTAACACCTAATTTTGATTCCAAAAGCTCAATTTCTTTTAGTATGTTTTCGTCAATTGCCTCACTTTTAGAATCTTTAAGTTTTGGTTTCTTTTTCAGCTGATTTTTCCTGTTAACAAGCTCCATCTGCTTTGCATTAAAATCCTCCAAGGTATAGATTTTCTGATCCATCCATCGCTTGATAATCCCCTTTAAGTAGGAAGGTGTCACGTTGCTTTTGTCTATGCAAATTTCTATGGCTTTTTCAAACAAGTTCCATGGAATTTTCTCAGAAGTTTCCACAAACCACTGTCTATTGGCTGGATAAAGAGGCCCTATATTTTGCTCATAAAGCTTTGTGATTTGTTTTAAATTTTCATCCTCACACCCACACACAGACTCTATATGGTCTTTATCTGTGTCTTTATCTGTGTCTTTATCTAACTCTAACTCTTTCTCTAACTCTTTATCTTTCTCTAGCGTTACGTTTTTGTTACATAAAGTTTCGTTTTTTAATTTCTTCTTATTTTCTCTATGTTTTCTAACTCTTTGAGCAGAATCACATTCTGAACCTGTAATTTCACTTACTTGAGTCATAATAAACTCATCATCACTAACCCACTCTATAAGATGGACTTTTTCTAAAAATGATAAAGTAGCTTCTATATCTTCTGCTTCTTCATCTATCATCAAAGCTATTTCTTCTGCAAAAGAACTTTCCACATTGTCAAAATAAATTCTATTATTATTTTTTAAAGAATATACCATCATTTTTTGATAAATAATTATATAGATATCTCCTCTTTCAAGTTTTCTAAGAGCCTTCATTTCTTTTTGTCTAAAAAAATCCTCTTCTATTTTTACCCAACGATATTTCTTTGCCATTTTTATTTCCTCCTATTTTTAAATTTTTTTAATATCAATTAATATGTTTTCATCTATGTCTAATACCTTTGATATTCTTTCAATACAGTAAAGCTTTATTCTTTTTCCATTTTCTGCTCTTTGAATAGTTTTGTCTGAAATATTGCATCTTTCTCCCAATATACGTCTTGATAATTTCTTTTGGGTTCTGAGTTTTTTTAGTTCCTCGGTTACATAAAACTTATTGTTCATTTTATCTACCACCTAAAAATTATTTTTTCTTAAATTTGTGTCAATTTTTTACTTATATCTATATAGTAGCACATTTAGTCGTACATATGTTTGGACACTTCATTAAATTTTTTGGACACTTGTTTGGACATTTATACAATTAATTTCTTCAATTAGTTTTCTACTTTATTTCATCTCTTCATCTTATTATATAAATAGAAAGTGAGCTCACTAATATATTTTAAGGAGGTAATAATATGGCAGTAATTTCAACACCAAATGCTTCTGCTGTAAAAGTTAAATTTGATCATGGTACAGATATAAACGGAGATAGAGTTATAAAGACAAAAAATTTTTCCAGTATAAAATCAACTGCTTCCAACGACGACATCATGGCTGTAGTAAATGCTATAGTTTCTCTTCAACAACATACTCTATCTGCTACAAACAGAGTGGACAACTCATCTCTGTCTGAATAATTTGTATTTTCAGGAACAATTTACATTTAATAAGAATAATTTATATTTATAGGGAGGTTAGAATATGGAAGAAAATAAACTTGTAATGGTTTTTAAAAACACTCTAGGCAATAGCTTTTCCATCACTGTGGAAGATCCCAGAGATGATTTAGAAGAGCAAGATATAGTAGATGCTATGAATTTAATCAAAACTAAAAACATATTTCAACCAAAGGGGTACGACATAGCTGAATGTGTGTCTGCTAAAGTAGTCAATAGCACAACTACTGATTACGACTTGCTAGTTTAATAATTAGAGGTGATAATATGGAAGCTTTTCAAACTATTATATCAAACTTGGGCTTTCCCATCGCCATTTCTCTATATCTATTAGTAAGAATCGAGGGGAAATTACAAGCTTTGACAGATAGTATAAACGCTCTATCACACAATATTATAAATATGAGTAAGTAATTTATACTGTTTAAAATAAAGTGTGTATTTTCTCAGGAATTTACACACTTTTAATTTTTGGAGGTGACAATAATGAAAAAACAATACGGCTTTATAAGATTTGATAATATAGATGAATTTGAAACTTGGTTAAATAAACAAAATGTAAAAAGAAAAGTAAATAGATTACAGGTTCATAATATGTATTTACCAGATTATAATACTTGGAATACTACAGATAAAAGAGTTTATGGTGATAATAGGGAGCTAGGTCGTACTAAGTCTTTAGACGATTATGGAAAAAACACATGGAACTATCCTGATGATAATAATCACTATATCGCCCAACATTTCAACGTATTTCCCAATGGAAAAATCACTACTGGTCGTGATTTAGACTCCACACCCATAGGTATAAAAGGTTGGAATACAAATGCAATTTGTGTAGAAATATACGGAAATTTTGATTATAAACAAGACAAAATGACTGATGAGCAAAAAAGAAGTGTCATAGCAATTTATGCGCTACTTTGCAAAAAATTTAAACTAACTCCAAATGCTGATACAATTAGACCTCACTGCTGGTTTACAGCATCAGGCGAATATCTTGGCGACTACATTTCAAGTAAATCAGCCAAAAGCTGCCCGGGAACAAACTTTATGGATATAGGCAACACAAAATCCGCCTTTATCAATAAATTTTATCCACTAATCAAAAACTACATGAAAAATGAAAGTTATGAAGAAAATGAAAAACCTAACAACTCTTCACCAAAACCAACTAAAAAACTTGTAAAAAATATTTCAAAAGAAAGTTTAAATATAAGATCTTCTCCTGACTGGTATGGAGAAATAATAGACACTCTAAATCCAGGTGATAGCCTGACTTATGTAGCTGGTCCACTAGATGCAAAAGGTGATCCTACAAAAATGTATAAATGCAAAAACAACGTCTACATCACTGCTAGTAGTAAGTATACTAAAATTATTGAAATATAAAAAAATGCCCCTTGAGGTAAGTCCTCTTGGGGCATTTTTATATTCTAGAAAGTATAGTTATTTACATATCTTGTTATGTCAATTCTTTCTTGATTAGAGCGCACTCTAGCATCAAAGCTCTTTCTTCCTATAAAATGAGGATACATTTCATAATCCACTTCTCCATTTTTCTTTTTCTTCTGCTCCAATGAAAAATGCTCTTTTAACTCTTCTATAGTAAATACAAGTGCTTTTTCTATATCTTCTTTACACACAAGTACTATATAATCATAATCCGACTCGTATACCTCTTCCTTAGATGAGAACGTAAAATAATTTGTGCTTATGAAAATAAATATTCCTTTATGGAAATGATAAAAATAGCTAGACATGTTGGTACTACCAAATGCCTAGCTATTTTTATTTCAAATTTATCACATAATTATCTAATATAGCCTACTTTTTAATTAATATCTGTAACGCTACTCAGCAGCTTCTGCATCTGCTTTAGTTTCATGAACAGTATCACGTGGATGTTCAGGTGGTGCATATATAGCGTATAATTTGAGTGGTTTATTACCTGTATTAATCACATTATGCCATTTTCCAGCAGGTATCATAATAGCAGAGTCTTCAGAGACTTCCTTTTTGAAATTCAATTCATCCTTACTATCCCCCATTCTTACCAATCCTTGACCTTCTTCAATTCGTATAAACTGATCTCCTGTAGTATGAACTTCTACACCTATGTCATCCCCAACAGCAATACTCATTAAGGTAACTTGCAAGTTATTTCCTGTCCATAGCACTGTACGAAAAGTATTATTCTGTTCAGCAGCATCATGAATATTAGCTACAAATGGATTTGAACCATAATCCTTTAACATAATAAATTCTCTCTTATTGTTAAATTTATATACTGGTCTGTTAGGTAAATACATATTCTTCATATTTATCACTCCCTTTATAGAACCTAAAACATTATATGATATGTTCTTATATAAGATTCTTCTATTTCAAGTGTTGTAAAATCCCCTTATTATAGAATTTACTAAGATAGGTATATTTTAAATTTAAAAAGTGCCTATAAAAAATTATAGACACTTAGCTTTTCAAGTTACTTAATTAAATTTGATAGACTTTTCTCCAACTCTAGCTTTTTTATTCAACCATTTTTCTATTCTAAATTCGCAGTGGTTGATCTGCTACACAATTTTTACCTACATAGCTTGTGAAAATTTAGGTAATTTAACTATGATACTTTTCCAAACAATACCTATTATTGCAACTTTTATAGGTATCATAACTAGTTCTTTTACTATACGTGTTGGTAATAAAGCTAAGAAGCCTTTTCCCATCATAATAGATAACCAATATGTATTAAGACCTAAGTTTAATACAATATTTATAGTTACTGATGCTGCTATTATTTTACCCCAAGTGATAGGTTTATTATATAAGAATACACCATAAACCACACCTGCTAAAATAGCTGTAAGAGTAAACCCTGGGAAGAAAGTTCCACTAGGGAATAACATAATACCTAAAATATCAGCTATTCCATTTGCAATTCCCGCAGAAATTGGGCCATACATTATTGCAATTATAACAACAGGTACAAAACCAAATCCTATTCTTACTATTGGTGTTTGTATAGAACAAAATCTAGTCAATATAATTTGTAATGCTATCAATAAACTTATTTGTACTAATTTTCTAACATCAAATTTTTTATTCATAAATTTCCTCCTAAATTTAGCTAGGACACAAATAAGTGATTCGTGTATGGAGGTCTCAATGATTATTATTTGACATTGTCTATCTATTGATTTTAAATAACTTCTAGAGTCATGCAAATATAAATATGTTATATTTGTTTTAAGTAGATAGATGACACGTCAAAGTATGACAATACTGTTATTTCTACTCTAACTCAACATGATAATTGTAGCACAAACATATTGAATATAATTTTTTTTACATATATTTTTTAAATAATTTTAATTACTTAATAATAATCTAATGATTAATCTCTGTTGGTATAGTATTTTCAAAAGATTATTTACCATTTTAATTCTATAAAATAAATACCTAAATATTAAAAATATCTTTTAGGTCTATGTCCACCATATGCTTTATTATTCCTATCATTTACAAACCACTTTGTTAATATAAAATCTGCCTTTTTCTTTTACTTCAATCAAATGAATATACATTTACAAATCACTTAGTTAATATAAAACTTCCTGTTGGTAGAGATAATGCTTTAAAGTTTTATTTATTTACAAACCACTTAGTTAATATAAAACAGCATCCTCTGCGCTATATCCCATAGCACCACAAAGATTTACAAACCACTTAGTTAATATAAAACCGATAAAATAAAAGTTTATTAATAATATATCCAATAAATTTACAAACCACTTAGTTAATATAAAACTTCTCCTATTTGTTCATCTTCTCTTAAATCATACATATTTACAAACCACTTAGTTAATATAAAACGATATAATCAATAATAAAAATTCTGAATTATTATTACATTTACAAACCACTTAGTTAATATAAAACCTTATTATCTATGTCACTCCATAGACTACACTCTATTATTTACAAACCACTTAGTTAATATAAAACGTAACTGTTATATTAGACATAGTATAGTTGCTATTATTTACAAACCACTTAGTTAATATAAAACAAGCTTATGAAGCAATACATGGACCTACTTTAAATTTATTTACAAACCACTTAGTTAATATAAAACTATTTCTTTTAATTAATACTATTATAGATATTATAAAATTTACAAACCACTTAGTTAATATAAAACTCACTTCCATTCGATATTTTGTTTTATATTTTTTCTTATTTACAAACCACTTAGTTAATATAAAACAAGAAGTAATTAAATTAGCTAAATATTACTTAGAACTATTTACAAACCACTTAGTTAATATAAAACTCCTTATGCTATTGGGGATATGAAAAAATGTGATATATTTACAAACCACTTAGTTAATATAAAACTTAATAAATTCAAAGAAAAGAAATTTGAATTAAAAGAATTTACAAACCACTTAGTTAATATAAAACTACGTTTCAACTTAATATTGAGAAAAGTTGTACTATATTTACAAACCACTTAGTTAATATAAAACTGTCATATTGTTCAATAGTTTGTGAAATATCTGTAAAATTTACAAACCACTTAGTTAATATAAAACTAAAAAAGATCAAGAGAAAATAAAAGAAGTATTGAAATTTACAAACCACTTAGTTAATATAAAACCTGTTATAAATTCGTGTCCAACACCGTCACTAGTATTTACAAACCACTTAGTTAATATAAAACTCTATATCTGATACTGTTTCATTAATATAGTCAATAAAATTTACAAACCACTTAGTTAATATAAAACAGGTAAAATAACAGATATTAGAGT
>CAMBXR010000047.1 GCA_945871955.1 uncultured Clostridium sp. | reverse complement strand
GCTAGAACTATACCTTACCAAATTTTATTTAAGTCTGTTGTTAGGCATTCCAGACAATAAAAAACCCCCAGGTCCAACACCCAGGGGTAAAGAGTTTAAGGTAATCCATAATCCACTATAATAAAAAATTTTTATAATAGATTGACTAAAGTATATGTTACATAGTATAATGAATATGTAAGTGACACTTTAGTTGGTTTTTAACTTAACTTTTAGGTGTGCGAGACCTATTAGTTACTAGTTTATGTTTGCCGACATAAACTAGAACTAGAGTTTAAAAATAGATCTGTTTCAGATCTATTTTTTTTTATTAAATTTTTTATCTAATTTAATATTACATTTTAAAAAGGTATTTTACAAGTTTTTTTATTAAATTTATTTAATTATTTTTTTAACACAGCGGAGGAAAAGCTAAAATGAATATATGTAGTTGTTGTGGTAGGAGTAATAAAAGGACCAAATATTTTGATGAATATGATTGTATATTATGTGATAGTTGCCTTTTGATGTATAAAAAATATCCAATTCACTATATACCACCTATGGGAGAGATTCATCATGATAGTGAAGGAAATATAATTTGTCATGTATGTGGACGAAGTTTTAAAAAGTTATCAATTCACATACAAAGTAAACATAAATTGTCAACATCAGAATATAAAGAAAAGTTTGGACTGAATAGAGGGAGCAGCTTAACTGGTAAAAATTTTACAAGTAATATATGTGTAGATGTTACAACAGTTAGTGCTAACACTCGATTCACCAAAGGACACACTAAAAGTAAATGTCCTAGAAGGTTACAGGCTAAGAAAAATAGAAAACTTCACCTAAAAGAATAAAGGTGAAGTTTTTTTTATGCTATATCCAATACATTTTCAATATGTGTTATTTTACTTTCCAGCATTCTTATTACCCTATTGGAATTAATAAGATCCATCACTTGAGTTTGTATTGAAAAGCATACTGTTGATATACAAATTATGTCTATGGCATTTAAATCTTTAAAATTTAATAAACATATAGCAATTAAACATGATATACCAGCTATCAATGTACTTTTGGTCATTTTCTTCATTTCTTTTTCAATTTCCAAACGTGACTTAGTGGTTTCTAATAACAAATTAAGTTCTTCTTTAGTAGTCATAATATCCCTCCCTTTAATTTAAAATTATACACTAAAAATAACTTGATTTTTATTATTTTTTAAATCATAATATAGGTAAATAAACATTATATAGAGGTAGATAACATGGAGAATTTTAAAAAAGCAATGCTTGAAGTAGGGACAATTAGTGAAATGGAAGGGTACGGCTCAAGAATATTTCACCATATAAAACTTAATGAAGATTATAGAATTTCAATTCAATGTAGTGCTAGTCATTACTGTACCCCTAGAATTTTGGCTGATATAGATACCTATACCTCTTATGAAGTGGCTATAATAGGTATAGATGGGTTTACTTATCCCAAAGAATTAGATAATTTTGATAGAAAAGAAGAATTAGATCAGTGTTGTAGCTATGGAGTATTTGGGTATGTACCAACAGATTTAGTTGAAGATTTATTTAACTTTATGAAGAAATAATAAAAAAACATTGAAAACTAAATAAAAATCTTATGAGGGCGATTTACCGTCCTAAGTCTGAGGAATAAGATTAAAAAGAATAGGTGTAAACCAACATTCTTCTTTATTCACTCGGAAAATCACTTAGTTATTTATATAAATTGCAGGGAGCGATATTTAAATTATAAGTGTTTGTATCGCTTAGAATAACTTAATTACAAGTGATTATATATTACTTAGTTAAATCACTATCATAAGTACACTGCAAAATTTATCACTTAATATAAATGAATACATTGAAATTACTTGACTTCATTTTAGGGTTTTATATTAACTAAGTGGTATGTAAATGGAGCAAATGAGTTTACTATAAAGGCTTATGAAGAACTGTTTTATATTAACTAAGTGGTATGTAAATGAGGTAGTTACTTCTAAAATAGCTATAATGAATAGCCGTTTTATATTAACTAAGTGGTATGTAAATTAGCTATTATTTCTGTCATATCTGTTACTTCGTTAAGTGTTTTATATTAACTAAGTGGTATGTAAATTATTTAACTTTTCTTGTATGAATTTCTTATATTCATGTTTTATATTAACTAAGTGGTATGTAAATAGTTCAAAATTAATTAGAAATATCTTTTTCAGTTTTGGTTTTATATTAACTAAGTGGTATGTAAATGTCCGAGAGATATAGTTGTACCATCACCTAAATCTAAGTTTTATATTAACTAAGTGGTATGTAAATGACTACAAAGAGGGACGACCTAAAAAATATACTAAAGTTTTATATTAACTAAGTGGTATGTAAATTATTTGCAATAATAATTGTTAAAGTTTAACTACCCTTGTTTTATATTAACTAAGTGGTATCTAAAATTTCATAAATTAGAGTGGAGGTTTTTATTATGATTACTGTAAGAAAATTAAAGTTGACAATAATAGGAACTGACGAGGAAAGAAAACAAGGCTATAAATTCATAAGAGATAGTCAATATGCACAATACCGAGGACTTAATTTAGCAATGAGTATATTAAGTTCAGCATACTTAGAAAGTGACAGAAATATAAAATCAGATATATTTAAAGAGGCACAAAAGAGTTTAACTAATAGCAATCCTATATTTGATAATATAGAATTTGGAACTGGAATTGATACTAAGTCAGCAATAACCCAAAGAGTTAAAAAGGATTTTAAAACAGCATTAAAAAATGGACTAGCTAAAGGTGAAAGAAGTATTAATAATTATAAAAGAGAATATCCATTATTAACTCGTGGAAGAAATTTAAAATTCCAATATAAAGATGATGATATAATAATTAAATGGGTTAATGGTATACAATTCAAAGTTGTATTAGGTAGTGGTAAAATAAAAGAAAATGAAATAGAGTTACAGCACATACTACATAAAATAATTAATAAAGAATATAAAGTGGGACAGTCAAGTTTAAAATTTGATAAACATAACAATCTTATATTAAATCTTAATTTAGATATACCTTATGACAATTCTAAAAATGAAATAGTAGAAGGAAGAACAGTTGGTGTAGACTTAGGAATTAAATATCCAGCTTATGTGTGCTTGAATGATGATACATATAAACGTGAACATATCGGAAGTGTTGACGATTTTCTAAGAATAAGAGAACAAATGCAATCAAGAAGAAGAAAACTACAACATGATTTAAAATTTAATAAAGGTGGAAAAGGTAGAAAGAAAAAGCTACAAGCATTAGATAGATTAAAAGATAAAGAAAAAAACTTTGCTACTACTTATAACCATATTATTTCAAAAAATGTGGTTGAATTTGCTAAAAAACATAACTGTGAATATATCAACATGGAGAAATTAACTAAGGATGGTTTTAATAACACTATCCTTAGAAATTGGAGTTACTATCAATTACAACAGTATATTAAATATAAAGCTGAAAGAGAAGAAATTAAAGTAAGATACGTTGATCCAGCTTATACTTCTCAAACTTGTGCTAGATGTGGTCATATAGATAAAGAGAATAGACAGACACAAGAAAAATTTAAGTGTACTGTGTGTGGATTTGAATTAAATGCGGATCATAATGCAGCTATTAATATAGCAAGAAGTGATAAATATATAAAATAATATTAATATATTTCAAAATGGAAAAAAATGTATTATAATAGTAATGTAATGCATAGTATAACTAAATGTTGAATTTTTAAGATTCAATCATAGCCTTTTTTTATTTTTTATTATTGTTTAAGAGTTACTAGTGGCCACTAGTAACTCTTTTCTCATATTAAAAATTCTTTTACTTTTTTCTTGTTTTTATTTATAATACTTCTTTGGAGGGATGTTATAAATATGGGAGCAATAGTTGATAAAATAAAACTAAATGAAAAATATGATAGAAGAATTAAATTATTACAAGATGATAAAAAGAAAATAAAGGAACTGTATGAGACTGGAAATTACAGCTTAAATGATTTAGCTAAGAAGTATAATGTCTCAAAGAAAACTATTCATCTAACTGTAAATGAAAATGCAAAAAAGAAGAATGATGAATATATAAAAAATAATTGGAAGAAATTCCAAAAACCAAAAGAAACTAGAACAAGGATTGCCGCTGACACAAGGAATTATAAAAGAGAATTATTGGAAAAAGGTCTAATATAGGCATAAAAAAACCCCCACCAGCTAAAGCGAGGTTTTTTTATTCGACATTTTTTAGTTAATATTATTTTAAACCACCAATCATTACGATTGAAAGAGAAAGACTACTAAAGTAGTCCTCCAATAAAGGATCATTTAGAAAATAAAAAACACACAGGCTTTTTATTTATTAATAATATGTTCATATAATAACATTATTATTCATTAAAATCAAGACATATTTCGACATTTTTTTTAAATAAATAATGTTAATAATCAATAAAGGAGAATAGACATGAGGAACAGTGGCACTTTTAGAAAAAAGAAAATATATTTTTCACAGGTAAGCAATGAAGCATTAAGAGATGAAAATTTAAGTTTAAAAGCTAAAGGACTTTATGCTTTAATACAAAGCTATATAACAATAGAAAACTTTATTTTATATAAAGAGACTTTAAAATCAGCTTGTAGAGACGGTAGAGATAGTTTTAACAGTGCATGGAAAGAGTTAAAAGATCAAGGATATTTAAAACAATATAAAATGCAAGATGAAAAAGGAAAGATATACTATGAGTATGATTTATTAGATGTTCCAAAAAAGGAGTTGATTATAGTAAAAAATGATGATAAAACTAATTCACCACATACGGAAAACCCGTATACGGAAAACCCGTCATACGGAAAAAGGGGGGTATATAATAATACTATAAATAATAATACTTATAGTAAGTATGTAAGTATGTATGAAAAGCATCTAGCAATAACAGAAGAATTTAAGAACTTTCTTATAAACAATGATATAGAAAAAAGAATGGACCTAGATACATTTGAGGCTATTCTTGTAAGTGTTATGAATAATAATAGAGTTAAAGTTAAAGATAAATATTTTAAACAGGCTTTAATTGAGAATTTAAATAAAGGAATTAAGACATTAGAAGAATACAATCAATCTTTAGAGGACTTTAAAAAGCAAAAAAAGAGTACTGGATCTAAAAATGTTAATAAAATTACTACTCGTTTCCATAACATAAATGAAACTTTTAGAAATTATGAAGAAAACGAATTAGAATCTCTATTAAAAAAATCACAGGAAAATAAGTTTGGAGAAAAAAATCCAATACATAATTCATATATTAGGGCTATGGATCATGGACTGAATATATTAAGTGAACCTTTAAGAAAAATTGTACTTGAGTATGCACAAGGAAATAATTTAGAAATACCTAAGTAAATAAATACCCTTTAGAGGCCGTATTTTGACTTCTAAGGGCATTTGAAATGCTAAATAGAGTAAATGTATGGGTAAGTATAAATAAAGGCTTAAAAAGCGATTATGATTTGCCTTATTTTGTCATGCAAAAAAAGGGTATACATCTTTAAGTTCTGATTCCCCTCTATCAAGAGTTTCCTCAAAGATAGTGTATTGTTTCCCGTTGAGACATTCTGCAAAAGTAAATGCTTTTTCTCTTTCTGTAAATACTCTCGGTTCATCCGTCCCATCATTATTAAAAATAACAACAAATACAGTTCCAAAACGTTCATTGTTTTTTGTTTTCATCCTTCAACCTCCTAATAATATATTTACCTAATTGTACCACAATTAAAGTTTCATACCAAAAATAAAAAAAGAGCAGGTAAAAACCTACTCTAACATATTACATTGCTTAGATCATCCTCAGCGGTAATATCTATACTATTATTTGGTTTATTTGAATTTAAACCACTACTAGGAATACCTCTCATGTGGTCGTATATTAGTTGTTTAATGAACTTATTATACTTTTTATCTTTTATGTACTCCCATAATTCTAACTCGTCACTATCATTTAAGTTAAAGTATAAACATATTTGTTTTCTCAACCTATTCACCCCATTGTGACTTAGCTATATTTCTATTACCTAAAACATTTGCAAATAGTGGGTTTGGCATAAGATTACCACCATATAGTAATAGTTGTTTTTCTAATCTAACAGCACCACCACCACAATAATATACATTGTAAAATTGTCTATCTACTTCTTTGTCAATTCTATTCATGATTTTTTTAACAAAAGCAGTATATTCTACATGAACATCTTTAATAAAACCTCTATCTATTAAGTCATTTACTTGCTCGGTAACAACTCTATTACCATTTGAATTATATCTCTTTGCTATATTGTCATATAAATCAATCATTCCTTGAGGAACTGTAAATCTCTTAATTAAACGGTGATTTTGGAATACTCCCACGTTTACAGTACGTCCACCTATATCTATTACAATAGTTGGTAATGCTCTTAACTCAGCAGGTAGAGAATAAAAAGCTGATATTCCTTCACCAACACCCATAATTCTATTAATCTTAATTTTTCTAACTGTACCATTAATTTTAAATTCAAAGTCTTTATTTTGTAGAGTTTTTCTAAAATCTTCTATTATTCCAGTGTTGTCCGCTGGAACTCCTAAAAATAAATCAAATTCTTTAGCCACTCTTGAGCTTTTATCTAGGGCATAAAGTACATTTGGTATGTAATTTTTAAGGGCCTTGTTGTAAGTGTTATCAAAGTCACCCTTTTGCATAGTATAAGTTTTTTTATTGTAAATTATAACATCTTCACCTAAAGGATTATCGTTTGGACCTTCCTGGAAATATGATGGAAAGCAAACCATCTCAGATGTTTTTATGTTATAATTTCCTAAATCTAAAGCTAGTATCAATGTGACACCCTCCTTTTCAACCTTTTTTATTATATTTTAGTATGAATTGGAAAAAAAGGCAATAAAAAATACAAGTATTTTACTTGTATTTTACTTGTATTTTTTATTTTTTAATAACAACGAAAGGAGAATACTTGTATTTTACTGGTAAAATACTTGTATTTTAAAAAAGCATATATTTATATAAAAATCAATCCATTACCCTTTAATTATGATATAATTAATAATGGGGTGTTTGAATATGTATAAACAAAAAATAATTCAAATGATTGATACCGTAGAGGACGAAGATCTCTTAATATTAATCCATAATTTCATAGTTGGAATACTAAGCAAGTAAATTTTTACTTGCTTTTTTTTTTTATTTCCAACTGTTAATTATTTCTTGGAGAATTTTAAGTCTACCACTGTCGAGGTGACATAAATCGTAAAACAGGTTTTTAATAAGCAAATCTTCGGAGGTTGCACTTGCCATAATCTTACCCATTAAAAATGAAGTTTTTTTATCTAAATCTTGATTAATGAACATATCACCCTGATTGTTAATTAACCAATCTTTATTAACATTGAATGTGCTGCATATAGTTTCTATTGTTTTATTAGAAATTTTCCTTTTGCCAGTTTCCATTAGACAAACTGTATTTTCTGCAAGTCCTAAAATCTTAGAAAAATCTTTCTGAGTCAAACTTAAATGTTGTCGCAGTGATCTTATATTTTTATTAATCATGTTGCCAACTCCTTCTACACTTCTATTATATCACAAAATTCTACATTTGTAATGCGAAATTATATAATGAATATTGAAAATGTAGATAATTTGTAATATAATTTACCTACATTACCAAATTACAACAAGGTAATTTGTCTAAAGGTGGTGATTTTAAATGAATAATATCCAACTATATGAACATCAAGCAAAGGCTTTGGACCTTACTAAAGATTTAAATAGAGTTGCTTATTATTTAGATATGGGATTAGGTAAGACCTTTTGTTGCAGTGAAAAAATAAAAGATCTAAATGAAAAGGTCAATCTAGTTATCTGTCAAAAATCAAAAATCAATGATTGGGTGGATCATTTTAATAAATATTATGACTTTAAAGTATTAGATTTAACTAAAAAGAAAGACTATGAGAACTTTTTAAAAGATGATGATACTTACAAAGTTGGAATTATAAATTATGATCTTGTGTGGCGAAAAAATGAATTAAGTAAATTAAAGAATTTTACATTAGCCTTAGATGAATCTTCTTTAATTAAAAATTCTTCGGCCAAAAGAACTAAATTTATAAGTAAATTACAGTTTCAAAACGTTGTGTTACTAAGTGGAACACCTGTATCGGGTAAATATGAGGAATTATATTCTCAAATTAGGTTGCTAGGTTGGAATATAACTAAAACCGCATACTGGAACACATATATTGATTATGTGAACCTTGATTATGGAGGATTTCCTATTAAAAAAGTTATTGGATATAAAAATGTTGACCGTTTAAAAGCTAAATTACGAGAACATGGGGCCGTTTTTATGAAAACAGAAGAAGTTATCGAGTTACCGTCCCAAAGTTTCATACTTATAAATATACCTACTACGAAACACTATAAAAAATTTAAAAAAGATAAAGTGGTAATCACAGAGGATAGGGAGCTTGTCGGTGATACTAGCCTCACTCAATTACTTTATCTTAGACAATTATGCGGCCAATATAACCCTTATAAAATAGCAGCTTTGAAGGATTTACTGGAAAGTACTGATGATAGGATAGTTATATTTTATAACTTTAAAGCAGAATGTGAGATTATAAAAGACTTATGTATTAAACTTGGTAAACCAACAAGTTATATTAATGGTGATCTGAGAGATTTGGATGCTTACGAAAATGAATATAATGCTGTTACTCTAGTCCAGTATCAAGCTGGTGCATTAGGAGTTAACTTACAGAAAAGTAATAAAATCGTCTACTATACTCTTCCTTTAAGTAGTGATTTATATGAACAAAGTAAGAAAAGAACTCACAGAATCAATCAAGATAGAACTTGTTTTTATTATTTATTAATTTGTGAAAAAAGCATTGAGGTTAAGATCAAAGAGACTTTAGACAAAAGAAAAGATTTTACTGATGAATTATTTAAGGAGTGTGACTAATATAGGTCCTGAAAAGAAATTCGAGAACAAGATCAAAAAATTTCTTAAAGATAATGGTTGTTGGTATTTAAAATATTTTGCAGGAGGGCAATTTGGAGTTGCTGGAGTTCCTGACATAATAGCTTGTTGCAATGGGGTGTTTATGGCCATTGAGGTGAAGGGTGACAAGGGGAAACCTTCGGAACTTCAATTACATACCATAAGGGAGATAACAAAGGCTGGGGGTATAGCCTTTGTTATTTATCCTAAAGATTTTGCAGCTTTTAAAAATCTAATAACTTATGTTTTAGATACTGGTAAAAACGATAAAACTTTAGGAGATTTTTATGAGTAATGAGAGAATAGAAATAATTGAAAATGTTGTTGCTGTTATGAACAGTTTATGCAATAAATGTAATATTGAGTTAATACCTAAAGAATTAAAAAATAAAAAATTAGCTGTTGTAATCCATGACAAAACAACAGGTAAAGAGTATGTAATGGTTAAATCAAAAGGAAGTGATTAATATTCAAGTATCTTACAGTAGAGTTAGTTGTTATAAGCAATGTCAAAAGCAATATCAATACAGATATATTGATAAATTAAAAACATTTCCTTCGGATGATGCTGATAATGCCTTAATTATTGGAAATACATTACACTTGGCACTGGAAACCAACTTAGACCATGCAAAAAAACATTATTTTTCTCAATATCCAGTTATCAGTGACAAACACATTAATGAATTTATGAAGTTAGAGATATTAGTACCAAAAGTTAAGTATATGCTTAGAGGTGTTAATATTTATGCACAAGAGTTTAGAATTAGTAACAGTGAATTTGTGGGTATAGTGGATCTTATAACCATGAATGCAGATGGAAGTGTTGATATATTCGATTTTAAGTACTCTAACAATGTTGACCGATACATGGAGTCGGCCCAGTTACATATTTATAAATATTATTTAGAAAATATGGGATTTAGAGTAAATAAAATGGGATTTATATTCATTCCAAAATGGCAAGGTAGGCAGAAAAAGACTGAAACATTATTCCAATACAGACAACGACTATTGGAAGAAGTTAATAAGTTAAAAATCCAAATAGTTGAGGTCCATTATGATTATGAAAAAGTTAAAACTTTCTTTGATGATATTAAGACTTTAACTGAGACTACTTTGTTCAAAAAGAATGTAACACCTCTTTGTGGATGGTGTGATTATAAAAAATTATGTATTGAGGGGGACGATTCTGTGCTTTTACCTGAAAATAAAAGAAGAAATATAGAACTAGTTAGTAAAAAAAGTTTATGGATCTACGGATCACCTTTTAGTGGAAAAACTACTTTTGCTAATGCCTTTCCTAATCCAATAATGCTTAATACAGATGGAAATATCAAATTTGTGGATGCTCCATACATAGCTATTAAGGATGTAGTAGAAGTTGAAGGAAGGCTTACAAAGAGAACCTTCGCTTGGGAAGTATTCAAAGATGTTATAAGTGAATTAGAGAAAAAACAAAATGACTTTGACACTATAATAGTGGATTTATTAGAAGATACTTATGAGTATTGCAGACTTTATATGTATGATAAGCTAGGGATCACACATGAGAGTGACGATAGTTTTAGAGCTTGGGATAAAGTAAGAACTGAGTTTTTATCAACTATAAAAAGACTTATGAACCTAGATTATGAAAATATAATCTTAATATCTCATGAGGATGCCACTAAAGATATAACTAAAAAGACTGGTGACAAAATATCTACTATAAAACCAAACCTATCTGATAAAGTTGCTAATAAAGTAGCTGGAATGGTTGATATAGTTGCTAGAGTTGTTGCAGATGAAAAAGAGAGAAGCCTTTCTTTTAAATCAAATGAAGTTGTTTTCGGTGGTGGAAGATTAAAAGTTGAAGAAAACGAAATACCACTATCTTATGAGGAACTTTTAAGAGTTTACAATGATTTTAGCTGTAAAAAAGAAGAAGAATTAACTACAAAAAAAGTACGTAGAAAAAAAGAAGATTAATAATACAGGGGGGTAACTAGAAATGAATATATGGGAACAATTTGACAAACAAATAGATATTGAAGGTTTAAAAAATGATGTAAAGGATGCTGCAAATAATACTGGTGGTGGAAGTTTTGAAGAAGTTCCAACTGGTACTTATGAAGTAGCTGTTGAAAAAATGGAGTTAAAAGCTAGTAAAAAAGGATCTCCAATGCTTTCAATATGGTTTAAAGTTGTAGCAGGAAAAAGAAAAGGTGCATTAATATTCTATAATCAAGTACTTACAACTGGATTTGGTATACATAATGCAAATGAATTTATGAAAAGTTTAGATTCTAATGTTAAAGTTGAATTTGATAACTTTACTCAATATAAAAACACTATATTAGATGTATTTGAAGAAGTAAACGGAAGTTTAACTTATGAATTAGAATATGGTAAAAATGCAAAAGGATTCAATACATACACTATAAAAAATGTATTTGAAAACTAGATAAATTAAGGGGGAACGTGGTAATGACAAGAGACGAGCTAATATTGAATAATATTAACTTAGTTAGAAGTGTAGTTAATAAAAATTTCAATGGCTATGACGATAAAGAGGATTTATTTCAAGTGGGATGTATAGGACTTATAAAAGCAGCTGATAATTTTGATCCAAACAAAGGGATCAAGTTTTCAACGTATGCCACACATAGAATTTATGGTGAAATAAGAAATTACAATAGAGATAATACCCCTATCCATGTCACACGTTCCCTTAAAGAAAATTTAGTACTTATAAACCGAGAACGTGAAAAATACATTGATACTTTTGGAAAAGAGCCTAGTATTTTGGAATTATCTAATATTTTAGATATGACAACTGAAAAAATTAGTGAGTGTTTAATGTCAACATGGGAGATTGAGAGTTTAGATAAGTCCGCAGTAGATTCCAATAAACCTAGAATAAATATGGATGATAACGAAATAAATTTAATTGATACCATTGAAGATACTTATAAAAATGAATTACTAGAATTAGATTCATTTTTAGATGGAGTCACTGAAAAATATAAAAAAGTTCTAAAATTGAAGTTTTTTGGTGGATTTAGCCAAAGTCAAATAGGGGAAATTTTAAAAGTTCATCAATTCACAGTTTCAAAATACGAGAGGTTTGGAAAACAAGAACTAAAGGAAATCATCAAAGGGGGAGCAATATGAGAATACTTAGTTTGTTTGCAGGAATAGGATCATTTGAAAAGGCATTAAAAAATTTAGGAATACCTTGCGAAATAGTTGCCTTTAGTGAAATTGATAAATATGCTGTTCAAAGTTATTGTGCTGTTCACAATGTAGATAGCAGCTTAAACTTAGGGGACATATCAAAAATTGATGTAAAAAAATTACCAAAAGACATTGATATAGTAACACATGGATCACCTTGTCAAGATTTTTCCGTTGCTGGTAAAAATCAAGGTGGAGACAAAGGATCTAAAACTAGAAGTAGTTTAATGTGGTGTACTGTTGATATAGTAGAAGAAGTTAAACCTAAAATAGTATTATGGGAAAATGTTAAAAATGTAATAAGTAAAAAACATAGACATAACTTTGATGCTTATGTGGAAGTTATGGACAATCTAGGATATAACTCATATTATGAGGTTTTAAATGCTAAAGATTTCGGTGTACCTCAAAATAGGGAGAGAGTTTTTACAGTTTCCATAAGAAAAGACATTGATAATAAAAAATTCAAGTTTCCTCAAGGGTTTCCTTTAACTAAAAAATTAAAGGACGTATTAGAGAAAAACGTAGATGAAAAGTATTATTTATCAGATGAATATTTACAAAGATTTATAGTAAGCACTGGAAAAAATAAATATCCTTTTGGAAAATCAACTACAGTTTTAGGATCAACTGTAACTGAGACGGCTAAAGGACCAAATATAAGACACTTTGTGTATGATACTAACAATTCAGCACCAACACTACTTGCTACTGATTATAAGCAGCCTAAACAAATACTAGAAGAAAAACCTATATTAGTAGGTGGATTTGGGGAAAAGAATTTTGGATCACAATATAGACAAGGTAATAGAGTATATGATAGTGAAGGTATAGGAATGTGCTTAACATCACAACCTGTAGGAAATCTTGGAGGGAATAGTTATCTATATAAAGTGGATGAACCTTCGTATGACAAACCAGTAAGATTAGGTGGTGTATTTGATGATGAAAAAGGAAAACATCAAGCAGGTAGTATATGGGACACTGAATCAATATCACCAACACTAGACACAATGCAGGGTGGATGGAGACAGCCTTGTGTTATAACTGAGGGAAATGTCTCATCACAAGCAGGTAAAGTTATATCAGATGAAGGTTTATCAATGACTACACCTAAAATGATTAAATATGAAGTACCTGAGATGGTTAAAGTTAGAAAATATGAAGTTGATGTTGAAAACTTAAAAAAAGATTTAAAACTTCATAAAAGAAAATTAAAAATAACAATATCTCAATTAGCAGAAAAACTAGATGTTGAAAAAACAACAGTAGAGCATTGGTTTAGAAATGATAGTAGTTTTAGTATACCAACTCCTGATATATGGATGAAATTAAAAGATATATTAGAAATTACGACAGATCAATATGATAAATCAATTATGACATTTATAGAAAAAGAAAATACCTATGAAAAATCAAATAGAGTTTATGATAGCGAAGGTATTACAGCAACAATTACAACAGATCCTAACATGAAAATACTAGAATGTGAAGAATTGCCAGTTATAGTTGCCAGTAGAGGTAGAAATCCAAAAAACCCTTCGGATAGATCAAAAGGAACTCATTTAGAGCAGACTTTGGAAGTTAATAAACAAGGTATTTGCAATACATTAACTAGTGTTCAAAAGGATAATTATGTTATAGAGGACTCTTGTGTTCTTGTTAAAGAAGCAACTAAAAAAGGATATAAAGAAGCATACGAAGGTGACAGTATAAATATAACTTATCCTAGTTCTAAAACTAAAAGAGGGAGAGTTGGGGATCAAATAGCACAAACCTTAGACACTGGATCGGGACTTGCCGTAGGTGAAAGTATACCTAACTTTAGAATAAGAAAATTAACTCCTACTGAATGTTGGTTATTAATGGGATTCACCAAAGATGATATTGAAAAGGCAATTAACATAGGAATATCAAATACACAATTATATAAACAAGCTGGTAACTCAATCGTTGTTGATGTTTTAGAACATATTTTTAAAAACATATTTAATGAAAATGGGGAACTGAGTGTATGATACACGTTATAGACTTTGAGGTTTTCAAATACGATTGGTTATGTGTAATAGTTAATCCTGAAACCAGGGAAGAAAATGTTATTATTAATGATGTTGAAAAACTAAAGAAATATTATGAAAAACATAAAAATGAAATTTGGGTAACTTACAATGGGAAAAATTATGACCAATATATTCTGAAAGGTTTGTTATTAAATATGAACCCTAAAGAGATCAATGACTGGATCATAGTTGAAAATAAAGCTGGATGGCAGTATTCAAGTATGTTTAAAGACATTCAACTATTTCACTATGATGTTATGGTTGATAGAAATTATAGCTTAAAGCAGTTAGAGGGGTTTATTGGAGATAATATTAAAGAAACATCTGTACCTTTTAATTTGGATAGGAAACTTACACAAAGGGAAATAGATGAAACCGTAAAATATTGCCGTCATGACGTAATGGAAACCCTTAAAATATTTATGCTTAAAGATGAAGATTTCATCTCCCACATGAATTTAATTAAAGCATTCAATTTAAATATAAATTGTATAAATAAAACAAAGGCCCAAATGATTTCACTCATACTAGGGGCCAATAAAAAAAGTTATGATGATGAATTTGATATAAAATTCCCTCATAACTTAAAAATTGAAAAATATATAGAAGTTCTTGACTGGTATAAGAATAAAGACAATAGAAAATATAATGTGATAGCCAATGACGTAAAATCTGCTAAAAATCAATTAAAAATAAATATAGCGGGTGTGCCTCATGTCTTTGGATGGGGTGGTGTTCATGGTGCTATTTCCAAATACAAAGGTGAAGGATTATTTGTAATGATTGACGTTGCCAGTCTATATCCTAGTTTAATGATTAACTACAATTACCACTCAAGATCAATTAAAGATCCTAACAGATTTGTTGATATTTATAATACCAACTTAAAAATGAAAAAAGAAAAAAATCCATTAAGACCTGCATATAAGTTAACTTGTAACACTACTTATGGATGTATGAAGGACAAGAATAATGCACTTTATGATCCACAAATGGCAAATAATGTATGTGTTGCTGGACAATTATTACTTTTAGATCTGATTGAAAAAATAGAAGATGTTTCAGAGCTTATTCAGTTAACATAATGGCTGAATTAAAACCACTTTAACCCTACTAGGGGTGTGACTACATAAACAAAAAATAAGTAGTTGCTAACGGGGAAAGCCTCCAAAATAATCGGCCAATCCCGTAGGAAGTCACTGTATAAATTTATTAAAATGGAGATACAGTGAAACCTCTAACGACTAGAGCATGGCTCGTACATCTACTATTAGTACGTAGGTGGAAACAGGTGGAACTCAGAAATGAGTTAAGATATAGTCTATTCCTTATAGATGGAAAATATAAGGTGTAAAAGCAAATACAGACGGACTTTTGGTTAAGGTACATTCAGAGGATGATTTAGAGATATTAAAAGACAAAGTTACTGAGTGGGAAAAAAGAACTGGATTAGTTATGGAATATGACTTTTATACTAAAGTTTATCAAAAGGATGTTAATAATTACATTGTTATAAATGATAAAGGTGAGTATAAGTGTAAAGGTGCTTATGTTAAAAAATTACATGACCTAGATTATGATTTACCTATTGTAAATAAAGCCTTAAAAAACTATTTTATAAATAATATACCGCCTGAGAGAACTATATATGATTGTAATGACCTAAGAGAGTTTCAAAAAATAGTAAAAGTCAGCGGAAAATATAAATATGCAGTACATGGAGATCAAATTTTATCAGAAAGAGTATTGAGAGTATTTGCATCACGAAGTAGAAATGATCTAGGATTATTTAAGGTACATAAGAGTAAGACTAGTTTAGATAAAGTGGCCAATACTCCTGAGAAATGCTTCATTGAAAATGATGACATTTACAATGTTCATGTTCCAAGTAAACTTGATAAGAGCTGGTATGTTGATTTAGCATGGAAAAGAATTAAAGATTTTATAGGAGAGTAACAAATTATGTCAAGTATTGTATCAAGAGTTAAAGATATTACAGGAGAAAAGTTTGGTAAACTAACAGTCGTTGAATATAGCCATACTGAGAAAAAAGTTGCAAAATTATCGGGAAATATCAAGTATAACGTATATTGGACGTGTGTTTGTGAGTGCGGAAATGTAGTTACTGTAAAAAAAGGTAATTTATTATCGGGAAATAGTAGCTCATGTGGTTGCACTAGAAAAAATAGGAGGAAAAGAAAAAATGACTGATTTTTTAATATACATTTTAACAATATGGGTGAGTGCCGCAGTGGGGTTTTTATCATGTGCAATTTTAACAGTTGGTGATAGAGATGATGATTATGAGGACGAAGATTAACTAAAAACGTGAAAAAAGGGGGGTAACAATGACAATATTAGATAGTGGAGATAGAACAAAATTCGATACTGGAGCAGTAAGGGACATGAGAGTTGGAAAAGGCCGTTGTGACTTAATGCCACTTTCCGTTGCAGCTGAGTTAATGACTAACTTAACCATAAAATGTATAAATGATTACCAAAATACTGGTGAAGTTAAGTATTTATATCAGGTTTTAAAACTAATAGCAGAGGTTCATTATAAAGAAAATGATAAAATAATGACAGAACAAAGCTGTTTGGCCAGTATGTTACTTGATGTATCAGTTCACTATGAAGAAGGGGCCAAAAAATACGGTGAATGTAATTGGCAAAAAGGAATACCTCAATATTGCTACATAGATAGTGCAACAAGACATTATTTAAAATATATAAGAGGGGATCAGGACGAGCCGCATTTAAGAGCTTTTGTATGGAATATATTATGTTTAATTTGGACAGTAGAAAATATTAAGGAGTAAGGTTATGGCAAAGAAACTTTATTGTTGTGAGTGTGGGGAAGAAATAGAAATAGAAGTTACAAGATTTGATTTAGGCGGGGGTTCTTATTACTATTTTTGTGATAGATCTTGCCGAGATGATTTTGTGGAATATCAAACAGATATTTTAGATTTAGAAGATGATTTAATGTAGTGAGGTGCAACAATGTATGATTTAATATATGACAAATATTACCCACTACAACCAGGAACTAAAAAACCAAAGGTAGCCAGGGTATCTAGGGAGTACTCAATTCCTTATGATGTTGCAGAAGAATTAGGGGATTTTGGAGCAACTCTTAAACCTGATACTATTATGGTAGATGTTGACGATAGAGAACTAGCAAATAAAATTTTAAAGATAATTGATAACGAAAAAATTCAGTGTGTTGTTGTTGAAACTAAAAGAGGGTTACATTTTCACTTTAAAGCAGTACCAACTATTACTACTAATAAAAATAACTATGTTACAACAGCAGGATTAAGAACTGAGACAAAAGTTGCACATCAAAGTGTAGTTGTTCCAGTAAAAAGTGCTGGTGTTCATAGAAAAATAATAAGAGTATGTAAAAAATTAGATAAATTACCTTTATGGTTATATCCTATTTCTAAAACAGAATACTGTGACTTTAGTGACTTAGGATATGCTGAGGGAAGAAATGATACACTGTTCAAATATATACTAATCCTTCAAGGACAATCTTTTAATAAAGAGCAAATAAGAGAAATTATAAGAATAATTAATAAATATGTTCTTAAAGATCCAATTTCAGATAAAGAACTTGAAACTATTCTTAGAGATGAAAGTTTTAAGAAGGAAAGTTTTTATATTAAAGGTAAATTACAATATGAAAAACTTGCAAGATTTCTAATAGCGGAAGAAAATATCATAAAGATAAATAACCAACTACATATTTATGATGAAGGTGTTTATACAAGTGATCTTTCAAGAATAGAGAAAAAATTACTTAATTACATAAATAACTCAATTAAAGCTAATAGAAATGAAGTTATAAACTACTTAGAGATATTAGCAGAATCCAAAGACGTAATGAGTCCAACTTATGTTGCAGTAAACAATGGGATTTTGAATTTATCAACATTAACACTTATGGAGTTTTCTCCAAACCATGTTATAAAGAATAAGATCAATGTTAATTATAATCCAAAGGCTTATAGCGAAGTTATGGACAAAACATTGGATAAAATATGCTGCAATAACAAAAGTTTAAGAAATTTAATGGAGGAAATGGTAGGGTACACTCTTTTCAAAAGAAATGAGTTAAGAAAGTGTTTCATATTAACGGGAGACGGTAAAAATGGTAAATCTACATTATTAGATATAATTAAAGAAATGTTAGGTTATCATAATATTTCATCTGTAAGTTTAGATGAATTAGGAGATAGATTTAAAACTTATCAGTTAGAGGGCAAATTAGCTAACATAGGTGATGATATTTCTAATAAATATATAGAAGATAATAGTGTATTTAAGAAATTAGTTACTGGTGAGACTGTTAACGTTGAGAAAAAAGGTAAAGATCCTTATGACTTTAATAATTATTCAAAATTAATATTTTCTTGTAATGAGATACCAAGAATCAATGATTATTCTGAGGGTTTAAAATCAAGAATATTATTTGTACCTTTTAATGCAGTCTTTTCAAAAGAAGATCCCGACTTTGATCCATTTATAAAAGATAAATTAACAACTAAAGAATCCCTAGAATATTTATTACTTTTAGGAGTAAATGCATTACTTAGAGTTTTAAGTGACCATGCATTTACACAAGTTGATGTTGTTGATGATGTATGGAATGAGTATGAAAAAATAAATAATCCAGTTGTAGCATTTATAGATGATGTTAAAGTAGATAAAGAACCTGTGGGCCAAGTATTCACAAAATACAATCTATGGTGTGTTGAGAATGGATATAAACCATTATCAAAAAACAAACTTAGTAGAGAGCTTAAAAAACAAGGTTTTGAAAGTAAGGTTGCTTACTTCAATAAAGTTGCTAAAAGGTACTGGTCTAAGGAGGTCAAAAAATAATGCTAAATGAATTTTATTTATATGATTATGCTTTTGTTGTTAATAAGATAAAAAGCCTTAATTCTGAGTTAGAAAACCTAGAAGGATTGAGGGCCGTTGTAATAGATGATATGCCTAAAGGATCAAACGTATCAAGTACTGTGGAGAATGAATTATTAAAAATAGAGAAAATAAAAGAAAAAATAGAAAAATTAAAAGCTAAAGAGAGAATATATTTAGATTTATTCTCAAAATTAACTTATAAAGAGAAATTATTCATAGAATTAAGATATGTCCATAATAAAACTTATAGAGAGATGGCCAAAGAGTTAAAATTAAATGAACATTACCTACCAAGAAAAAAGAATTTTATATTAGAAAAACTAGCAAAATAATTTTGCTAGTTTTTTTTGCCACGATTTCCCATTGAATCCCACACTTGAAAAAAACTAGGGTTCTTAATTCCCCATATATGTTCTAACTTAAATTCTTGCCATTTATACTTTCCAAACATTAGTAAAAAAATAATCAATCCAAATACTAATACATTTCCCCATTTAATTCCTGATTTACTTTTCATACACACCTCTTAATAATTTTTTTGTATCACATTTTTCAATTTTAAATTCCACCTCATCATAATCATGTAATTGAATATAATCATGTAGCAACCCATAAATATATCTTAGACTTCCTACTCCATATCTAAAACATCTTCCGTCTTTCTTTATGTATAATTTAAATTTGTTCATATTTCCTCCATAAAACTAAACTTTTATTTACATTTCTAATTCTAATTCACAACATAGTTGGTTAAATAAATG
>CAMBXR010000046.1 GCA_945871955.1 uncultured Clostridium sp. | reverse complement strand
ATTGCTTCAGTTTTTGGATTTAAAGAGGAGCCTTTCTTTGAGTTGGAAAATCAAAATGAAAGAAATAATGTAAAAGTCCAATTTTAGAAGTATTATATGATGTATAGCAAAAACGCATTAATGGAAGTAAGAAGATTAAACAATAAAAAAGATGTTACATTTGTAACATCTTTTTTATTGAACACTAATATAATTGAAGGTGTTAATAGACGATTTAGAAAGATTATTAAAACAAAATCCACTTTTTCATCATATGAGTCTGTGCTAAAATTACTTTATTTAGTAAGACAAAATATAATGAGAAAGTAGACCGTGAGATATAACTATTTAGGTACAAATTTTATATTATATTTTTGAGCATAAGATTGAGCATAAGAGCCCATATAACCTTTTATATATGTTCCACCTACCCACATACCACATCCACTTTCATCAAAAGTACCTTTTTCTATATAAGTCATAGATTTAGGGATTTGAACATATTTTAATCCTCTACTTAAAATAAAAGTATCAGCTTTTAAAGATTTTACTCCTTCAGGTATTATTAAATAATTTAAATTATCATTTTTATAAAAAGCACAGTTACCTATTGTTTTTAATTTTTTTGGAAGATTAATTTTACTTAAACCAGAAAAAGCAAAGGCACCATCATCAATAGTTTTTACAGTAAACGGAATCGTATAAGTTGTGCAAGTTTTTGATGTTGGAAACTGAATAATTTTAGTTTTAGATTTATTAAACAAAACGCCAGATACGCTAGTATAATAGGCATTGCTACTGCTTACAGTAACATTTTGTAAACTTATACAACGATTAAAAACATATTTTCCTATGTAATTAACACTTTTTGGTATGGTTACTTTTTTTAACTCTGTACAGAAGAAAGCATGATCTTTTATGGTAGTGACACCATTGGAAATTGTTACAGAAGATAAAGATGAAAAAGCAAAGGCATATTTGCCAATTGTTTTGACGCTACTTGGAATTTTTATAGTTTTGATATATCTATTTCCTTTAAATGCATTATCTCCAATTGTTTTAACACTGCTTGGAATGGTTATCTTGCTAGATTTACCAGTGTATTTTGTTAATACACCATTTTTAATTTTAAAATCTGATGAAGCTGCATAAGATGTGCTTGAAAAGTTTGACGTAAGATTAGATAAGATGCTGTTATAGCCTTCAATATAGCATGATGTAAGTAGCAGTACTAATACTACTGCTAATGTAGAAAGCTTTTTTAGAAACTTCATTTTAATCCCCCCTAAAAAGTATTACTTAAAGTATATCATAGATGAAAAGTAAATATGAACGAAAGTATGTCTAAAGTTAGTGAAATACAGTTTGTTTATAAAGTCATATAAAGGAAGTTACTGGATGGGTTTATTGCATATATAAAAATTATAATATACAATAAAAATAACATATATAAAAATATAAAACGGAGGGGTTACATGAAAAAATATTTAAAAAAATTACTATGTAGCATATTTGCAATCAGTATTTTATTAGTTTCTACCATCCATGTAGATGCAGCCACACCTTATAAGGCTATTAGTAAAAAGACAAAAGTAGGAAACTACTATATTTGGCCAAATAGTGAAAAAGGCATATATGTTTCAAAAAGCAATAAATTATCACCAAAGAAGATTGTAAGTAAACCAAAATCATCAGATACTTATATAACGGAGACATTAGTTACTAATGGTAGTAAGATTTATTATGGAATAGTGAAGGGAGAATTTAGTACTGATACTAGTAGTTATATAAAAATTTACAGAATAGATGTAAGTGGGAAAAATAAAGTTTATGTTGGGAAGGTGAATAATGCACAGAATTTAAGTGGATATTACAATGGAAATCTTTTTGTAGAAAAAGTTAAACCTGGTATAGCACAGTATTCAATAATAGACACTTATATTTATAATTTAAAAACTAAAAAGTTATCTTTAGTGGAAAAAGACTTTAAAATATACTGTCAAAATGATAAATATGTACTAGGAGGTATATATATGGGAGATGATGGTGGTAAATCTTCGTTAATTTATGTATATAATGCCTCTACTAAAAAAGTATACAAAATAACATCAGAGGGAAGTAATGCTAAATTTTTAAATGGAAAGATTTATTATGCATATTATGGAAAAGTTTCAAATGCTGAAATAAAAACATGTTCTTATACAGGAAAAAATCAAAAAACACTTTGCACTATAAATGTTGAAAATGGTGGTATAGTAGATATAAAATCAACTTATGTGGAATATTTTGAATATGATGGTAATACGTCAAAAGAAACTTATTATAGATGTTATTATTCATCAGGGAAAGTGGTTAAAGTTAAAGAAATAATATTAAATTAAATAAATAATATATTAAAAATTAAAAGCTCCCTTGTAGTAATGATAAAAACAAAATCAATGCTATGAAGGAGTACTTTTATTTTATAAAGATCTTTCCTCAAAATAATAAGTATATAAAAGAATATTGTAAGAAGACCATAAAGAAGTGTTATCCATATACAAAATCAGCTCATCTGTAGAAAACAGACCCGTACTAGCCATTTTATTATTGAAGTCTAAAATATAATTATATACAATAAAAATATAATATATAAAAAAAAGTGAGGGAGGGGTATGAAAAAAATATTAAAATGTATATTTACAATATTAACTGTATTTATACTTTGCATTACTAATGTAAATTTATCACATGCATCTATAAAACAAGACCAAAAATATGCAACTAAAAAATATGAATCTCTTGTAAAAAAAGGTTCAGGACATTACAAAATTGTAGACATTAATGGGGATAAAGTAAAAGACCTACTTTGGATAGATACAAGCACGGAATACTATAAAGTATATACATATCGTAATAAAAAATTAAAATGCATGAAAAAAATTATGTACGCTAGGGGAGGAGATATATACTATAACACTAAAACTCATAAAATTGTTATGGTAAGAGGTCAATTTGGTGGAAGTGAAACATATGCTTATACTGCACAAAAAACTTCTTTAAAATGTACTAAAAAATATAGTATTGAATATGACAGAAGTAGTGGTAAAAATAATACAATTTATAGAATAAATAATAAAAAAGTAAGTAAATCAACATATGAAAAAAGCTTGAACTCACAAATAAAAGGCTCTAAAACAGTTAGCGGAAATAAAGCACTTTAGTACTTATAGACTAAAGTACTAAAATTACCATAATATTAAAGTAGAGAAAAAATAAGGAGATGAATATAGTGAAAAATAAGATAACAGTTATATTATTAAGTATGATAATGTTTTTTAGTTTTTCAGGAATATCATCTACAGTTAATGGAGAAACATCTACTAATATAAGCGCATCAGCATCTGTATCAACAGAGTACAAAAACGCATTATACAAAGCAAAGCAGTACAATAAATTATTTCATATGTCTAAGAAAAATCTATACAAACAATTAACATCAAAATATGGAGAAGGATTTAGTAAAAAAGCTGCTACTTATGCTGTAAACCATGTAAATGCCAATTGGAATAAAAATGCACTATATAAAGCTAAAGAGTATAGAAAAACATTAAAAATGTCTAAAAACAATATATATAAACAATTAATATCTAGTTATGGTGAAGGTTTTACAAAGAGTCAAGCTAAGTATGCTATAAAACATTTAAAATAAATTAAAATGGAGGGGTTAAATGAAGAAATATTTAAAAAAATTGCTATGCACTGTATTTGCAATCAGTATTTTATTAGTTTCTACCATCCATGTAAATGCAGCCACACCTTATAAGGTGATTTCTGAAAAAACAAAAGTAGGAAATTACTATATTTGGATAAATAATGAAAAAGGTATATATGTTTCAAAAAGTGAGAAATCATCACCAAAGATAATTGTAAAAGCACCCAAATCATCAGATACTTATATAACCCATAGATTAGTTACTGATGGAAGTAAGATTTATTATGCAGTAGAAAAAAGAGCCAATGATATATGTAGTGCTTATATGAAAATTTACAGAATTGATGTAAGTGGGAAAAATAACGTTTACGTTGGGAAAATAAATCATGGAGAAAGTTTAAGTGGATATTACAATGGAAATCTTTTTGTAGAAACAGATAGTTATTATAGTGGAGGGTATAATCCAAATCAAGCAGATACTTATATTTATAATTTAAGTAGTAAAAAACTATCTTTAGTGAAAAGAGAATTTAAAATAGATTATCAAAATGGTAAATACATCTTAGGAAGTCCATATATAGGAGATGTATCACCTTTTCCAATTCATGTATATAATGCCTCTACTAAAAAAACATACCAAATAACATCAAAGGGATGCCAGGCTAAATTTCTAAATGGAAAAATTTATTATGCATATGGAGATGGGTATGCTTGGAAAACTTCAGATCGTAAAATTTCAATAAAAACATCTTCCTATACAGGGAAAAATCAAAAAACACTTTGCACTATCAAAATGGAAAACTGTGGGGGTATAGTAGATATAAAATCATCTTATGTGGAATATTTTAAACATAATAAAGACATGTCAAAAACAAATTATTATAAATATTATTATTCGTCAGGAAAAGTAGTTGAAGTTAAAAAATAATAGCAGATGGGGAGTTTAGTACATCTAAGGATATAGGAGAATATCTAACATTGCTATAGAGTAATGAAATTACTCTATAGCAAAAATCAATTTACAATATCTTTATGCTTCTTTAATTAATTCTAAAATAACTCTTGATGAATTATATAAATCCTCAATTTTTATATATTCGTTAACTGAATGGGCATTAGTCATACCTATGGCTAAATTAACAGATTTATAACCTTTTTTAGCATATACATTAACATCACTTCCACCACCAGTTGCGTCAGTGTAAGCATCTATATTAATATTAGAAAACGCCTTTTTAGCTAATTTAACAACTTCATCATTTTCATCTATATCAATAGAGCCATAAAGTCTATCAACATTTATTTCAAGTTTAGCACCAAATTTGTCAGCAGCTTCTTTTAAAGATTCAATCATATGATTTGTTTGATTATCAAGCTTTTCTTCATTTAAACTTCTAGCCTCACCATACATAGTTAATTCAGACATTACAGAGTTTGTGCCAGTTCCTCCATGAATCATACCAAAGTTAGCTGTAGTTTCTTCGTCAATTCTAAGTAATTTCATATTTTCTATGGCATGAGAAGCAACCATTAAAGCGCTAATACCATTTTCAGGATTTAAACCTGCATGAGCTGCTTTACCAATTATTCTAACTGTAATTTTATCTTGAGCAGGAGCCTTAGTAATAATTCTACCAGGAGAACCATCCATATCAAACACATAAATATAGTCAGCATTTATCTTTGAATAATCTAAGTTTTTTGCTCCTAATAATCCATTTTCCTCCCAAATAGAGAAAACTACTTGTATGTCTGGATGGGATATATTATTTTCTTTTAATGTTCTCATAGCCTCTAATATGGCAGCAATACCAGCTTTATCATCAGAACCTAAGATAGTAGTACCATCACTTTTTATTATTTGTTTTTCTTCATCTATAATTGGATTTATATTTAATCCAGGTTCTACAGTATCCATATGAGCTGTAAATAATAGTTTCTTACCAGGTCTGTTTCCTTTTAATGTGGCGATTACATTTCCTGTTTCTCCTCCAGCTATTTCTCCTGCATTATCAGTAGTGACTTCAAATCCTATTTCTGATAATTTTTTTAATAGCAAATCAGCTATATTTTTTTCTTTACCTGTTAAACTATTTATTTTTACTAACTGTATAAATTCGTCTATAAGTCTCTTTTTATTAGGCATATTAGTCCCCCATAATATTTATTTTGTATTTATATACTATTATAATTGAAAAAAATGATTTTACAATGAAGATGTCTACCCTGATTAGTATATTTCATGCTTATATTTAAATTAAAAAATAACTGTATCTTATTGCAAAATATTAAATTTGCTAAGATACAGTTATTTTTATTTGCTATATGTCAGAAAGTAAGCTGACATAAAATTAAAATTTTATTGATTATTTGAGTCAAAATGTTCTTCTGATTCAATTTGTACATTTAAAGAATCGTCATTACTATTCTCTTGATTATCTTGATTTTGGTTGTTATCAGTGTCATTGTTTTCTTTTGAATCTCCATTAAATAGACCTTTTACCCAGTTAACTATTTTTTGGAAAAATCCTTGTGCCTCTTCTGAAGATGGTAAGTATTCAGCAGCTTTGTCAGTTGCATTTATAACTGCATCGCTTCCTAATATATCATCTTTAGTTTCACCAAGTATACCTAAATCTTTATTTCCAGCAAATAAATTAGAGAACCAATCTCCAATTGAAGAGAAGAAGTTTCCTATAGCATCTAGTATTCCTGAATTACCAACAGTTTCTCCAGCTTCTTGTAAATTATCTTTAACTACATCAGAAACATTGTTTAAAGTTTGTTTCATTGAGTTATAGTCGTAATTTTGAGCAGCTATTTTTTCCATTAAATCAGTGATTTGTTTAACTTGAGCATCTGTTAAAGTAACGTTGTAATTATTAGTTACGTTATTTATTGTTTCTGCTATTTGGGTAGTATCACTAGTACCATTTTTGATTATTTCTGTTTTTATATCATTGATAACACCAGTTGCCTTATCTTGACCTATATCATCACCTAAGTCTCCTGTAGTTATTAATTCTTCAGAAGCTAATTCTTTTTTCTCTTCATCAAGTTTTTCTCCAGAAGCATCTTCAAAGGCTTTCATAACACCAGTTAATGCTCCAGTCCGTATCTAAAAACTATTTAAGGAATATTATAACATATATATCTAAATTAGCAATACTAACATATAAGAAATCTATAATTTTAAAAAAAGCTATAGAAAATAAAAAGGTAAATTGTAATGAATAAAGAATAATTATATAATAAAATTCTATTAATATATACAGATTTAGTTAGTTATAAAAATGAACCATAAATTATAGAAATATGGTCTTTTTGAAAGGAATTTATTATGAGAGGAAAATTAATCGTATGATTAGATATAAACCAAAAACAGAAGTAATAAAAGACTTCTCCAAGTACAATGTATTCGAAAAGAAAGAAGTCTTTATTGTTAGAGAAGATATAAATACAGGAGTTTGGATACCAAGTCAACTGAGCGAATATCTACGAGTGTATTGTAATAATGATGCACCAAGAACCAAAGATTTGAAAGCTCGTACTATTTGTAACTTTATAAATTTTTGGCTTGATAAAGTTGATGAAAATAAGGACCCAGATATTAATATTCTAAAAGAAAAAGGTTTATATGGATTAAAATTAGTTCACGCTGCCAAGTATCTAAACTATATATCAGGGAGTATAGAAAATCAAAATAACTATGCAACTGTGAAGAAGAAGGAAAGTATAATAATTGATTTCTACTACTACTTACAAAACAAAGGTGTAACCAAAGGGAAAGATGCTAAAATAGAAACAAAAATAATGAGAAAAAAACTTGCTAATGGTAAGGAGAGTAAAAAAGGTGACCTTGTAAAAATATCACCTTTTAATGAAAAAGGGAGTAATCTTTATGTAATGTTTCCACCTAAAAACCCAACAGCTGAGAGTGGATACAAAAGGCGAAAGCCTAAATTACCAGATATGAAAACTAAGATATTTAGTTTATTCTTAGAATATGTAGAAAATGAAGCACCCCATATAGCTTTTCAAGTATTTCTACAATGTATGGGTGGATTAAGATGCGGAGAAGTAGTAAATCTAACTGTAGAAGATATTACAGTAGAACGCAGCAAAAACAGACTATTTTTAAATATACAAGATAGACAAGTAGAATTGTTTGGGAAAAAGACAAGCCTTAATTCAGAAGTTAAATTTGAAAGAGAAAATCAAGTAGTGTTTGATTTCAATAATAGACTAATGCATGTTATGGACAGGCATCTAAAAACTTTGGCTAACAATACAAAAGTAAAGTGTACTAAAAAAAATAATAGGCCTTTATTTGTTAATGAGTACGGCAAACCTATGACTGGTGATGTTTATAGAAAACTATTTAATGAAATGAGAGATAAGTTTATAGATTGGTTAGAAGACGACAAACCTTCAGCAGCAAAAGAATTACAGGATTATGAGTGGTCTACACATATAGGTAGACATTTATTTACCAATTATATAATTAAAATGGGTATTGCTGATAATTCTTTAGGAGAACCTGATGCTAAGATTTTAGCAGCTCTGAGAGGTGATACAAATATAAACTCTGCAATGGCATACATTAGTAAGAAAGCAATGCTTGAAGCAGTTGATAGAAATATACAAAGACTTAGTAGGTTAGCTGTTGATTATGATGAATTATTACCACAAATGAGTGCATTTAGAAACCTAAGTGATGTGGAGGTGGATTAGGTTGTTAGATAATAAATATATGACAAGACAAGAAATGTGTGAATACCTTGAAATAACTGATAATTATCAAGATTTTAGCCAGGTGATAGCATTACTAATAAGTTATTTTGGGTTAAATCGTACAAAACAAAAAGTAAATGGTCGTATGACGACTGTTTATTACAGAAACGAGATAATTGAAATAGCTAATAACGTTCTCGATTTTTTCAATAAACATTACACTAGAAATCAGGTAAAGGAAAAATTAGGTGTAACAATTAATACTGATAGATTTGAACAAGTTCCTATCCCTGATGGATATATTATGATAATGAAAACAAGTACAGGCTGTGGACTTGATAAAGTTGCATATAAAAAAGAAATAATAGATTCACAATTTGAAATGAAGGATAAAATAGAACAAGGTTACTATATATCAAGAAAAGATGCAATGAATTTACTGGGAATATCAGAAAGACCTTTCAACAGAATAAAACAAGAACTAGATGAAGTTTCATTTAGCAACAGGCTTTATTACAACAAAAATAAAGTTGAAAGTATGCTAAATTCACAGCGTGAAGTGACGGATAAAATAGAAGAAGGTTACTATATATCAAGAATAGAGGCAATGGAGTTACTTGGAATATCAGATGGTAAAACTTTTAATAAAAGAAAAACAGAACTAGATGAAGTTTTATTTAATAACAGGTATTATTACAAGAAAGACCAAGTTGAAAGTATGCTTGCTGGTAAGAAAATTAAAAAGAAAACTAGAAAAGTTCAGCTTGGTGAGCAAATTAAAAAGAATAATAGTGAAGTTCAAAGTAGTGAAGTTCAAAGTAATATACCATCTAGCAAACCAAAAGGCTTTATATCTAAAAAAGAAGTATTTGATATGTTGGGAATTAATTATAACGGTGGCGAAGCCAAAGATATACAGTTAAGACAATTTGTAGATGGATTTAATATAGAAAGAGTTAGCATATTCTACAAAGAAAGTGATGTGATAGAGGCTCTTAAAAAGATTAGAAAGTTCCGAGATGAGTATTACTCAAAAGAAGAAATGTCTGAAATATTATCTATATCTTATTGTATAGATATAGGTAAAGTAATTGTTGAACCTCATTATGCTATGGTATTAAAAGAACTTGATGACGGTGTTAAATATTTTTGGAAAAGTGCTTACAGAAAAGAAGATATAGATAAATATGCTGAGAATTTAAATAACTATAAATCAAAAATAGAGAGTGGAGAATATATATCTCTTAAAGAAAGTAGAGAAATTCTTAATGTGAGTGCGGACATAATGAAGAAAATGAGAGAAGAATACAAATTAGACGAATTTCAATATGGAACAAGTCTCTACTTCAATAAAAAACAAATACTATATTATAAAAATGAATGTGAAAAATTTTTTGATAAATATATACTTTCAAAAGATGCAGCAGAAAAATATTTAACGAGTGAAAATGTTCTCTATGAATTTCCTGAATATCTTAATAAGTATGATGCACCTTTATATGTATATACAAAATCTCATGCTACTTCATTAGGTCAAACTGGAGGAAAAGTATTTAAAATAAGTGAGGTAAAGTCACTTAGCGATAATTTAGAAAACATGAGACGTGAAGAACGTATTAAAAAGCAAGAATTTGGAACTGCATCAAAAGGAAGTCGTGATGGCTATATAAATCATGACCTTGAAGGAGAAACGTATCTAGACACATTCAAATTAAGGCTTTATGAAAAGTGGAGTGGATTTTCAGATGAATCTGAATACACCGAAGAGAAGTGGTTAGAATTTGTAGAAAACAAAATTAGAAATATGAAAGCTAGTAAGCAAGTAGCTATCCAGAAGGTGAATAAATTTGTAAAATGTACTATAGAGCTAAATAATTTGTTAAAGCTTTTCAATGTTAATGAAGTTTATGAACTAACATCTAACGACATAAATACCTACTTCAACATGAATGATAATAGAAGTCAAAAGGAGACTTTTTATGATTTCTTCGGAATTGTTAGCGAAGATGTTGAGTATGTAGCAAAAAAGAAAGGTTCTAAAAAAAGAGGTTTTCGTATGGACTTAATATTTAGTCCTTACAATGAAGAAAGAAAAAAAAGAAAATTAAAACCATATGGGTTTGATATATACTCACAGTTGTTTAAATATACAGTGGATTTAGATTTACATATAGAAAAATCTATTGATGAAATTATTAATCGAAATACAGCAATATATGCATCAACATGGTTATACAACATATTACACTTAAATAATGCTTGGAGACATGGAGATGTTACAAGATTTCCTAGATTAGAGTTGCAAGATATATTAACTGAAAATAAAATAAATGACTATTCTTGGTTTAAAGATAACAAAATACCTTTGGAAACATGTCGATTAGTAATAACAAGAGTTATACAATGGGAGTTTATTATATCCAAGACTAAGGCAGAAGGAGCATTTTTCTGTGCTGATGAACTAGCCCCTGCATTTGCTACTAGTGTTTTAATACTAGCTTTATACCATGAAAAAGAAGGACATATATATGATTCAGAGCAAGGGATAAATACACCATTAATGGAGTTTGGGACAAGATATAACCAACCTGCCGAGAAACATATAAATGATTTTTATTCAAAAATAGAAATTGAAGGTTTTAAATTTAGTTCTTTAAGAATGAATAAAACAATAATGACACTTGTATATTACTTAGCAAATTTAAGTGGAGATTCCAAGGCGTTGGTTTATTCTCAAAAAATTCGTGGTCAACTAGACAGTGATTCTCCTTTGGATTATGTAGAAATTGATATGAAAGAGTTCGATTCATTAACAAGACATTTATTTGCTAGAGGAGAATTTGGGTATATAACTAGCTTGTTAGTAGCAAGATTACAAGACGGTACCCAAGGAGCTATAACTTTTGAGAATATGACAGAACAAATATTACAAGTCAATGGATTATTTGGAGAACTATGTGGATTATACAATACAGTAGGATTCTTAAACACTGTAAAGCATGAAAGACAATTGATAATAAACACGTTAGCAGAAAAGTCATTAAAAGAGTGTCAAAAGTTATTGGCAGGAATATTTACTGGTAAACTGCCTTCGAGAATGAAAAATATACAATGCTTAATTTCTAATGAAGATTGCCCTAAAATGTCTAGTATGCCTAGTGATAAAGATGAGGTAAGTTGTTTTGATTGCTCTTATCATATCCCATCTATATATGCTCTTACAACATTATGTGAAAGTATAGTTAATGATTTGAAAAGATATAAAACTGCAACTAGGATTAAACAGTTTAAATTATCATTGTCGATTGATAGAAAATGTACATTGATAGCTGAGGCAATCGCACAGTATGGTGAAGAGTATGTATATAACTGCATAGGTATTGATAGACAAACTTTTATCGAAGAAGTAAATAGTGTTGATTTACCTGAAGATTTTAAAGATTTGGCTGTATTGGAGGAATAATTATATGGGTGTTGCTTTAAAAAATATAGATATTAATTTAATTCAAGAGGAAACTATAACTGTAGATGACTTGAAAAATAAAATAAAAAAAGAATTGAATGATTGTTCAATTTTAAAATTAGAAACTACATTTGAAAGTGATGAGTGGATATTAGAAAAACAAAATACAAAAACCTATGATTATATACATTGGACTAATTTAAATGACCTAAAAAAATTTAATTTTATATCAGATACAGATATAACTATACTAAAATGCTGGATTGGGGACGAAATGATTGAGGGTACTGTTAAAGTTAAACCTAAAATAGATTCTGTAATTGATTTTGTAATAAAAACTAATAACTTCAATAAAAGTATCATTAAAAATAAAAAAAGAGGAGATGCAGTATTAACTTATATAAATAGTCTTGAAGGTAGAAAACAATATGATACAGTTGAAAACCTTAAAGAGTATATATATTATTTGGAAGATAAAGATTTAATAACAGATGAACACTATGATGTTTTAGAAAGTTTGATGTCAATAAAATTTGGAAAAAGAAAAGATAAGAGAAGAAAATTACCAAACGAACCTGATATATTAACTTTTGATTATTATTTAAAATATTTCTTTAAAGATGAAGAAATAGAAGATGATATGAAAGTAATGTTTTATCCTGTATTGATTTGGTGGAAGGTTACAAATGTTATTCCAATGAGACCTGTAGAATTGTGTACTCGACTAAAAAGAGATTGCTTAGAAGAAATTGATGGCAAATATTATCTACATGTAGATAGAGCTAAAGTAGATGTTGGTAAAAATAAAACAGGTGGAAGAAAAAGAAGAATACCTTTACTAAATAAACTTTCTATAACAAAGAATATCTTTGATTTGATAAATGAGTATATAAAATTAACTGAATGGGATGAAGATACAAAAACACTATTTTCATATAAAACTCTTCTAAAAACCAGAGAGAAGTATTCAGATATTCATGAAAATCTTAAAAAGGGTCATGCTAAGATTAGCGAAGAATATTTTACGACAACAGTCTTATCAACTTTAATAGATAAGTTTTACGAAATGGTTATTAGGGATATTTACTCAGTAGAAATTATAGATAAAAATATAAGTAAGAAAAATAAAGAATTGACAAGTATCTACGGCTCTAGAATATTAGATAAATTAGATATTGGTGATACCAGACATATAGCTTTTACATCACTGTTATTGCAGGGTGTATCACCAATTGAAATAGCAATGTTAGGTGGGCATACATCTCTTAGTTCACAAGACCATTACCAAGGACATGCTCTATTCTATGCTGATTCTGAAATAATTAATCTTGTAACTCAAAGGAATTTTGTTCATAAAGATATGGACACTACATTGAAAAATATTGTGTTTTCAAAGCCTGAAACGCCACCACGAAGCCTTGAAGAGTGCATACCAACCGAAGATGGTGTAGGATATTGCACTATAGACTTAAATTCAAAAAAACTAGATTGCATAGGAGATTGTTTAAGATGTAAACATTGGTGGTGTGAGCCTACAAGAGAAAATTATATAATACTTGAAGATTATCTTGAAAACAACATTATAAAGCCTTTAGAACGTGAAATTTTAGCTGAGGAGGCATATTTAAAAAAACTATTAGCTAATAAAAAAACTGTATCTATAGATGGAATCCTAGAATTAGAAAGAGAATATGAAAATGAATTGATGACAGTTGTAAAAAGGATAAATAGAAATGTAACATTGAATAAATATAATATAAAATCATTGAGTGAAAATAAAAGTGTTATAGAAGGATTACAAAAAATATCTGGAGGGAATAACGGATGGCAAGAACTAAAAGAATAGTGAATGAAACAGAAGTAGATGAAATTATAATGCTGAAATTAGATGAATTGGGTGGACGTAAAAACAAACTTAGTGCCAATAATCTTGCTAAATTTAGTAAAAAAATAGCTAATAATAAAGAATATACTAGGGACGATGGCTCCTTATACAACTACTATGGATATGACTTTTGGGCTGGTGACTACAAAGGAGTACCCTATTATGGTAAAAAAAGATTAGCGGAAATAAAAAATACAGTCAATGTAACAGTTGCAGGTAAAGAATTTTTACCTGAAATACAAGATATACTGATACTAGTAGATAAATACCATAAGGACCCAAATGTATTAGGTAAAAAACTATGCAAGTTATTTGAAGATGATAAGAAAAAAATCAAAAGATTAACTGAAAGAGTAACTGAATTACAAGAGGAAAAGAATAAATTAAAAAATAACTTGCAAGATTTCAAAACAGGGTTTGCTACATTATTCTTGAATAGTAATTCAACTGATAACTCTTTGGAAGATGTATTAACTGTACCTAGATTGAAGGATGGAGCTGTAAGTGCTGAATTACAAAATATGTTTAAAGAAGATTATCAAGAATTTACAAAATCAATAAAAAAAGAAAATGTAGAAGAAAAGAAAAATAATGTATCAGATATAACTAGAGCAGAAAGAAAACGTGAAAGAATAAGAGGATTATAAAAAATAACATTTGTAAGTATTTCTGTCTATATAATATTAGCACAGATGTATATTTTAGGATTATTAAATACATACTATAAATAGTGATACCAAAACCCTTATTTATATAGATATATAAATTTTGGTAGAGCTATCAAGCGAGCGAGCGAGAGCGATAAATAAAAAGGGCGGGTCCAACCGTCCTTTTTATATTTTGGCTCTGTTAGCTAACTTCGTGATTAATCATATATAATATAATTAAGTTCGTAATTGTTATATAATGCGAAGTAATATAATTGTTCACTAGTAAAACTCTCCTTATATAGATTATAATATAAAGAAGAATATATATAAGGAGAGTTTTATGTTTAATATAAAAAAATTACTAATGATATTAATTCCTGGTATGATACTGGGTTTAATAGTTTATGGACTTTTTTTCTTTTTTGGAGGAACCATATTATTTCTACTTGGATTAAGGTACAATAATTTATTGTCCCTAGCGAAGTTCTTTGGGATATTTTTAATTTTAAGCACGATTATAGATTTTGTAGTTGTATGCTTTTTAAAAGTATTAAAGGAATTAAGAGGACTTACAGAAATACAACAGAATTTATTATATTTAACTTTAGATATACCTTTAAATATGATTATAATTGGTATATCAGAAACACTGACTAAAGGTGTTTCATGTTCAATGTTAACTGCATTTATATTTTCCATAATATCTTATTTATTTGGTTTGTTTTTAGAAAAAAAATCAAATAAATTGTAATTTTAGGAAATAACATTAACAATGTTCACAATTTTAATATAATACGAACTACTTGTAACAAATTAAACAACTATATCTTAGTACAGAAATTGAAATTACTAAGGTATAGTTGTTTTTTATTATAATTATCACGAGGTAAGCTAACAGAGCCTATATTTTTAATATTTTTTAGTATGTTGTATCTTGTAGAGCACACTATTGAGATTGTTTATATCAGTGATGCTCTCTTCTTTTTCTATACGTTTATATTTCAGTTTTTTAAGTTCAGATTTCAACTTTTTCAGTTCATATGGAGAAAATAAAACATTCAATTCTAGCACCTCCTTTGAATATTATTCTGTGCTAGAACTAATGTTTTTATTTATCGAAATGTATGTTTTTATATAAAGATAATTATATACTAAAAGGCTATGTCACAACAAACGGTTGATTTTTGACGAGAAATAGCGCATAATAATAGTAGGAAATAGTACCACCGAAGGAGGTAATTGGATATGCCTACTATCAAAGACGCATTAGATATTATCGGTAAGTTGACTGTCGCAGAGCAGGAAAGCCTTAAAACAATGCTTTTAAGTCCTGCCTTTGTAAAGTCTTTGAATATTGAAGATTTCGTAGCAAAGGAACGCTTTGCAAATGGTCGTGTATGCCCTCTTTGTGGCTGTATCCATGTGGTTCGCAATGGTCATCGTAAAGATGGCACACAGCGATATGTATGTAAGGATTGTGGCAAGTCCTTCGTGATTGCTACGAACTCCATTGTGTCTGGTACAAGAAAAGACTTGTCCGTGTGGGAGCAGTACATTGATTGTATGATGAATGGCTTATCCATTCGTAAGACTGCTGTTGCTTGTGGGATTCACAGAAACACCGCATTCCTTTGGAGACACAAGATTTTGGATGCACTTCAGAATATGGCAGACGATGTTACCCTTGACGGCATTATTGAGGCTGACGAAACTTTTTTCGCCATCTCGTACAAGGGCAATCATAGCAAGAGTAAGACATTTGCTATGCCACGCAAGGCTCATAAGCGTGGTCATTCTACACATATCAGAGGCTTGTCCCAAGAAAAGGTATGTGTTCCTTGTGCGGTTAATAGGAATGGCTTGTCTATCTCCAAGATTACGAATACTGGTAGAGTTTCTACAAAAGATTTACATCATATTTATGATGGAAGAAAAGTATTCTATCTTGACGCTATTGATGTTATGCCTGATTATCAAGGCAAAGGTTATGGAACGGGTTTAATATCATTTGCTCGTGATTATGCTAAAACTATTGATTGTTATAAAATGTATTTAATAACGAATAGAAGCAATATTTCTGCTTGTAAATGTTATGAAAAAGCAGGAGGAATAAATAAAGTAGATGATGAAATTATTTATGTGTATGATTTTAAGGAGAAAAACTAATGGATATAAAAAAGATAATAGAAGAAAAATGCAATATAGTTGTTGATAGTATAAAGTTGATTGGTGAGGGTTATGACAGCAAAGCATACATTGTAAATAATGAATATGTTTTCAAAATCAAATTTAGTGCTAATAAGAAAAAAGGGTATGAAAAAGAAAAAGCAATATATGATTTTCTAAACAAAAAATTAAATACAAATATTAAAATACCAAATATAGAATATTCATATATAAGTGAAGAATTATCTATTTTAGGATATAAAGAAATTAAAGGAACTTTTTTAACACCAGAAATATATTTTGCCTTATCAAAAGAAAAGCAAGAATTATTAAAGCAAGATATTGCTATGTTTTTAAGACAAATGCACGATTTAGATTATAGTGAAATAAGTTCATATACGATAGACAATAAACAAAATGTTTTAGAAGAATATCAATTACTTAAAGAAACAATATATGATAGTCTTACTGATATTGAAAAACAATATGTAGAAGAATTTATGCAAAGATTAAATAGTACAACTATATTTGATGGTAAAAAATGCTTATGCCATAATGATTTTAGTTGTAATCATTTATTACTTGATGATGAAAATAGATTATGTGGTGTAATAGATTTTGGAGATTCTGGAATTATAGATGAATACTGTGATTTCATATATTTGCTAGAAGATAGTGAAGAAGAAATTGGCGTGTCTTTTGGAGAAGATATATTAAGATTATACGGAAATATTGATATTTCAAAAGCAAAGGAATATCAAGATGTTGTAGAACAATATTATCCAATAGAAACTATTGTATATGGTATTAAAAATAATAGACCTGATTTTATAGAAAAAGGTAGAAAAGAGATTTATATAAGAACTCGCAAAGATGAAAAATTAAGGAAGTGATGATATGGTTAAAAACTATCCGGAAGAAGTAGAAGAACAAGTTGATAAAATAAAGAAAGTTTTATAAATGGTGGTACAAATGGATATATATGATTTAATGAAACAAGTTAATGACGCATTCAATCAAAGATACTGTTTCAGCAGTAAAAGAAAAAATAGTAAGCGGTACGGCTTTACTATTTTAGACAATTCAAATTTGTAGGGGAGTTTTAAGGCTCCCCTATAAAAATGGCTATTTATCAACTGTTTGTTGTGACATAGCCTACTAAAAAATAATTTTTATATATTTATTTATTGCTTAAAATTGAAATATCAGTAACAATATACTATTATTCTAGTAACAATATATTATTATTAAATCAATAATATATTGTTACTATTTTCAGAATAAGGGGAAATGCATGATGTTAGAAAAAAATTTTGATAATGAACAAATTCCAAATTTACTTTATTCAACTGATGTTTTACGAGATATAGTATACGAATATTCAGATACACTACCTTTTACAGCTAAATTACATCTAGATGAAATAGTTGAATATGCAAGGAGCACAGGCAGAGAAATATTTAAACATATAACTCCTGCTCATTTTACTAAAAATAAAACAGTTATGGGTTGTATAGATGATTATAATGCTACAAGGTGGTCGATAGAAATGGATAAAAAATATGAGGCTTGGGAATCGTTAGTGCTTGATATTATAGAAAATTATATTGAAGATAATCCTTCTGTAACAAAAGTAGAAAGTAAAGAATTATTCAGATATGCTAAATGGTCTGGGAAAGAAGAATATCAAAATTTAGAATATACTGTTTTTACTGATGAGTATATTTTAGACAGAATAGAAGAATTCAATAGATTATTTAGTGGTTATTATGATAAATAAAATAGAGGTGAGTTAATGGCATCTAATATAAATAAGAAATCCAAAATAAGCGAAAATAATAGCGAACCTAGAAGAATATCCCAAAGCATTACTAGAAAGCTCTCAGGTATGAAAGAATTGACGACAGTCCATTATAAAGTAATATTGTACCTAGATGGTAATGGTAGAGGTACTCAAACTGAAATGAGCGAGCATTTCGGAACAACAAAACAAAGAATTAATAAAATATGCAAAGAGTTACAATCAATGGATATTATACGAGTTGAAAGTACATTAGGTAGAAATGTCTTTTGGGAGCTAAATCCTAAGCCTAAATTCCAAATTAAAGGTCAAATAAAATTAGAAGATATCTAAAAATATACATAACAAAAACACCTGCAACATTGAGTTTTGCAGGTGTTTTTTTGATAATACATTCTAGTATTTAATTTATGTTTTATAAATGGAAAAAAATAAATAACTCGTTCCCACAAACGAGTTATTTATAATTAAATACATTTTACTTCTTAGCCCCTCGACCTTTATAATATAATTATATACTAAACAATGTATTGTAAGAATAGAAATTTAAAAAAGGTGGCTAGAAATTTTCTAGTCACCTTTTATTTTAATTTAAGTTTGCATCATCATTTGTAGTATTTGTATCAGTGCCACCTAAATTACCAGGACTACTATGAGTATCAGTATCAGCGTTGCTATCAGTATCTGTACCAGTATCAGTATTACTATCAGTACCTATATTGTTATCATTAGTATCGCTGTTGTTTACATCGTGGTTAGTAGTATTGTTATCCTCAACTTGAGGATTGCTATTTTCTATTATAGAGTTATCTGAATTAGTTGTATTGTTATCAGTATTCTCATTAAAATCTACATCTTTGGAATTGTTGAATAATCCTGTAATCCAGTTCCATATCTTAGCGAAGAACCCTTCTACTTCATCACTTGAAGGTAGATTTATTGCATTTTTATCAGTTGCATCTATAATAGCATTATTTCCTAATAGTGAATCATTTGTAGATTCTATAATGCCTAAATCTTCTTTCTTTTCAAATAAACCGCTAAAGAATCCTTTTATGTTATCAAATATATTAGTAAAGAATCCTCTATCTACTTTTTCTCCTAGAGCTTTTAAATTATCATCAACCAAGTTTGAAACATATTTTAATGAAGATTTCATCTCGTTATAATTGTAATCTTGCTTAGAAATTTGCTCCATTAAACTTGTTATCTTAGTTATTTGTTCATCAGTTAATGTTACATTATAGTTATTTGTAATATTGTTGATAGTTTCTGCTATTTGAACGGTATCACTTGTTCCGTTTTTGATAACTTCAGTCTTTATATCATTAATTACCCCAGTTGCTTTATCTTGACCAATATCTTTCCCTACATCACCAGTGATAATTAATTCTTCTGATGCTATTTCTTTCTTTTCTTCATCAAGCTTTTCTCCAGAAGCACTCTCGAAAGCCTTCATAACACCTGTTAATGCCCCAGTCCCTGAAATAGGTCCTATAGGGCTCATAGCTACCACATTAGCATCGTAAACTCCTAGGGATACCAACACAGAAGAAAGCATAGAGCTGTTTAAAAATGTAAGGTTTGATACCTTAACATGAAGACCACTACCTGGGTTAGTAGGTTGGACGTAAGAACAAGAATAAGTTTGTCTACCTAACTGTGCCTCTGTAGCTACTCCTGTTAAATACTTTCTCTCTTCTTGATTGTTTACTTCAACAATCATAACTTCATTTTCTTTAATACCAAAATAATCTAATACTGTTTGGCGTTGTTGTGCATTTAAATTTGCTCCTATAGTTACAACATCTCCTCCATCTGCAAAAGCAAATGTTAAATTACCTAAAAATAAAGCACCACACATGATTAATGTAACTGCTTTATTCTTGAATTTCATATTAAATTTCATAATAAATCTCCTTTCAATTTCCTTTCAAAAAGACCACATTTCTATAATCTATGGTTCATTTCTATAACTTTTAAAATAAAAAAGTTATAGAAAACAAGCATACATTAGTTAAATACTTACTTTATTGTTTATTCTATAACTATACTTTTTAGATACCTGTGCCACTTACTGGGAATACTGCTGCAATTACACAGTTGGCATTAGTCATACCAGCAG
>CAMBXR010000045.1 GCA_945871955.1 uncultured Clostridium sp. | reverse complement strand
GAATAAAATTATTCCTCGCTATTTTTTAATTAGAGATTTATTTTTAATTTATCTCATCAATATTATACGGTGTATCTTGATATACACAATAATTTAGCCAATTTCCAAATACTATATTGGCACTTTCTCTCCATTTAACTAAAGGCGTAGAATTTACATCATCATTTTCAAAATAATTCTTTGGAATATCTATTGGTAAGCCTTTACTTAAATCCCTCAAATATTCTCCTTTTAAAGTTTCCCTATCATATTCTAAGTGACCTGTAATAAATATCTGTCTTCTGTTTTTATTTGCAACAATAAACACTCCTGCATCATTAGACTCTGATAATATATCTAAATCTTCAACTTTTTCTATATCTTCTCTTTTCACATATGTGTGTCTAGAATGAGGTGCATAAAATATATCATTTAATCCTCTAGTTAAATTATCATGTTCAAAATTATTCTTATGTTCAAATACTCCAAATAATTTCTTTTCTAGTTTATATTTAGGTATATTGTAATGATGATACAATGCAGCCTGAGCTCCCCAACAAATATGCACAGTAGAGTAAACATGGGTTTTACTCCAATCCATTATATCCTTTAACTCATCCCAGTAATCCACATGTTCAAACTCCATTTGTTCTACAGGTGCTCCTGTTATAATAAGCCCATCAAATTTCTCATCTTTAACATCATCTATATATCTATAAAATTTTTCTAAATGTTCTAATGGTGTATGATTTCCTGTATATGATTTTGTTTGAAGTAAAGTTATTTCAACTTGAAGTGGTGTATTGGATAGATATCTAAGAAGTTGATTTTCAGATTGAATTTTTATTGGCATTAAATTTAGTATTCCTATTTTAAGCGGTCTAATATCTTGATGACTTGCCCTTTCTGTATTCATTACAAATATGTTTTCATTAGACAATACATTGTATGCAGGTAATTCTTCAGATATTTTAATTGGCATTTACGCCCCCCCTTTTTATAATTTCTACGTTTATATTATTTAAACTTAATTATAGCATAAAAAATAAAATATACCATTAAGCATATTTTATTTTGAGTTTATATTAAATTCATGTAATTTATCCTTCAAGTCTATACCCTATTTTAAATACAGTTTTTATATTATCTTTTAAGTCTAGTTTTTCCCTTATTCGATTAACATGAATATCTACTGTTCTAGTTTCTCCAACATATTCAAAACCCCAAACTTTATCTAAAATCTGCTCTCTAGATAAAGCCATATTTTTATTTCGTAAAAATAAAATTAATAAGTCATATTCCTTAGCAGTTAAATAAACTTCTTTATTATTTACTTTTACAATTCTTGTATTTGTATCAACTTCAATATTTTTAAATTTTATAATATTGCTACTTTTATTATATCTTCTTAAAACCACTTCTATTCTAGCTAAAAGTTCTACAGTTTCAAAAGGTTTAACTATATAGTCCTCTGCACCTAATCTTAATCCTTTTACTCTATCTAATACAGATTCTTTAGCTGTTACAAAAATTACAGGTATATTATATTTTTTAATTTGCTCTATTAAAGAAAATCCATCTATTCCAGGAATCATCACATCTAATAAAATTAAGTCTACTGTATTTTTTTCTAAAAATGATTTAGCTTCCAAGCCATCTTCTGCTGTAGATACTTCATATCCTACTAACTCTAAATTTATACATATTAAATCTCTAATTGCTACTTCATCTTCTACAACTAATATCTTCAACTAATTAACCTCCTTAATAGGGTTTCTTATATATTGAGTTATTTTTCCCCCTCTACAGTCAATAGTAATTACAAATCTATCATTTGATTGATTTTTCTTAGTAAACGTACAAATCTTATATTTTGTTTTTATATTATTGAAGTTATTATCTTTAGTAGTTTTTATATTTAAATTGTAATCATCCAAATCAAAACCTAAAGCACTCGTAAGGTCGCTAACTAAAGACACTATTTCTTTATTACTTAACTCATCTGAGGTTTCTAATTTATAGTTTATATTTTCAGTGACATATATATCATTGATTTCTCCTGTATTTGAGTTTATATCAACGCTATAATTACCACTAAAATCATTTTTTGTCCAATTTATATTCCAATTATAATCTCCGCTATTTGAGCCACCTCTGTATATATTTATATATATCTGAGAATTCTCACTATCTATATCAATATTTAATACATCCGATATAATATAAGTAGCCATTTTTATAGCTTTATTTCTACTAATTAAATTACTACTTTCATATCTATTTTCACTATAATCTAATATATCACTTTGCTTATACAGTGTATTTTCTTTATAGATGTACTTTATATTTCCTAATAAAAATACAGATATTATAATCAAAGTTAATAACAACAACTTATTTTTCATTATATAAGCTCTCCTTGCTAAAAGTTAATATAACTTCAGTGCCATTATTAATTTCACTTTTTATATTCATATCAATATTATGAACCTCACATATTTCACTGCATATTGAAAGTCCAAGTCCAATACCGTTATTTTTTCTAGTTCTTGCTTTATCAACCATATAAAAAGGTTCCTTTATTTTATCTATATCCTCACTAGATATACCTCTGCCACTATCAATTATTCTTAGAACATAAGCATCTTCTTCGTAACTTCCTTTTATATGAATAATAGAATTTTCTTCACAAGCTTTTATACTATTATCTAAAATATTTGTAAGTAATACTATTATTAATTGTTTATCTACGTGAATTTCAACTTTTTCAATACTTACTTTTAGATTTATTTTTCTTTTTTCTAATTTATATCTAAGTGTATTATGAACTATATTTAATAATTCATTTAACTGAATTTTTTCTAAACTTATTTTTTCTTCTCTCATTAAAGTCAATTTGAGTAAAGTTGAATTTAATGTTTCTAATCTTTTAGATTCTGAATTTATATAATTTAAAGCTTTTAATCTAGTTTCTTCATTTACATTTGTTCTTAATAAAAGCTCTGAGTAGCCTATTATAGAAGTAATAGGTGTTTTTATCTCATGATTTAAACTATCTATAAATCTCTGTTTTGATTCATTTAAATATTTTAACTCTTTTATATTATTTTCTATTACATCTATCATAATATTAAAATTATTTTCTAATATACCTATTTCATCATTGTTATTACTTGCCTTAGATCTTTTACTATAATCTCCCCTAGCTATATCCTTAGATATATTACTTAAATCTACTATAGGATTTGTTAAACTCTTTGAAATTATATACATTACAATGGCTAATATTATAAAATTTATTATATCAATTGCTAAGAAAAATTTATAATTATTTATTCTTTCATTGTATACTTCTTGTATATCCTTAGATATTAAAAGTTTAAAATCTTTATTTTCTAAAGTAATAATAGAACTTACAAATACATATTTTCTATTGTTTAAAGTTCTTATAATAAATGATTTTTCATTTTTCTTAGCATTTGTAATTTCTTTTCTCTCACCACTTATTTTTTCTTTTAGATCGGACATTATTAACTCATTATCCATAGAGTAAAGCTCTGTATTGTACCTTTCAACATTATTCATGGAGTATCCATTTATTATAACTTCTAGCCATTTTTTCATATTTGACTTGCTATTTACATCTATATCCATAAGGTAATCAGTATTTAAATACATTATAGACTCCATATTTAAAGATTTGTACATTACAGATTTAATGGCTGTATTTATATTATCACTATGGATTTTTTCTATTAATATTATTCCTCCTCCATTAAATAAAAGTAAAAACAATATAATCGAATATAAAAATATCTTTTTCCAAAATTTCATATACTCACCGATTCTTTTATTATAAGATGAAAATTTTTATTATAGCCTTTTTATAACTTAAATTTTATAAAATTATTATGATAAAGTTTTAAATTCATATCCATTATCTTTAAAATATTTTATTATAGCTGGTAATGCCTTTACTGTTTCTTCTTTTCCATAAGTATCGTGCATTAATAATACTACCATTTCTTTACCTTTTGAAGTTTCTACAGCATAATTGTATAGTTCTTGTGAATTTTTCTTCTTACCTTCTGCATCTGCATTAAGTGCATTCCAGTCAATAGATATCATATTATTTTCATCTAAATATTTATCTAATTCATCCATACCCTTCCATGACATATATCCACCTGGACATCTTATAACTCTTGTTGAAAAGTTATCTCCTAGCACAGATTTTAATAATTTATCATTTTTATCGAAATCTTCTTTAAAAGCGTCCATATCTAAATATCTACCTGGATATAATTTCTTACAATCATGACTATAAGAATGATTTGCTATGGCATGTCCACTATTAAATTCTTGTCTTATTAATTCTTTAGCAGTCTCTCCACCATTTTCTATGTTTGAGCCAGTTAAGAAAAATGTTGCTTTCACATTATTTTCATCTAATATTCTTAAAACTTCTGGCGTATTAGTTTTTGATGTTCCATCATCAAATGTTAAAAATACTATCTTTTCACCATTATTTGAATAATCATATTTACTTAATTTTTCTGCTACTTTTTTTGCATCATAAGTATATTTTTTACCTTCTTCATTAGTTCCAACGTAATTTACTACTTTTTCCTCTTCTTTTTCTTCTTCACCATATACTACATCATTATTATTTGTATTAGTCTTTTCCATTATTGTTGAATAAAATTCACCTACTCCAAATAATAACATTGCACTTATTCCTGCAACTAAAGCTATTTTTTTATAATTTAATCTTTTCATGTCTCAACCTCCGATGTTATTTAAATCTCTTATGTGACTTATAATAATAGCTCGGAGTATTATTTCTGTATTTAAGTTGTTTCAAAGTTGTAAAATCTACAATTTTTATAAAAATAATAAACTTGATTATAAATATAAATTGTTATATTATATTATTTAATAAGGAAAAGCCTGTAAGGGGAGTAGCTTTCACATTTGTGATAATCAATCGTCATTACGGATAAGATCCCGGTTGATTAGCAAGGAAAACTTGTTAGCAAGACCTACAGAAATATATTCATTATATATTAATGGATATTTTTCTGTAGGTCTTTTTTAATATTTTTTTAAAGGAGATTGATATGAAAATATTTAAAGAAGAGTTTATTAAATCTATAAGGTATATAATACCTTTATGTCTTTTATTTATGGGTATTATACTTCTAAAAAATTATGACCAAATTATCGGATTCTTTTCTAGTAATTTAGCTATACTTAGTGGTTTAATTTCACCATTTTTCATAGGTTTTATAATTGCTTATATGCTTAATCAACCAATGAAAAAACTAGAAGTAAGGTTTAACTTAAAAAGAGGTGTGTCTGTTTTAATTGTTTATGGAGTAACTTTAATTGTATTAGTATTTTCATGGTTATTTATTGTACCAATCATAAAATCTAATATGAATGAAATAGCATATTTTCTTCCAAAAGGATTTGATCAAATACAAAATTTAATTAATAACACTTCATCACAATTTAAATTAGATATAAACAATCCAAATATCAAAACCCAAATTAATGATTTTATCACAAATATTTTGATTCCATTATCAACTTTTACAGCATCTACGCTTAGCGATTTTATCATTAATTTAATGAGCACTATAGTATCTTATACTATAAACATTTGCCTTGGATTAGTTATATCTGTATATTTACTTTTATCTAAAGAAAAATATATGGAAGTTGTAAGTTTATTTTTCAAAAAAATATTAAAACATCATTACTTTAAAGTTAAAGAGTTTGTAAATATATTAGATAATAATATTGGTGTATATATTATGGCAAAGGCTATAGATTCCACTATTTATGGTCTTATATGTTCCATAGTTCTTGCAATAATAGGTTCTAAATATGCTATATTTATAGGAATAATAGCTGGAGCTACTAATATGATTCCTTTCTTCGGACCTATAATAGGAACAGTTATAGCTGTAGTTATTAACTTATTCTTCTCATTTGATAAAGCTATATTAGTTTTAATAGTTATGATAGTAATTCAACAGTTGGAAAGTGCTATATTAGAGCCTCATTTTGTAGGAAAACAAGTTGGTGTTCCACCAATACTTACAATGTTTGCTGTAACTTTTGCAGGAAAATACACAGGGTTTTTAGGAATACTATTAGCTGTTCCAGTTACTGGTGTACTATTAGTCTATTTCAAAAGATATATTTACGAAAAAAAAGAAGATGATATTGTGAATAATGCAGGATAGATAATATATAAATTCATTACAATCAAAAATAAGACTGTAATTTAATAATAATTTACAGTCTTATTTTTATTATGCTAAATTTTCTTGTAAGTATATAAATACACTTTCAACATATTTTTGAAAATTCTCTTCATTATCTGGGAAAGAATTTTCTTCTATATATTCCATTGTTTTATTAATAACTAGCTTAAATATAGATTTTCTATCTTCTTCTCTTAGTTCAACTTTTTCTCCAGTTTCTGGATTAACTAAAGCTTCTAAGAAGTAATCTGTACAACCTTGTGCTAGTTCTGTTATTTCTTCTATTTCTTTTAATTCTTCTTCACTTATATTAAATTCATTTATTTCTTTCATATTTTATCTTCCCTTTCAAATTTGTATCTGTAATATATCACAAAAAAATATATATCACAATAATTAAAAGTAGCTAAGCTTCATTTTTAATATTTATATACTCAAATTTAATCAAACATTATATAATAATTAATATAACTACTAGGAGGTATAAGATGAAATTAATACATCTAAGAAACTATACAGATAATAATTCTGATGAAATTATATTTAATGCTTTAACTAAAAGTAGTGATAATGACTTAATTGAATATGTAGTCAATGTTACATCTGACTTATTAAATAATGTTTTTCTATCTGAAGATTTTAAAATAAATGCTAAAAAAAATATTTCTAAATATGATGAAGAAGAAATTGGTCAGTTAGCTGCATATATGAGTATAACTCCTTATGTTCAAGCTGCTTTAATAAAGGATAGCAACTTTCAAGATAAAGCTACAGCATTTTTAGAATGCTATATAGGATATATTATAGATACTGTTGACAAAGAAGATTTTTTAAATAATTTAGAGGTTATGAGAAATTTACTAAATTTATCTACTAAATTCTATAATGGATTAATATCATTCTTTGGTGAAAATATGCATTCAATAAATTATAAAATATTAGAGAAATTACAGTTTTAATAAAAGGAGTTGTGTCAGATGATAAAATGGGGAATTATAGGCCCAGGTACTATTGCTAATGCCTTTGCAAAAGAAGTGTCAAAAACTGAAAAAGGTAAATTAGTTGCTGTATATGGAAGAAATGAAGAAAAATCAAAAAAATTTGCTAAAGAATATAATCTAGAAAAATCTTATTCTAATATAGATGAGTTTTTAAATGATAAGGAAATAGATGCTGTTTATATAGCAACTCCTCATAATTACCATATGGATTTTGCTATTAAATGTATAAAAGCTAAAAAACATGTTTTATGCGAAAAGCCTTTTTCTTACAACAAAAAAACAAGTGAAGAAGTTTTAAAACTAGCTAAAGAAAATAATGTATTTATAATGGAAGCATTATGGACACTGTTTTTCCCTGCCATAATTAAAGCTAAATCATGGATTGATGAAGGAAAAATAGGGAAAATAAAAATGATAACTGCAAGCTTTGGATTTGAAAGTGAAGAAGATATTAATTCAAGACTTTATAATACTAATTTAGCAGGTGGAGCACTACTAGATGTAGGAATTTATCCTATATTATTCTCTAACTTTATAATGAATGATGTTCCTCAAGAAATAAATACTACTGCTACTATGACAAATACAGGAGTAGATGAAAGTGATATTATCTCATTTAAATATAAAGATAATACTTTAGCTTCTTTAAGTTGTTCCATAAAAGTAGCTACTGATAATACTGCCGTTATTTATGGTGAAAAAGGTAAAATTGTAATCCCATCATTCTGGATGGCTAAAAAAGCAACTTTATATTCTAATAATGAAGAAATTGTATTTGAAGATGAATATAAAGGTACAGGATATATATATGAAATAATAGAAGCAAATAATTGTATCCTTAATAATAAAATAGAAAGCGACGTAGCTTCACATAAAGTAACATTAGAACTAGCTAAAATAATGGATGAAATTCGAGGACAAATAGGATTTATATATCCTTTTGAGCAAATATAATAATCTATTTTTTGATATAATAAATTATAATTGACAAAATAAAATTCATCATATAAATTGTTAATAGCAATAACTATATTATAATTCAACTTATAGGAGGTTTTGACGTGAAAATATTAAATAATAAAGTTGCTTTAGTAACTTCTGCTACTAGAGGAATTGGATTAGCATCAGCAGTTAAGTTGGCTCAAAATGGTGCTATAGTATATATGGGGGTTAGAAGATTAGAAGATACACAAGAAATTTGTGATAAATATGCAAAAGAAGGTTTAATAATGAAACCTGTATATTTTGATGCATTTAATGTGGATACATATAAAACTATGGTTGATGCTGTAATTAATGAAGCAGGTAAAATAGATATACTTGTAAATAATTATGGTACTGGAAGTCCTACAGAAGATTTTGATTTAGTAAATACTAATGAAGAATCATTCTTTAGATTATTAGACTTAAACTTAGGAAGTGTATTTAGAATTTCTAAATTAGTAATTCCACACATGTTAGAAAATAAATGTGGAAGTATAGTAAATATATCTTCTATTAGTGGTACTGTTCCTGATATTTCAAGAATAGGATATGGGGTTTCAAAAGCTTCTGTTAATAATATAACTGAGCAAATAGCTATGCAATATGCTAGACATAATATTAGATGTAATGCAGTACTTCCTGGAATGACTGAAACAGATGCAGTTAAAAAATCTATGAATGATGAATTCCAAAAATCATTCTTATCTCATGTACCATTAAATAGAATGGGTACCCCTGAAGATATAGCAAATGCTGTTTTATTCTTTGCCAGCGATATGTCTGCTTATATAACAGGATCTATACTAGAAGTTTCTGGTGGATATCATTTAGGTACTCCTCAATATTCAGACTTTGTAGGTCGTAAAGCTGTTGAAGAAAAGTAATATATAAATTATAAGAACACACTTACTATATTGTTTATATGATAATTAAACAATATAGTAAGTTTTTTTATTTCTATAATAATTCTATTCCCGCTTTACTACATTCTTCTATCATTTGTTGTGGCCAAATTCCCACTTGAACCTCGCCTATATGTGCTTTATTTAAGAAAAACATACATATTCTAGATTGACCAATTCCTCCACCTATTGTATATGGTAATTTTCCATCTAATAATGCTTTATGATAATCTAATTCTTTTCTATCTTCGCATCCAGCCATCTTTAATTGTCTTTCTAAAGCTTCTTCATCAACTCTTATTCCCATTGAAGAAAGTTCTATGGCATTATCTAGTACTGGGTTATAGAATAAAATATCTCCATTTAAATCCCAATCATCATAATCTGGACTTCTTCCATCATGTTTTTCCCCACTACTTAATACTTTCCCTATTTGCATTAAAAATACTGCTTTTTTCTCCCTAACTATGGCATCTTCTCTTTCTTTTGGAGTTAAATTTGGATACATATCTAGTAATTCCTGTGAAGTAATAAAAGTTATCTCTTCTGGTAATACACACTCTACTTCTGGGTAGATTGAATGAACATGTGCTTCAGTTTCTTTGAAAACTTTATATAAAGCTTTTACAACTTTTTGTAAAGTTTCCATAGTTCTATCTTCTTTGTTTATTATTAATTCCCAGTCCCATTGATCCACATATAGTGAATGTAAATTGTCTAATTCCTCATCTTTTCTGATAGCATTCATATCAGTGTATAAACCTCTACCTACAGAGAATCCGTATTTTTTAAGGGCAACTCTTTTCCACTTAGCTAATGAATGTACTATTTCCGCATCTTTTCTTAAATGTGGCACTTGAAAACTTACTGGTTTTTCCACACCATTTAGGTTATCATTTGTTCCTGTTTCAGGTAAAACAAATAGTGGTGATGAAACCCTTGTTAATTTTAACATTTCTCCTAATTTATTTTCAAAAAAGTCCTTTAAGTCCTTTATTGCTTGTTGAGTTTCTATTATTCCTAAACTTGATTCATATCTTTCTGGTATTACTAAACACATATTAAAACACTCCTTTTTGATAAATACTTTTGATAAACACATTTCTTAATTTTGGTATTAAAAAAAGCCCTTCATCCTAAATAAATAGGACGAAAGGCTACACTTCCGCGGTACCACCTAATTTAACTTTATAAAAAGTTCAACTTTATTAGTATACTAAATAATATACCACCAATCTGATAACGGTTTGGTTCCGACTAAGTCTACTCTCTAATTAAGATTTTGGTTAGTAGCTCCGGGATGTTCTTCGTTATAAAATCTTGTACTGGACTCACACCATAACCAGTTCGCTTTGACTTAATTTTATAATTACTCTTCCCATCTCTGCCTTTAAAATTTTTTTAAGTTATTATTCAAGTTATTAATAGTATAATATTCGAATAAAAACTTATTGTCAACTATATTTTTTATTTATTATTACATTTTTTATGAAAATTATTCATTTTAATTCAAATAAAGTTCATATAAATATAAATATAAATTTCTATTTATTTAAAACTTTGTTCTAGTAAATTTTCTTGTAAATTTCAACTAATTCATCCACTAAGGGTAATCTTGGGTTAGCCGAAGTACATTGATCATCAAAGGCTTGTAAAGCTAATTTTTCTATAACATTAAAATATTTTTCTTTTTCTATACCACATTCTTCAATACTCATTGGTTCATTTAACTCTTTCAGTAAATTTCTAATAGCCTCTACTAAACTTTTTACACCTTCTTCAATTGTATTGGCTTTTAATCCCAAAACTTTTGAAATTTGTGCATATTTTTTATCTGCTACAAAGTATTTATATTTTGGAAATGCGGTAAATTTACTAGGTATTTGAGAATTATATTCTATAACATATGGCAATAATATGGCATTAGCTCTACCATGAGGAATATGAAACTCTCCTCCAAGTTTATGTGCCAGTGAATGATTTATTCCTAAAAAAGCATTGGCAAAGGCCATACCTGCCATACAAGAAGCATTGTGCATTTTTTCTCTAGCTTCTTTACACTCTAATGTATTTTCACTTTTATATGATTTTGGTAAATATTCAAATACCATTTGTATGGCTTTTAAAGCTAAGGAATCAGTGTAATCTGTAGCCATAACTGATACATAAGCTTCTATTCCATGAGTCAATACATCTAGACCAGTATCTGCAATAACACTACTTGGTAAGCTCATTACAAATTGCGGATCTATTATGGCAACATCTGGTGTTAACTCATAATCTGCTAACGGGTATTTTATATTTTTTTCTTTATCAGTTATAACAGCAAAAGAAGTTACCTCCGATCCTGTTCCACTTGTAGTTGGTATTGCCACCAATTGTGATTTTTTACCTAGCTTTGGATATTTATAAATTCTTTTTCTTATATCCATAAATTTAAGTCTCAAATCTTCAAAATTAACTTGTGGATTTTCATAAAATAACCACATTCCCTTGGCTGCATCTATAGATGAACCCCCACCTAAAGCAATAATTGTATCTGGTTTAAATTTTTCCATTTCATTTGCACCATCTAACACTGTTTCCACACTTGGGTCTACTTCCACATTGGAATATATCTCTATCATAACTTGATTTCTTCTTTTTCTTAACTGATTTTCTACTCTTTCAACATATCCTAAATTTATCATAGTTCTATCAGTTACTATCATTACTCTTTGAACATTAGGTAGTTTTTGTAAATACTGTATAGAATCTATTTCGTGATAAATTCTCTCTGGCACTTTAAACCATTGCATAGAATTTCTTCTTTTCGTAACTTTCTTTGTATTTATTAAATTAATGGCTGATATATTATCTGTAGTTGAATTATTTCCCATGGAGCCACATCCTAAAGTCAGTGATGGCGTATTTGTTGTATATATTCCTCCTATAGCACCTTGGCTGGATGGAGTATTTACTAATAACCTTCCCGTTTTTACTTTTTTGCTAAATTCTAAGATAATATCATCATTATTTGAGTGAATTACAGCAGAGTGGCCTATTCCTCCAAACTCAGTCATTTCAACACATTTTTCTATTCCTTCCTTGGCATTTTTAACTTTTATACACGCTAAAACTGGACTTAATTTCTCCTTTGATAAAGGATAATCTTCTCCCACTCCTTCTATCTCTGCAACTAAAATTTTAGTATCTTTTGGAACCTTAAATCCCGCCATATTTGCTATTTCGTATGCACTTTGTCCCACTATTTTAGGATTTAAGGATTTAGTTTCCAAGTTTATTACTGTTTTTTCTAATAATTCTTTTTCACTGTCATTTACAAAATAGCATTTGTATTTTTTCATTAAAGCTATTACATCTTCATATATGTCACTTTCAATTATTACTGCTTGTTCAGAAGCGCAAATCATTCCATTATCAAAAGTTTTTGACATTATCAAATCATTTACTGCTTCTTTAATATTTGCTGATTTCTCTATAAAACAAGGTACATTTCCAGGACCTACTCCTAGAGCTGGTTTTCCTGAAGAATAGGCTGATTTAACCATTGACTGTCCCCCAGTTGCCAGTATTACAGAAATTCCTTTGTGCTTCATAAGTTCATTAGATGCTTCTATTGATGGCTCTTCTATCCACTGAATACAGTCACTTGGAGCTCCTGCTTTTATAGCTGCATCTCTTAAAGTTTTTGCGGCCTCTTTTGAACAATTTTGCGCACTTGGATGAAAACTAAATATTATGGGGTTTCTTCCTTTTATGGAAATCAATATTTTAAATATAGTTGTTGATGTAGGATTTGTAACTGGAGTAACACCAGCTATAACTCCTATAGGTTCTGCTACTGTCATTACTCCCTCTTCTTCATTTTCATCTATAACTCCCACAGTCTTTTTATATTTTATATCGTTGTAAATATATTCTGTAGCAAAACTATTTTTAATTACTTTGTCTTCAAATACTCCCTTTTTTGTTTCATCTACTGCCATTTTAGCTAACTTTATATTTTTATCAAGACCAGCTTTAGCCATAGCTTCCACTATTTTATCAATTTCTTCTTGATTTAATTTCATCATTTCTTCCATAGCCACATTAGCTCTTTTAACCAAATCATCTATAACTTTTTTTACATCTATTTCTTTATTTTTAGTATTATTAATATCTTTACTCATTATGTAAATCCTCTCCAAATATAATCATTTTAATTAACTTTGTTATATTTTGAGAGTTATTTATAGATTTATACCTTTAGATGACTTCCTTTTCTTACAAAAAGAGTCCTCCACTATTTTTAGTGAAAGACTCCTAAAATTTATAAAATAACTGCAAAAATAACTTTTGCATTTTTGTTGCTATTATTTTCCCATCTATGCTTCATACCAACAGGTATTTTTACACTATCTTCTTTCTTCAATTCAAATTTTTCATTATCTAAATATAAACTAACTTCTCCTTCTAAAACGTAAGCTATTTCATATCCATTATGATAAATATGTTCTACGCAAGAAGATGATTTGGGTGATAAATCCATAATTGCAAACTCTAAATTATCTTCAGAGCCGGATGTTAACATTTCATATATAACATTGTCTGCACCTGGTAGTATGACTTTTTTTCTATTATTTCCTCTAACTATTAAATCTTCTTTTCTTACCTCAGAAGTAAAAAATGTAAATAGTGGTGCATTCAAAGCATTGGCTATGGATTTTAATGAATTAACAGATGGATTAGCCAAACCTCTTTCTATTTGACTAAGCAGTGACGGTGTAACATCAGCCATTTTTGCCAATTCTCTAATACTTAAATCTTTACTTTTTCTATACTGTGCAATTTTTTCTCCTATATTTAAATCACTCATTAATATTCTCCTTAAGTTTTCATATAACTTTAAAAATGGTGAACATATTTATAAAAATTTAAATTCTAATCTTCAAAATATCCTTCTGGATATAATGGAAATCTTGAAATTAAATCTCTTGCTTGTTTTTTACATTCTTCTAAAACTTTATCATTCTCTATGTTATCTGCAACTTTTTCCATAATATCTGCTATTTCAGCTATCTCATTTGCTCCAAATCCCCTTTCTGAAACAGCTGTAAGTCCTATACGTACACCACTTGTTACAAATGGACTTTCTGGGTCATTTGGAATAGTATTTTTATTTACTGTTATACCTATTTTTTCTAGTGTCTGATCAAATTGTTTACCTGTTATTTTCTTTGATCTTAAATCTACAAGTACTGTATGATTATCAGTACCTCCACTTACTATTCTAAACCCTCTTTTTTCTAATTCTTTTGCCAAGCATTTAGCATTATCTAAAACTCTTTGCATTGTAGCAATAAATTCTGGCTCTCTTACTCTTTTAAACATATTAGCTTTAGCTGCAATACCATTAATTTGAATAGATCCAAGTGTTCCTGGGAAAGTTGATCTGTTCAATGCTTTTGCATATTTTTCTTTGCACATTACAAATCCACCTCTAGGACCACATATTGTTTTTGAACAAGAAGATGTACAGAAATCTGCATATGGAACTGGTGATGGTATTACACCTGCTCCAATTAGTCCTGATATATGAGCCATATCCACCATTAAATATGCTCCAACTTTATCAGCTATTTCTCTCATTCTCTTATAATCTATAAGTCTAGGATAAGCACTTGCCCCAGCTATTATCAATTTAGGTTTAAATTCTAAAGCCTTAGCTTCCACGTCATCATAATTTATCATTTCTGTTTCTAAATCTACACCATAATGTTCGTAGTTGAATATTTTGCTAGCGAAATTTGCTGGCGAACCATGAGTTAAGTGTCCACCATGATCAAGTTTCATGGCAAGTATTTTATCACCAGGCTCTAATATAGCATTAAATACTGTGTAATTTGCAGTTGCTCCAGAATAAGCTTGAACATTTACATATTCACATCCAAAAGCCTCCTTAGCTCTTTTAATACATAAGTTTTCCACTTCATCTGCATATTGAGATCCGGCTTGATACCTTTTACCTGGAAGTCCTTCTTCTGTTTTATTTACAAATACACTGCCCATAAGTTCTAATATTTCTGTAGGTGCAGAACTTTCTGATGCTATCATCTCTATATTATATTTTTGTCTTTCTAACTCCTTTTCAACTATTGCATATAATTCTGGGTCAGTTATTTTTGTTGTTTTTAACATAATAGTTTCCCCCTATAAATATTATTTATATTTGCAAAAGTTATAAGTTTTGTTTAATTATTCTTAATTAATTAAATTTTATTAATTAAATAGTAGTCTCATTATTTTTATATGTCAATTATTTTTAACTTTTTAAATTATATTTAACATCTTTAATAATCCCAATATATTAAATAAACAAAAAGATATTACTAATAAAACAATTTCATAGTAATATCTTTTTTACTCATTATAAATACTTTTTTTCTTATAATCTTATAATATTAATTTTGATAGTTTATATCTGCTTCTTCTAAATATGCAAAGTTCTTTATTTCATCACCATCTAAATTTTCCTTATTCATATCAATAGCATTAATTCTACTATTATTGTACGTATTATAATAATATATTCCACTACTTTGACACATACAAGATGTATATTGAGTCACATCATCTATTTCTTCTTCTGTTTGTACAGAATATTTAGGTAAAGCTACGTTATTAAGCATATGGAAAAAGTCTGTAATACCTTTAATACCACTTTCAACTTCATAAACTCTAGATCTTAGGAAGGAAATTCTTACAAATCTTGATGCTGTTGAAAAATCTCCAGGAAGTCCCCATCCACCATATCCTCTACTTAATGGCTTTAATTCATCTTTTACCCAAGTTGCATTTTCAGGATATTTTGATGTACATCTAATATATTGTCTTACATTTGTGCTATGCCAATCAAAAGTAGGAGAATTAGTTAATACACTTAAATTATTATCATATACTGATAATTTTTCTTTAGTTTTTTCAATTACTATACTCTCTCCATTTTTATCTGTTACCATCCAATGAAGAGTAGCTAGCGCTGTTTGTTCATTTATTGTCTTACCTACTATTTCTACATTTTCAAAGGCTTTTTTAACTTCTTTTACTGTTTCAAAATTACCTAATGTCCATAGAATTATATCATGAGGAGGTAAATTATTTTTACCTTCTACTGGATTTTCTTCATAGTTTGCATATCCCGGGAAATTAAGTCCAGCACATGCTAATCCTTTTTCATTCATACCATCAGCAAACATTGGATGATTATCTATAATCGTTGCCATACCTATAATGGCATATTTAGTAGTCTCATTTTCATTAGTAACCACATTTTTATATGCAAATTTTCTAGGAACAAGATGAACAGACTGATTAAAGTTATACTCTAAGTCCATATTTCTGCCAAATAAATGATTTCCTTCTTTTGTTCTTAATGATAGTGCTGTACACATATTGTAAATTACCTCCTTTTGTAAAGCTTTATTCTTACAAAATATTTTTCCCCTTACTTATGAATTAATTCACTTTATATGTGGTACATAATATCTAAGTCATATTCATTTGCAAATTTATTTTTCCTTCTCATATAAAAAGTCCTTTAGAGCATTTCTTAAATATTCTTCTTTAGGTGAATAATCCTGCTCTACTGTTCTCCCTAGGGCATCTGCTTTGGCAAGTAATACTAAGTCTTCTGGACAAATAGACTTACCAAATAGCTTTCTCGTACTTTTTAATTTACTATTTTGATTTGCCAATTGATTTGGTTGCATATGAAATTCAATCATATTCATCACATAATCCCTAAGTTTATTTTCTTCTTTTCTAGTTATTCTATCTAAAAATCTTCTAACTAATTTTAAACCTGCTCTTTCATGATTATATGAAATTATTTTTCCATCTTCTTTCATCATGGTTGTAAGTACTTTTCCAAAATCATGACATAAGGCTGAGTACATAAATTCAAGGGGATATTTCGCCTTGTCTTTTAACTTAGATGCTTCATCTATTACCATCATAGTATGATTAAATACATCTCCTTCTGGATGATGTATTGGTGATTGAATTACACCTATTAAGTCATTTATTTCTGGAAAGTATTCATTTAATTTATTATTTTCTTTTAGCTCTTTAAAGTATAAAGAAGGCTCTTTATATGTTAATAGTACATTTTCAAGTTCCTTTCTTATTGTTTCTTTATTACTCATATTTTAAAATCTCCTAAAAATCTTTATTATTTATATAATCTCATTAATTATTCTTAGAGTAAAGTCTAATACCAACTAATAAACACCCATCCATATATGTATGGTTATTTTCATCTAAATATTTTGTAATTTCTTCACTACCAGCTCCTGGCTGTATAACTACACCTTTAAAATTTTTTTTATTTTCTTTTAATAATTTTATACCAGCAGGAGGATTAATACAAAGATCAATTATATCAATTTCCTCTTCTATATCATTTAATGATTTTAATTCTTTACCTACACAATAAACATTATAACCATTATTTATTAATTCTTGTTTTATCTTATATGCATATTTTTCTTCATTTAAAGTATCTCCTAAAACAGCAAACGTATTATATTTCATAACTTCTCTTAAGTCCATTTTATACCTCCACAATTATTTGTAATTTTTTATTATTTTTAGCCTTATATCTATAAATTATTAAGGTCCATAATTATATTAATAAATTTTTAATTAATTTAATGAGGATGATATATTTAAAAAAATGTGCTGAAATGATAGTTAATAAAATCAATCATAATTATTAATTTTTATTGAATTTAAGAAAAAAAGCTTTTAAACTATATATTGTTGTAAAAAAATATTTTATATTGTTTTAATAAAAAACGGAGAGGAATATATGAAATACAAATTAATTGCATTAGATATTGATGGAACATTAATAAATAGTTCACACCAAATTACAGATGGGGTTAAAGAAGCCATACAAAAGGCTAAAGAAAAAGGTGTAAAAGTAGTTTTATGTACTGGTAGACCATTAAAAGGTGTAGAAAACTTCTTAGAAGAATTAAACCTTAAAGAAGAAGGTGACTATGTTACTACTTTCAACGGTGCTTTAGTTCAAGATAATTTTACAAAAGAAACTGTATCTCATTTAACATTAAATTATGATAATTTAGTTGATTTATATAATCTTAGTGTGGATATAGGCTGTAGAAGTCATTTTTATGATACAAAAACTCTTTATACATTTAACAAAGATATAAGTGATTATACTGTATTCGAAAGTTATTTAACTGGTGTTCACTTAAACTCTACTACTTTAGAAGAAGTACCTAAAGATATAAACATGTCTAAATTTATGATGATAGATCATCCTGAAATCCTTGATGAATGTATAAAGAAAATTCCAAAGGAATACTATGAAAAATATACTATAGTTAGAAGCACTCCTTCTTTCTTAGAGTTTTTAAATCCATCTGCTAACAAAGGTAACGGAATTTCTCTTCTTGCCAAGGAACTTGGTTTAAGTAGAGAGGAAATAATTTGTGTTGGTGATGCTAATAACGATAAACATATGATAGAATATGCTGGACTTGGAGTTGCCATGGGAAATGCTACAGAAGAGATAAAAGAACTGGCAGATTATATAACTCTATCCAACAATGAAGATGGAGTTGCTCATGTTATAAATAAATTTATACTAGAGGAAAGATAGTAAATTTCTTTCATATAAAAAAGATATATGGTCTTGTCTAAAATGACGAGACCATATATCTTTTTATGAAGCACTTTCTAAATTTCTATTTTCTTTCATATTTTCTATAATTACAGATTTTTTATAATAAGTTCTAAATAAAGTAGAAACAACTATAACACCAAGGGCTATAGCACCACTAGAAAATAATACATTGGATCCCGTTATAGATGCTTGTAAAAAATCGCCTTCTATAATATATGACATTGTATTATAAAGTCCAAGTCCTGGTACTAAAGTTACTATACCTGGTACTAAAAATAATATAGTTGGTTTTTTCATTTTTCTTGCTAATATTTCAGATAGTAATGATGCAACACTAGCTGCTGCAAAGTTTGAAGTCATCATATCAAAATTAATTCTCATTAAAAGTATATAGACAATCCAAGATATCATCCCTATAGCTCCACTTATATATAAAGTTTTTTTAGGAGAATTAAAATATACTGCAAAACCTACTGCTGCTAAATATGAAAATATTATATGTACATAAAGTGGCATCCAAATCATTATAATAATCCTCCTCCCCATTTTACATAAGCATTCATCACTATACCTATACCTACAGCAATTCCTGTAGCTACAATTGCCGCATCAATGGCTCTACCTACACCAGACATTAAATCACCTGATACTAAATCTCTCATTGCTTTTATAAATGCTACTCCTGGTAATAGAGGCATTATTGAACCTACTATTAACATTTTTGGTGTTTCAAGTATACCCATCTCTACTAGTCCTATACCACAAAATCCTATTATCATAGATGCGACTAAATTTGCAAATACAGGTATGTTACTTATCTTCTGAACTTTTTCAAAAGTAATCATAGCTATTACTGATGTTATAAGAGTTAACATAAAAGTTAATAAATTATCTCCTCCTACTAACACAGCAAAACTAGAAGACCCTATAGCTGTCCAAATATTTAGCTCTATTTGAGAATGAGCTGGTTTACATTCCAAATGTTTTAATTCATTTATAGCTGATTCTATAGACATATCTGTGTCACTAACAAATTTCCTAGATAAATCATTTAGTAAATCAATCATATTTAAATCTATACATCTATTTTTTATTACCTTCATAAATGTATATCCATCAAATCTATCATCAGATACTATAATTGTACTAGGGGCTACAAACACGTTTATATAAGAAAATCCTCTAGATTTACAAATTCTCTTTACAGTATCTTCTACTCTATAAGTTTCTGCTCCATTGCTAAGCATTAACTGTCCTATAAATGTGGCTAATCTTAGCACATCTTTTTTATATTTGTGATCAATTTTTTCTGTCATAAACATACTCCTCATGCCTATTATAATTTTATTAGAAATAAATTATATCACTTCATATTAAATATATAAAGTATTAAATACGTAAAGCAAATTATATATAAATCAAATAGCAGATTTATTAATTATTTATATATTTTTCAAAAACATAACCAAAATCTTTATTATTATAAGTTTCTCTTATATCATTCATCCAATCAAAGTTGAATTTAGTAATTTCTTTCAACATTGATGATACATCACCTTCTAAGTGTACTTTACCTATAGCTTCATTAGCCATATTTAAACTACTCATACCATATTCATAAGACTTATTATTTTTACTTTGTATTTTTCCTATTTCAAATAAAGCCTTATATAAATCCTTTAGTTGCTCTATTTGTTTTTTATCCACATCTATACTGAAATAGTTATCAGCAAAACTGAATTTTATTTCTACATCTAAATCCACTGTTCCTGCAGTCTCTAATGTTACTGAATGAACATTTTCTTCATAGAATTCATGTCTTTTTACTACTCTTTT
>CAMBXR010000044.1 GCA_945871955.1 uncultured Clostridium sp. | reverse complement strand
AGATGTATTTATACCTTCTACCATAATATCGCTGACTTTTACTATTATATACAGGGCGATGGCTGAGTATAAGGCTATTTCTAATTCTTTACTTACAATTCCTGATAAAATAACAACACATCCATCAGCAAAACCCATTAGAGTAGGCACACTAAGAGATGGAAAGAATTTATTTGCTAAAAGTCCAATTAAATCTGTACCACCCGTACTTCCATTTATTCTAAAAATAAGACCTAGAGATATACCGAGTATTATGGCACCGGTTATAGCTGATAGTAAAATATCATCAGTAACATGAATATTTGATAAATTTTCAGTAATTTTTAATGATGCAGTGAGAAATATTATGCCAAGTAATGTTTTAGAGGCATCTTTTTTACCGAGAATTCTAAAGGCAAATAAAAATAAGGGTATATCAAAAGTTATATTTATAAGCCAAATTGGAATTCCTGTTAGGGTGTTTATGATTATGGACACACCAGTAAGTCCTCCTGGAGCAATATTATGAGGATTTAGAAACATATTTATGGAAATACCCATTAGCAAACAGCCCACCAAAAGGACTATAATTTCGTCCAATTTTAGTGATGATTTTGTATTTAATGATGATTTCATTTTGTTTCACCTTTCAGAAGCATTTTTTATAAGTTTAACCAAGAAGAGTGAATAATATTATAAACTTTTTAGGAAAAGAATATGAGAAAATAAAAAATAATTAAAGTGAGTGCTTAGTACTATTTTAGGAGGATTTTGAATAAGTAATTATATCAAAATAATTGGAGGGATAGTATGTTTTCTAAAGGAGGAATAAGAAGTAGAAAAGCAGGATTTACTAAATATAAGATAGGAATAGGAAATAGAAAAGTGGGATTAGTAAAAAGTAAAATAGGAGTAAGAAATAGAAGAGTAAGATTAGTTAATGGGAAAAGGGGAAGAAGGGATGGAACGTGTGAGGGAAATTATGTTTTGTTTTTTTCTTTGCTATTGACGGGGATTATAGTGGCAGTGGGAATATTTTTTCCAGAGAAATTTAATTATGTGTCTACTAAGTTGTTTAATGTGCTTATAGATAAGTTTAGTCCCATGTATCTTTTACTGATGTTGGGAATTTTTATTTTTTCACTTTATTTGGCATTTAGTAAATATGGAGATATAAAGTTGGGAAAAGAGACAGATGAGCCGGAGTTTAGTAATGTGGTTTGGTTTTCCATGTTGTTTGGGGCAGGAATGGGGATTGGACTGGTGTTTTTTGGAGCATGGGAGCCTATGAGTCATTTTGTGAATCCTTTAAATGAAGTAGGAGGTAGTGAGGGGGCAGTTAGATTTGCTATTGAGCAAAGTTTTATACATTGGGGTGTTTTCTCTTGGGTGGCCTATGCAGTTATAGGGCTTTCTTTAGCTTATTTTCAGTTTAGAAAAAATAAAAGAGGATTGATTAGTACCACATTGGATCCTATATTGGAAGATAATAAATATAGAAATATAATAAAGCTAGTTGTGGACGTGTTGTCTGTTTTTATTACTGTGGTGGGTGTAGCAGCATCCATGGGACTTGGAACTATGCAAATTGGCGGAGGATTGCAGTATCTATTTGGAATAAAAAATAGTTTTACTTTGCAGCTTTTTATTATATTAATAATAGCGGTGATTTACATATATACAGCAGTGGGTGGTTTGGACAATGGAATGAAACAATTATCAAACATAAACTTAGTTTTAGCTACAACTTTACTTTTGGGATGTTTTCTTGTTGGACCTACAGAGAAGATTATGAATGCTTTCGTAAGTGGTCTTGGAGATTATCTTAATTATTTTGTGTCACAGAGTTTATTTATAAATCCAATTACCAGCAATGAATGGGTGTATAAGTGGAGAATATTTTATTGGGCATATTGGATTTCTTGGTCACCATTTGTAGGAGTTTTTATTGCAAGAATTTCTAAGGGAAGAACTATTAGAGAGTTTGTACTAGGAGTTATAATAGTTCCTTCTTTAATATGTATGTTATGGTTTGTAGTATTTGGAATAATGGGTATGGATTTAGGATTTGATTTTGCAAAAGATGCCATTACTTATACAGATACAAGCTTGTTTAAAGTATTGTCCAATTATAGAGGAGGATTTTTATTTTCTATTATAGCTATACTTTTATTATTTACTTTTTTTATTACATCAGCCAATTCAGCCATATATGTGCTGGGCATGTTCACTTCTAGAGGAGATTTAAATCCGAAAAATTCTAATAAAATTGTGTGGGGAATTATACAAGCATTGTTTGCTATAGTGTTTATAATGCTGGGAGGATTGGATATATTGCAAAGGTTCGCCATTGTGGTGTCATTTCCATTTGCATTTGTGTTGATTGGAATAAGTGTGGCATTGATTAAAGCACTAAAAAGAGATAATAAAACTAGAAATAAATAAAAAATTATACTAAAGTATAACTTTATATGTTAATTAAATATAATTGTTGAAATTTTATGTAATAAAAATTAATATTATACTAATATTGGTAATATAAGGGGGAAACATAATGATAAATATAAACAATGTAGTTTCACGTAGAAATGATATTGATACAACTGACTTAAATGGGGAAATAGTAATGATGGACTTAGAAAAAGGAAGATATTTTTCACTTAATGGGGTTGGTAGTAGAATATGGGAGATTATAGAAGAGCCAATAGGGATTAATAAAATAGTAGATTATCTATTAGAAGAATATGATGTAAGCAGAAATGAATGTGAAGAAAACGTGTTAGAGTTTTTAGGTAAATTAGATGATGCTAATATAATATGTGTAGATTAGATTAAAAATGAGATTATATAACTCTAAAGTAGTATATTAGAGTCATAATAATAATAGTAAAAGAATATAAAATATGCTTTTAAAAAGAGCATATTTTTTTATGAAAATATTGAAATAATTATCTAATACAAAAGAAAATTAATCGAAATATTTACTTAATATACACTAAAGTAGTAAAAAAATCTAATTCAGTTGCGTAATTTACAGGATATACTTATCGGTGATAGACTTATTATGAATATTATCAAAATAGTTAAAATGGAGGACAAAATGGGCGAAACAATAAATATAAGAGAATATTTAGATATATTTAAAAAAAGAAAAAAAATAGTAGTCGTTATATTATTAAGCTCTATGTTAGCAGGATAATTATTACAATATAAACACGATAAATCGTATATTCCTACATACAGTTCTACTGTTTCAGTAAGAATTAATACAGCTAAAAATACAAAATCAAAGAAAAAAGATAAAGATGAAAAAGATAATACAGATTATTATAATTCGTCTTTAGCAAATTCTACATTAAATCAAAGTATAGCTACTGGATACTATTCATTGGCAACATCTAAAAGAGCCATGACAGAACTTATAAAAAAACTAGATTTGCAAGGAACACCGGAAACTGTATCTTCAGGTATAACGGTAACAACTCAAGAAAATATACCAGAATTTATAGATATAAGGGTTACAAATACGAACTCTAAACTAGCTCAAAAAATAGCAAATGCTATGCCAGAAGTATTTAATGATGAATTAAAAAAAGTTATAGGTCTTGACTGTGTGGAAGTATTATATGATGCAAGTGAACCATTAGTAAATGCAAAGCCACAAGATAATACATTTAGAAATTTAACTTTAGTAGGAATAGTACTAGCTATATTTGTAGTTCTTTTATTAGAATGTTTAGATAATAAAATAGTTACCCCAGACGATGCGGAAAAATACTGGGGACTTCCAGTAATAGGTATAATACCATATGAAAAAGAAAATACAAAAGGGAAAAAAGCAAGAGCATAAATTTACTAGGGGATGGAGATAAGACTATGACTATAAAATATAATGACGGTAATTATGAATTAAATGAAGCATATAGAAGTATAAGAACATTTATTTCAGTAGATGAAAGATTGAAAACTATTTTAATAACAAGTACAGAAATGGACGAGGGGAAAAGTACTTCAGTAGCTAATATAGCTAGATGTTTTTCAGAACTGGAAGATAAAAAAACAATAGTAATTGATTGTGATTTTAGAACAAAAAGTTTAAATGATCAATTTGATATAAATAGAGGCAGTGCAGGTATATCTAATATAGTATACAATGAAAAAACATTAGATGAGTGTATAAAAACAGAAGGGAAGCTAGATATACTTACTTGTGGAACAGTAAACTGTAACCCATCGGTATTATTGGAAATGAGCAGAACTAAAGATTTAATAAATTCACTTAGAGATAAGTATGACTATATATTTATAGATTCACCACCAATATTAAGAGTTAATGATGCATGTATCATTGCCCAATATACTGATGGGACATTAATAGTATCTGCATCAAAAGAAGTTGACAAAAATCAGGTAAAAATTGTAAAAGATAGGCTAGAAAAAGTAAATGCAAATTTAGTTGGTGTAGTATTAAATAAATTTCAATTTGAAGGTAATAAAAGTTATAGCTATTATGGTTATGGGGAAGAAGAAAATAAGAAAAAACGTATATTTAGAAGAAAAAAACGATAAATACATTTTTAGGGGTGCAATAATGGGGGGATATATTTGTATTTAGGAATGATACAAAAAGTAGAAGGGTTAAATAGTAAGGTTGAGTCTTATAGAATAAGACAAGTTGGTCTAATAATATTAGATACATTGATAGTATTATTATCGTCTGTAATATCTATTAAGTTAACAGAAACATATTTTCAAATTCCCATATTAATATATGTTGCAATAAATATATTATCTTTTTATAAATTTAATTGCTACAGTAGCTTATGGTCATATGGTGGCGAAAAAGAAATAACAAATATATTTATGGCAGGAATCATATCTGGAGGATGTTTTGTAATAATAAATGCTCTTTTAGGATATAAGGCAAGTACACTATTTTATATAATGAGTGTTTTATTAGTAATAGTACTAACAGTAGGATCTAGATTAACATATAGAGCAATTAGAAGGATGTTATCTTTTATGAGTATAAATAATACAAAAGAAGCATCAAGAGTTTTGATAATAGGGGCTGGAAGTGCAGGAAAATTAATTATAAAAGAAATATTTGAAAATCCCAATATAAATAAATTACCGGTGGGAATAGTTGATGATGATGAGAAAAAGATTGGCAAAAATATTTTTGGTATACCAATAATAGGGAAATGTTGTGATATATCTGAAATATCAAGAAAATGTGAAATAGATGAAATTATATTTAGTATTGCAAATATATCTAAAGAAGCAAAAACAAGAATACTAGACTATTGTAATGAAACAAAATGTAAAATTAAAACAATACCAGGTATTTATGAAATTATAGAAGGAAAAGTTGATATAAAAAGAATAAGAAATGTAGAGATAGAAGATCTTTTAGGTAGAGATGCTATACAAACAAATCTGGGAGAAATAAGTGAATATTTAAGGGGAAAAACAGTATTAGTTACAGGTGGTGGTGGATCCATAGGATCTGAATTATGTAGACAAGTTGCAAAATTTACACCAGAAAAGCTAATTATATTAGATATTTATGAAAATAATGCCTATGAAATACAACAGGAACTTAAACGTAAATATGGCAATAAACTAGATTTAGAAGTTATAATTGGTTCTGTAAGAGATGAAAAAAGAATAGATGATATAATGAGTAGATATCTTCCAGACGTAGTATTTCATGCTGCTGCTCATAAACATGTCCCACTTATGGAAGATAGCCCATGTGAAGCAATTAAAAACAATGTATTTGGAACTATGAATGTAGCTAAAAAAGCTAGTGAATATAAGGTAAAGAAATTTGTATTAATATCTACAGATAAAGCAGTTAATCCAACAAATATAATGGGAGCAACAAAGAGATGTTGTGAAATTTTGATTCAAGATTTGGATAGAAAAAGTAAAACAGAGTTTGTTGCTGTTAGATTTGGAAATGTTTTGGGAAGTAATGGTAGCGTAATACCTTTATTTAAAAAACAAATAGAAGAAGGCGGTCCTGTTACAGTTACTCATGAGGAAATAACTAGATATTTTATGACAATACCAGAAGCAGTATCTTTAGTTATAGAAGCGGGATCTATGGCTAAAGGTGGAGAGATATTTGTCCTTGATATGGGAGAACCTGTAAAAATTTCAGATTTAGCTAAAAAACTAATAACTTTAAGTGGACTAGAGCCTGATGTGGATATAAAAATAAAATATACAGGACTTAGACCAGGGGAAAAACTTTATGAAGAATTACTTATGGCTCAAGAAGGGTTAAGAAAAACTGAGAATAATAAGATATTTATAGAGCCACCTATGTATAGAGATGAAGATGAACTATTTAAAAATATGTCTACATTAAGAAAATATATAGAAAAAAATAAAGTTGACAATATAAGAGATATAATGAAAAAAATAGTTCCAACATATGTGGAAGAAAAAGATAAAGAAGAAATGGAACAAGGTGTTGTTGTATAAATGGTTAATTGATTTAAAAGGGGAAGTTAGATATGAAATTAAATCTAATTATAAAGCGTGTGATAGATATATTAGGATCTCTTATGGGGTTAATACTTTTATCACCAGTATTTATAGTAACTGCCATATTGGTCTATATAAAGCTAGGTAGTCCTATATTCTTTGTACAGGAAAGAGTAGGCAAGGATAATAAAGTATTCAAAATGATTAAATTTAGAAGTATGAAAAACGACAAAAATAAATATGGAGAATATTTATCAGATGAAGAAAGATTGACTCCTTTTGGTGAAAAGCTTAGAAGTTTAAGTATAGATGAACTGCCAGAGTTGATAAATGTATTAAAAGGTGATATGAGTTTGGTAGGACCGAGACCTTTATTGGTAGATTACTTAGAACTATATTCAGATGAACAGATAAGAAGACATGAGATGAGACCAGGAATAACAGGCTTAGCTCAGGTAAATGGAAGAAACTCCATAAGCTGGGGGGAAAGATTTAAGCTAGATGTTTATTATATTGATACATATAATTTATTTTTGGATATAAAGATACTATTTATGACTGTATATAAAGTTGTAAAACGAGACGGAATTAGCCAAGAAGGAAATGCTACTATGGAGAGTTTTACTGGCAATAATTAAAGGAGGGGGTTATGAAAAAATTAATAGTTATACTTAAATGCTTTAAGAAGCTATTATTTGAATTTAGTTTGGAGGATAAAATACTATTTACAGAAGCCTTCTTTTTGACAGGAATAATGAGATTTAAAATTTTACATGTTCCTTTTAATAAATTAAAAACTAAGTTAGGAACTTATAATGAAGAATCAGCAAAAGAAATTAGTAAGGATGAATATAAAATGGCCCTGAAAATTAGAAATGCTGTGGTAAATACTAGTAGGTATACACCTTGGGAGAGTTTATGCTTAGTTCAATCCATGACTGTCCAAAAAATGCTTAGTAGAAGAAATATTAGTAGTACCTTGTATTTAGGTGTTAATAAAGATGAAAAAAATGAAATGAAAGCACATTCTTGGATTAGATGTGGAAGTATGTTTGTTACAGGTGGAGATGGAAGTCAATATGCAACTGTGGCTAAATTTTGTAAATAAGTAATGGCTATTGTGAAGCTAGTATTAGTTTTCAATAGCCATTTTGTTTTGTAAAAATATGCAGTAGTAGAAAAGTACTACTTTTGTATAATTTACTGACTACAACTTTAGGTGATAAAATTAATGTAAAAATTAGTATTAAAATGGTAATAAATCTTAGAAAATGATTGCAGTTTAATATGGGGGAGTGATTATTTTATGGGGGAAAAAATTTACTTAGCTTCGCCCCACATGTGTGGAGAAGAAATGAAGTATATACAAGAAGCTTTTGATACTAATTGGATAGCACCACTGGGGGCAAATGTTAACGGATTTGAAGATGATATATGTAAATATACAGGTGTAAAATTTGCAACAGCCTTATCAAGTGGAAGTGCGGCTATTCACTTAGGACTTAAATGCTTGGGAGTAAGTAAAGGGGATATAGTATTTTGTCAGTCCTTAACATTTTCAGCAAGCTGTAATCCTATATTATATGAGGGTGCTATTCCAGTATTTATAGATAGTGATTATAAAACATGGAATATGGATCCACTGGCACTTAAAAAGGCATTTGAAGATGCTAAGTTAAATGGACAGATGCCAAAGGCTGTAGTTGTAGTTAATCTATATGGTCAAAGTGCAGATTATGATACTATTAGAGAAATTTGTAATGAATACAATGTACCCATACTGGAAGATGCGGCAGAATCTCTAGGTGCTAAATATAAGGGTAAATATACTGGCACATTTGGAGATATAGCAGCCTTTTCTTTTAATGGTAATAAAATCATCACTACTTCAGGGGGAGGAATGATGGTTTCTAACAAAAAAGAATACACAGATAAAGCATTATTTTGGGCCACACAATCTAGAGATAAAGCACCTTATTACTTACATAGTGAAATTGGATATAACTATAGAATGAGTAATATAGTTGCAGGTATCGGTAGGGGACAGATTACTGCTTTAGAAGAAAGAGTAAAGCAAAAGAAACATATTTATGATACTTACAAAGAAGGATTCAAAGATATAAAAGAAATAGAAATGATGCCTGTATATGAAGAGCCTAACTTCTGGTTATCTGTGATTACTTTGAGTAAGGACTCAAAAGTTAGTGCTACTGATGTGATTGGAGCACTTGAAGAGGAAAACATAGAGGCAAGAAGGCTTTGGAATCCGATGAATTTACAACCGCTATTTAAAAATTACAAGTTTTTTAGCTCATATGAAGGGGAAAGTGTGGGAGAAGACTTATTTAATAGAGGTGTATGTTTACCATCAGATACTAAGATGAGTGATGAGGATTTGGAGAGAGTAATAGACATAGTAAAAAGTACAATTAAATAGCATCAGTTTATGGGGGGATGAGAGTTTTGAATAATATAAATATTTTATTTTCTAGTGTGGGAAGAAGAGTTGAACTAGTAAAATATTTTAGAGAAGCTAAAGAAAAATTAAATATAAATGGGAATTTAATAGGTATTGATATAGATGAATTAGCACCTGCATTAAACTTTGTGGATAGAAAATATATTGTACCAAGGCTTAATAATAAAGATTTTATACCAACAATTATAGACATATGTAAAAAAGAAAGTATTTCACTAATAGTACCAACAATTGACACAGAATTAGAGATATATGCTAAAAATAAAAAATTAATAGAGAAAGAAACAGGTACTAAAGTTATGGTTTGTGATGAAGATATTATATCTATAATTAGGGACAAGATAAAAACTAATAGCTATTTAAAATTAAATGGTTTCGATGTTCCTAGAGTAATAACAGAAAAGGATATTAAGAATAAAAATTATAGTTTTCCTTTATTTATTAAACCATTAGATGGAAGTTCTAGTATAAATGCATTCAAAATAGAGAATTTTGATGAATTAATGTTCTTTAAAAGCTATGTTCCAAATCCTATAATACAAGAATTTGTGGATGGAACGGAGTACTGTGTAGATGTATTTAGTGATTTAGATTCTAATATCATTACAGTAGTGCCTAAATTAAGATTAGCACATAGAAGTGGTGAAATAACAAAAGCAAAAATTATAAAAGATAGAGAAATTATAGAACTAGGTAAAAAACTTGCTAAAACATTAAATGCTCAAGGTGAAATAAACTTTGACTGCATAAAGACTGATAATGGAATAAAAATAATTGAGATTAATGCAAGATTTGCAGGTGGAGCACCAATAAGTTTTAAATCGGGAGCTAATTCGGCAGAAAAAATCTATAGATGTTTATTAGGAGAAAAAATAGAATATAACGAAGAATATAAAGATGGTTTAATAGCACTTAGATTTGACGATGCTATTTTCTTAAATGCATAAATATATATGGGGGTACTTATGATTTCAAGTTTAGAAACACCATGCTTTATAATTGATGAAGAAGCTTTAATAAATAATATAAGAGATTTACATAAAGCACTTAAAGATACATGGGGCAATTATATAATTGGATATTCATGTAAAACAAATTCATTACCATGGGTATTGAATTTAATAAAAAATAAAAACTGCTATGCTGAGGTTGTATCAGATCATGAATATAAATTAGCAGAAAAAATAGGTTTTACAGGAAAGAATATAGTTTTTAATGGTCCTAATAAAGGGAAAGACATGTTTGAAAAAGCTATATTAAATGATTGTATAGTTAATATAGATTCATGGAGAGAAATAAACTGGCTGAATGAATTTAATTTTAATAAGGAAGTAAATGTTGGGATAAGAGTGAATTTAAATTTAGAAAAAGAATGCCCTGGTGAAACATCTGTTGGAGATGAAGGTAGCAGATTTGGTTTTAGCCTCGAAAATGGGGACTTAAAAAAAGCAATAGATACTATTAATTCAATCGAAAAAGTTAAAGTAAATGGAATTCATTTACATCATACTGCAAAAACAAGAAGTCTAAATGTATATAGAGTACTTTCAGAATCTGCTTGTTTAGTCAGAGACTATTTTGATTATGATCTAGATTATGTAGATATTGGTGGAGGATTCTTTGGAGGTATGCCAGATAAACCGTCATTCCTAGAATATATGAGCTTAATATCAAGTATTTTATCTAAAAAGTATGATAATAAGAAAACTACATTAATTGTAGAGCCGGGATCGGCTATAATAGCATCACCAATAAGTTTTCTATGTGAAGTTGTAGATGTAAAAGATACATTTGCAAAGAGGATAGTAACTATAAATGGTAGCAGAACTAATGTAGATCCATTAATGATAAAGAGTGGATATTTTTATGAATTAATATCTGATAGTAAAAACATTGTTAAAGAACAGGTTATATGTGGATATACATGTCTAGAGTACGATAGACTTATGAGGATAGAAGATAGCGTGGAGTTAAAGATAGGAGATAGAATCAAGTTTAATAAAGTTGGAGCATATAGTATTGCTTTATCTCCATTATTTATTGAGTACTATCCAAAAGTGTACATAAAAAATAAAGATGAGTATATATGTGTTAGAGATAGATGGGATGTTGATGAGTATATACAAAAAAGTTATTTATAATGTGAGTAAGAGCTGGTGATAAAATTGAAAAAAATATTATATATAACTACAATAAGTGACACTATAAATGCATTTTTAATTCCACATATAAAAATGTTAATAGAACAAGGTTATAAAGTCGATTGTGCAGCAAATCTAATAGAGCAATTAGACGATGAATTATTAGAATTAGATATAGAATTTTTTAATATTCCATTTACGAGAAATCCATTATCACCTAATAATATTAGAGCATTTAATAAATTAATTAAAATTCAGAAAAAAAATAACTATGATATAGTTCACGTACATACACCAGTCGCATCAATATATGGAAGACTATTAAAATTGAAATTTCCAAGACTAAAAACTATATATACGGTGCATGGATTTCATTTTTATAAGGGAGCACCTATTAAAAACTGGCTTATATATTATCCAATAGAAAGGGTTATGGCTAAATTAACTGATACTATAGTTACAATTAATTCAGAAGATTATAATACTTCGCTAAGATTTAATATTGACGAAGCTTATAAAATTGATGGAGTAGGAGTTGACTTAGATTTTTATAGTAACTCAAATGATTCTAATATAGTAAGAAAAAAACTAAATCTAAAAGAGGATGACTTTGTTATTTTGATGATTGCAGAAGTTAATAAAAATAAAAATCATAAACAAGTTATAGAAGCAATTGAAATTTTGCACAAAGAAGGAATAAATGTAAAGCTATTATGCGCAGGTGAAGGTATACTTTTGGATGAAATAAATAAGGAAATAGAAGCCAAAAATTTAAATAATAATATAAAAATGTTGGGATATAGAACAGATATTAATGACTTAATATCAGCTTGTGACATAGGAATTATGACCTCATATAGAGAAGGATTACCCAGAAGCATTATGGAATTAATGTCTCATAAAAAGCCTGTGATAGGAACTAATATTAGAGGAATAAGAGATTTAATATATAATGGAAAAAATGGTTTTTTAGTTGATATTGAAGATTACGAAAAAACTGCTAATGCAATTGATACCTTATATGAAGATAGAGAATTATTATTACAAATGGGTAATGATGCTTATCAATCTATACAGAAGTATTCGATAGATAACGTAATTAATCAGCTTAAGGAGGTTTATTAATGAAAAAAAGATGTTTACATATACTTCCCATGAATAAGCTTAGTGGAGCAGAAAAATTAGCACTTATTTTATGCAAAAATTTATCTGAATATGAGCCAATAGTAGTTTGCGGTGGTGAAAATTTAGCTAATGTATTTAGAAATGAAAATATACAAACTCAGACTATAGATTTTAATAAAAATATATTTGAAATATCAAAAGAAATAGCAAATATTGTAACACTACGAAATATAAAAATTATACATGCTCATGATAATAAGGCATCTGTTAGTGCATATTTTTCAAAACGACTAAAAAAACTTGATGTAAAAATAGTATCTCACATACATAATTGCTATCCTTGGCTAACTTCTAATAATGTAAATAAAATAATAGATTCAATATTGAGAAAAAGATATGACTATAATATTGCATGTGGAAAATTAGTTTATGATTTTTATGAAAAAAATACAAATTTCATAAACAATAAAAATACATCTATATTCTCAAATGCAATTGATTTAGATTGTGTAAATATTTCTAATGATTCTGATAAAAATGATATTTTACATAAATACAACATCAATAAAAATAAAAAAATAATTGGTTTTGTAGGTAGGATAGAAGAACAAAAAGGTATAATACCTTTTATTAATACATTCAGAAAATATAAAGAAAGTTTTAAGGATAGTATATTTTTATTAGTTGGAAGTGGGGATCAGCAAGAAGAAGTCCAACTTATGATACGTGAGTATAAATTAGAGAGTTATTTTAAGTTAATTAACTATACAAACAATGTGAGTGAGATTTATAACATAATAGATATATTCTTTTTACCATCTTTATATGAAGGATTACCAATGGTTATTCTGGAAGCTATGAGTTTTAGAAAAGCAATAGTATCTATGAATGTAGGAAGTGTTGCTGAATTAGTAAAGGATGAAATAACAGGATATTTAGTAGAAAAAGGTAATTATGATTTGTTTATTAGTAAATTAATTAACTTAAAAAATAATGAAAAAAATATAGAATTATATGGTGAAGCAGGCTTCAATCTTGTAGAAGAAAAATATAATATTAAGGATTATGTCATAGAATTAGAAAAATTATATGATAAATTAGCTTAGGGGAGTTTAATGTGAGTAAAGTTTTGACTATATTTACACCTGCATTTAATAGGGCATATACGCTAAATAAGTGTTATGAAAGTTTAAAAAATCAAACAGTAAAAGATTTTAAATGGCTTATAGTTGATGATGGATCAACAGATAATACTAAAGATTTAGTAAATGAATGGATTTGCGAAGGAATATTAGATATCACATATAAATATCAGGAAAATCAAGGCATGCATGGAGCACATAATACAGCATATGAACTAATTGATACTGAATTAAATGTATGTATAGATTCAGATGATTATATGCCTAATGATGCAGTAGAAAAAATTATTAATTTTTGGGAAAATAATGAAATAGATAAAGATATAGCGGGATTTATAGGATTAGATTCTTATGGAGATGGTAGTATTATTGGGGATAGTTTTCCTGAAACACTAAGAAAAACTACTTTATTTGAAATAAATAATAAGTACAAAATCCAAGGAGATAAAAAAATTGTCTATAGAAGTGAAGTAAGTAAAAAGTATCCATATCCACTATATAAAGATGAAAAATATGTAGGGCTAGCATATAAATATTATAAGATAGATGAAGATTATAAGTTATTAACTATGAATGAAGTACTATGTATAGTTGAGTATATGGAGGATGGATCTAGTTTAAATATGTTTAGTCAATATTTAAAAAATCCAAAAGGATTTGCATTTTATAGAATTGAAAATATGAAAAATTCGAGAGCAACTCTTTCTTTTAAATTTAAAGAAAATATCCATTATGTATCTAGTAGCTTAATATCTAAGAATAAAAGATTTATAAAAGAAAGTCCATGTAAAGGATTAACAATATTATCTTTGCCATTTGGATACTTATTATATAAGTTGATAATTTATAAGAATGCCGTTTAGGAGACTGATATGAGAATATTTTATTTAACATTAATTTTATCTTATTCATTGGCATTAATGGCTAGAATAAGTAGAAATAAGTTTGCATCTAAGAAACCAAATATTTTTATAACAATATGCATAATAATTTTATTAGTAGTAGTATCAGGTCTAAGAAATGGAATAGGTGATACAGGTGACTATAAACATTTATATGAACTTATTGCTACAGGTCAGAAAATAGATAAAGATGCTTATGAATCTGGATTTATAGCAATATTAACTGCTATGACTAAGATTTCACCTGATCCACAATTTATGGTATTTGGATTTGCACTAGTAACAAATTTACTTAATATACTGATTTTAAGAAAGTATTTTAGTTTATTTGAATTACAATTATATATGTATATAACGGCTGGATACTATCTAACAACTATGAATGGAATAAGACAAGCTTTAGCAGCAGCTATTATATTCGCAGCAACAAGATTTATTGTTAAAGGAAAATTCATACCATATGCAATAATATGTTTACTTGTAAGTACAATACATTCTTCAGCTATTATAATGATACCTATTTATTTTATTGTAAGAGAAAAACCATGGTCTAAAAAGATTGGAATAATGATAGGAATATGTATTATATCTCTCATATTTATAGAGCCTATTATGGGAAGTGTTTTTGAAGCTACTGAAGGTAGCAAATTAGGTGGTTATGAAGAAAGTGTAACTAGTGGACAAGAGGGTGGAACAAATATACTTAGAGTAGTTGTAGAATTTGTTCCAGTAGCATTTGCTTATTTTGGAAGAAATAAACTAAAAGACAGCAAGCCTGAAATTAATATATTTATAAATATGTCGCTTATCAATTTAATATTTATGTCATTTGCATTGTATACATGGTTATTTGCAAGATTTAATTTATATTTTCAGTTATATACATTTATCTTATTGCCATATCTAATTCAAGAGCTATTTGATAAAAAAGAACGGAGATTTATTTATTATTGCTTTATGGTTTGTTATTTTATCTTTTTCTATTATGAACATGTAATAGCATTAGGCATGAATTATACAAGTAATTATATAAATTTTTAAAATAGGAGAAACCATAATGAAATCAAAAAATATTAAAATACTACATGTAGTAGGTGCCATGAATAAGGGCGGAACTGAAACTATGTTAATGAATTTATATAGAAAAATTAACAGAGAAAGAATACAATTTGATTTTTTATCTTTTAGTGAAGAAGAGGCATATTATGATAAGGAAATAAATGAACTAGGGGGAAGGGTTATAAGGTCATCGAAATCCATTAATAGTATAGCTAAAATAATTGATGAATATGGACCTTATGATGTAGTACATGCCCATACATTATTTAATAGTGGAGCTGCTATGATAGCTGCTAAAAAATCAGGTATCAAGAATAGAATATCTCATGCCCATACAACTTTAGATGATAGTTCAAGCTTTATAAGAAGAGCATATATAAAACTAATGAGATATCTAATAAATAAAAATTCTACATATTTATTAGCTTGTAGTAATGAAGCAGGTAAATATTTATTCGGTGAAAATGCAATTAATAAAAATAATTATACGCATTTTCCTAACTTAATAGATTATCAATCAGTGCTAGATTTTTCTCAAAGTGAAGTAGATAAATTTAAAAGTGAAAATGACTTAGAAAATAGTTTAGTAATTGGTCATATAGGAACTTTTAAACCAGCTAAAAATCAAAAGTTTTTAGTATCAATACTAAAAGAAATGAAATCAAGAAATGAAAATATAAAGTTAGTATTAGTTGGGGATGGAAGTCAAAGAACAGAAATAACTGAATTAGTAAGTAAATACAACTTAGAAAAAGATGTTATATTTACTGGAACAAGAGATGATATAGCTACGTTACTTCATAGTATGGATATATTTGTTTTTCCATCAATATATGAGGGACTAGGACTTGTATTATTAGAAGCTCAAGCAGCTGGATTACCATGTCTAGTATCAGAAGCTATACAGCCAGAAGCAGATTTAAAAATGGGATTAGTAGAAAAATTAAATTTAAGTGATGGCGTAGAAGCTTGGAGCAATAAAATTATAGAAATGTACGATTCAAAAAAAATAGATAAAAAAACTATAAAAAATGTATTTGATAGTAGTGATTATTCCACAGAAAAATGTATCAATAAACTGATGGATATATATGATATAAATTATTAAAAAATGTGAGGGGTATTAATGAGAGATATTTTAATTGCATCTTATGATTTAGAAGTTGGAGGAGTCGAGAGAAGTCTAATAAGTATGCTAAATAACTTTGATTACGATAATAACAAAGTTGATTTGATGTTATATAGTCATACAGGTGAATTTATGAATTTAATTCCTAAATCACCAAATTTATTAGAAGAAAATAAAAAATATAAAACATTTAGAATGTCCATAGCTCAAACTATTAAAAAAGGGGAGATATTAATAGGATTATCGAGACTGCTGGCAAGATACAAATCTAAAGGTAATGGAATAGCACAGATGCAATATATGTGGGAATATGCACTTCCTTTCTTACCAAAGAATCATAAGAAATACGATATGGCAATTAGTTTCTTATGGCCACATTACTATGTAGCAGAGAAAGTAGATGCAAATATAAAAATAGCTTGGATTCATACAGATTATTCAATAATAGATACAGATATAGAAATGGATCTTAAGATATGGAATAAATATGATTATATTGCAGCAGTATCACAAGATTGCAAGAAATCATTTTTAAAAAAATATCCTCAGCTAAAAGATAAAGTAATAGTAATAGAAAATATAACCTCACCTGACTTTGTAAAAAGATTAGCAAATGAAGAAATTGATGAACTAAAAGACGACAATTACTTCAAAATATTATCTGTTGGAAGATACTGTGAAGCTAAAGGATTTGACAATGCTATAAAGGCAATGAAAATTTTAAAGAATAGAGGATATGATGATATCAAGTGGTATATCGTAGGATATGGAAGTGACGAAACTATGTTAAAAGAATTAATAAAAGAAAATAACTTAGAAGATATTTTTATACTACTTGGTAAAAGAAATAATCCATATCCATATATGAAAAAATGTGACTTATATGCACAACCATCAAGATATGAAGGAAAAGCTGTGACAGTTACGGAAGCACAGATATTAGGTAAGCCTATTATGCTTACAAATTATGCAACAGCCAACTCTCAAGTCAGAAACGGTATAGATGGATATATAACAGAGCTATCTATAGATGGAATTGCAGATGGAATTGAAAAACTATATAAAGACAAGAAATTAAGGGATTTATTAGCTAATAATTGTAAAAATACAAATTATGCAAATAGCTATGAATTAGATAAATTGTACAGTTTAATTGATGGGGGAATAAGAAATGTACAAGGTGAGTGTAGTAGTACCAGTATATAATGTGGAAAGATACCTAGATAGATGTCTGACAAGTATTATAAATCAAACTTATAAAAATCTTGAAATTATTTTGGTCAATGACGGAAGTACAGATAATTCTAGAGAAATAGCTAAAGGATATACAACTTTAGATAATAGATTAAAGCTATATGATAAGCAAAATGGTGGACTATCAGATGCAAGAAATTATGGAATTAATAAAGCAACAGGCGATTATGTATTATATGTTGATAGTGATGATTGGTTAGATATAACTATGATAGAAACTATGGTAGAAGAAGTTAAAAGATATAATGCAGATGTAGTTCAAGTTGATTTTTATTATGCCTATGAAGATCATCTATTATATGATGATAGATACAATGAAATAGATGGTGATAGGTTAATATTAGATAATAAAAACTTAATGAAAGAATTAATAAAAAATGAAAAAATAAAAAATTTTGCTTGGGGAAAACTGTACAAACTTGAACTTGTAAAAGATATTCTATTTGAAAAAGGTATGAGATTTGAGGATGTATTTTGGGCACATCAAGTAATGCACAATGTTGAAAAATACGTATTACTTCACAAGCCTTTGATGTATTACTTACAAAGAAGTGAAAGTATCAGTGGAAGCTATAAAGTAGAAAACACAGATATAATTAAAGGATTGATACAAAGACACTCATTTATTAAAGAAAACTATAAAAATCTAGAAGATGAATCTTATAAACTGATACTAAAAACATGCTTTGTTCATTATGATATGCTTTTAAGAATTAAGGATAATAGGGCAAAAATGTATAGTGAGGGAATAGAGCAGTACATAGATGAAAACTATGAGAATTTTAGACAAGCTGTGAAAAGTGACAAATATATAAGTAATGAATTAAAGTATTTTAAAATTAATCCATACTTAAGATTAATATATGTTTATTACAATAAGATTTTAAGAAAGTTAAAAATAAAAAAATCAGAGCCAAGTTTGAAAAGGATTGAGTTATATGAAACTAATTGTTGATAAGATAAAAAAATATACAAAGCTATTTATTATTCATATATTTAATTTGTTTCCTATAAAAAATAACAAAGTATTTTTGCTGAGTTATTATGGAGCACAATATGGATGTAGTCCTAAGTATATATCGGAATATTTAGTGAATAATTACCCAAAGAAGAAATTCGATATAGTTTGGGCATTTAATGATATAGAATCAAAACAGAGTATAAAGGGAATTAGAGCTGTGAAGACAATGTCATTAAAATATTTTTATGAGCTATGTACTTCAAAGGTTATAATTACAAACTTTAGAACAACGGATTTATTTATAAAACGAAAAAATCAATATTATGTACAAACTTGGCATAGTTCACTTAGATTAAAACAGATAGAAAAAGACGTAGAATCTACACTTGAGCCACATTATATAGATATGGCAAAAGAAGATTCTAAGAAATGTGATTTATTATTATCAGGTTGTAGATTTAGTACAGAGATATTTAAGAGAGCATTTTGGTATGATGGGGAAATATTTGAATATGGAACACCTCGAAATGATATTTTCTTTGAAAAGTCTCTTATTCAAGATGAAATAAGAGCAAAACTTAATATAGACAAAAATACAAAGATAATATTATATGCACCTACATTTAGAAAAAATGAAGGATTAGAAGTATATGATATAGATTATAAAAAAGTTATAGAGGCTACAAAAGAAAGATTCTCAGGTGATTGGTTAGTTTTAGTTAAATTGCATCCACATTTAATATCAGAATCTAGTAAATTAGCTGTAGGAGAAAATGTAATTGATGTTACTAAATATGATGATATACAAGAGTTGTTAAGTATATCAGATATACTGATTTCTGATTATTCATCATTAATGTTTGATTTTGCTCTGACAAATAAGCCATGTTTTCTTTATACGCCAGATCTTGATAGATATATTAGTAAAGATAGGGGATTATATTTTAATATTGAAGAATTACCTTTTATTGTGGCTAAAAATAATGCTGAATTATTTAGAGGAATAAAGGATTTTGATAATGAAATATATAAAAATAGAATAAGTAATTTTTCAAAGGAAATAGGTAGTTTTGAAAAAGGAACTGCTTGTAGAAAATTATCAGAAAGATTAGAAGAGGTTTGTTTTGAAAGGAAGGGGGAGTTTATAAGTGAAAAAATATAAGGTTGGATATACTACAGGAGTATTTGATTTATTTCATATAGGACATTTAAATATATTAAAAAAAGCAAAAGAGCAATGTGAATATTTAATAGTAGGAGTTAGTACAGATGAATTAGTTCAAAACTATAAAAATAAATTACCAGTTATACCTTTTGAAGAAAGGGTAGAAATTGTAAAATCAATAAAATATGTAGATAAAGTAGTAGCACAAGAAAATAGAGATAAGTATTCAGCTTGGGAAAATCTACAATTTGATGTTATGTTTGTGGGAGATGACTGGAAAGGAAATAAACTTTTTGAAGAACTTGAGCATCAGTTTAAATCTGTAGGTGTTGATATAGTTTATTTTCCTTATACTCAGGGAACATCATCAACAATATTGAGAAAGAAGATTATATAAAGGGGATATGTTATGGGGGTAAAAGTAAGTATAATCGTTCCAGTATATAATGTAGAAAAATATATAGAAGATTGTATAGAAAGTTTACTTAATCAGACATTAAAAGAGATAGAAATTATTTTAGTTGACGGGGATTCTAGAGATAAAAGTGGATATATATGTGATAGATATCGAGAAAGAGACAGTCGTGTAAAAGTTATACATACAGAGGATAGAGGTGTTAGTTACTCTAGAAATGTAGGTATAAAAGTAGCAGAAGGAGATTTTATAGGATTTGTAGACAGTGATGATTATGTTGATAAAAATATGTATCATAATCTTTATAATTTATGTATTCAAAATAGTTCTGAGATATCTGTATGTAAGTTAGGTAGAGAAGTTGATGGAAAAATAATTAATTATGAAGATAGTGAATTTTTTAAGATAATGAATAATGAAGAAGCTATGGAAGAACTTTTTAAAGGGGTTTTATATAGATTCTCTTTATGTAATAAATTATTCAAAAAAGATTTATTTAAAGACATCACTTTTCCAGAAGGTAGAATACATGAAGACTTATCGACTACATATAGACTGTTTGCAAATGCAAACAAGGTATCTTATATAAATTACATAGGATATATATATGTAAAAAGGAGTAATAGCATACTTACATCAAAATATAATAAAAAAAGATTAGATGCATTTATAGGATGGAGTGAGATATTAGATTTTATTAATAGAAGATACCCAAAATTAAAAGATATAGTATATGCTTGTTACACTTATGCTTGTATAGATCATATGTACTATATATTAAATCAAGTTCAAGATAAAAATGAAAAAAAAGAGCTATTGGATGTTATTAAGAAAAATCTGAATATGTATTACAAAGATATACTAAAAAATAAAATAATAACTATAAAATATAAATTATTAATAAGTATGTTAAATTATAATTCAAATATACTTGTTAATACAAATAGCTTAAAAGTAATGTTAAAGAGAGGTAGAAGCTATGCCT
>CAMBXR010000043.1 GCA_945871955.1 uncultured Clostridium sp. | reverse complement strand
ATTCTACTCATATAAAAGCAAGTGCAAATAAAAAGAAGTACAATAAAATAGAAGTGAAAAAAATTTATAAAAAGAGAAAAGAGACAATTGAACGTGTATTTGCTGATGCAAAAGAAAAACATGGTATGAGGTATACTAGATTAAGAGGCTTACAAAAAATTGAAATGGAAGTAAGTCTTATTTTCTCATGCATGAATTTAAAAAAACTGGCGAATTGGATATGGAGGGATACCTTCAGTTTAGTTAGGCGTACGCCTATTTTAAAGGATTTTTATAATTTTTTTATTTATATATAATAAAAATGGTACCATTTACATTAGTAATAGGTACCATTTGTCTACAGACTGGGAGGTACCATATGGTACCTCTTTATATTAATGTTATTTTTTTATCTTAGGAAAATATTCTGTATGAAGCAATTCATGAGCCTTATGACTTAAAGGACAACCTAGATAATTATCATATATAGCTTGTACTTCTGGATTTTCTTTTGATACCCTTAAATTTTTACTTCTATCTATATTATTTAATCCCTGTGCTCTTTGTTGAAGTATTTCATCTTTCTTTCTTCTTAGTTTTGGTTGTCCTCCACCTCCCACACATCCACCAGGACATGCCATAATTTCTATTGCATGGAAGAACTCTTCTCCTTCTCTTATTTTATTAAGCATTTTTCCTGCTTCATCTAAACCATAAGCTACACCTATCCTAAGCTTTTTGTCTCCTATTTCTACTTCTGCCATTCTAAAGTTATTCCATCCTCTTAATTGTTCAAATTCCACATTTTTGAGCTTCTCCCCTGTCATATTTTCATAAGCAGTTCTAAGAGCTGATTCTATTACTCCACCTGTTCTACCAAATATTATTCCTGCTCCTGTATATTCTCCTAATATCTTATCTATAGGTTTATCATCTATATTTTTTAAATCTATACCAGAGTCCCTGAATATCTCTATCAATTCTCTTGTAGTAATTACATAATCTACGTCAAAGTTTAAACCTCTAGAAAATTCTACTCTAGATGCTTCATATTTCTTAGCTATACAAGGCATTATAGCTACTGAAGTTACTTCGTCTCTATTTAATCCTTTTTCTTTTGCCCAAATATCCTTAGCTACTGTTGCAAACATCTGCATTGGTGATTTTGCAGTTGATGGTACTCCTAACATATCAGGAAAATATGTTTCTATGAATTTTACCCATGCTGGACAGCAAGATGTTAATATAGGTAATTTTACATTATCATCTCCACCAAAAAACTTCTCTAATCTTTCCTGTAATTCTGCTGCCTCTTCCATAATTGTCAAATCAGCAGCCCAAGTAGTATCAAATACATAATCTACTCCTAATTTTCTAAGTGCTGCAGATATTTTATTTTCAACATTTTCTCCTGGCTCAAATCCAAAAGCCTCTCCTATGGCCACTCTTACTGCTGGTGCCATTTGAGTTATTATTAATTTATTAGGTGTAGATAAATCTCTTATAAACCTTAAAGAGTTGTCTCCTGCTGTAATAGCATCTACTGGACAAACTTGAATACATTTACCACAGTGAGTACATCTAGTATGATCTATATAATGTTTTACCTTTCTCTCACCTATAATACAGTCAACTGGACATGCTTTAGCACAAGCCCCACATCCTATACATTTATCAGTAATAGTTATTTTTATCAGATTATTACACTGCATTGTGTAGCATTTATTATGATCTATATGCTCTTTTATTTCGTCATAAAAATGCTCTATTATTTCTTCCATTATATTTTTCTTTTGATTTAACATTCCTTTTACTTCATTGCCTAAAGATCTAAGTATATAAATATCACGCATATTCGATTTTCCTTTAGTAATGCAATCTAATATGTGCCACATTTTCTTTATATGACCTTCAGCCTTTTTATAATGTTCAAAACTTGTGCCATCTTGTAGTTTTCCAAATAAATAATCTATGTAGTATTTAGCATACTGAACAATACAATCTTCTTCAGATAAAATAATAATTGTTCTTGTAGTATTTTCAAATAATGAAAAATCTAACTCTTTTTCTAAATACTCCTCTGTTATAAAGTTTCCAAAAGGCATTCCTAAATGAGCTGCCTTAAATTTTCTCTTATCTACAATACCGCCACCTAAATCAATAATATCTTGTAGAGTTGCTTTTTGAGGCACATTTACAATTCCTGGTTTGTTTACTCTACCACATAATGCCACCTCCCTTTTACTATTTAAAGTCATATACATTAACTCTTCCTGACTTAGTGTAGAAAAAACACTTCCTCTTTCACTTTGAATTATTTCCGGTTTTGTATCTGACATCTATTGTGACCTCCTTATAGTGCTCTATGATGTTAAGTTGCTCAGAATACTTATTTTCTATTCTAAATGTAATATTTTGAGTTTAATTTAAGTTTTTTTAATAAAATTCATATATAATTTACTCATAGGCAAAAACGGGGAGGATTAAAATTGAGTATATTAAAAAGAAATAAAAATAAAAAACGAAAGAAAATATTATATATAATATCAACTGTAGTATCATTTTTTATTGTTTTAGCAATAGTATTTGCTCTAGATTTGATACCAAACATAAGCAAAAATACTGATTCCAATAATACTTTAAATGATGCTGAAGGTGTAGTCGAAGCTCAATCTACTTCATCTCAAAAAACAGTCAATTTAGATGGATATTTATTTTTAGGTGACTCCTATACCGTACTTCTTCAAGAAACAATCAAAGAACATAATCCTAATGCAATTATAAAAGCTGTAACAGGTGTCCAGCCAGAGTATTGGATTGATCACTTTGATGAATTACCTGATAATGAAGATGTAGAAGGTGTAGTCTTGTTAATTGGAGTGAATGGTGCTGCATATTCTGACAATATACCAAATAAGAAAAAACTTATATCTGATTTGGTAGAAAAGTATACGGATAAAACAATATATGTGCAAGAAGTATTTCCTGTAGGAGAAAATTTTACAAATGCTAATCCTGTATCATTTAATGAGGCTATTGCCAATAACAACAAAGAGTCAAAAAAATACTGTGACAATTATGATAATGTATACTATATAAATGCAACTGATGGGTTAGTAACTGAAGATGGGTACTTAAAATTCACAAAGGATGGACTTCATATTGCTAGTGATAAACAAGAAAAATTCTATAATAATATAGTTTCTGCCGTTTATAAAGAAAAATAAAATAGTAAAAGAGCTAACACCTAAGGTTAAAACCTTTTGAGTGTTAGCTCTTTTTTATTATTATTGTGATTTTATTTCTGTCCAAGCATCTTCATATATTTTTAATATGTTTAGAGGTAAATTTAAAAATACTTGAGATTTCTCTAATATTTCTTCACTTGGATATGCAGTTGGATCATTTTTAACCTCTTCATCTAACATATCATATGCTGCTTGATTTGGTGTAGAGTATTCTATATACTCCACATTTTGAAGAGCATTTTCTGGATCACATAAAAAGTTTATAAACATTTCTGCATAATCTTTATTCTCTGCTATCTTAGGTATACACATAGCATCTACCCATTTATTAGTTCCACTCTCTGGTACAAAGTATTCTAAGTCTGGGTTTTCATCCATTAATACTAATGCATCACCATTGTAAACTATTCCCATAGCAGCATCTCCAACTACTAATCTATCTTTTCCATCATCATTTACATAAGCTTGCACTAAAGGTAATTGTTTAATTAACTCCTTCTTTGCAGCTTCTATTTCCGATTTATTTTCTGTATTTATTGAGTATCCTAATCTCATTAATGCTATACCCATAGTATCTCTAACCGAGTCTAACATTTGGATTTCACCTGCATACTTAGGATTCCAAAGTACATCCCATGAAGTCATATCTTTTTTATCTACCATAGTTTTGTTATATAGTATTCCATAAGTACCCCACATATAAGGTACTGAATATTTATCTCCTGGATCATATTCAGGATTTTTAAAGTCATTCATTGTATATTTGAAATTAGGTACATTATCGTAATTTATTGGTGATATCATACCCTCATTTATTAATTTTTCCACCATATAATCTGATGGGAAAATTAAATCATATTTAGTACTTCCACTTTTAAGCTTTTGATACATTGATTCATTTGTATCATAAGTTTCATATACAACTTCTATACCTGTTTCTTCTTCAAATTTCTTAATTAAATCTTCATCAATATAATCTCCAACATTGTACACGTTTAGAACTTCTGAAGACTTCTTCGTTTTGCCACAACCAACTAATAAAGTTGAAGACATAATAGCTGTTAATGCTAATGCCACTATTTTTTTTAATTTCATTTTATGTCCTCCTCCTTATCTTTCCTGTGTTGCTTTTTTATTTGCTGATATATTTGATAGAAGTAATAATATTAAAACAGAAACAAACATTAATGTAGATAGAGCGTTTATTTCTGGTGTTAACCCTCTTCTAGTCATTGAATAAACTTCTATCGCTAAGTTACTTACACCATTTCCTGTAGTGAAGAAACTTATTACGAAATCATCTATTGACATTGTAAATGCCATTATCATACCTGATACTATACCTGGTTTTATTTGAGGAAGCACAACTTTTCTAAGAGCATACCAAGGTGTCGCTCCTAAGTCCATTGCTGCATCTTCAATATTTGGAGGTAATTGTTTTAGTTTTGGTAAAACTGATAATATTACATATGGTATATCAAATACTATATGTGATAATAACATTGTCTTAAATCCAAACTCTAATCTTATGAAAACAAATAGTGACATTAATGCCACCCCTGTTACTATATCAGGATTTAATACTGGTAAATAGTTTATATTTAAAAGTAAACCTTTTAATTTTCTTTGTGTCATTTTATGAATACCTATTGCTGTAATAGTCCCTACTATAGTTGCTATTATAGAAGCAATAACTGCTATTATTAAAGTATAGTAAAGAGCATCAAGTATTCTTTCATTTTGGAATAACTCTTGGTACCATCTAAGTGAAAATCCATTCCATTTTGCCATAGATTTAGAATCATTAAATGAGAATATGGCTAATGATACTATTGGTGCATATAAAAATATATACACAAGAGTTAAATATATATTAGATGTGAATTTCTTTATAATAGTAATCCACCGCCTTCCTTGCCTGAGTCATCACTAAATTTATTCATTAGTGCCATAGATATTAATATCACTATCATCATGAATAATGATATAGCTGAACCAAAGTGCCAGTCACCAACTGACATAAATTGTTGTTCAATTAAGTTACCAATTAACATGAATTGTCCTCCACCTAGTAATTTTGAAATTACGAAAGTAGATACAGCTGGCATAAATACCATTGTTATTCCTGAAACTACTCCTGGCATACTAAGTGGAAATATTACTTTTGTAAATACTTGTGCACTATTTGCACCTAAGTCTTTTGCTGCATTTATTAAATCTTGATCCATTTTTGTAAGTATGGTGTATATTGGTATTATCATAAATGGCAAGAAGTTGTAAACCATACCTAGCATAACTGCAGTGTCTGTATATAAAATATTCATAGCAGGAAGTCCTATAGATGTTAATATTGTATTTAAAACACCATTTCTTCCAAGTATGGCTGACCATGCATAAGTTCTAAGTAAGAAGTTCATCCACATTGGTATTATTACAAGCATTAATAAAACACTTTGTCTACTAGCCTTACTTTTTGCAATTATATAGGCTGCAGGATATCCTATTAATAAACATAGTATTGTTGAAATTAATGCAAGTTTAATCGATCTATAAAAAATTCTAAAATACATTGGTTGCATTAATTCTTCAAAATTATTTAAAGTAAATGTGTAAGTTCCGTTATCACTTCTTGTAAATGCAAAAAATATTATTAAGAATAAAGGAATTACTATAAATAATCCACTCCAGATTATATATGGAGATGAGATTTTTAAACCTAATTTGCTATCAGTCTTACTCATTACTCATCATCCCCTATTTTCTTCATGATATGTATGTCTTCTGGATAGATATCCATACCTAATTCAGCACCTACTTCTGCTGATTTTGTGTTGTGAAGTAACCATGTTAAACCACAAGATTCCACTGTCATTTCATAGTGAACTCCTTTAAATACACAAGAAGTAACTTCTCCTCTAAGCATTCCTTTTTCTGGAGCTACCATTTTTATATCTTCTGGTCTTATTACTACTTGTATCTCTTCGTCTTTTTTGAATCCTTTGTCAACACACTCGAAATTCTTCCCACAGAATTCAACAAGTAAATCTTCATGCATAATACCGTCTATTATATTAGATTCACCTATAAATCTTGCTACGAAAGCATTTTTCGGTTCGTTGTATATATCTTCTGGAGATCCCATTTGTTGTATTTTACCTTTATTCATAACAACTATAGTATCTGACATTGATAATGCTTCCTCTTGGTCATGAGTAACAAATATAAATGTGATTCCTAATTGTTGTTGTATATTTTTAAGTTCTCTTTGCATTTCTTGTCTTAGTTTTAAGTCAAGTGCTCCTAGAGGCTCATCAAGTAAAAGAACTTTTGGCTCATTAACTAATGCTCTTGCTATGGCAATACGCTGCTGTTGACCACCACTTAGTGAGTCTATACTTCTTTTTTCAAACCCTGGAAGTGCAACTAACTTAAGCATTTTTTTAACTTTTTCATCGATAGTCTTTTTGTCCATCTTTTTAATTTTTAATCCAAAGGCTATATTTTCATATACATTCATATGAGGGAATAGGGCATATTTTTGGAAAACAGTATTTACTGGTCTTTCATAAGGTGGGATTTCATTCAGATCCTTTCCTTGGAATAAAACTTTTCCATCATCAGCAAATTCAAACCCTGCTATTATCTTAAGAGTAGTAGTTTTTCCACAACCACTTGGCCCAAGTAATGTTAAAAATTCATTTTTTCTTATATCTAAATTAAGGCTTTTTAATACCTCATTATCTTCATATGTTTTTGAAATATTTTTTAGTTCAATTATGTTCTCTTGTTTCAAAAATAAACACCTCTTTTTCCTTTTAATTCGCTTTGCTCATATCGCTTTAAAACGATGGTGGAGTACTTACCCAAACCACCCTAGCTTCTTTTTTGCCCGGGTTGGAAATATAGTGATTAGCTCTAGGCTTAAAGTAAAAACTTTCACCTTTTCTTACTTTATGCTGTCTATCTCCTAAATGTAGGTATATAGAACCTGCAAGAACATATCCGAATTCTTCACCTTCGTGAGGCTTCTCTTCTTTATATTGTCCACCTGGCTGTAAAGTTATTATGATTGGCTCCATCTCATTTTTTTGAGAATTTGGAACTAACCATTTTAAACTGTATTTTAAATCTTCATCTTCTGTCTCGAACATATCATCCTTAGTAAAGGTTATTTTCTCATCATTTATTTCATTGAAGAATTCTCTTAAATTACTTCCTAAAATATCTAATATATCCATCAAGGTTGCAATAGATGGTGAAGTTAAGTTATTTTCAAGCTGAGAAATAAATCCCTTAGATAACTCACATCTATTTGCAAGTTCTTCCTGGGTCAGCTGTTTTTCTATTCTCATACGTTTAATCTTTCCACCTATATCCATAGCAACACCTCCTCTTTTGTGCATTTCATTTTAATCTTGTCAAATTTTGTTTTTATTATTAGTAAATTTTAAGTTTAGTACGTTAAATTACTTTTTTCACTTTTCATGTTATTATATGTAAACTAAGAGTTTAAAATTTCTAAACAACAATAGATATTATATAAAAATGCATATTATATTTCAATAGTTTTTTTAATTTTTATATTTTTCATCAAAACTTTATAATACTGTAAATAACTTGTATTTATCTTTTTTCTTTTCATAAATGTTTATATTAATTATTTAAAAGTTTAGTATGTGTAATTACTTTCTAATTAAATATGATTTTTTATAATGTAATATACTAATATTAAAAATAAATTCTTTTAATATTAGTTTCAAAAATTAAGTTTTTTATATTAATAAAGTTGTCTACGATTTTTTTATAATTAAAAAAGCATTGATTATATTATCAATACTTTTAATTTATTATTCTCTATTTTCTCAATTAAATAACTTATCTCTTAGTTTTAACTTTTATATTTTAAACTTATTGTGAATAGAATTAATTATGCTTTTTAAATTATTTTATTAACATATCCTTTATATAGTCTTATACTTATTATATAAAATAATAAAATTCATATATTTTATTAACTGCTATTTTTTGTAAGGGGGATTAATTATGATTGTTTATAAATTTTTTACAATTGGGGAGTATGAGAAAAAAGAAAAATGGATTAATAATATGTGCTCTAAAGGCTATGCTTTGAAGGGTTGTAATATTTGTAAATTTTACTTTGAACCATGTAATCCAAATGAATATTATTATTCCCTTGAGCTATTAGAAAACTTGCCTTCTTCTACTTCTAATGAGGATTTTCTAAATTATCTACAAGATGAGTGGAATGTAGAATATGTGTGTAAATATAGAAACTGGGTTTTTTTCAGAAGAAAAAAATCACAAGGAAAATTTAGTTTATTCCCAGATATAAGTACGAAGATTTGTTATCTCAAAAGAATATTAAGATTTAGATTTGCTATAGTTTTGACTTTGATAGGATTTGCTCTTTTAGATATTCTATACCCTTCTAAAGATCCTTCTGATCAACTTTTTTCATTTTTGTTATTTATAATTGCACTTATATTTATAATTGTAAACATACCTAACTTAAATAAATATAGACAATTAAAAAAATCAGATGAATCTTAAAATAAATTTATTTTCCATCTGATTTTTATTATCTAATTCTTTTTAAAATTTTATACGATTTTCTTTAATTTCATAAAAACTTTATCATACATATATTTTTTTCTATACTTATATATATAACTTAAGGAAATTACTAATGTAATAATCTCTGCAAAAGGAACTACTAGCCATACTCCATTTACACCCATAATTTTTGGAAGTATCACCATACCTATAGTAAATAAAACAAAGGTTCTAAGTAGAGAAAGAAAAGCAGATACTTTTCCATTGGAGAATGCTGTAAACATTCCTGATGTAAAAATATTTATTCCACCTACTAAAAAACTGATTGAAAATAACATAAACCCATTATGGGCAATGTCAAATAAATCTGTGCCCTTTGCTGTAAATATGGTTATAAGTATTTCTGACATTTGTCTAGATAAAACAAAAGTAGCAATACCAAATACAGATATAATTATAAGGCTGTATTTTATTAACCTTTCTAACTGTTTTTCATCTTGGCTACCGTAACTATAGCTTATACGAGGCTGAACTCCGGAAGTAAAGCCCATATAAGCTGCATTTAATAACATCTGTACATAAAGAATAATAGTTATAGATGCCACACCATCTTCTCCTAATAACTTAATTAAAACTAAATTATATAAAAATGTAGTAACTGCACTTGCCAGTTGAGTAATCATTTCAGAAGACCCATTGGAACAACTTTTAATTATTACATTAAAATTAAATTTAGGTTTAACAAAATGAAGATTATGTTTTTTATTTAAGAAATAAAATATACCCACAAAAGATGGAACAATATATCCTATACATGTGGCCATAGCAGCTCCTCTAACTCCCATATTTAATTCAATAATAAATACATAATCTAATACTATATTTACAATTCCTCCAGCTATACTACTGATTAAACCTAACTTTGGAACTCCTGCTGTAACAAGAAAATAATCAAAGTATAATTTTAAAATTATAAATGGAGTAAATATAACCATATATAATAAGTATTCTCTACAGTTAAAATATAGTGCCTCAGTTGAACCTAATGCATAAATAATTTCTTTTATAAAAACAATTGTTATAACTTCAATAACGATTCCTACTACTAAAGCACTTAGTGTAATAAGAGTAAAGTTTTCTCTAGCTTCATCTATTTTCCCTTCTCCCATTTTTTTAGCAACAATAGCACTTCCTCCTGTGGCAAACATTATTCCCACACCTAGAATTAGATTTATTATAGGGAAAACTATATTTGTTGCAGAAAGCGCATTAGCTCCAACAAATCTGGAAATAAACATTCCATCTATAATTGTATAAAATGAGAAAAATATCATCATTACAACAGTTGGAAAAGTGTATCTTATCAATGATGTCAATGTAATTTTTCTTTGTAATGAATTTTCCACAATATCCTCCTTGAAATTCATATTAATTTTTAATATAGTATATAATAATCTATCCAGTAACAGGATAGTCAACAAGGAGGATTAGAAAATTGAAAGATAGTAACACAAAGTATTTTTCTACTGGTGAATTTGCTAAGCTATGTAAAGTAAATAAGAAAACTCTTTTTTATTACGACGAAATAAATCTTTTTAAACCAGAAAAAGTTTTATCAAACGGATATAGATATTATTCTACTTATCAATTAGAAACTTTTAATGTGATTTTTACTTTAAAAGACTTAGGTATGCCTCTTAAAGAAATAAAAGACTTTATGGATAAAAGAAATGCTAAAAATATAATAGAACTTTTCACCTATGAAACTAATGAAATAGAAAAGGAAATAAATAGATTAAAAAGAAAACAAGAAATCATATATAATAAAATTAAAATTATAAATGAAGCAAAACATTTAACAGATAAAATATTTATAGAACACCAAGATGAAGAGTATATAGTACTTAGCTCACCTATAGATAAAACAAAATACCCCTACGATACAGATACTTATATGAATCATTTAGATTATTGCTATAGTAATAATTTATATATAGGTTATCCAGTTGGTTCTATAAAAACTATAAAAGATATGATGAGTGAAAATCTTCATGATTATACCTATTATTATACAAAAGTAAATAAGGATTGTACTAATGAAAATATTATTGTTAAACCAAGAGGAAACTATTTAGTTGGATATATGAAAGGATACTATATAAATACACCTGCTATTTATAAAAAACTTCTAGATTATATAAACAAAAATAACTTAACTATTATGGATTTTGCTTATGAAGATGTTTTACTTGATGAAGTCGCTACAAAAGATATTGATGAATATATACTAAAGGTTTCTATACAAATAAAATAAATAAATATACATAAAAAAAGATGACTTAAAGTCATCTTTTTTTATGCTAGTATTAATTTTAAATGTTCTTGTAATATATGAATACCTGTAGTATTTTCTCCACCTCTTGGTATTATTATATCAGCATATTTTTTAGAAGGTTCAACAAATTGCTCATGCATTGGTTTTACAGTATTAACATATTGTGATAATACTGATTCAACACTTCTTCCTCTTTCTTTTGTATCTCTTAATATACGACGCATTAAACGCTCATCTGCGTCTGTATCAACAAATACTTTTATATCCATAAGGTCTCTAAGTTCAGGATCTTCAAATATTAATATTCCCTCTACTATTATTACTTTTTTAGGATGTGCAAGTACTGTTTCTTCAGATCTAGTATGTCTAGTGTAATCATATACAGGAACTTCAACTTCTTGTCCTGCTTTTAATTTTTTTATATCTTCTATCATTCTTTTTGTTTCAAAAGATGATGGATGATCATAATTTAAATTTTGTCTTTCTTCTATAGTCTTATCATCATTTGCTTTATAATAACTATCGTGACAAATTAATTCTATATCATCTTTAAAAAATTCTTTTATATAACTTACTATAGTTGATTTCCCTGATGCAGTTCCACCTGCTATACCAACAACACTTACTTGTTTCATCTTATCTTCCACCTACTTATATATTTTTACACTTACTTTTACCCGAATGTAAAAGTCCGTTAATAATCTATATCTGCAATATTTTATCACATTTCTACAAACAATTCACATGGTAAAAAAATCCATATTTATGTAACATAATCTCATAACTTCATCAATTAATTAGCAAATAATAATATCGTTACCTATTAAGTAAAAAACTACTGGTTATACAACCAGTAGTCTTTTACTTAAAACTGATCATTACTGTAATGTATATCTTCATAAGAAGGTAACTTAAAGTTTCCTTCTTTTTTTATTTTTTTACTTACTTTTTCATTTTCTTCTTCAATTAAATCTGTAAATTCATTAAGAGTTTTTGCATGGTTAACAAAATTAGTTAAATTACTTTCATGTAGTTCTTTTCTACTTTGGTTTACTTTACGCATATTTTCCTCCTTACTAACTTTACAGTTTTTATAAGCTTATTATAGATTTCCACAGGTACTTTTTTTTATTACTAATATAAACAAAAAGTCATTTCCAAAATAAAAATTTTTATGTAATTTTTAATAAAAAAAGAGCTATCTTTATGTAATGATAATTAAATCACTCATCAAGATAGCTCTTTTTTTATATATTCGTTTATAAACCGATTGGTGTCCATATTATTACCCTTTTATTATATAACTGTTTTTATTTAATATATCCTTAATTAGTTCTTTATCTAAATCCCATATTGAAACAGGTTCTTTTATATCTATATTAAATTCTTGTAATGTCTTATTCATCCAAACAACATCAATCCACTTATTAAATTTATGCACTGCATTTGGGAAAACACTCATTACTTTAAATCCATATTTTTCATGGAATTTAATGCTTTTTTCATTTATAGATAATACACAAGCATAAACATTATAATATCCTTGTATTTTTAATAATTCTAATAAACATTCATATAAGGCCGATGCTAATCTTCTCCCATGATATGCTCCATCAGTATAAATAGAAACTTCTGCATTCCATTTATATCCCTCTCTTTTAAATGGCTTTCCTGCATAAGCATATGCTGCTATAACCCCATCTATTTCACAAACTAGCCATGGAAATTCTTTAGTTACTAAGTCAAATCTTTCTTTTAATTCTGCCACAGTCGGTACTCTATGTTCCGAGTTTACAACAATATCTTCTTTTTCAACATAAGGCCTATATATTTCTTGTATTCTCGTTAAATCTTCCACTGTTGCTAATCGTATTATCTTGCTCACGCTTTTCCTCCTTTATTGTTGTTGGCATATTATAAATATAGTCCACAAGTAATTCTATAATATAATTAAACCATAATGCAATAATTATTTTATTTTTTTTGTACGATAAAATTATTTTTTAAAATTATAACGAAGTTTTAGGTATAATTATACATAAATATGTTATTATATTAAATTATGGTATATATTTATTATATTAGTTATAAGGAGATGAAAATTTGATAAAATTAGGAGAATATAATAAACTTAAAGTTAAAAGAAAAGCCGAATTCGGTTATTTTTTAGATGCAAATACTGGCAGAACTAGTGATGATGTACTTCTTCACAATAGACTTCTTAATAAAAATCATATAGAAGTTGGTGATGAAGTAGAAGTATTTATATATAAAGACTCTGAAGGAAGACTTGCTGCTACTATGAACTATCCAAAAGCCGCTGTTGGAGATATAGCTTATTTAAAAGTTGTTGCTCATACAAAAATAGGAAGTTTCATTGATGTAGGACTACCAAAGGACATATTAGTTCCTTTCAAAGCTCAAAAATATGAAATGACTAAAGGAAATAGATATTTATTCTATATATATGTAGATAAAACAGGAAGACTTGCTGCTACTACGGATATATTCCCATATTTATCTGTAGAAGCACCTTATAAAGTTGGTGATACTGTAGAAGGTGTAGTTTACGGATTCCAAACTAATAATTCTGCATCTGTTTGTGTCGACAATAAATACGATGCTGTAATTTTAAATAACGAATATTTTACAGAGTTAAATATAGGAGATAAATTAGAAAACCTTAAAGTTATAAAAATATATGAAGACGGAAGACTTGGTCTTACTCCAAGAGGTGATAGAAAAGTTGAATTAGATACTCTAGAAATAGCTATTATGAGCTATTTAGAAGGAAATGATGGTTTCATGAGATTTAATGATAAATCTTCTCCAGATGAAATAGCAACAGTGTTTAATTCTAGTAAGAAAAACTTCAAAAGAGCTTTAGGTGTTCTTATGAAAAAAGGATTAATAATCCAAAATGAAGAAGGAACTTTCCTAAAGTAGATTTACTTAATTAAGTTTATGACACCTGTATTTTACAGGTGTCATATTTTTTATAAATTTATACAGCATTAATTAAGTCTTCTTTATTATTGGCATTAGTTATGCCTAATTTTTCTACAGTTAATCCTTCTTTATAAAAATCAGTTTTTAATAATGTACCTCCAAGTACTATAATTGCATCTATATTTGGAGTTGGTACTTTAAGTATTTTCCCTATACTTGACCAAAGAACTAAACCAGTTGATATATCTTCTGTTATATATCTATTTGTTACACTTGTAGGTCCTTTTATTTGTGTAAATACTTCACTTGTATTAAACAATTCTTGTAGAGTTTTACTTTTATCTTCTTGTAAATATCCTCTATTTATACGACTTTCTCTAGCCCCTTCAACTTCAAACCCTAAGGCTCTTGCAAGAGCTTTTCTTTCACTTTCTACTGCCTCTAGCACATTTATTGTATGCTTTGTAATACCTTCTCTATATAACCAGAACTCTCCATTTGAGTAATCTATTCTTCCTGCATTAAGTAAAGCTGGACCAGGATGTACTTCTGGATTACCATTTTCTAAGTTAACTTGCCATATATTTACTGCTGGAACAAAACAATCATATATTTGACTTAGAGCTTTCATATTATAATCATTGTCACTTGATGGATAAGATCCTAAGAATAATTTTTTTACACTTAAAGACATTTCCACTCTAGCTTCATCAGCAAAAGCTCTACATCCATATGTTAAAGAGTTTGATTCACATATTTTAAATTTCTTATTAATTCCCATTGATTTTGCTTTATTTATAAATCTAATACATCCCATGGCTGCTGCACTATTTATATATATAATTTGATCTTCATCTATAACTGGTGCAAGTAGTTCTGCAAAATATTCAACTGCCATTCCTGGTATAGTTAACATTACTATTTGAGCACCTTGTATAGCTTCTTGTATGTCATCAGTAACTAAGTGCACTTTTTCAACACTTTCACTATTTAGTGTTTGAAATATTATTTCTCCTTTTTCTTTTATTACATCTAAATTCTTACAGAATTTATCTGATTGGAACATACTTACTTCAAATCCTCTGCTTGATAAATCAGCTGCTGCTGTTATACCGCCATTTCCACCACCTAGTATAGCTACTTTTTCTACTTTCATATATACCTCCTAATTCATGTCATATTTTAGTTTACCCCTTTTACTAAAAGGTTATTGTTACCACCTTTGGAAAATAAATTTTCATAGTATACAAAAAATTAAATCTATTAAGAAAACTTAATAGATTACTTTACATAATATTTAAATATAGTAGCTTATTTTGTCAAAAATAACAATAATATCAGTATTTTTGAAACCACTTTGTCATATCTTCCATAGTTTTAATATCTATAGAATCATCCACAATAATAAATATACTACTTTTATTTTTACCCTCAAAATTTATATAATAACTATTTACTTTAATATTATTTAAGTAAAAACTACAAGATTGGTAACGTGAACCATTAGAATAAACATTATTATTGCCATAAGGTGAAACAAATATCTTCTCAATAGAAAGTACATTATCTAAATAATAATTATCCAAAAAATATCCTGCTTCAAATTCATTTTTTTTTAATGAATAATCTTTAATAGAGTGCTGTATAAAATAAACCTTACAACCTTCATTTTCTATGGGCATATTTGCAAAATAAAGCAGTCCCTCTTTTGTTTTTGAACAGTACCAACTTTCTGGAACCTTAGCTATACCCAAATTATCTACCTCTACATCCTTATATCCATCATATCTATAGTATTCATTTATAAAAAATAAAAATACTACTGACAGTATTATCATAATAATTCCACTTTTTTTCATTAGCTTTGTCTCCTTATATTTATAATAATAAGTATATTTAAACAAATTAAATAGATATCCTTTTAATTATTATAAATTTCAAGTGACTTTATCTTTTATATTTTTACATTAAAAAAGACTAGATGATAAAATCCAGTCTTTTTTAAAATTTATATATTAATTTCTTACTTCAGTCTATTTAATTATATTCTAGCTACATTAGTTTTTATTGCTACTTCTCTTACTGCTTTTGCTACATTTTTTACAACTTCTTTATTGAATGCATCTGGAAGTACATAATCTGGTGATAGTTCATCATCACTAACTACATTAGCTATAGCATAAGCTGCTGCAACTTTCATTTCTTCGTTTATTTCTTTAGCTCTAACATCTAGTGCCCCTCTAAATATTCCAGGAAAAGCAAGAACATTGTTTACTTGATTCGGAAAATCTGAACGACCTGTTCCCACTATAAATGCTCCACCCATCTTTGCTTCATCGGGGAATATTTCTGGAATAGGATTTGCCATGGCAAATACTATTGGCTTTTCAGCCATAGTAGATATCATTTCTTTAGTAACCATTTTAGGTGCAGAAACTCCTATAAATACATCTTTATTTTTTATAACATCTACTAAAGTTCCCTCTTCATTATACTTGTTAGTCACTTCAGCCATTTCTTTTTGCGCCCAGTTAATATCCTTAGATTCTTTATGTATTGCCCCATTTATATCGCATAGTACTATATTTTTTACATTTAAATTTAGTAACATCTTGGCTATTGCCATACCTGCAGATCCTGCTCCATTTATAACAATCTCCAAGTCTTCTATTTTCTTTCCTGCTAATTTTGCCGAATTTAAAATTCCAGCAGAAACTATAATTGCTGTACCATGTTGATCATCATGGAATACAGGTATATCTAATTCTTGCTTTAGTCTATTTTCTATTTCTATACATCTAGGAGAGTTTATATCTTCTAGATTAATTCCTCCAAATACAGGTTCTAGTAATTTTACTGTTTTTACTATATCATCAATATCCATAGTATCTATACATATTGGGAAGGCATCCACATCTCCAAACTCTTTGAAAAGTATAGCCTTACCTTCCATTACTGGAATTGATGCACTCGCTCCAATATTACCAAGACCTAAAACTGCAGTCCCATCACTAACTACTGCAACCATATTTTTTTTACATGTATATTTATAAACATCATCTTTATTTTCTTTTATTTTTAAACACGGCTCAGCCACACCTGGAGTATATGCTATAGATAAATCTTCTTTGTTTTTGACTTCTACCTTACTATTTATACTAACTTTCCCCCCAGAATTTTCGTGCATTTCTAATGCCAATTTAGCAAAATCTTTTTTCTCCATTATAATTCTCCTTTATTTAATTATGTCAATTTATTTATTAGTTTTTTCAAACATTAATCTGCCCTTTTCATATATACTATTTCCATTACAATCTATCGCAACAATCAATTGTAAATTTTCTACTTCTAATCTTCTTACTGCTTCTGTCCCTAAATCTTCATAAGCTATAATTTCATTTTTTTTAATGGAACTACTTATATAAGCTCCAGCTCCTCCTACAGCAGCCAAATATACACATTTATTTTTTATCATAGAATCAATTACTTCTTTACTTCTTTTTCCCTTACCAATCATAACTTTGAGACCTCTCTCAAGTAAAGGGATTGTTAAGTCATCCATTCTATAACTTGTAGTAGGTCCAGCTGAACCTATTATTTGGTCTTCTCTACTTGGAGATGGGCCAACATAATAAATTCCCATACCATTTACATCAAAAGGAAGTTCTTCATTATTATTTATTGCATTTATTATTCTCTTGTGAGCTGCATCTCTTCCTGTATATATCACTCCACTAAGCTTTATTATATCCCCACAAACTAATTTTTCTATATCATTATCATTAAAAGGTGCTTTTATCTCTATCATTTTTTCCTCCTATATAATCACTTGCTTATGTCTTGCACTGTGACAATTTATATTAACTACAACAGGAAGCCCTGCTATATGAGTTGGAAAAGTTTCTATATTAACAGATAAAGCTGTTGTATTTCCTCCAAAACCTTGAGGACCAATTCCTAAATTATTGATTTTTTCAATCATTTCTTTCTCTAAATCTAATATCATCTCATCATCACTATGCTCACCTATATTTCTAAACAAAGCTTTTTTAGCGATTTGTGCACACTTATCAACAGTGCCCCCTATTCCAACTCCCACAACTATTGGTGGACAAGGATTTGGTCCTGCTTCACTTACAGTTTCTAAAATGAATTTCTTTACTCCCTCTATTCCATCAGATGGTTTTAACATTTTCAGTTTACTCATATTCTCACTACCAAATCCCTTTGGAGCATACTGTATTTTAATCTTATCTCCCTTAACCATTTCATAATGAATAATCGCAGGTGTGTTATCCTGTGTATTTATTCTTGTTAGAGGACTTACTACAGATTTTCTAAGGTACCCCTCTGTATATCCTTCACTTACACCTTTATTAATTGCATCTGTTAAAGTATCTCCCTTAATTAAAACTTCTTGGCCAACTTCAACAAAAAATACTGCCATTCCTGTATCTTGGCAAAGAGGAATTTTATTTTCTTTTGCTATAGATGCATTCTCTATTAAAATTTTTAATATATCTCTCCCTAAATCACTTTCTTCTTTTTCTAAATTATCTTCAAAAGATTTAATCACATCTTCTCCAAGAAATATATTACCTTCTATACATAATCTCTTCACTTCTTCTGTAATTATTTTAGAATCAACTTCTCTCAAGCGAACTTACCTCCCTAATAGCTCCTTAATTATTCGTATTATCATTTAAACTTTATCATTATTTTTTAATATAAACAATATGAAAAAAATCATTTTTCATGTATTTTTTAAATATTTTATTCATTTTAAAAAAGGATATTAATTAATATATATAGAATAGTAATATATTGTTATTCCTATTTTAGGATTTATTATAACTTGGGGAGTGAAATATATGAGTGTTACAGCAGTAGATTTTTGGATTAAATCCTTTGATAATACTTGTCTAAAATGCGCAAAAAACTTAGTTGAAAGTCCTAAAGCTACTATCTTAATCCTACATGGATTAGCAGAACACTACAAAAGGTATGATTATGTAGCTAATAAATTTGTATCTAATAATTTTAATGTATATAGATATGACCAAAGAGGACATGGTGATTCTGATGGTAAGAGGGGATATGTAGATAATACTCATACATTTGTAAAAGATTTGAAAGTTGTCATTGATTTAGTTAAAGAAGAAAATCCTGACCTTCCTATATTTATATTAGGTCAAGGTATTGGAGGACATATAATGAGTATACTTGGCGGTCAGTATGACAATTTAGTAAATGGTATGATATTTTGCAGTCCTTTAATTTGTGATTTTGGCAACTTCACAACATGTAATTCTGATGAATATGATAGTGATTTTGATTTTGTTTCTGTTGGAAATATACATAATTTAAGCCATGATTATGACTTTATTCAATCTTATGATGATGATGAACTAATTTTAAAACAAGTAACTGTAGGAGTTTATCATTCTCTAAAAAAAAGTTGTTCTCATATTGCTGAATATTTGTATAAATTTAAATACCCTTGCCTAATATTACACGGGTCTATGGATTCAATAATTGATTGTGAAGATAGTAGGTTCTTATTTAATAATATCATTTCAACAGATAAAGAAATTCGCATTTTAAAAGGTCTATATCATAAACTTTTAGAAGAATTAATTAAGGACGATATAATCTTTGAAATAATAAAATGGATTGAAAAAAGAATATAATTAATCAAGGAGAGTTAAGTCGTTACACTCTCCTTTTTAAATCAAATTATATATTTTATCTCTGCATCAGGGAAAATCTCTTGAAAACTTTCTTTAAAAAACTCTTTCATATGAGCTAAATTTCCCTTTAGATATACATACTTGCCATATCCAAATTGTCCATATTTATATGTTCTATCTTCATCAGCCATTGGTAAAGTATTGTCTGGAAATACTTCATTTATAATATTTTTAGCTCTTGTTGTGTATCTATGGGAAATAACTTCAAAAGTTATAGGGTATTTTAAGTTTTTAGGTAGTTTTTCACTTAAATAAATTAAAAGATTTCTATAATCTTCTTCCCAACCTTCATACATAAATACAGGTGCAATAATATATCCCACAGGATATCCTGCCTCCATCATTTTCACACTGGCCTCTATTCTTTTTTCTCTGCTACCAGTTCTTTTTTCATAACTTTCTATAACTTTTCTAGTGTTAATTGTAAATCTAGCCTCTGTTTTTCCTCTATGGTCTGCATCTAGTAAAGTATCCACATCATCAAATTTTGTAACAAATCTAAATCTACCATACTCACTTTTTGCGAAAAACTCTATGGCAGTTTTTAAAGAATGAGTATAAGGTTCTATTGGTATTGGATCAGATGTTGCCGAACCTTCAAATATAGTAATCTCAGGTTTTCTTTCGTCCATATATTTATTTGCCTTGTCTAATATGTCGTCTATATTGGCATTAACTTTTATAAAAGGTTTGTCTCCTAGATTTGTATTTAAATAACAATACTGACAGTTTCCCACACAACCGCTAAGTAGTGGTAACTGCCAATGAGCTGATGGTTTACAACTTTGAAATTTTCCAGGTCTTTTTACTCCAACTACTAAAGTATTTTTACCTTCTTTATAAAACTCTCTAATATTGTCTCCTGGTATATGTTCTTTAACTTTATTATTTGTTAAATTTATAATCTCAACTTTTTCTTTATTTTTAAATTCATTATAGATATTTTTTCCAATCTTATAATTTAAAGCACCTTTTTCAAAAATAATCCTTTGAGGAACAAACATAATTTAACCCTCCTTTTATTGTATTTTTCCAACTTATTATCTTAAAAATTCAAGGTAAACTTGGAATATATATGTTTTAACTTCATAAAAAGTTATTTTTATAAGGGGTTAAATTTTCTATACAATTAAATGAAAAAGATTTTCTTAGTTTATATTTTTATAAAAAAATACCTTATTTATATATCTTCTATAAATAAGGTATTTTAAAAAGTTTATTTATTTATCAATCTATCTTTTTCTTCTTCTGATAGTAGCTGCTAATCCTGCTAATGCTGTTGCTCCTAATCCAGTATATCCTAATATAGAAGGATCTCCTGTTTGTACATTACCTGGTTGTTCTCCTGGTTCTTCCCCTGGTTCTTCTCCTGGTTCTTCCCCTGGTTCTTCTCCTGGTTCTTCCCCTGGTTCTTCTCCT
>CAMBXR010000042.1 GCA_945871955.1 uncultured Clostridium sp. | reverse complement strand
CTGGAATGAAAACTCATTCCAGTTTAAAGTCCAACTTTTAGGGCGCAGAACAAATTAAGAGGCTTACAAAAAATTAAAATGGAGGTAAGTCTTATTTTCTCATGTATGAATTTAAAAAAATTAGCCAATTGGATATGGAGGGATACCTTCGGTTTAGTTAGGCGTACGCCTATTTCAAGGAATTTTTATATTTTTTATCTATATATAATAAAAATGGTACCATTTACATTAGTAATAGGTACCATTTGTCTACAGACTGAAGGTATTAGCTAAACTAATACCTTTTCAATTAAAAAAAATATTGTTCTTTATCTTTACCTTTTGATTTCCAAATTAAGAAAGATATCACAAAGATAAGAATGCTAGTTAAGCTAATCCCTAATGTTACAAAATTTTTGTAAAAAGAAAGAATTATAAAAATCGATAATATAGATATTATAACAATAGGAAATTTTGATATCTGTCCTAGTTTAGAACGATATAAAGCATATATTAGAAGTGTTGTTGGAAGTATAAAAGATGTAGTGTTCATTCCAATTACACCTAATTCTATAAGATTTATACCTATAAAATTGTAAAATTTCGCAATTGTTAAAATCCATATTGATATAAGTATAGAAAACAGACCAATAATAGTTGACTTTTTCATATTGAATTTGCCCCTTTACACTATTGTTATGTAAATTTACCGTATTTTATGTAAAATTATACCACATAGTGTAGAACTATACCATAGAAAAATATTTATTTGAAAAATATTAAATTTTTATAATTTTTGTTATTTTTGAAATTTAGATAATATAAATTTTATTTATTAGTTATATATTAATATCATTCCCATCAAACTTACTAATCCAACAGTGGAAATAGAGGCAAGAATATTTAGTATATTTATTGTTTTGTTTTTAAAAATCATATTAAACAAATGAAATATACCAACACCAATTATACCACCCATTGTATTTCCAATAAGGTCAGTTATATCAGTTGCACCAACAGCTAAAATAAATTGAGCAATTTCAACAGTTAAGCTGATAAAAAAAGATACAGAAATCTTTTTTAAAATAGACCAATCTTCTTTTATCATGGATACATAAATGCCAACAGGAACAAAAACAAGTATATTGTTGATTATTTCTGTCATATATAATCGTCCATTTACATAAGCTGAGCCATAGTAAGGAATTAAATTGATATTTCTATGTCCATAAAGTTCATCTAATGAAAAGCTCATCTTAAATAATAGAATCCAAACTAATATAAAAAAGTATATGCAAAATAAAACTTTAGTCAAATTTTTCTTTTTAGAATTTTCCATAATAGTACCTCCTATTTATATGAAATTATAACAGAAAAATCCATATAATTTAGAGATATAAGGGTTTTGTAAGATTTGAAACACAAATAAAAACAGTATTTTGTTTATAAATTTTTGTCACATTATAGTTTTTTTGCCATAAAATAATATAAATATACAATAATTGTATATTAATATTGTTTAGATAGAGGTGATTATATGGCATACGTTGGTATACAGCGACAAACAGATGCCGCATTATTTGGTCCAACGGATTATACAATAGCAGCTGGAGGTAAAGTAAATTTTAATACGGATTTAGATTATTTTAAAGGGACAGATTCTTTTATTACCTATGATAATAATACATTTGAGTTTACATTTACTAAAGCTGGATATTATTATGTAAGTTGGTTTGTAGTTTTACAATCAGCCTTTTCAACATCAGGCCCAACATTTACATTGGTATCAAAAACAGGAACTGAGGTAGCTCTTTATCCATCTTCAAGTAGTTTTAAGACAGGAACAATGTCTGGTAGTGCAGTAGTTATTGCCCAAGCGGGAACAACAATGTCACTGAGAAATGATACAGGAGCAGTAGCTATATTTGCAAATAACACAGAAAATACAAATGGCACTTCAATAGTTTCTAATATTAGTGTTACAAGATATGTTCAAGATGTATCTGGAGTTGAAGTAGGTCTTACAGATGGTACAAGTGTGGCTAATGGAGCAATTGTTCCTTTTAATACTCAAGTAAGTACAATAACAAGTCAAGAAGTAACTAATACTGCAGGTGTATTTACTTTAAATCAAGCAGGAGTTTATTTATTTGATTGGATGGTTTCTATAGACGGTATAACTGCAACTTCAAGAGAAATAAGATTTGAATTAAGACAAGGTGGAACAACAGTTGTAGGAAGTAGTGTATCTCCAGTAGTAAATCAAGGTTTTATTACAGGTACAGCAGTAGTATCTGCAACTGCTGGTCAAACTTTCTCTTTATATAATAATACTGTTGATAATACAACACCTACACCTTTAGGAGTAACTATACTATATTCAGATTTATCAATACAAGCATACATGAGAATAGTAACATTAATATAAAATGATAAATTATTTAATTTAAAGGTTAAATTTTATGAACAAAGTAACAATATTTCCTATGAACTCAACTTATATAGATAGTTATTATCCAAATAGAAATTTTTTCAAATTAGATAAGTTAGAAATTGATAATTATTGTAATCACAAAAGATATACTCTTCTTAATTTTCCCTTAAGTGTTTGTGATAGGACACATTGTATGAAATGGTATTTGTATTTACCATTAAGTAATATTAATTACTGCTATGATAATAACTTAATAAGTGTAAGTATTGTATATGGCGCTATAAAATACAATAGTATAACTTACAACACAATAGATAATTTTACTATTTATAATTTTTGCTATTTTACAATAGATAAAAAAGATATTTACAGAAATTATGTTTTAATAGAAATATCACCTTTAGTTTATAATTGTATAGAAAAAGGTCAATCTTTTATCAATATAATGATAGGAGCTAAGAATGATTATTTTAATTTAAGTTTTGATAAAAATAATCTAAGTGAAATTCCAAAATTAATAGTTAATGATAGTAGTTGTAATAATCCATATGATAATAGAAATTGTTATTATATATGTGATAATAAACAAGTGGCAATGGAATTAAATTTAAGTAATCAACCTGAAAGAAGGATTATATACAATGAAGACGTAGTTAAGTTTTCTAATATAGTTACTAAAACACCTTCTGGGTTAGAATATGACTTTGATACTTACAATATTAGAGTAACAAAAAAAGGTTATTATATATTTCAATGGAATTTAAGTATAGAGGGAACTAACTTTATGGATAATAAAAATATAGCCCTTAGAAATAATGATACAAAAGCTATATATGAATATCCAGTTCCAAAGTCAATACAAGGTCAAATATCTGGTATGGTTTTAGTAGATGTAAATGAAGATAATCAATCATTTTCACTTGTAAATTTCTCTGGTGGAGATATATTGTTATCAGATTTGAATCCATGTGCATCAATAATTATTATAAGAGTATAATAAAAATTAGATTATAATTAAGCTAAACTTTGTATTAAAGTGGACCCTTTGTCAAGGACACAAGAAAAAAGCTATGGCTAAAACGCCATTAAAAGCTGATTTCTAAATTGAATAGGAGTCAGCTTTTTTAAATTCCATTGATATCTGAAATTATTATAATAATCTATATAATCATCTACTAAAATCTGTAACTCTTCAAATGTATTACAATTTTTATAATCAATCTCATCTTTCATATGACCAAAGAATGACTCCTGCGGAGCATTGTCCCAACAATTACCTTTTCTAGACATTGATTGATCTAAATTATTCTTTTTAAGTAACTTTTGAAAAATTGGACTAGTATAGTGAGCACCCTGATCAGAGTGAATAAAAGCATCTTTATGTAGTTTAAATGATTTAAGCTCAACTAATTTCTCAACAGTTTTAGTAGCAATTTCTATAGCTAAACTTTTTGATAAATAATGTGATAATATTTCATTGGTTGATGCATCTTTTATCGTAGATAAATATGCCATTTTTCCATTGCCGTAAGGCATATACGTAATATCTGTTAACAATACTTTTCCTGGTATATTTTGCTTGAATTCTCTATTTAATTTATTGGGAACAACTCTATGCTCTTTAGTTGCCTTAGCTATACGTTTATATGGATTAGATTTACGTATTGGACAAATAATATTATATTTGCGCATTATTCTTTGTATTTTCTTTCTATTCATTATTACTCCAAATTCGTTTTCTAATGTCATTTTTATAGATCTAGAGCCTTTCTTGTATCCACGATGATTAAACGCTTTTAAGATAATATCTCTTGACTTTAAATCCTTATCTTCCTTAGTATTTCTGTAGGTCTGTGTATTTAGAAATCTGTAAAATCCTGATGTGGAAACATTTAAAATTTTGCATAGTTGTTTAGTCATTCCTTTCAGATTAAACTTAGAAATCAAATTATGTATTAATTCAAAGATTTTAGAGGGTTTTAATTTATTATTTTTCACCTGCCTTTCGCTCACTTCTAACTTTTTTACAAGTTCAAGCTCCGCTTTTAAATATTCAATTTCAGCATCTTTCTTTGCTAAAATTTCTTCTAATGTTAACTCACGATTAAGAGTTCTACCCGAATTTAACGTTCTTGTATCATTTAAACCAAGAACACCTTTATCATTATATGATTTTCGCCATCTTCGACTAGAAGATTTAACACGTTCAATCCCAACTATATCAATATCAAATCCAGCATCTTCAAATATCTGTCTAGGTGTTTTCCCTATTTCATATTCAGCAATAAAATGTAATTTAAATTCATTAGTATATGTAATTCCTTTTTCAGTTACATTCTTAACATATTTATTTATAGATAATTTCTTAATTTCTTCACTTGAAAATGTTTTTTTACTCATAATAAATCAACTCCTTTATAACTATTTTACATAAAAATAAATCACGTTTTTTTCTAGTGTCCACTGTATAGGATCCAGTTTAGTATTCTATATGTTTTTAAAGAATTATGGCCAAAAAAATATGAAAAATTTTACTCAAAAGCAAATTCTGAAACTGATACAACACAAAACCCTGAAACTAATACAACAAGGCATTAAAATTGCCTTGTTGTATTAAAATAATTTACTGCTTAAATTTAAAACATAGCAAAAAAAATAAACAACTCGTTCCCACAAACGAGTTATTTATAGTTAAATACATTTTACTTCTTAGCCTCTCTACCTTTATAATATAATTATATACTAAACAACGTATTATTTGTATGTAAAGTATCCATAAAAAGGCATAAAAAAATCACTACCCTCTTTTCGAAGTAAGGTAATGTATCATGTGACCAATCATAATTTTATATCAATATTTGTGATAATAAATATATATAATTGTTAATTTTATCATTACGAAAATTATGTTTATTTAACAACGTAGTTTTGCATATTTTTCTATTTTAATTAAATTTAGAGATGACATACACAATAAAAGCAGATGCTTACGGACATGGAGCTGTTGAAGTATCTAAGTATTTAGATAATAATGAAAACGTAGACTTTTTTTCAGTTGCTAGATTAGAAGAGGGACTTTCACTTATAAAAGCAGGCGTACAAAAACCTATTTTATGTATGGGCTATATAGATAATTGTAAAATCCAGTATGCCATAGATAATAATATTAGAATAACTGTATATACTTTAGAATCTGCTCTAAAAATAAACGATTTAGCTAAATCAAGCAATAAAAAGGCTTATATCCATATAAAAATTGATACAGGTATGAGTAGAATTGGATTTTTGGTAAATGAAAAATCTATTAAAGATATTAAAAAAATATTTGAATTAGAAAATATAATTGTAGAAGGAATTTACACTCATTTTGCAAAATCAGACGAAAAAAATAAAAATGCAACTTATGAGCAATTAAATAAATTTAATACAGTTATAGATGCATTAGAAAAATCTAATTTAAATATTCCAATAAAGCATGTATCAAATAGTGCTGCCATATTAGATTTGAGAGATTGCGACTTTAATATGGTACGTCTTGGATTTTCTTTATATGGTTCATATCCATCAGAAGAAGTTAGCAGAGAAATAGATTTAAAACCATGCTTAGAATTAAAAACAAAAGTAAGTAACATTAAAACTATAACAAAAGGTACTAGTGTAAGTTATGCTGGAACATATACAGCTACTAAAGATGTAACGATAGCCACTATACCTGTGGGTTATGCTGATGGATTCCCTAGAACTCAAGAAAATCCTCAAGTATTTATAAATGGTAGATTATTGAATATTGTCGGAAGAATCTGTATGGATCAAACTATGGTTGAAATACCAGATGATCTTGAAGTAAATATAGAAGATGAGGCAATATTAATAGGTAATATAAAAATAGGTGATATCTCTAGAAAGCTAGGCACTATAGACCATGAAATACTTTGTTGTATAACAAAAAGAGTTGATAGAGTCTATATTACAAAAGATAAAAAATATGTAGTTAATAGCATTTTTGCTTAATAAAAAAGAGTATAAATAGATTTGTTTTTACACACATCTATTTATACTCTTTTATTTAATTATTATTTACTAACATATTAACTAAAGTATTTTGTCTGCTTTTTAAAGTTGCTTCATCCCATTTTGAAGATTTATCTAACAATATCTTACTATTATTAAATACATCCATTCTATGTTTTAAATACTCTTCTTTTTTCTTTTTAAAATCTAAATTGCCAAGCTTTACGTTTTTCTTATTACTAATTAGCACTAAATTACATAATTTATTAGTCCATAACTTCCTTTGATTTTCTGTAAAATCTTTTGTCCAGTGACTTTTTTTCGGTGGATTTTGTGGAAGTATATGTTCTATGGATATTTCTTTATAATCCGATAAATGTACTGCATTGTCCGACATTAAATATTCGATTTTAAGCAGTAAATATTTTGTGTATTTTTTACCGTAGACTTCTCCATTTATATTATTTCTAAATATATTTTTATCTATATCAAATAATTCTTTATTGTCTAACAATGTATCTATGGTAGATTCATTAATAATTTCTATAGTTTTAATTATATTATTTAGATTTTCACGTCTTTTTGATGGAGATATGTTTGACATAAGGTCTCCCACAAATTTATATTCCAATCTTTTTATAAATTCATCCAGATTATAATATTTAAACTTTATAAAGTAACTCATAAGAGCTGGTATCCATTCATCAGAATGTAATCCTATTTTCATTATAGTTACTAAGTTTTTATACTCATTGCTAAGTTCCTTGTCATTTAAATCAATTATAGCGTCGTAAACTTGATCTAGTTCAATTAGAAAATCAATTGTATTTTTTCCTTTTTTCAATATGCCTTTTTTATAGATATTTTTTTCATATTCATCTAATAAGTTGGATACAGGCTTGTTTTTTAGAAGTATTGTTCTTGCAAAGGATAAAAATCTATCAAAACTTTTATTATATTTTTCCTCTAAATACTCCCAGCTTTCACAGTATTCATCCAAGTCCTCTTCTCCCACTTCTCCAATATTTATGGATTTTAGTATATCTGAATTAGAAAGAGGCATTCCTCTATCATTTAATATGGTAAATAATCTAAATGCATCTTCCGTATTGTCTGTAGATACATATATAAACAATACATTATTTAGTAGAAATACTGCAAAAGCTTCTAAATTATCTTTGCCAGCAAAAACCTCATGCATAACACTTATGGCCTTTGACATATTTGCCACAGATATATTTGTACTTTCATGGAATTTAACTATTTCTTTTCTTCTAGTAGATCCGCTTGGTATTATATAGTCTTTTACAAAATCTTTTACCTTATCCCTTGTATTGTATTTAATTCTACTTCTTGATGGAACTCTTAGCAATTCATTTTCTTCTTGATATATCATTTGAGAAAGAGTCCATTTATATTGTGGTTTTTTCATTAAATCTCTAAGAACTGCTATCATCATACATAAAGTTGTAAGTCTTTGCTGTCCATCTAAAATTTCATATTCTTTAAATTCTTCTTCCTTAGTTCTTTTTAATACTAAAGCACCTAAAAAATACTCACTATTTTGTTTATTTTCAAAAGCATAATAAAGATCGTCTATTAATTCTTGTATATTTTCCTCTTGCCATACGTATGGTCTTTGATACTGAGGTACAATAAACCAAAATTCTTCTGAAAATATCTTCTTTAATATGCCCTTATTAGCTTCTATAAGTCCGTTTTTCATTTGTTTTACTCCTTTGGGTCATTTCCTCATGCTTATTTATATTACCATATATTTATTTTTCATCCAAATCTAATTTCATAAAAATAGAATCTTCCATTGGATTGTCGTTATATGCTTCTATTTCATAAAAGCCTACTTTTTTGTATATATGTATAGCACTTTGTAAATATGGCAGTGTATCTAAGAGCATATATTTATATCCTATTTCTTTAGCATCTGAAATTATTTGTTTTACCATTTTTTCTGCTATATGATTACCCCTAAATTTCGGTTTTACATAAAGTCTTTTCAGCTCACAAAACTTACCATCATTCATTTTTTTAAGTGCAATACATCCTGCCACCTCCCCATCCACTGTGGCCAAGTATAATCTTCCATAGGGCTTACCATATTTTATTTCTAAATCTTTCAGTTCATCATCATATCCTTGAAGTTCTAAACAATAAGCAAATTTTTCATCTAATTTTATTAGCATATTTGTATATTCAATAAAAAGTTCTTTTACTTTATCTTCTTTGTCATAAGCCAATTTAATTTCCAACAACATAACTTCCCCCTTTTTATTTTAATTATAGCATTATATTACAATCAATTAAAAAACTTAATAACCCTAAATGTCTAGTTTGTGGTAAATGTATGTACCTTCATCACAAGTACAAATACCATGTAAGTTTTAATAGTTATGATGATATTTAATATAATTTTGGTACTTGAATACTTATTTATAAACAAAAAAGATTTAATGCAAGATAAATTAATTATCACAACATTATAATATTCATAAATACAAAATAGCTATAGTTCTTGATTTTCCAAGTACTATAGCTATTTTTATATAAACTTCTAAAAAAATACTCCTCCTTATTTCAACAACTTATAATCTAATTGTCTACTTTAAAGGGAGCATTTTTCTAATTATAACTATTTCTTATTTCTCCACACCCATGGTGAGAATAAAATAATCATTGGTATTAACTCTAATCTTCCTGCTAACATATCAAACATAAATACACATTTAGAGAAAACACTGAATGTACCAAAGTTCTCCATAGGACCAACGCCATCTAGACCTGGACCTATGTTATTAAGTGTTGCGGCAACTGCTGTAAAGTTTGTCTCAAAACTTCCATTTTCTAAGGAGATTAAAAGTACAGATGCAGCAAATATTAGTACGTATAACACAAGATACATATTCACAGAACGAAGAACCTCACTACCAACTTTTTTCTCTTCTAGTCGAATAACTTGTATTCTTTTTGGATGTACAAAAGAAGAAATCTCATTTCTTAAGTTTTTCCATGAAATTATAATTCTAGATACTTTAATTCCACCACCTGTACTACCTGCACAAGCACCTATAAACATTAATATCACTACTATAGATTTAGATAGTGAAGGCCACATATTAAAATCTAGTGTTGAAAATCCAGTTGTTGTGATAATAGAACCTACTTGGAAAAATGCCTGTTGTAAGGCCATCCAAATAGAAGAGAAAGAATCTCTTATATTAAATCCAATAACAACAGTAGATATTAAAATAATCCCTAAATAAGTGCGAAGTTCTTCACTTTTTAAAGCATCCTTTGGTTTACGAACAAGTAATAAGAAGTATATACTAAAGTTTACTCCAAATAATACCATAAATACAGCAACTACATTTTGTATATATACACTGTACTCTGCCATACTTGTATTTCTAATACCAAATCCTCCTGTACCTGCTGTTGCAAGGGCAGTATTTATAGCGTCAAATGCACTCATTCCTCCAAGTAATAATAAAATACATTCTAATACTGTTAATGCTGCATAGATTCCATATAAAATCATTGCTGTAGAACGCACACGAGGTACTAATTTTCCAACACTTGGGCCTGGACTTTCTGCACGCATAAGATGCATATTATTTCCGCCAGCAAGTGGAAGAATACTAAGTATGAATACTAGTACACCCATTCCACCTATCCAGTGAGTAAAGCTACGCCAGAATAATAAAGATTTTGACAAACTTTCCACATCAGAAAGAATAGTAGCACCAGTAGTAGTATATCCTGATATTGTTTCAAATAAAGCATTAAAAATATCGGGAATTTCACCACTAATTATAAATGGAAGTGCTCCAGATATACTAAATACTATCCATCCAAGAGCCACAGTTATGAACCCTTCTTTTGCATAGAAAGACCTATTTTGTGGTTTCTTTCTTGTACATATTATTCCAAGTATAAAACTAATGATTGCAGAAACAAAAAATGCAAATCCACTTTTTTCACCATAAATCATGGCTACGATACAAGGAACTAATAAAAATCCACCCTGAACATTTAGTAACCATCCTATAATATATATAATAAATCCAAAATTCATCTCTTAACTCCTTAATATATCGCTTAAGTCATGTAATCCTAAATTTGTAGTAACAACTATTACACGATCGCCTTTTTTAATACAATCCTGACCTTTTGGAGTAATAATTTTTCCTTTTCTATTAATACAACAAATAATTAAGTTATCTTTTAAATCAAGCTCTTCAATAGGAATTCCAATTAGCTTCGAACCTTCATTTACATAAAATTCAAGGGCTTCAGCCTTATCTTTTTTAATCTTATATAATGTTTCCACATTACTTCCAATAGAGTTATTCATAGCTCTTACATATTGAAGAATATAGTGTAGAGTAATATATTTTGGATAAATAATACTTCCTAAGTTTAAGTTATCAATTACTTCATCAAAAGCAATTCTATTTACTTTTGTAATAATTTTTCCATTCATTTTACTGTGTGCATATAAAGATAATAAAACATTTTGCTCATCAATTCCTGTCAACGATGCAAAAGACTCAGCTTCTGTAATGCCTTCTTCCATTAGTAAGTCTTTATCTGTACCATCACCATTGATAATCATAGCTTCTGGTATTAATTCAGATAATTCTTCACAACGTTTTAAATCTTTTTCTATCATTGTAACACTAATTCCATACTTTAATAAATTTTCTGCTAAATAATAAGATATGTCTGCTCCACCAATTATCATGGAATTTTTAACAGGATTATTCATCATACCAATTTTCACAAAAAACTCTGTAGCTTTTTTATGTGGTGCAATTATAGAAATTTTGTCTCCTTCTTCTATAATAAATTCACCATTTGGAATGATAATTTCTTCTCCACGTTCAACTATACATACTAGAATATCGCATTTTAACTTACTTCCTATTTCTGGTAACCTCATATTATGTAAAATTGAACCTTTATTAACTTTAAAAGTTAATAGCTCCACTTTACCTTTATTGAATGTATTGATATCAATTACTGATGGAAAACGAAGTATACGAGTCATTTCACGTGCTGCTTCATATTCTGGATTAATAGCCATTGATAATCCTAATTCTTCTTTAATAAATCCAATTTCTTTATTGTAAATTGGATTGCGAACCTTTGCTATTGTTTTACAATTACCTGCTTTTTTAGCAATTAAACAACAAAGTAAATTTAATTCATCTGATCCAGTAACTGCAATCAATAAATGTGCATTTTCTATTCCTGCCGCCTTTTGTATGTTATAACTGGCACCATTACCACTTACACCCATAACATCATAGCTATTTGAAAATTCTTCTACAACTTGATCATTTATATCAATAATTGATATATTATGACCTTCTTGAGAAAGTTGTCCTGCTAAAGTTGAACCAACTTTCCCACAACCAACAATAATTATATTCATAGCATCCTCCGGTCTATTATTTCTATTATTCTGATATTATAATTTGTATTCATTCTGCTATTATATAATATTTTACTACCTTTGAGTATTATTATTTAGAAATTTTACATTTGTAAACATAGAAAATGCATTATTCATATAAAATAATGCAAACAGTTCTACTTTATGGTAATACTTTTGTATCATAATTCTTACAATTAAAAAATCCATAGATAACAAAATACACCACATAAAACTCCCCCTTAGTTTATATCAATTAGTATAACTATTATCTTTTACTTTTCTTCCTTCGGTAATTTTTTCATAAAACTAAATATAAACGGTACACTTGTTAAAAATGTACATACGTCAGCTAATGGTTGTGTAATCTCTACCCCTGTAATTCCAAACACTCGTGGTAAAATTAATATTAGTGGTAAGAAATATATTCCCTGTCTACAGGATGATAAAAATGTTGCTTGCCAAGGTTTGCCCACACACTGAAAGGTCATATTGCTTAGTACTCCTAAAGTCATGATAGGCATAACCATACATTGATATCTTAAGGCATGAGTCCCTATTTCTATAACCTTCTCGTCATTGATAAAGGCTTTGATTATATTTGGTGACAATATAAATCCTATAACTGCTAAAATGGTTAAAATTATTGTGCCTGCTTTTAAAGTAAATTTGAAGGCATCTTTTACTCTTTCATATTTCTTAGCACCATAATTATATCCCACAACTGGTTGATAACCTTGGCCATATCCTATTAGAACTGAGAAAATAAGCATAAATACTTTGCCAACAATAGACATGGCTGCTACTGCCATATCACCATAAAGAGCTGCATTGAAGTTTAGTGCCACTGTTGATATACTAGCAAGTCCTTGTCTACAAAAAGAAGGAAGTCCATTTTTCAAAATCATTAAATAGGTAAATATGTCTTTCGAGAAATTTTCTACAGATATATTTATAACTGTTTTCTTTCTCAAATAAAAGGAAAACAAAATTATAAAACTTATAAATTGACTAATTCCTGTAGCTATTGCTGCTCCACTTATTCCTAGTTTAAATACAAATATAAATAAAGGATCTAAGGCAATATTTATTATTGCACCTGTTGCAATTCCCATCATAGATAAATTTGCCTTTCCCTCTGATCTTAACATATTGTTTAATATAAATGAGGCAGACATAAAAGGTGCTGCTATCAAAATATACTTAGCATAGTCCTTAGCATAGGGCAGGATAGTTGGTGTTGAACCTAAAAGTTTCATCAAAGGCTCAATAAATAAATTTCCAAATATAACTAACATAAGTCCAAATAAAATACCAAACAAAAGCCCGCTCGAGCCTATAATATCAGCTTCTTTCTTTCTCTGAGCTCCTAATTTTCTTGAAATTGTACTCCCAGAACCCATTCCTATACAAAATGATACTGCTTGTATAAGAGTCATCAATGAAAATACTATGCCTGTTGCTCCTGATGCACTAGTACCAAGCTTTGAAACAAAGTATGTGTCAGCTGCATTGTAAAATCCAGTGATTAGCATACTTATAATAGTCGGTATGGCAAGGGATGTTATCAGCTTTGGTAAGGGTGTTTGAGTCATCTTTTCATATTGTTTTACATCACTATTCATATATAACCTCCCATAAACTTCTTTCTTTACCTTTAGTATAGTTTTAAATATTTTCACTTTCAATAAAATAACCACCCTCATAAGTATGAAAGTGGTTATAAAAATTATCTATTTATTTTTGCCATAAATTTTTCCATATGCTCTGTTATAAATTCATCAATATCATCTTTATCAGTATCAAATCCCCAGTGATCTTCTAAAACTCTAATAGTTTTATAAGTTAGCCCCACATCTTGTTTTAAAGCATAATCACAAAGATCATATAGCCAACATTCTATTACGTTTTCTTCCCAAAGGTTGTTCTTTTTAATATAGTCATCTAATTTAATTTTATAGCTTAATAAAGTAAGTCTATCTATTGTTATATTGCTTAATCCCACATTAAATTTACTTCCTATTGTCATAAGTCTCCCCCTTAACATATTTTTCCCAATTAAATTATAATACACCTATAGTTTATTTGTCAGTATAAACAATTTTCCCCTCACTAATTGTATACTTAACTTTTCCATATAATTTTTCGCCTATAAAAGGAGAGTTACTTGATTTTGAATCAAAGTCTTTAACTTGCCACTGTTCATTTTCATCAAATATTAAAATATCTGCAATAGCACCTTCTTCTATATATCCCCTATTTAAATTATAAAGTTTAGCTGGGTTTATAGTCATTTTTTCCAATAAGCTCATTAAACTTAAATGATTTTCTTTGACTAAAGAAGTTATACCTAAAGCTAAAGATGTCTCCAATCCTATGATACCACTAGGACACAGCTCAAATGGTTGATTTTTTTCTTCTATAATATGTGGTGCATGGTCAGTGGCTATTATTTCTATTGTATTATCTTTTAATCCCTCTATTATCATTTGCTTATCCTTTTTTGTTCTAAGAGGAGGATTCATTTTTGCCAATGAACCATGTTTTAGCACATCTTCTTCAGTTAAAGTAAAATGATGTGGTGATGCTTCTGCATATACTTTTGCTCCTAAAGACTTAGCAAATCTTACAGTTTCTACAGCCACACCAGAGCTAATATGTTGAATACTTACTTTTGCTCCTGTGTCCAATGCTAACATACAATCTCTAGATACCATAATATTTTCAGCACAAATTTTTGCTCCACCATCTAATCCCAGTTTTTTAGCTATTTCTCCATCATTTACTCCCGATTTTTTTATAAATTTAGGATCTTCTTCGTGAAGACTTATAGGAATATCTAATTCTTTTGCTTTTTCCATGGCTTTATATAGTACATCAGTATCCATTAAAGGTAGTCCATCATCACTAAATCCTACTGCTCCATTTTTTAAAAGTTCTTCAAAATTAGTCAACTCTTTTCCTTCAAAGCCTTTTGTTATACTACCAAGTTGAAGCACATTTATTATAGCTTCTTTTGATTTTTCATTTATATATTGTAAAGTTTGGACATTGTCTACCACAGGTTTTGTGTTTGCCATACAAACTACTGTTGTAAATCCTCCCCTTGCAGCAGATTTTGCTCCACTTAATATATCTTCTTTATAAGTAAAACCTGGATCTCTAAAATGCACATGTACATCTATAAGTCCTGGACAAACTATGTATCCTTTTGCATTTATTACTTCAAAATCTTTTTCATCATTAATTTCGCCTATTTTTTTTATTTTCCCATTTTCAATAAGTATATCTACTACTTCATCTCTTTTAGATTTTGGATCTATCAATCTACCATTTTTAATTAAAATCATAAATTTCTCCTTTTTATATGTATAAATTATAAATATTGTATCATTTTCTTTTTACACTTTTTAGTTTTTTTATTTTTAAATATATAAAATTTTTTTTAAGTAGTTGCATTCGTTTTCCCTTTGAAATACAAGGTTTTATACACTCCTTGAAAAATATATATGTGTAAATTTTCTAATATATTTTATATTTTTTATTTTTTGTCGAAAAATGTATTTACAATTATAATTTTTTAACTTATAATAACTTTTGTAAGAGACGAGAGGAAAACATTATTTATATAAAAAAAACTTTACTTTAGATTTGTTCTCGCTTTTAGGAAAACAATACCTCGAACTTAAGGTATTAGGAATAATAATTTTATATTTAGGAGGAAATCGGTATGATTCAAATTTTAACAGGTACTGCTTTATTATTAGCGGTATTAGCATTATTTACTTTATTTAGTTACAAAGCTCCACACGGTATGAAAGCTATGGGTGCATTAGCAAACGCTGCTTGTGCAAGTTTCCTTGTTGAAGCATTCCATGCATCATTATTCGGAACTCAAATGGGTATTTCATTCTTACAAGGTGTTGGGGACGCTAGTGGTAGCTTAGGTGGAGTTGCTGCAGGTATACTTGTTCCTTTAGCACTTGGTGTATCACCAGCTTACGCTGTATTAGTTGGTTTAACAGTTTCTGGTTACGGAATACTTCCAGGATTTATAGCTGGATACTTAGTATCTTTCGTTGTTAAATTCTTAGAAAAGAAAGTTCCAGCTGGACTTGATTTAATAGTTATAATATTAGTTGCTGCTCCTATAACAAGAGGTATAGCTATGGTTATGGACCCAGTAGTAAAATCTACTTTACTTCAAATAGGAACAGTTTTAATACAAGCTCAAGAAACATCTCCAATAATAATGGGATTAATACTTGGTGGATTAATAACAGTTGTTGCTACTGCTCCACTTAGCTCAATGGCTTTAACTTCTATAATAGGTTTAACTGGTGTTCCAATGGGAATCGGTGCTTTAGCTGTATTTGGTTCTGCTTTCATGAACTACGTATTCTTCGAAAAAATGAAATTAGGAACTAAAAAAGATAGTATAGCTGTTGCTATAGAGCCATTAACTCAAGCTGACTTAATATCTGCTAACCCAATACCAGTATATGTTACTAACTTCATAGGTGGTGGATTATCTGGTATAATAGTTGCTATGATGGGAATAACAGTTTCTACTCCAGGTCTTGCTACTCAAATAGCTGGTTTCGCTGTTTCAGTTGCTGAAAATGGAATGAGAGGTTTAATAGCTGCTGTTGCTTGTGCTGTAGTAAGTATAATAGCTGGATATATAGGATACTTCATATTCAAAAACTACAAAATAACTACTGCTGATGAAATAAGAGGAACTCAAGAAGAAGTTGCTGCTGCTTAATTCAAAAGCTTAAGCTCAAAGGTTTAACCTTTGAGCTTTTTTATTTGCTATCAAATTTTGAGCCAAGTGAATTTTATAATTTTTCTCTTCTTATAGTCGACTTTATAAATAAATCTCTAAGACCATTTGCATCATCTTCTTCTATGCATTTTTTGATTTTAATAAATTCTTCTTCAAAATTATACATAGATTTTAGTAAATTTTCTTTATTTCCTAAAAATAATAAACTCCATAATTTATCATTCATATTAGCAATTCTAGTTAAGTCTCTATAACTATCACCTATAAATTCTCCTGTATTTCTTCCTTCAATATCGCTGTTAATAAGAGACACTGCAAGTACATGGGGCAATTGACTTGTAAAAGATATCATCTCATCATGAAAAGCAGGATTAGTTCTTCTAATATGCTTAAATCCCATTTCATAAGCTAAGTTTTCTATTAATTTTAGATTTTCTTCTTTGTTTTTTTCAGTTTCAATTATTAAGAAATTTGCCCCTTTAAAAACTTCATTGGTTGCATAATCAATTCCCTTTTTCTCTCTCCCCGCCATAGGATGGGCAAATACAAAATCAACATTATCTGGTAAAATATCAACTATATCATTTATAAACAATTGCTTTATTCCTGTAACATCTGTTATTACTGCATTATCTTTAATTTTGTCTTTGTTTTTTATAATAAAGCTTTTAACTAAATCAGGATAAATAGCTAAAACTATTAAATCAACTTTCGATATTATTTCATCTTCATTTATAAAACCCTCTTTTATAATTCCCATTTCTTTTGCTCTTTTTAAAGTGTCAGTATTTATATCTACTCCATAAACTTCTTCGTATCCTGCTTCTTTTAGTGCCATTGCATATCCTCCACCAATAACACCAAGACCTACGATTAATATTTTCATAACCTACTCCTTATATATCTTTCTTTTTATAACAACCCAGAAATCTAAAATATGGGCATTCTTTATTTATTAAATTTATTGCTTCTTTCACATTATCATCATTTATATTACCTTCAATATCTGCATATAGGACGTATTCCCATAATTGAGTATTACTTGGTCTAGATTCTATTTTTATCATATTTATATTGTTTTCTACAAAGTGTCTTAGTAAGTTATATAGTGTACCTACATTATTATCTAAAGAAAAACATATTGTGGATTTATTGCTTTCCTCTGACGATTCTAAGTGCTTACCTATTATTATGAACCTGGTATGATTTTTTTCATTGTCGTGAATATTTTCTTCTATTATATCCAAGCCGTATATTTTTGCTGCTCTTTTACTGGCTATGGCTGCTTTTGATTTATCATTTAATTTTGATATATGCTTAGCGCTTATGGCCGTATTATAAAAATAAACTAATTTAGCGTTATCATGCTCGCTTAAAAATTTTTTACTTTGTTCAAAACCTTGGGGATGTGAATAGATTTCTTTAATATCCTCCACCTTTGCTCCTTTTATACCCACTAGATTTTGATTAATTTTAATATATTCTTCACCTACGATATAAAATCCGTATTTTAATAATAAATCATAAACTGCAGTGATTGCTCCTGTACATGAATTTTCAAAGGGCAATATTCCATAATCTATCTCATTTTTTTGAATTGCCAAAAACACATCTTCAAATTTGTCATAGCTAAAAGTATTTTGATTTACTCCAAAAAACTCTATCATAGCTTCTTCACTGAAAGATCCTCTAGCACCTTGATAGCCGATTTTTATATTATCTCCCCTCACTTCTTTCATGTACAACGCCCCCTATATTTTTTAAATATATCATATACTTACCTTCTATATTTCACGACCTACTGCATTTGCAATTACTTTAAGCTCATCCATTAAGTTAGCGAATACTTCTGGTTTAATAGACTGAGCACCATCACATAAAGCATTTTTAGGATCATTATGAACTTCTATTATAAGTCCATCTGCACCTACTGCTATGGCCGCTTTTGAAAGGGATTCTACCATCCACCATTTTCCTGTAGCATGACTTGGATCAACTACTACTGGAAGATGACTTAATTTTTTAATTGCAGGAATCATACTTAAATCCAGAGTATTTCTTGTGTATGTCTCAAATGTTCTTATACCTCTTTCACAAAGTATTACTTTTTCGTTTCCTCCAGCCATAATATATTCAGCACTCATTAATAATTCTTCTATAGTTGCAGATAAGCCCCTTTTTAATAATATTGGTTTATCTATTTTTCCAAGTTCTTTTAATAAGTCGAAGTTTTGCATGTTTCTAGCTCCAACTTGAATTATATCTGCTTTTTCAACGAATTTTGGTATATCACAAGGTGACATTATTTCTGTTACTACTGGAAGCCCTGTTTCTTCTTTTGCTTCATTTAATAAGTCTAATCCTTCGTATTTTAATCCTTGGAAGCTATATGGAGAAGTTCTAGGTTTGAATGCTCCACCTCTTAAAAATCCTGCACCATGTTTTTTTACTTCATTTGCTACTAATATGATTTGTTCTTCACTTTCCACAGAACAAGGCCCTGCTATCATGGCAATTTTCTTTCCACCAATTTTTCTACCACATACATCTATTACAGTATTTTCTGGATGAAAAGCTCTATTTGCCTTTTTATAAGGTTCTTGTACTTTCATAACTTTTTCAACACAATCATTAGACTCTATATACCATGGATCAATTTTGCTTGTATCCCCGACTAATCCCAATATAGTACATTCAGTTCCTTGGCTTTTATCTACTGATACATTTAGTTGCTCCAATTCTTTTGTTAATCTTTTTATTTCTTCTTCACTAGTTTTTGGTTTTAAGATTACTACCATTTTAACTTCCCCCTTTTATTTTATATAAGCTTTCTATTTTACATATTTTCCTTAGAATTAAAAAAGAGAACTCTTAATGAGTTCCCTTGGATAAACTTAATTTATAGTACAACAAATATACAATTTAGTATATTAAACTGCATTGTAACTCATTAGAAAAGGTTTATATTTATTTTTACAGAACAAATAGCCAGCGCTAAAATAAAAGCCCCAGAAAAAGAAATAATAAAAGCTATAAAGTTTTGATATTAATTTCTTTTCTATTTTGTTCATTATCATATCTTCCTTTCCTAATTTTATTTGTTTGCTTTAATACTATTCTTCTTTAAAAGCTTTGTCAACTAATTCTCTTATATTTTTATTAATAATTCAAATAAAATATAAAAAGGCTCTGTTAGCTAACGTTGTAATAAATAATATATAACTATAAACAACTTAATTCGTACTTTATTAAAATTATTTATTTATAATTAAATAATAAGTAAAAATATTAAAAAGATTACAGTAGTTAAAATCATAATAGAAGAAAGTATTAATTCCTTCCTCATATTTTTAATATCATAGCTGTCATTATTTTTTATGTATTCTATGAATTGATATAAAATATAAATTCCAGCAATACTCATTATACAAGTGATAATTATATTATATATAGATGAACCTATAGTATTTTTAATAATATCTTTAAATATTGTAATGATTAAAAATACTAACCATAAAAACCATCTATATTCTTTAAGCGTTTCTAAATTTTCAAATAAGTTATTTGATTTATCTGTCAAAACCATTTATCCTCCAGTAATAAAATTTCTATAATAAAGTTCACAATATATAACAATTGTAACATTAGGAATAATTACATAAAAGTGTATAAAATATAACACGTTATAAGCCGTAACCGCCACTTTTCATATCTAAAAATAAAGGTAAATGAGGTGGATAAAATGTCATAAAGATAAATAAAATAATAATTAATAATATGACTAAAATACATATTTTATAATTATGCTCCTTACCATATTTATAGAAGTGAAGTCCCATATATTGCCCTAAAGTAACAGCAAGTAAAAATATAAGGATATCTATTATTAAATACTCAATATTAAAAGCCCCAGTATATATATAAAATGTACTTAGTTGAATATACATGGAAGTAATTAAGGCTACTAGACTAGAAGAAAACCACTTATCAATATTTAGATTATATTTATGACTATATCTTACATAAAAAATACTCCACCAGGCAATCATAGGTATTAGTAATAATTTTAAATGTTCCCAAATACTTTCATTAATAGGAAATAAACATCCTACTATCAGCAGTTGTCCTGTTAAATCATATATGAAGTGACTAGCTGTACCAAGCAAAAAAATAATTAATATACTAATTGATATTTTTTTACTTAAAATTCTAAGTGTGTACATACTATTTTTGCACCCCTATAAGAATATATGAACTAAAAAATTATAAATACCATACATATAAAATGGGAATTAGTTTTTCTTTTAGGCTATGTTTTAATATAGTGTTGATATTAGAAAAAATATTATCATTAAGCAAAAATACTTAAGTTTTTCCATATAAGTTTTTCTGAATTTGATTTTACTCCTCCAAAATCATCAATAAAATATTTATAATGAACTGCACCAAGTTTTTCATATATCCTTTTAGCATTATCATTTCCTTTAACAATACAAATACTCATGCATTCATATCCATGTTTTAAAGCATACTGCCCTACTCTATAAATTAATTTCGTTCCTATTCCTTTTCCTCTTGAATTTTTTGTTATATGTAAAGAATCTAAATACCAATAATTTTCTTCCTCATCATCTTTTTTAGATGCTACAAAACCTAAAAATTCATTTTCTTCATACGCAACAAAAATATGATTTTCATTTTTAAGATATTTACTCCACTTTTCTACTGCATACTCTTTAGTTAAACCATTTAAATAATCTTCAGATAGTAATCCTTTATAAGTTTCCTTCCAATTTGAAATATATAATTTCGCTATATTATCTATATCATCATATACTGCATCTCTTATAATCATAAAACCACTCCTTTAATAATATTTGTTATAAAAGTATATTTACTTCGTATTATATAACAATTGTGAACCTTAATTATATTATATACATAGCTAATCACAAAGAAAGCTAACATAGACTATAAAAAATTCGCTTCGCTTAAGCCACTGCGTGGGCGCTACACTTCATGTCGCCAACGTCTAAGTCTTCGCTACCGCTTCAGACTTATCCCGTTGCTCAAAATTTACTTTTTTACTACGAATTATACATATTGATAATACTTAATTGTAGGAGCTTTCCACAATAAAAATGATAATATAATACCCTAGTAAGTAAAAAAGGCTGCAATTGACATTATCAATTACAGCCTTTTTATTAGATTTATTTAATCCTATCCAAAGTATCTTTCTAATAATCCTAAGAAAGCTTTACCATGTCTAGCTTCATCTTTAC
>CAMBXR010000041.1 GCA_945871955.1 uncultured Clostridium sp. | reverse complement strand
CTAAAGAATTAGGATTAGACGCTATACATGACACTGTTCATGAAATGTGTAAAGATGAAGCTAGACATGGTAAAGCTTTCTTAGGATTATTAGAAAGATACTTCGGAAAACAAGCTTAATATCCAAATATGATAAACTATAAAGACTGTGTACCACTTGAAAATTAGTGGAATACAGTCTTTTTTAATAATAAAAAGATTTTATTTATTTAAATAAAATCTAAAATAACTCTCCATTCATGTACAAGCATATCTAAATTAAATCTAGCGTTTGCAGGACTTGTGGAAGGTAGTGATATAGATTTAATACCAGTATCCTTTTCTAAATATTTTTTGTACAAAGAATATGACTTATTACCATTACAAAAAATCTGTTGGATATTAGATTTTTCAAGTATTAAGTTTATATCATTTGGAACTACATTTCTTATACTACTATCACTGGAGCCTTCAATCTCGCAGCTTTTAATTACATCCCACAGGGCTACTTTATTTATAATGAGAAGAGATTTTTTATCTTCAATAGTAGCGGGAATATCTTCATTAAAAATACTAGCCATAACTTTCCAAAATCTATTTTGTGGATGGTGATAGAAAAATTGATTTTCTCTAGATTTTACAGAGGGAAAGGAGCCTAGTATAAGTATTTTTGAATTTTCATCATAAATTGGTGGAATTTCATGATTAACTTTTTCCATATTAAAACCGCCTTTCTATATATAGATTAAACTATTTTATAAAAAAAATTTATAGGTTTTCTAATAAGAAAATATTTTTTATAGAAAAATATTAAATTAAAATGTTTAAATTATATATTTAAAATTAATAATGAATTATAAAAGATAAAGTGCTATACTTTTTTTGTAAATGAAAAATATGTAAAGAGGTGGTATTATGCAAGATTTAGTTTTTAATGTTTTGGAAAGAAATGAGAAGGGTAGAAAAGTTAGAAATAATGGAGAAGTACCAGGAATAATTTATGGAGGTTCTTTAGAAAATTCCATACCATGTAAAATCTCTAAAAAAGAAATGTTAAAATTACTATCTAGTAATAAAAGTCAAGTAATATCATTAAATCTTGATGGTACAATTGAAAAATGTGTGTTAAAAGAAGTACAAAGAAATACTTTTGGAGAAATAATACATATAGATTTTCAACATGTTGAAAAAGGAGACTCTGTTAAATTAAAAGTTCCAGTAGGTTTTGAAGGACAAGGATATTTAGAATCAAAAGGATTACTATTAGAAGTATTTGTATCAGAAGTACAATTGCAAGGCTATCCAGAGGATATTCCAGAAAAATTAAAAATAGATGTTTCTGAATTAAATCAAGGGGACTCAGTATTATTTAAGGACTTAGTAATTTCAGAAAACTTAAAATCAGATGTAAATGATGATAAGATTATGGCTACAGTTTGCGAACTATCATCTAATGTAGAAGAAGAGGAAATAGAATCTGTTACAGAATAATAGATATAAAAAGAGATTTCTTATAAAATATAAGAAATCTCTTTTATTATGATGAAAAAACGTATATAATAACTCAAAGCATTACATACAAAATAAAGGAGAAGTGAAAGTTTGAAAAATTTAATAAAGCTTAATGAAGACAATAAAAAATTTTATAAGACATTGATTACCTTATGTATTCCCATAATAATTCAAAATTTATTATCAAATTTAATAAATATGATAGATACAGTTATGGTTGGCGGACTAGGAGAAGTATCAGTAGCCTCTATTGGTATTGCCAATCAATATTTCTTTTTATATAACATGGCTTTATCAGGTATTATAGGTGGGGCAGCATTATTTATAGCTCAGTTTTATGGAAAAAGTGATAAAGATAATATTAGAAAAATCACAGCTTTAAGTGTAATATCATCATTAGTATTAGGAATTATATTTATGTTAGTAGCTATTTTTTCACCTAAGTTTATAATTAATTTCTTCTCACAAGATGAGCAAGTAATTAAAGTAGCAGTAAATTACTTTTTAATAATAGGATTTTGTTATCCAATTATAGCTATTAACAATGTGTTTAGTATGGGTTCAAGAAGTATTAGAAATCCTAAATTAGGAATGATATGTAGTACAATTTCTCTTAGTATAAATATTATTTTAAATTATATATTTATATTTGGGAAATTAGGTATGCCAGCTTTAGGTGCAAGTGGTGCAGCTTTAGCAACTGTTATAGCTAGAATAATAGAATTAATTTTACTTATAACCTATATCTATTTTATAAAAAATGATTATGAATTAAGATTCACTTTTAAGGATATAAAAGTAATAAATAAAGATTTAGTAAAAGCTTATGTATCAAAGACTATACCAACATTTTTAAATGATACACTATGGGCATTTGGAACGGTGTTATATGCTGTTGCTTATTCAAGAGCTGGAACATCGGCTATTGCTGCTAGTCAGATTGCATCAAGTACAGGAAATTTCTTTATAATTACAGCAGTTTGTGTTGCCATAGGATCGTCAATTATGATAGGTAATGAGCTGGGAGCAGATAATATAGAAAAAGCCATTGACTATTCTAAAAAGTTTTCTAAGTTAGTAACTATAGTAGGTTTAATATTTGGTGGGTTATTGATTCTTTCTATTCCAATACTTCTTAAAATATTTAGTGTATCATCTAGCCTTGCACCAGATATAATAAATATATTTATTATAATGGGAATACTTATGGCTCTTAAAACTTTTAATACATTTATAATTATAGGAGTTCTTAGAAGTGGTGGAGATACTAAATATGCATTATTTTTAGAAATGGGATGTATGTGGTTTGTTTCACTGCCTTTAACATTCTTTGCTGCATATAAAGGACTACCTATTTATATATTAGTTGCACTTACTTATACAGAAGAAGTAGCCAAATTTATATTTGGAGTACCAAGAGTTTTATCTAAGAAATGGGCTAAAAATATCGTGAAGGATATTTAAAATATAAAAATTAAAAAACAAAGAGGATATCTAAAAACAATTAATAAATTATTAAGAAGATATCCTCTTTTTTACTATTTAATTATATTACTTATAAATTAATAAAGAATTTATGGAGTTTTATAGTTTCATTTTAATATGAGGAATATTACACTCATCATAAATATCTGAAATTTCTTTAAATCCTAGACTAGCATATAAATCTTTTATGTAATACTGTGCTGATAAAGTAATATGCTCTTCTTTTAAATTTTCTCTAACAAAGTTTATAGCATGTTTCATTAAGTTTTTGGCAAGACCTTTTTTTCTATAGTTTTTCATGACTAAAACTCTACCAACAGATACATCGTCATAATGACTAAATTCCTTAGGTATTATTCTAGCATAAGATGTTACAATTCCATTATCTATTGAAAAAATATGATAAGAGTTTTTATCCACATTATCAAAATCATTTTCCATAGTTATCTTTTGTTCACAAGCAAAGACTCCGTATCTAGCCTTAGCTATTTCATAAAATTCATTTGTAGTTAAATCATTAAAATGTTTTATTTGAAACATAAAAATCCTCCTTATTTATTAAAGTTAAATATTTATTTTATAATTTAATTTTATAGTATAAGCTAGATGATATCATCATTTGAAAGAAAAATAATATTAAATTTATAGAAGTATAAGGTGTAAGGAATATTATAGTCTTACACCTTATTTAAATAAAATAATTATTTAAAATCGCAAATTTAAAGAAGTTAATCTTTTATAAATCTCATTCATAAGCTTAACTTCATCTTCTTCACTGTAAGCTTCATAAGTAACTGAAAGCCTTAAATAAGCACCACAATCATCCCATGGAACAGTGGAAATCATAGCATTATTAAGTATATAAGCAAAGGCATCTTCACCACTATGGAAAAATACGTTACCTGCACCTTTAGGAATTGGTACATAAACATAAAAACCAGCCTTAGGCTTTTCTACTTCAAATCCAACTTTTCTTAGTGTATCAATTAATAAATCAAATCTTCTAGAATATCTTTCTATGTTTTCTTCAATAAGTTCTTCATAATTATCAAGTGCAAAAGCAGCAGCTTTTTGAATGGGAATAAATTGTCCTGAATCAGTATGTCCTTTAATTGTTGAATAAAGTTTAATAGATTTAGCAGAGCCAACGACAAAGGCCATTCTAAAACCTGTCATATTAAAACTTTTTGAAAGGGAATGAATTTCTAAACAAATATCCATAGCTTCAGGAATACTTAATATACTAAGAGGTTTATAATCTCCATAAGTTAAAGCTCCGTAAGCCATATCGGATATTATAAATATTTCATTTTTTCTACAAAAATCAACTAAATACTTATAATATTCTATAGTGGCAATTTGTCCTGTTGGATTATTAGGATAATTAATGTAAAGTAGTTTTGCTCTTTTTAAAATATCTTTAGGAATATTTTCTAAATCAGGAAAGAAGTCGTTTTCTTTGCAAAGAGGAAGGTTATAAACTTCTCCACCTAAAAACTTAGAATATGTCCCCATTATTGGATATCCAGGAGCTGTCATAAGACAAATATCACCAGGATTTATAAACCCAATGGGAATCATAGCCAATATGGATTTAGATCCTATTCCATGCATAACATTATCACAAGTTAAGTTGTCCACTCCATATACATTTTTCATAAATCTACAAGCAGCCTCTTGAAACTCCAAGATGCCGTTATCAGCATAGAATCTATTTTCGTTCTTATAAGATTCTTTGCATAATACATCAACGATTTTAGAATTAGCAATTCTGTCAGGTTCACCAACACCCATATTAATAAGCTTTATATTGGTATTTTTAAGTTGTGCTTCTGCAGTCATTTTCTTTAGTTTTTCAAATTTGTATAATCGTGTAGTAGTATTAAAAAAAGATAAATCTCCCAGTCTCTCTGATACCATTCTATCGATAAAGTCCATTTCTAAGCCTCCAAAAGTGTCAAGATAATTTATATTATGAAAGGTATAGAGATATGGGAACGTTAAAGGCTAAATTTAATGAAAATATTATATAAATTACAAAGCGCTCACTTTAGTATATTATGGATGGGTGGTTTTATTATGTAAATAATGAATAATAAGTAAATATATGTAAAAAATAAGCGTGTTAAATACCATCAATATATTAAGGGAGTAAGAAAATATGAATGTGGATAAATTATTTATAAAAACATTTTCAAAAATATTCGATGAAGATTCATTTACAATTAAATTTTGGGATGGAGATGAAATTAAAATTGGAAAAGATGAACCTCTGTTTAAGATTATCTTAAATAAACCTATACCAAAGAAAGATTTAATAACAAGTACAACTTTAGCTTTTGGGGAAGCTTATATGGACGGTAATTTGGAAGTTGAAGGTGATTTATTATTAATGCTTAATACAGTATTAAAATATAAAGATAAATTCTACATAAACTTTAAAGAGCTGACAAATATTTTTTCTAATTTAACATCTGCTAAAAAACAAAAAGAAGAGGTAACTTATCATTATGATATAGGGAATGATTTTTATAGATTATGGCTTGATGATACTATGAGTTATTCATGTGGCTATTTTAGAAGTGAGAGAGATTCACTATATGATGCTCAAATGAACAAAATTCATCACTTACTTAAGAAATTAGATTTAAAAGAAGGATTAAGCTTATTGGATATAGGATGTGGTTGGGGAGAACTTCTTATACAAGCAGCAAAAATGTATAAAGTAAAAGGTTTAGGAATTACTCTAAGCTCAGAGCAATATAAGAAATTTAATGACAGGATACAAGAAGAAAACTTACAGAACTATTTAGAAGTAAAACTTATGGATTATAGGGAGCTTGAAAAATCAGGATTGTTATTTGATAGAGTTGTAAGTGTGGGAATGATTGAACATGTGGGAAGAAATAATTATGAATTATTTATGAAAAATGTATCAAAAGTACTAAAAAAAGAGGGAATATTTGTACTACATTATATAAGTGGTTTAATTGAATCGCAAGGAGATGCATGGATTAAGAAATATATTTTCCCGGGAGGGGTAATTCCTACTTTGAGAGAAATAATATCATTATCAGCAGACTATAAATTTTATACTCTAGATGTGGAAAGTTTAAGATTACATTATGTGAAGACCTTATTAATGTGGGCTGAAAACTTTGAAAAAAATATAGATAAAGTAAGAGAAATGTTTGATGAAAGATTTGTAAGAATGTGGACTTTGTACTTATATTCTTGTGCTGCATGTTTTTACAATGGGATTATAGATCTTCATCAAATAGTTTTCACTAAAGGAGTAAATAACTCATATCCTTTAACTAGAGATTATTTATATAAATAGCATATTAAAAAATTATATACTTAAAAGCAAGATTAAATTTCTTATAGTGAGTAAATTCAGAAATTAATATACTATAATTAAAATATGGATACTTAGTTTAGGGGGGGAGAATTTGCTTACTATAGAACAAAGTATAAGTAGATTAAAAATAAATTTAGTGAGGAAAAGACCTTTCTATGGTGTAATATTGATGAAGCTTAATGAAATGAAAGAAAGCAATTCTACTGATATAACAAGTACTGACGGTAATACAATATACTATAATAAAGAATATATGGAAAAGCTTAATGAGGCTGAACGAAATTTTTATTTACTTCATCAACTTTACCATTGTATATTCATGCATCCATCCAGAATGATTAATAAAGATATAAAAATAGCCAATGTAGCATCAGATTTTTTAGTTAATTACTATATTGATATGGAAAAAAATGAGTTTAAAAAGGCTGGAATAATTATAGCTGTTCCTAAGGATGCTTATATGATTAAAAATGAAGAAGATAGAAAAGAGTTAGAAAAATTATCCTTTGAACAGCTTTATGAAATAATATATGATAAGAAAAAAACTAAAATTATAGCCACTCCAGATAAAATTCCAGAGGATAATAATTTATCACAAGAAGAAAGTTCAATCTTAACTATTTATGGAAATAATATAAATTTAAATAAAACTAAAACTGATCTAATATTACCAACAAATACAGAAAAAACTTCTTCTAATATGAGAAGAATCATACAAGAATCAATAATAACTAACAAAATTTATGGAGCAAAACTTTTAGGAGATTTGCCAGGCAGTTTGATGAGAAGAATAACCGAATTAATTGGAATGAGAGTTCCTTGGCATAAATATCTAAGACGATATCTGAGCAATATTTTACAAGATGATACTTCTTTTGACACACCAGATAAAAATCATATATATAGAGGATTAATTTTACCAGGACCATATGAAGATGAAAATTACATAGAAGATATATTATTTTTAATAGATACATCAGGATCAATCAGTGAGGATGATTTAAATAATTTCTTATACCAAGCTTATAATATTTGCAACGATTTTGAAGCTAAGGGAAAAGTTATATTTTTCGATAGTATAGTTCAAGATGTATTCGAAATAAGTAAAGAAAATATAAATAAACTTCCCATATATGGAGGACAAGGTACAGATGTAAATATAGCTTTGGAATATGTAAGAAATGAAAAATTGAATTATAGTTGTATACTTGTTTTGACTGATGGTTACTTTAGTCCACCAAAGATATTTCTTAGAAATATAATTTGGTGCTTAACGGAAGATGGCACTGAAGAAGCTATAAAAGATTATAAAGGATCAACTATTATCAGGATTTAAAAAGGGGGGAAGATTATGTCTACAATAAATATAGAACAGTTTCAAAAAATAGTAGAATTTAATATTGATAATGATATAAAAAGGGCAATACTAGGCTTGGGACCATCAGGGATTGGGAAATCTGCAGTTATTAAACAAATAACAGAAAAGAAAAAAATAGGATTTATAGATCTTAGACTGTTACTTTACACAGAAACAGATTTAAAAGGTATTCCTTTCCCTAATAAAGAGGAAAGTAGAACTTGTTGGCTACCAAATGATATTTTGCCCGATGAAGAACGTGATGGAGAGAGGGGAATTTTATTAATAGAAGAGTTAACTTCAGCACCAAAAAGAGTACAAGCTGCAGCCTACCAACTTATTCAGGATAGAAAGCTGGGAGAATATAATTTGCCAGAAGGATGGTTTATAGTAGCCCTTGGGAATAGAGAAGATGATAATGGGGTTTTTGTTCAAATGCCATCACCCCTTGCTAATAGATTTGAAATACATAATATTGGATATGATTTGGAGGTATGGAAGAGAAATTTTGCATATAAATACAAAATAAATCCTTTAGTAATAAGCTACCTAAATTTTAAACCAAGTGCGTTGCATAATTTTATACCAGATAGCAATACTATGATATTTGCATCACCAAGAACATGGCATGCAGTAAGTGATATATTAAATACGGATAATTTAGATATGGACAGCGATATTTTGAGATATAAGATAGAAGGAAATGTGGGAGAAATTGAATGTAATAGTTTCTTGCAGTTTTGTAAATTAAAAGATGATCTAATCAGTGTGGATGATATTATTTCAGGTATGGAAGTAGAAATCCCAGTGGAGCACGATAGAATTTATTTATTAATTGGAAGTGTAATTTCTAAGTTATCAGAAATAAGAGATTTAAATATGGATACTGTAAACTCAGAATTTATAGATAAGTTTATAAATGCTATTAACTTTTTCTTAAAATTAAAACCGGAATTTACTGTACTTGCTTTAAAAGACCTAGTGTCACTAAATAAAAATTTAGTTAAAAGATTATTTATAGAAGAGCTGGATAATGACGAAATTTTAGACTTTATATTTGATAATGATTATATTTTTGATTAAAAAATATGACTGAGGTGATATTTTATGAATCAGAGTGAACATATAGAAATGATAATAGGAAATTTAGATAAAACGATAATGGAGCTTTTGGAAAAATATGATTTGCCCATTTATGTACCTGTTGAAAAATTAATATCATCTTGTAGTATAGAAGATCTAACTTTGAATAATGAAAAATCTATATATGATAAATTGAATGGTATTTACAAAAAAACACTAAAAAATTTTTTTTATGACATAAAGAAGATAAATTTTCTAGGAAATCCTAAGCTATCTTATTACAAAGATAACACCATAAAAATAAGTTCTGATATTTTAGATACATTATGGTTTGATGGAAGCTGTGATAATATATTTTTTATTATAAATACTTATTTGGAGAAACTAGAAAATTTCTTAAAACAAATGGATTTTATTAAATATGTGCAGTATGTTTTGGATATACCTGGATTAAAGTTGGAAATAGGAAAAGAAAAATTAACTATAGAGGATAGTGGTATAATAGTTACATTTCCCTTTGAAACAGAGGATGTAGAACAGGTTGTTGATTTAATAAAGCCTAAATTAAGTGATAAAAAAATGGAGACTATGTCTTCTGTTCTTCTCCTTAGAAAAACAGGTAATGATATGTATATTCCACAAAAATATGAAGACTACTACTTGCCAGAAATTTTTCAATTATGTTTAGATAATTTTTATATAAATAGTGTAAATCAGTCCAAGTATGTGAAAGTTTTTTATGAAGGAGAATTTGTGAAAGTAGTATATTTAAGCGCATATGAGTTTATGAATAATAAAACTAATAAGCCTTTTTGCTATTTTTATATAAAAAATAATCAGCTATTAGATATAGATACTCAAAATAAAATAAATAAAATCGTCAGACTTCAAGATAGTCTGGAGTAATGGGGCGTTTATTATGAAAAATAATAAAAAAATAAAAACGAAAATATTAGACATGATAGATAAGCTAAAAAATAAAAATCTTTTAGTTGAAGTGAAATTTCTAGACGAAAAAAACGAATTTTCAGTTTATAGTAGTCGTGACTTAGATTCTCTTTATTATAAAATCACATATACACCTAAAAAATTTCTATTAAAAGAAGGCGAATATTATATAAATAAATTTCCAACTTTTTTATCGTCTTTAGACTCAAAATCAGAAAAAATAAATTATTTATTACAAGATTTAGATAAAAATGCAGCAGTTGTTTTAGAAAATGTAGAGTGCAATAGTTATTTTAATTTTACAGAAAATGAAGTAATTATAAATTTAGATAACTTTACTTATGAACTAGATAAGTTTAAAAAAATATTAAATTCATATAATAAAAATCCGAAGATTTTTTTGAGAAATATTGTATCTTCAAATTTATATTATGACTTTAATGAGCTTATGAAAAATGGAAAGATGAGATATTTTAAGTCTACAATTTATAATGTGAAAATACAAGGAAAAAAATACATAGTTTTTAATACCTCAAATTCCATGGAAAAAATTATGTATATTTTAGATGAAAATAACGATTATGTAGATATTATGGATGAAAAATATTTAAAAATACTTAAAAAGCTTTCATTAATAAATGGATTATAGGAGGTGGAGGTTTTGTCTAGTATTTATATTAATAAAACATACATATACTCAAAGAAAAATATTGCAGGATTTGAATTATTAGATAGAGAAAATGAAAACTTTAGAAAGTTACTTCATTATGAAGAGACTATAGAATATATAAAATCTTTAGGTGGAAAAATTGAAAATGCAGAAGTTTTTGTGAGAGAGAGAAATTATTTTGGAAAAGAAATTTATGATATAAAAGCTTATGGGAAAATATTAAAGAATTTGTTAGATAGAAAAATTATTTTTAATTTAAGTATTCTATATAATGAAAGAGAAAAATATTACGAAGAATATAAGGATTTGTTTTCAAAGTTTATTTGTATAATTAGTTTTTAATTAATTCCATAAAATTACAGTTTAATACTCTCTATAAAATTGTTAAAATAGAGATATATAGATTAGGGGAGAGTCAGAGATATGTTAAAAGAGGAAATGCTAAAGGAAAAAGACGGATATGTATACGACATAGAAGGTAGAGGTATTATTATTAGAGAGTATATAGGGAAAGAACAAAAAATTACAATACCTGAAATTATTGAAAATAAGCCAGTAACTAAAATAGCCAGTGAGGCTTTTGAAGGTAAAAATATATTAGAAATAAATATGCCGGATACTATTAAAGAAGTAGGAAAATATGCTTTTGCATCTAATATGTATATGACAAGTATTAAATTGTCAGCAAATTTAAAAGCTATACCAGAAGGGATGCTTGCATTTTGTACAAAACTTAAAGAAATCAAAATTCCATCATCAGTAAAATCAATAGGTAAAAACTCACTAGATTATGTGAAACTAAAAAAACTTGTTATTCCAAGTTCGGTAAAAAAAATTAGCAATAAAGTTTTTGGAACAAAATTAGAAGATAATAAAAGTACTACTTTTATAGTAGAAAAAGGAAGTTTTGCTGAAGAACTTTTACTTTCTAAAGATTTAGAAATTGAATATATTAATGATTTATAAAAAATACATATAAGTTAAAAATAAAGCCCGATTAAATAGATTAGTTTTTATCTACTTAATCGGGTTAAATATTTACTCACAAGTTTCTAAGATTGAAGGAATATCTTCAATAGTAACACTTTCATAAACTCTACCATTTATAGTAACAATAGGTGTTTTGCGGCATACACCCATACATCTAGAAGAATTAAGACTAAACTTCATATCATCAGTTGTTTCACCAGATTTTATGTTTAGTAATCTTTCAAATTCATATATTATTTTACTACTTTCATTTTTTGAACAAGCACTGCCTAAGCATGCATTTATTTTATACTTACCTTTAGGCTCAGTAGTAAAGTAATGATAAAAGTTTATAATGTTTTCTATTTTATTAGGAGAAACATCTAACTTTTCTCCAATATAAAGTTGCACATCTTTTGGTAAATATCCAAAGAGTTTTTGTCCATAATGTAAAGTGTTGATTAAAGCATCGTCCTTATTTTCAACTGAATTTATATACTTATCTAATTCTTGAAATAATTCTTTATTTTTGGAAATAAAATCACACATGAGAGATCTCCTTTATCTAGTTAATATAGACTTATGATTGATACCCAGCTATATACTATTATAAACCGAATAAGTATAATATACTAAAAAATAGATGAAATGAGTATTAAAATCAAACTTAATAAATGAAAGGAGATAAATATGATAAGAGAACTTCAAGATAAAGATATAGATAGAGTAATGGATATATGGTTAAAAAGTACTATCAAGGCCCATGACTTCATTGAGAAAGAGTATTGGGAATCTAATTATAATACAGTAAAAGATGTTTATATACCAATGTCAAATACTTTTGTTTATGAAGAAAAAGGAAGAATAAAAGGATTTATATCAATTATAAATAAAGAATTCATTGGAGCTTTATTTGTAGACAATGATAGCCAAGGACAAGGAATAGGACGTAAGTTAATTGAGTATGTATTAAATAAATTTACTACTTTAAATTTAGCCGTATATAAAGATAATATTAAATCTGTTGGGTTTTATAAAAAAATGGGATTTGAAGTAATTAGTGAGGAGATAAACGAAGATAGTAAATTTCCTGAATATATAATGAAAAATAAAGAGTAGATTTTGTATAAAGTAGAAAATTAAAGCTCATCTTAAATTCAATAGTTGTATACTATCTGATTTTAAGAAGGAGCTTTTTATTTAGTATTTAATGTATATTAATTCTGATTCGTTATATCGAGCAATAGCATAAATTACATCAGAGAGTCTATTAACATATTTAAGTAAAAGAGGATTTATTGATTCAACTTTATTAAGAGAACAAATTCTTCTTTCGGCCTTTCTACAAATAGTTCTAGCAATATGTAAGTTAGCAGAAATTAAGCTAGTCCCAGGAACTATAAAAGCATCCATTTTATCAATTTTTTCAATATAAGAATCTATTATTTTTTCTAAATTCTTTATATCATCTTCATTTATTGGAGTTTTATATTTACCTTCTTCTTTAGTTGCCAATTCAGCTGATACAGCAAATAGCTTTATTTGTATATTTCTTAAAACTTCTTTATCTTCATCTTTTGCATAATTTGTGCAAAGACCTATATATGAATTTAATTCATCTAAAGTTCCATAAGATTCTACTCTTATATCATCTTTATCAACTCTATTTCCATCGTATAAAGATGTTTTACCTTTATCCCCTGTTTTAGTATATATTTTCATATTTATCAGCCTCCATATTTTAATAGTACTAATAATATACCCATATATAATAAACATATATCTAAAGATTTAATAGATAGTATATTAAAATAAGAAAATATGGGTATAAACTAAATATATAAAAACTAAGATATAGACTAATTAATATAGATCATTGGAGGAAATTAAAATGGGAAATTGTAACTCATGTCCGTCAAAAAATAATTGTAATAAACAAGCTACTTGTACAATAGAAAATAATCCAAATAATAAAATAAAAAATATAATAGGTGTTATGAGTGGAAAGGGTGGAGTAGGAAAATCTACAGTAACATCATTAATTGCTAAAAAACTAAATAAAGAAGGATACAAAGTAGGTATATTAGATGCAGACATAACAGGTCCAAGTATTCCAAGACTTATGGGAGTTCAAGACCAAAGGGCTTTTTCAAAGGATGGAGTGAATATCTACCCTGTAGTTAGCAAAGATGGTATAAAAACTATGTCAATAAATTTCATGGTAGCAGATGAAAATCAGCCAGTAGTATTTAAAGGTCCATTAATAAGCAATACAATCAAACAATTCTATAAAGATGTAATGTGGGAAGAGTTAGATTACTTATTAATAGATATGCCACCAGGAACAGGAGATGTTGCTCTTACAGTAATGCAATCATTACCTTTAACTGGATTAGTAATGGTATCTGTACCACAAGATATGATATCAATGATAGTTGCCAAAGGTGTAAATATGGCTAAAAAACTAAATGTTAATATATTTGGTGTAGTTGAAAATATGAGTTATATTCAATGTCCTGACTGCAATAAAAAGATTAAACTATTTGATGGAGAAGATACAGACAAGTTCTTAAAAGAAATGGATTTAGATCTTTTAGGTGAATTACCTATGACTAGAGAAATTGTAGAGATAACTCATAAAGGTGTGGATACAGTTAGTGAAGAGTTAGATGAAGTTTTAAGTAATATAGTTGAAAAAATAAATAATAAAATAAGTAAATAGATATTCTTCTGCAAATAATATATTTAAATATATTATTTAAGGAGAAAAATAATGGATAAAAAGAAAAAATCTGAATGCGATAATCAATGGGCAACTTCTAATATATTTTTAACAAGCAAAGCAGAAGTTAAAGAAAAAAATGAAAGAAATAATGAATGGACATCAACATTAAAGAAAAGTCCAGATGTATATAATGAAGATAATAATGATTAAAAATAATATTTAAAAAGAGAATCAGGTTTTGATTCTCTTTTTTTAACTTATTAGGTTGAGTAACGGTCTAAGCTGTTGTTGATGATATAAGCGAAGCGAATATTTAGATAAATAATTAAATTTATAAAGTTTAAACATAGTTATAATTGGTATAATATGTAATATACAAATAAAAAGGAGCAAGTAATATGTTAGAAGCAGGAATAAAAGCCCCAGAGTTTAAACTACAAGATAAGGATGGAAAAGAAGTAAGTTTATCAGATTTCAAAAATAAAAAAGTTGTATTATATTTCTATCCAAGAGATAATACACCTGGTTGTACTAAACAAGCATGTGCTTTTAGAGATAATTATGAAGCATTTACAGCTAAAGATGTGGTAGTTATAGGAATAAGTAAAGACAGTATAAAGTCTCATGGAAACTTTGCTAACAAACATGATTTACCATTTATATTATTATCAGATCCAGAATTAGAGGCTATAAAAGCTTATGATGTATGGCAGGAAAAGAAATTATACGGAAAAGTAAGTATGGGTGTAGTTAGAACTACATATATCATAGATGAAAATGGTATAATAGAAAAAGTTTATAATAAAGTTAAGACTGATAAAAATGCAGAAGAAATATTAGAATATTTAGGATAGAAAAAGAACTTAGTGGATTTCCCTAAGTTCTTTTTGTTTTTTATAATATAAAATTATATTATAAATATATATATTAAAGGTACTATAACACATAATCCTAAAATATTATAAAAACTAAATTTTTTAAGATATATGTTACTGTGCTCATTAAATTCACTAGTATAGATTTTATATGATATAACACTGGCAAGGGAAGCTATTAAGGTACCCATTCCACCAATATTAACACCTAATAATAATTCTTTAAAATGATCAGTAAATCCAGATAGTAACATGGTAGCTGGTAAGTTACTAATAACTTGGCTTGATAAAATTGAGCATATAAAAGTAGATTTATTACTGTTTAGCATATTTTCCATAAAAGTTTTAACACTATCTAATGTAGAAATATTTCCAACAAATATAAAAAATCCTACGAAAGTTATTAGCAATGAAAAATCAACTTTATTAAATAAACTTCTGTTCAATAACATAACTACAATAATAGTTAATAAAAAAGTAAGTTTATAATCAACTATGTGGAAAACAGATAATAAAATTACTAAAAAAAGTCCTGAGAAAATAATAATATGATTTTTATTTCCTACCTCAACCTTGTCTAAATTAACACTTAAGTTCATTTTTTTATCTTTTATTATTAAAATCCATAAAAAAATTATAGATAAAAATAAAACTGGACTTGTGATTTTGAAAAAATCCATAGGTGTTAAATTATAAAAAGAATACATAAATAAGTTTTGAGGATTTCCCATAGGAGTAAAACTACTTCCTAAATTGGCTGCTAAAGTTTGGAAAATTATAATCTTTAGTACATCTAAATCAGCTTTTCTAGCAACTACTATACTTAGTGGTACAAAAGTTAAAAGTGCTACATCATTTGTAACTACCATGGCAGATATAAATGTTATAAAAACTAATGCAGTTGCAATGGCAGTATATGATTTACATTTTTTTAATAATCCAACAGCGATACTATCTAAAACTTTTAATTCATTAAAACCAGCTACAACAATCATAAGATTAAATAGTAATATAAGTACTTTAAAGTCTATATAAGATAATTTTGGACTAGATATAAAACAACTTCCTATGGCTAATAATACTGAAATTATTAGTACACATTCTTTCTTTAAAAATTCTATAAAAGAAGTTTTATTTTGTTTTTTTATTTCGATTTGTGAATTAATATTTTCTATCATTTTTCCTCCCAATATAAAGATTTTAACTTATAAAGTTTACAATATTAAATAAAGTATATCAATGAATAAATAAAATAAAAATCAAAAATAAATACTAATTCTTTTAGTGATTTTAATATGTATAATCCCTAAAAGTATATATGCTTCAAAAATGATTGAAGACTTAAATAGTTTTGTAAAAATAACTGTTGAAGATACGGGGATTGGAATAGACAAAAAGTAACACGATATAATATTTAAAAAGCTGCTATTTAGCAGCTTTTTTGATGGAGATTATATGAAAAGTTTTAAATAATGAAGTTATAACAAGAACTCCTAAAGATATAGCCCCAGCAACGAATAAGGCATCTGCACCTGCTGCAATAGCATTATTATAATCTTTTTGGACTAAAAAAAGCATAGTATTATACATACCAAGACCTGGTACTAAAGGTATGATTCCGGGTATTATAAAAACTACAGCAGGTTGTTTTAGCTTTCTAGCAAGAATTTCACTTATATAAGAAACTAATATGGCGGCTATGAAATTTGCTAAAATACTATTTTCTGTGATTTTTAGAAGAAAATAAAATAGAGTCCATCCAACTCCACCTACAAAACCGCTATGTATAAGAGTAGATTTAGGGGCATTAAAAAATACTGCAAATCCGATAGTTGCCATAAAAGAATATATAAAATGAAGATATAAAGGTAAATCTGTCATGGTAAATTACCTCCTAATCTAAGCCAAATATCTAATATTATACCAACGCCACAAGCTATACTAATGGCAGTAATACCAGCATCAAATGCACGAGAAACCCCAGAAATTAAATCTCCAGAAATTAAATCTCTAGTTCCTTTAATAAAAGACACACCTGGTAGCAAAGGCATAATAGAACCGACTATTAACATACCAGGAGTCAAAAGTATATTTAATTGAGTGAGTATTACACCAATAAATGCTATAAAAGTAGATGCTACTAAGGATGCAAATGCAGGAATATTACTGACTTTCATTATTTTGTTGTAAATCATAACTGCCAATATGGAAGTAATAAAAGTAGAAATAAAAGTATATAAATTATTTCCTTCCAGTAAAGCAGCAAAAAAAGCCGAGCCTATGCCAGTCCAGAAATTAACCACTAAATGAGAATAAGATGGAGCATGAATTATCTCCTTTAATTCTCTTATGGCATCTTGAACTGATAACTCCTTATTTGCAACAAATTTTCTTGAAAAATTATTTAACATAGAAATTTTATTAAGATCTATGGATCTAGATTTTATACTTCTCATGAAGGTGTATCCATCAAATCTATAATCAGATATAATTATAGTTGTTGGAGAAGTAAAAACATTTATATGATTAAAGTTTCTAGATTTACAAATTCTAATTATAGTATCTTCTACACGATAAGTTTCAGCGCCATTAATAAGCATTAATTCACCGATAAACAATGATAATCGAAGTATGTTTTTTTTATTATCTGGGCTAAATTTATCTTTCATAAGATTACCTCCATAAGATGTCTAAAGTAAAAACTATAATAAGATATAGTTATATTATGTAAAATAATCATATTCTAAACATCAAAAAGAGAAAAATACTAATCTAAATTTTGGATAAAAAAAAGTACTGGAAAACCAATACTTTCATATCAACTAGTTATTATAATAATAATTATCTCTTAAAAATTGAGCATTTTTTCTATTAACTAAATACTTTTTCAAATCAGTTAAACATAAAAATAAAATCGCTCTATTTTCAAACTCTTCTCTATTTGTAGGAAGGGGCTGTGTTTTCATATCATTATAAATTTTTTCTAAATCATCTAATAAAATATCAACTGTGTTTGCTTCAAAAGATGTATTACCTACTTTATTGATAAACTCAGCAATTATATAACCTTGATGTGGTACATAATCAAGCTGACAAACTAAGCTATATAAACTATTTAAAAGATTTCTTTGGCTTTTTATAATTTCCATATGCTCTAAGAAATACTCAGTATCACTAAGAAGATTATTGTTGATATTTATGTAGGCTGCCTTAGTACTACTATCGATTAATTTGTTTAACTTATCTATATGCTCTTGAAAACTACGATCTTTATTAGGGTTAGTAATTATTTCAGCAATATCTACAAGAATTAAACTAACTTGTTTCTGTAGTTTTTGTTGCCCAATATAAATTTTATCAATATTTGATATCATAAACATATTTATAATTATACCTATACCTGCTCCAATTATAAAAAGCCCCGTTTCATTTATTATCCAATAAAGACTCATAGATTGTTGAAGTAAATAATGAGATGAAATTACTACGCACATGGCAATAACATCTCTAATTTTTAATATGAAACAAGTACTTATTATAATTAGTATGTAAAATGAAAAAGATAATAAATTATAACCGAGCAAATTAAAACATATATAAGAATAAGCAGTACATAGAATAAACCCTAAAAGCTTACTTGATGCTCCTTTTATAGTTTCTTTTTTTGTATCTTTTACTACTAATAAAGTGATTACTCCAGCCACCATTGAATATTGAAGTTGAAATAAAGAGGCAATAAAAATAGCCAATGAACTTCCAAGTGATAGTTTTAGAATCTTAAGTGCATCTGTCTTGTTCAAATAAAGACCCCCTTTATGTAATTATATTATGGATATTTTAACATAAATATAGAATTTCATGAAGAAATTATATAATATATAATAAATAATAAAGGGACATATGTCCTTTTGATTTATTGTTATTAATATTACAATAAGAGGGAGTTTAAAAGATAAAAATGAATGATGAATTCTTATATAAAAATATAGATAATAAAAAAGTTAAAAAGTTTATAGATAAAATACCACAGGATATAAAAAACAACTGTAGACTAAAAAAAGTTGAAAAAGGAAAGATAGTAGTTTTAAAGGAAAGTCCAATAGAGTATATGTATATACATTGTAAAGGTCAAATGAAAGTAAGAAATGAATTTGAAAATGGATTTGTATATGATTTTGCAAGTATAGAGCCTATTTCATATATTGGAGCAATTGAGATTATGGCCAGTAAAGATTTATACTCTTCCACATTACAAGCAACTACAGATAGTATAATACTTGAAATGGATAAGAATGATTTTGTTAAATGGATTAAAAAGGATCAAGAGTTAACTTTAGATGTTCTATGTTTTGTTTCAAATAGTATGTATAAACAGTCCTTGAAAACTGGAGAAGTTTTAGCTTATCCAGCCTTGTGTATTTTAATAAATTATTTAATAAATATTTTTGAAAGTGAAAATAAAGATGAAGTTATTATAAAGAAAACTAGGGAAGAAATAGGTTCGATCTTAGGATTCTCTGTAAGAACAATTAATAGAAATCTAAAAATTTTAAAAGAAGAAAACCTAGTTACTGTAAATAGAAAAGGAATTTTTATAACAAAAGAGCAATGTAAAAAACTTTACAAAAAGTTAAATTCAATAAAATAAATGTAGCTGATTATGGAGGAAAAGTAAATGAATCAAGTGTTAGAAATAATAAAAAATGAAACTCTAACTTATAATCAACAAGTATTACAATTGGCAGGATATGCTGGAAATAGCATTGAAGTTTTCAATATAGATGAAGACACTAAAAAATTATTAGATGCTGAAATAATATGTACAATGTTTGAAGGAAATACACCTTACAGACCAAGATATGTTATACCAAACTATGAAGTATTAATGGAAAAAGGATGTAAATTCTTAGACTTACAACCACCAACTGATATATGGGAAGCAACTAATAGTTTATTAATTTTATATAAACATGTGCCATCAATAACATCGTATCCAGTATACTTAGGAAACATAGATACACTTTTAAATCCTTTTGTAAAAGATGAAGAGGAAGCATATAAGGCAATAAAATTATTCTTAACACATATAGATAGAGCATTAACTGACTCATTTGTTCATGCAAATATAGGACCAGTTGATACAAAAGCAGGAAGACTTATATTAAAAGCTATGACTGAATTAGAGTGTGCAATGCCTAACTTAACAGTTAAATATGATAAAGATATAACTTCAAAAGAATTTGCTGAGCTTTGTGCAAGTACAGCGTTAGTTACTGCTAAGCCAAGTTTTGCAAATCATAAAATGGATACAGTAGATTTTGGAACAGAAAACTATGCTCTAGCTTCTTGCTATAATGGATTTATAGTAGGTGGTGGGGGATATACCCTAGTAAGACTAGTTTTAAGTAGATTAGCTGAAACTGCTACATCTGTAGAAGATTTCTTAGATAATAAACTACCATTTGCAGCTGAAAAAATGCTTGCATACATAGATGAAAGAGTTAAATTCCTAGTTGAAGAAGCTTCTTTCTTTAGAACAAGTTTCCTTATAAAAGAAGGATTCATCAAAAAAGAATTATTTACAGGAATGTTTGGTATGGTAGGACTTGCAGAAGCAGTTAACCACTTATTAAATGCAACTGAACAAAAAGATAGATTTGGATATGGAGATGCAGCAAATGAATTAGGATTAAAAATAGTAGAAAAACTTAATTCTATAGTAACTGCATACAAATCACCATATGTGGGAGATGCATATAAAAATAATCATGTAATGCACTGTCAAGTTGGGATAGATACTGATACAGGTATATCTCCAGGATGTAGAATACCAGTTGGAGAAGAGCCAGAATTATTTAAACATATAGTACAATCAGCTCCTTATCACAAATATTTCTTTAATGGAATAGGAGATATATTTGTATTTGAAGATACTTATAAAGAAAATCCGGAAGCAATAATAAATGTTGTGGAAGGTGCATTCAACTCAGGAATAAGATATATTTCAGTTTACTCAGGTGGTTGCGATGTAGTTCGTGTTACAGGATATCTTGTAAAAAAATCAGAAGTAGCTGAGCTGGAAAGCGGACAAGCAGTTAAAAATAATGCTACTGTATTTGGTATGAATGCTAAAAATGGAGCAAAAGCATTCGATAGAAGGCTGAGAGATTAATTATGGCTCTAGTTAATAAAATTATTCCCTTTTCTTGTATAGATGGACCGGGAAATAGAACGGCAATATTTTTCCAAGGTTGTAATTTTAAATGTAGTTACTGTCATAATCCAGAAACTATAAATAAATGTGTAAACTGTGGCAAATGTGTCACAGTTTGCCCAGTAAATGCCTTAGAGATGAAGGATAATAAAGTTGTTTGGGATGATAAAATATGTGTTTCTTGTGATGCTTGTATCAGAGAATGTAAACATTTATCAACTCCAAAAACTAAAGACTATTCAGTAGATGAATTATTTGAAGAAATTAAACAAATTAGTCCTTTTATTCAAGGTATAACTGTCAGTGGAGGAGAAGCCACACTTAATGTAGAATTTTTAACAGAACTATTTAAAAGAGTAAAGAATGAACTTGGTCTTACTTGTTTTGTTGATACAAATGGGAGTATAGATTTAAGTAAATATGAAGAGTTTGTAAATTTAACAGATAAATTTATGATAGATGTTAAAAGTATGAACAAAGATGAGCATATTAAAATAACTGGATTAAATAATGATACTGTTATTAAAAACCTTGAGTATTTACTAAGTTTAGATAAAGTTTATGAGATTAGAACTGTAATAGCACCTAATTTAGATAATGAAAATACAGTTAGGGAAGCATCTAAAATTATAAAGAATAAATGTAAGTACAAGTTTAATATATACAGACATCATGGAGTTAGAAAAGAAGGTTTGGATCTTCATGGTATAGAAAGCCCAAAAGAAGAAGCAGTAAATAGATGTCGTAAGATTTACGAAGAAAATATTAGATAGAAATGAAAAGGAGTTGTCTCAAAATGATTTTAAAATCATAAAAAGAGGCAGCTCTTTTTT
>CAMBXR010000040.1 GCA_945871955.1 uncultured Clostridium sp. | reverse complement strand
ATTATTCTAAAATAGAATTAATATTATTATAGTCTCAATTATTTCTTTTTTCTATAAATATACTAAAAATTCGCTTGGCTTAAGCCACTGAGTGGGTGCTACACTTCATATCGCCAACGTCCAAGTCTTCGCTTAGTAAGCAAAAAATGAAGTATGGAATCATACTTCATTTTTTACTTATTATTTATAAATATTAGCTATTAACTCTGAACATTCTTTTTCTATATCTTCTATGTAATTATGAATATATATTCCATTACCACAAGCATATACGTCTTCTTTTGATGTCATATATCTTTCATCAACTCTAGGTCCAGTAGTTTTTGGATTTAGTTCTATACCACTTCTCATAGCCACTAGTCCATCAGAAAGTTGTGCTTTTGCAAATAATACAGTATCACACTCTAACTCTAACTTTTCATCATTTTTTCTTAAGATTACTTTTTCTACTCTTCCTCTACCCTCTATATCTGTTATTTTATAATTATAATAAATATTTTTAGTTAATCCGTAATTGTCGAATTCATCTTTATGTGAAATAATTCCTACTACTTCCACGTTGCTTTTATTTAATTCTTTTTCAATCATATATAGAGTATCTGTTCCATATATAAGTATCTTTCTGCCTGGTATCATATTCATTGAGAATATTTTTTTTGTCATACCTACAGTATAAATTCCTGCACATCTACTCCCAACCATATTAACTGCTTGTTTTGATCCTTCTTTTGCACCATTAGCTAATATGATTTTTTCACCTTTGATTTTCTCTATACCATTATCTGGGCTTGTACATAAAACTTCCTTATTTTCTTCTATTTTTAATACCATAGTATTTAATTTAGTTTCTATATCAAGTTTTTCAAATTCTTCTACTAGATATGTTTTATAATTTTTACCTGTAATTTTTAATTCATTACTTATATTGTAATTTCCTAAAGATAAAGCTCCTCCTAGAACATTATCTTTTTCAATTAATAATATATCTTTTACTCCTAATTTTTTAGCTTCTATGGCACAAAGCATACCTGATGCTCCGCCTCCAACTATTATTAAGTCATATATTTTCATAAATTAATCCTCCTTAAATCCAACAACAGAAGAATTTTCTATATCTTTATTTACCTGGCTTATATCTATATCCAACTCTCTGCTTAAAATAGCACTTATAGGTATCATACAACCAATTCCTTGGCATCCACCCATAGTAGCTCTTGTTCTTCTTTTTACTCCATCTAAAGTTCTTGCTCCTAAAGGTCTTTTTATTGCATCTATTATTTCACCCTCTGTAACAAACTCACATTTACACACCATTTTTCCATAAGCAGGATTTTGAGCTATTAATTTATTTTTTTCTTCTATAGAAAGCTCACTCATTCTTATCATTTTCGTTCTATGAGGCTTAAAGTTTGATTTTTCTTCTAGTTTAATCTTATCTTTTATTAAATTTACTACATAATTAGCAATAGCAGGGGCACAAGTTAAGCCTGGCGAGTCTATTCCTATTACATTTATGAAGTTTTTAGCATCTTTAGATTCTTCAATTATAAAATCTCTATCTTTAACTTTTGGTCTTATCCCGCTAAAAGTATTTAAAACTCTATTAAATGGTATTTTTTCCATTGTATTTTTACTTTTGTCTATTATTTCATCTATTCCATTTCTACTAGTTTTCACATTATCTGCTTCAGTTGGTGTAGCATTTGGTCCTATTAATAAATTTCCATCTACTGTTGGTGTAACTAAAACTCCTTTAGTATGTTCACTTGGTACTTGGAATAAACTTTTCTTACATAAAGTTCCTGCTATCTTATCTAATAAGCAGTATTCTCCTTTTACAGCTTCAATTTCATATTTATCTTTGCTTACTAAGTTATTTATAAATGCGCCACCAAGTCCTGCACAATTAATAATTATCTTAGTTTCTATAGGATTCTTATCTTTTATAAAAATAGTATAATTATTATCTTTTTTCTTTATATCAACGACTTCATGTCCTAATAAAAATTCTACTCCATTTTCACAAGCATTCTCAGCGAAGGCTAATGTCATCTCGTATGGGCTTACTATACCAGAATTTTTTATATGTAGTGCACCTACCACGTCACAGTTTATATTTTCTTCTAATTCTAATACTTCACCTTTTTCTAGGATTTCTAAGTCTTCTATACCTAGTTCTTCACCATTTGTTTTTAATTCTTTTACTTTTTTAAATTCACCTTCATTAAAAGCTAAAACTAAAGATCCATTTCTTTTGAATGGAAACTCCAATTCTTCAGCCAATTTATCTATAATTTTATTTGCTTCTAAGTTTAACTTAGCTTTTAAAGTTCCTTTTTTTTCATTATATCCACCATGAATAATTCCACTGTTAGCTTTAGATATTCCTTCAGATATATCTAGGTTTTTATCTATTACTACCACATCTAAATCATATTTAGACAGTTCTCTAGCTATTGAAGAACCTACTACACCTGCACCTATAATCACAATGTCTCTCAAAGTTTTTCCTCCTCAACTTATTATTAAGTTTAATATTTTCAAAATCATTTAGATTTACTGATATTTCAATATTATAATCCTCATTAATTCCAATTTCTAGCCATACTAATAGAAATTTATTTAATACACAAAAAAACCATATCAAAATATGATACGGTTTTTTATATAAATTAAGCTGCTAATTCTTTATCAGAATTTGCTTTAGATTTTTCATTTCTTTTATTTTCTATAATTATTATTACTCTATCAACTACTAATCCATTCAATACTACAGCAAATAAAGAATATAATCCTTTATCTAATCCAAATGTTAATGCACCACATACTACAACAAATAAATCTACTATTAATAATGATATTCCTAAGTTTATTGTAGAATACTTATTAAGTATTTTTGCTAATATATCAGTTCCACCTGTAGATGCATTTAGTGCAAAAGTTGTACCAATACCAGCAGCTATTATTGATGTACCTATTAAAACTGCTAAGAATAAGTTATTTGTTAATGCATGAGAATGCATTACTTTTTCCATAAAATCCATTACAAAAGATAGTGCAAAACTGGCATAAATAGTTTTCATACCAAAATCTCCACCTACTAGTATAAAAGCTATAATAAATAGTATTAAGTTTCCTAAGAATATAATTGTACCTACAGATAACATTGGAACATAATGACTTATAACTAAAGCTAATCCACTTAATCCTCCACCTGCTATCTCATTTGGTGCATAAAAGTATTGTATTCCAAAAGCTACTAATATTACTCCTATTGTTATAATAATGTACTCTCTCATAGTTGATATAAAGTTATTATTGTTTTTCATATCTAAATTCCCTTTCTATATTAAAAAGTTATATTTTCACAACTCGAATATATATTATACTATATTTTTGAGAAAAATATATTAGTTTTTTAGTGGTAAATATTCATTCTACAAATTATTTCTAATTTTTACCCTATGATATAATAAATATAGGAGTTGATAATATGTTTTTTATTGGTGGTATATCTAATGGTGAGAAAAAATTAGACTATATTCAAAGTACAGTTTGTCCTAGATGTGGGGCCTTTGGCAGAATGGAAATATATATGACTTATATGTGCTTTAGTCTATTTTTTATTCCTATTTTTAAATGGAACAAAAAATATTATGTTAAATATACTTGTTGCAATAGTATATATGTTTTAGATAATGAAATAGGCACAAAAATAAGTCATGGAGAAAATATTTCAATCTCAGAAGATAATTTACATCTTGTTGACTATAACATTACTACTATTAATAGATGTAATAACTGTGGATATATATGTGATAGTGACTTCGAATATTGTCCTAAATGTGGAGAAAAATTACAATAAAAAAAGTCTATTATGGTGAACTTGAATTCATCACAATAGACTTTTTTAAAATATAAATTTGTAGTTATATTTAATTATTTTGCAAATTTATAAACTGTTGTCATTATAGTCATATAAGCAGCAGATGCACCAGCTATTGCACACATAACTCCTTTGAATACCATCATTTGCATTACTGTTAATGGTGTTGGTATTATTGTTGCAACTAACCAAGCAATAGAAGCTGTAACTACCATTGTTAATAATCCTACTACTATATAAGCTAAACCTTTTTTATTTGGCATTATATTAGCTATTTTATTAGTACCTTCTTGTACACTAATTTTACCTTTTTTAACATCCTTAAGTGTTAATGGTAATACTATTGCAGCTAATATACATCCTAATATTAAACTTGTAAATGCAAGGTCCTTTACTATGTCTCCAACTGCGAATGTTTTAGTATGTATATGTCCTTTTTCTGCAAAATAAAATATTATTGCATTGATGATACCATTTATCATCCCATCACCTATTAAACATTTTTTTAATACGTATTGGTTAAAATGATTTGATTTTGTCATAACTCTATCTCTCCCATTTTTAATTAGTAAAATATAATTTTGCTCAATAAACAATGGTATCATAATTCAAATATTTTTTAAATATAAATTTTAGAAAATTATTATATAAACACTAAATGTCGAAATTTGTTTTATATTTAATAATTATGCTTTTTTAACAACGCTTGATTTTAGTTTCATAGCTCCGAAACCATCTATTTTACATTCTATATCATGTCCGTCTGCAGCATCCGGTACTAAACGTATACTTTTTACTTTTGTTCCTATTTTTATACTTGAAGAACTTCCTTTTACTTTAAGATCTTTAACTACTGTTACAGCATCTCCATCATTTAATATGTTTCCGTTAACATCTCTTATAACATTTTCTTCTGCAGCTGCTGCTTCTGATTCTCTTGACCATTCGTGTGCACACTCTGGACAAACGAATAAGCTTCCATCTTCATAAGTATATTCTGAATTACATTTAGGGCAATTTGGGTAATTTTCCATGTTATTTTATCTCCTTTTTATGTCTATTTCTTAATTTTAGTTTTCTTTAATGACCTTTCATATTGTATCATATTTTTATATGTTAACAATATATATATTAATAATTAACTTGTCCATTTTACAGATTTTCATATATTTTATTTCATAAACTTCACGTCTTGATATAAATCTCCAGCTAAGTCTTTTAATAATAATTTATTAATTACTTTATATTTTCCATCTTCTTTTTCTAATACACCCTTTTTGCATAATATATTAAAAGTCCTTAGTAAATGTCTATAACTACTTCCAAGCAACTCTGCTATATTAATTAAATTTTCATCAAAATCAATATATAAATTTTCTTCATTTTCATTATAAATTATTGATTCGTTTATATAGCTGGCTAGCCTATTTTCTAATGGATAGAGTTGATTGATAGAACTATTCATACTTACAGCTTCTAGTTTTCCTGCCAAACTTTCACAGATAAACTTTAAAAATCTATTATCCTTAATTAATTCTAGCCTAGCTTTTTCCATAGGTATAGCCAAGCAATAACAAGTACTTAATGCTTGAATGGTACCCGTTGCTGCTTGACTTTTTATAATTTCTATATCACCAATTACCCTAAAAGGTTTATAAAAAGCAAGAAGTAAATTTCTACCGTTGGGTAATGTTTTAAATACTTTTGCCTTTCCTTGTATAAAAAATAATAAATATTCTAAATTCTCGTCTTCTCTACTTAAATATTCATGTTTATCAAATTTTAATAGCTTCATATATTTTTTCATATCATTTATAAATATTTTTTGCATATTTAACTCATTATAATAACTTTCTATTATAAATAAGTCCTCTATTTTCTTCACATAAATTCCACCTTTATTTTTCAACTTATTTAAAATTCTACATGTATATGTGACATATGTCATTATCTTCTTTAGTTTTCTATGATATTTTATATATTATTCAAAAAGGAGGTAGAAAAAATGAATTATTTTATTTCAATTTTTACTGGTGTAATACTTGCCGTAATGGTTTCTTTAAATGGTGGTGTAAGTAATGCTGCTGGAAATTATGCTTCAAGTGTTATTATTCACTTTATAGGATTAATCGGTATTATATTTGTTCTTATTTTTACAAAATCAAAAATTAAAAATCTTAAAGGTATACCTTTTTATATGTTTTCTGGAGGGCTTATTGGTGTTTTAACAGTTTTATTTACTAATGCAAGTTCTGGTGTTTTAGGTGTTTCACTTACAGTATCTCTTACATTATTAGGACAATTAGTAACATCTCTTGTTATCGATAACTTCGGTTATTTCAATATGCCTGTAATTAAATTTGATAAAAGAAAAATTTTAGGATTAGTCATCATTATAGCTGGTATATATGTGATGACTTTAGCATAAGGAGGTACTATTTATGATATATGTATTATTTGCAATTTTAAGTGGATTCACAAATGTAGTTTCTAGATCTGTAAATTTCGTTTTATCGGATAAAATCGGGATGTATCAAAGTACATTCTTCAATTATGTATTTGGTCTTGCAGGATCACTTTTAATTTTATTAGTTAGTGGTGAAACTTTTAAATTGTTTGCAGCTTCTTCTTACAATGCACCATGGTATGTTTATACTGGTGGATTCGTAGGTGTTGCTGTAGTTACACTTTCATCTTATTTGTCAGGAAAAGTTTCATCATTCTATTTAACGTTATTATTATTTATAGGTCAACTTTTCACAGGAATACTTATTGATGGTTTATCTACAGGTAAAATATCTATTTATCAGGTAGTAGGTGGACTTTTAGTAATTTTAGGTTTAAGTTATAATCTATATATCGATAATAAAAACAGTGAAGTCGTATCAGCTTAAGATACGGTTCTTTTTTAACTAATATTAACCATTTATATTTTTTTATATACCTAATGCATTTTTTTTGGTATTATAGATTAGTATAGTTTTAAAAAATAATAACTTTTAATATATAAAAGACTTCAGAAAAATATATAGCTTTAAGCTATGACATTTTCCTGAAGTCTTTTTTTCTCTATAAAATTAACCTAAATACCCCTATTTATGCTAATAATTCTTTATATTCTTTTTTATCATTAAATATTTCTTTATCTAAATCATTATTTTGATATGATACTATGGCCGTACAAACTGCATCCCCTGTTATATTTACAGCTGTTCTCACCATATCAAGTATACGATCTATCCCCATTATTAATGCAATTCCTTCTACTGGAAGACCTACGGAAGTAAATACCATAGATAATGTTATTAAACCTACTCCTGGAACTCCTGCTGTACCTATAGATGCCATTGTTGCTGTTGCTATTACAGTAAGATAATCAGTAAAATCTAAATTTATTCCGAAAGCCTGTGCAACAAATATAACTGCCACACCTTGCATAATTGCCGTTCCATCCATATTTATAGTTGCACCTAGTGGTATAGTGAAAGATGATATTTTCTTTGATATACCCATTTTTGTAGTTAAAGTTTCTATAGATAATGGAATAGTTGAGTTTGAACTAGCTGTTGAAAATGCAAATCCCATAACTGGAGCAAATTTCTTTATAAATTTTATAGGATTTAAACCTGTAAATCCTTTTAATAATACCATGTAAACTATGAAACATTGCACTGCAAGTCCTATTAATACCGAACTCATATATTTTAACATTGGTAAAAAACCATCAAATCCTATATCTGCAAATGTTCTAGATATTAAACAAAATACACCATATGGAGCTAACTTCATAACTATCATAGTCATTTCCATCATTATGTCATTAAATTCACTAAAAAATTTATGTACAGTTTTTGCCTTATCCCCTAATTTAGCAAGTATTATTCCCACTATTATAGCAAATACAATTATTTGTAACATATTACCTTCTGCTAAAGCAGTTATAGGATTTTTAGGTATTATATTTAATAACGTATCAGATAGACTAGTAGCTTCAGCTATTGTCGGCTCAGCTGTTTGTATTGAAGCCATATCAAGGCCTAACCCTGGATTTATTATTTTACCAATAGATAATGCAACAGTTATAGCTAATGCAGTAGTTACTAAGTAGAATGCTACAGTTTTTATACCTACCCTTCCAAGAGCTTTAGTATCTCCAATAGCTGCAGCTCCACATATTAGCGAACACAATACTAAAGGAACGACTAACATTTGCATTAGTCTTAAAAATCCATTGCCCACAATATAAAATACACCTTCTATTAAAAACTTTTCTTTAAAGTTACTAGATGGTACATAGTAATGTAAAACAACACCACATAATGCACCTAATATAAGTGCAATAAATATTTTTGTAGTTAAGCCAAATTTTTTCTTATTCTCTCCCATTTAAATTCCCCCTTATATAATTTTTTAAATTTGCAATTTTCAATACATTATCATTCATTTTCACGTTTTAAATTATACTATTCCAATAAACCCCATAAAACATTAAATAACTACATATCCCTTAAATTCAGTATTAATCTAATTGTATCATAAATACCAAGAAAGTAAATCATTTCATTAATATTCGCAATTTTCAGATAAAAGAATGATTTTCTACATTCCAGATTCTTTTTATTCAAAAATCAATTAATTGTATACATAAAAAGAGTAGATCACCTTCTTCTAAGATTTTCTACTCTTATTTATAACTCTTCATTATCTAAATATTTATATTATATATTTTCATTATTACACTCAGTACTTTCCAGTATATCCGGAAGTCCTATGGTAAATTTGCTGCCTTTATCTATTTCACTTTCAAGCTTAACATATCCATTATGAAGTTCTGCTATATACTTAACAAATGTAAGTCCTATACCACTACTACTTACTTTTATGGATTTGTTATCACCAACTTGCGAAAATCTTTTAAATATAAACTCTTGATCTTCTTTTGATATACCTATTCCTGTATCCTCCACAGTTATTTCAATATAACCTTTAACTTCTTTAATGTATACGCAAATTTCTCCACCTTCGTTAGTAAATTTAACTGCATTAGCTAATAAGTTAACTACACATCTTTCTATTTCTGTTTCATCACAAGATATAATTTTCTCCTCCATATCAGGATCAATTATAAGAGATAACCCACTATCTTCTATAAATTTGCTCATATTAAGGACGGTCTCTTCAACTATATATACTATATCATTATTTTTTTTATTAATTTTATATTTTCCTGTCTCTATTTTTGAACTATCGATAATATCATTTATTATTTTTAATAGATTATCACAATTTTTCCTTATAATATCCATATACTCATTAAATTTATCTTGTGTAAGATCTTTTCTTTTGCTAACAACATTTATTAGCTGTACTGTTGATACTATAACATTTATTGGAGTTCTAAGTTCATGAGACAAGTTTACAAAATAATTATTTTTAAACTTTTCTTGATCTATTATCTCCTTGCTTAATCTTTTATTTTCTTCCAACTGATTATTTAAATTTATAGTTTTTTGATCTACCAAACATTGTAATATTTTAACATAATTAAGTATATATATGGCTATTATTAATGCTATAGATACATATATTAAGTAAGCCAATGGCGTTTTCCAAATAGGATCTTTTACTCTTATATTTATTCTAGTCTCTTTAGTTAATTCACCATGCCCATCTCTTGCTCTTATTCTCAAAGTATATTTACCAGGCTCTAGAGACTTGAAATCTAATCTACTTCTAGAATCAATATATATCCAGTCTAAATCAATTCCTTCTAGCATGTATTCATAAGTTATATTATTTAAATTTTCATAAATAGGTAAAAAATAATCAATTGATAAATCTTTATAATTATATTCTAAAGTCAGTTCTTTTCCATCATAAATAACTTTATTTTGATCAATAAAAATATCACCAATTACAATTTCATCTTGTTGTATTTTATAATCAACTACATCATCTGGATTAAAATATACGCATCCATTTGTACTACCAAATACCATATAACCATTTGACACCTTCAAGCTTGAATTTAAATTAAATTGATTTACATATAAACCATCCATTTTTGTGAAGTTTATAAAATTTTCTTTTTCCATATTAAACTTGTTCAAACCTTTATTGGTACTTAGCCAAATATTATTACTATCATCAATTAAAATTGAGTTTATAAAGTTATTAGTTAAACCATTTGCTGTAGTATAAGAAGAAAATTTATTATTTTTCACATCAAATTTACTAAGACCTATATTTGTACCTATCCATAGATTACCTGAATTATCAAAAGCTATACAATTTATATAATTATTAATTATAGAGCTATCATTTGTGGAGTCGGCTGTGTATATATTTAAAACACCTTTTTCTTTGTGAAATTTAATTAAACCTGTATCAATACCACCTAACCAAATAATATTTTCATCTTTATTATCTTGTAATATGTATTTTATACGTCCAGGATTTATTTCAAACTTACTCATTCCTTGACTATAATATAGTTTTTCACCAGTTTTTATATTATAAGAATAAAAATCCGTTGTACTTGCTATCCATATATTTTTTCCATCATTATATATATAACTTAATTCTGATGAGTAACCATCACCAAGTGGTAGTTTTTTATAAGAATAATCATTTGTATCAAGGGGTATTACTTCCTTGTTAGTTACAATAAGAATATACTGTTCATCTATTCTAAATAAATTCTTTATATATCTATTGTCTAAAACTAAATCACGTTCTTCACATAATTTATTTACTAAATCACCACTTTTTATATTGTAAATATATATTCCATTAAATTTAGTTGCCACCCATATCTGATCATTATGTTCTAATATAGATACTATTTTTTTACTTACTTCTTTTTTATTAAAATAACTAAACTGAGTATTATTATTTAGTATATTAGCACCTTTATCTGTGCCTACCCATATTGTTCCATTAGCATCTTCATAAAAACAAGTTACAATATTACTTGTAATAGAGTTTTTTAAATTTGCATCTTGCTTAAATATATCAATATTATCTTCTGATATCCTTATTGCACCATCACTACTAGATATCCATGTATTATTGTTACTATCATTAAATATAAAATTATTATAAAGCTTTATATCTATATTTTTAATTTTATAAACCGGCTCTATTTCATTTCCATTTACGTCTAATTTTGTAACTCTTTCATTATTAATTTCATACATTATGTTAAGTTTTTTTTCTTTGATATTAAAGACAAATATACTACCCTTAGTTGAAATCCATATATTTCCTCGTTTATCTTTTTCTATATTGCAAATTTCTAGTTTTATCTCTCTATTTTTATTTGCATTTATTTTCAAATCTTTATCTATTAAATTTACTCCTCTTTTAGTCCCTACCCATAAAGTGTTGTTTTCTCCATTTTCTAAACATGTTATATATGAATTAGTTAATGAGTTTGAATCATTTTCATTATGATAAAAGGCTTCCATTGTGTTATTTAAAACATTCACTTTTATCAAACCTTTTTCAGTTCCTACCCACATAATATGTTCTTCTTGTTCACTTTTCAGTAAGGAGGTGATCTTTAAATTCCCTAAATTATATTTATCTATTTCCCTGTCCCTCATTCTTGTAATAGTATCTGAATCTGTGACTAAAAAATCTAATCCACTATCAGTGGCTATCCATATATTCCCGTTTATATCTTCTTCGATATCATTTATATAAGTTGAACTTAATGAATTTTTATCCTCAGCATTACAGTTATATATTTTTACTTTTTCGCCATCAAATCTATTAAGACCATCTTTTGTTCCTATCCAAATATATCCTTTACTATCTTGAAAAATTGATGTGACATATTCATTAGAAAGTCCTTCTTCAATAGATACTTTTTCGAATTTTGCATTATTCAACATTTCTGCTGATGATTTTAAAGGAATTAAAATATTAAGTAAAATAAATACTATTAATAATTTTATTTTTATACATTTAATATATCTCATTATCGATTCTCCCATAATTTTACAATTACCTTTTTTATATTAATATAATTAACCCCCTATTTCAATAGTTTATATTTTTTACATGGATATTTACTATAAAATCCTTAAAGTATGAGGTTTAATCAGTATAATTATTAGTTTTATCTTAATTATAAGAAATTAAATAAAAAATTCCTTACAATTAAAAAAGAAGAGTTTAAAAAAACCCTTCTTTTTAATACATCTAATATTTATATTATTTGAAACCTTAATTTGCTTTTTCAACTTGATTTAATTGTGAATTTAAGTCAAGTAATTGTTCTTTTGTCAATTGTACTTGAGCTGCTCCCATAAGACTTGTCAGTCTAAGAACTGTAAAACTTCCTAGCATCGTCATCATACTATCTAAATTTGGTGTATCTTCTTTTTCTTCTCCTACTGTATCTGCTCCCATCATACCTGACATTAAAGAAGACATAAATTCACCGAATAATCTACTACCGTCTTCTGATTCCATAATCTCAGATATTTTACTGTTAAGAGAATAATATCCTTCTGGAGCAGTTACATCAAACCAGTTTAATATTGCTCCTTTTTCTTTTAAACGATATTCTTCGTTAAATACTTCTACTTTACGTATAAAGCTTTCATCTTTACACTCATCAGCTACAGCCACTAAAGTAGTTTCTCCTGTATTAGGTACTTCAAAGTAGAAGAAGTGTTCTGGTGAACTTTGTTTGCCAAGGCTTACACCATTAGCAAATAATTCTACTTCAGGTTGATTTGAGTAAACAGTAACTTTTGTAGTTTCTTCTACTCTGTCAACATATCTCTTACCACATATGTGTACAAATGGCTCATCTGATAACCAAGCTTTGTAAGCATAGAATGAGTCTTTTTTGTATTTACGGTCAAAAGTAACTAAACCTTTATGGTTTTGTCCATTTTCTCCACCTTCATTACGTGAATCTGCTCCGAAATCAAACATATTCCATACATGTGTTGCCCACATATATTTTCTTGTGAATAATTGTTTTATTAATTCTTCATGATAATATGCTTGATATTCTTCTGTATAATCACCTTGCTGAGGATCTGATGTATGCCAATTTAAAGCTTCACAACCATATTCACTACATCCTATTGGAATATTTGGATATTTTGCATGGAATTCATCAAACCAAGGACCATTCATAGATGTATCTCCACCGTACCATCCAAAGTAATGATTGTATGAAACTACATCAGGAATTTGTACATATGGGTCATCCATATCACACATAGATACACAAGCTATTGTTGTAAGTCTTGTTTTATCCATTTCATGTGCTAAGTCATTTAAGATTACATGATTTTCTCTTAAATCCTCAGTAGATTCTCCTGACATTGTTATTTCATTTGATAATCCCCATACAACTATAGATGGATGGTTATAGTTTTGAACTATTAGTTCTTTCATTTGTGATATTGTATTTTCTCTACCATTTGGCATATGTGTAGAAATGTAAGGTATCTCTGCCCAAACAACCATACCTTTTTCATCACATAAATCATAGAAGTATTGGTCATGTTGATAGTGAGCAAGACGGATTGTAGTTGCTCCTACTTCACATATCATATCCATATCTTCATCATGATGTTCTTTAAGTAGAGCATTACCTACTCCCCATCTATCTTGATGACGAGATACACCTCTAAGAGGATATTCTTCACCATTTAATATGAATCCAAGTTCTGGATCTATTTTAAAAGTACGACATCCAAATCTAGTACTTACATTATCTAAAACTTCTGCATCTTCTTTTAAATATGCTTCAGCTGTATATAGATATGGATCTTTTCTACCATGCCATAAGTGAACATTTTCAATATCAAATGTTACTTCTGTTTCTGATGCAGATGTTTCTTTTTGTGCAACTATATTCCCCTCAGCATCTTTTAATATATAAACTAAATTTTGATTTTCTGTAACATTTTTTACAAACACTTCTACAGCAACCTTAGCATCTGCACCTACTACTTCTGGAGTTACTTTGATACCAGGTCCACCATAATATTCTAAATCAAAATGTGAATTATTTACTGCAATAATATTTACATCACGATAAAGTCCACCATAGAAAGTAAAGTCTGCATTCTGAGGATATACTCTATCATTTTGCGCATTATCTACTTCAACTACAAATAAGTTTTTATCTTCTAATACATCAGTAATGTTTACTCTCCATGTAGAGTAACCACCATCATGATGTGCTAATTTCTTTCCATTAACATATACTGTTGCAGAAGAATTTGCCCCTTGGAACTCTAAATAATATTTATCTGCCTTTGGTAAATCTATTTTTTCTAATTCTTTTGCATAATAAGCTGTTCCTCTATAAAGGTCATTTCCTCCATCTTGTCCATCTATATCATTCCAAGTATGAGGTAATGTAACCCAATACCATTTCTCTGGCATCACTTTTGGTGCTTCTACAGCTTCTTTAGAAAATGCCCATTTAGTATTAAAATTATATACTGTTCTCATATATTCTTCCCCCTAAATCTAAATGTATAAAGTCTATATGTTATTTCAAATAATTTAAAATCATAATACTTTGATTTTATATTATAAGTAATTCCATACTAACTAACTTGATACTACACTTAAATAAACCTTTTCCTAAGTGATAGCTTAATTATAGCAAAAAATATTCTTTTTTTTGTTTACATATCCGTCTATAATATTTACATATCCGTTTTTGTGTTTTATTTATTTTAAATTTTATTAAATAGAAATTAATTACTTATAAGGAGAATTATTTATGCAGTTAGATATTATAAATTTTACAACAAAACTATTATCCAAGTGTATTCCAGTAAAAGTACGATATTTCAAAAAGTGTCAATTAGATTCTATTGTTTTTGAAGAAGACTCAGATTTTTCTTCTATGATAAATTATCATCTTCTTAACTGTATAAAACAGTATTTTAAACAATGTGAGACTTCTACTATCACAAGTATTATTACTCCATTTCATACTAAATATTACATATTATGTATATCTAAAGAACATGATGAACATCTTATGGTAGGACCTTTTGTAGAAAATCCTATAACAGATAATTTGGTTTATCCTATTATCAATAACCTAAAACTTAATTTAGATTATGCTGCCAAATTAAATGTTTATTATCAATCGGTTCCATCTATTGATACATCAACAGTATTTGAGATCTTATCTACTATAAATGAATATGTCACAAAAAAAACACTTACTCCTCATGTAAATACTATTGATTTAAGTATTTTACCTAAACAGGATTCTAGTTATGATTTATTAGTAGAAGATATAAATCGTACTTCCATGTATAAGATACTTGAGGAACGTTATGCCGTTGAAGATAAACTGCTATCTTATATTAAAAATGGTGATATAATACTTGCCGAATCCCACTTTGAGAAATATACATTAAGTTCTTCTGAAATTATTCGCACAAAAGACTCTGTCAGAAATACAAAAAATCTTTTGTTAAGTGCTAATACATTATTTCGTAAAGCTGCACATATGGGAGGTGTCCACCCTATATATTTAGATGAATTATCAGGAAAATGGGCAATAAAAATAGAACAATCATTATCACTTGAAGCTCTTGATAGTATTCCTATGCAAATGATACGTTCTTACTGTCTTCTTACTAAGAAACATTCTCTTTCTAAATATTCATCAATTGTAAAACAGGCTCTTACATTTATTAATTTAAATATTTCATCTAATATTACAGTAAAACAAGTGGCTAATGAAGTAGGTCTATCTCCTGATTATTTAACCCGTCTATTTAAAAAAGAGTTAGGAGTTAATATTATTACTTACATCAATCAAAAGCGAATTTACACTTCTCTAAATTTATTAAAAAATACAAATTTATCTATTAGTGAAATTGGTGATTTAATAGGATTAAGTAACACTTCTTACTTTTATAAACTATTTAAAAAAGAAATTGGAATTTCACCAAAGCAATATAAAAACAGTTTAAAATCTAGTTAAATAATCTATATATTAAAATCAACTTACAAATATAAAAAATCTTAATTACTACATTAATAGCAATTAAGATTTTTAAATTTTATTTACGTATAAACAGTATAGAAATCATATATTTACATCTCTTATTTATTTGTGATACGGCTCTCCGTATCAGTATTAAGTGAGGTTTTTTTTCTATTTTAGTACCTCTATTAAATCTTCTAATTCTGTATACGGCATCTTTGATAACTCCATTAAATTATATAACATAGCTCCCATACCTTGAACTCTAATATCAGCTGGCGCTATATATGGCATTTCTAAAATAACACTACCATTTCCACCAACTAGCCCAATATTATACAATTCAAGTGTATCCTGTAATACAGATATCAAAGTACATCCACTTACTCCACCATTCGTATAGTCTTCTTTTCTTAATATCTGAATTGGTAACTGCTGATTTATAGCAAATAAATTTATTAATTTTATTTGTCTATAAGTTAACCTCTTTGATATATTAATTAATTGATTAGCTTGTTCCCTACTTATAGTTTTATCAAATGCAATATTAGCTACTAAATTACCATAATACTTTAGCTTTTTTTCTTCATGTTCTCTTTGAGCTGAAAACATTATACCCTCTACAATTTCATCAGCTGTTGACCTATTAGTATCATCATTCTCAAAAAATCCATCATCTCTTAACTTCTTACCACTTTTTATATTTTCATCTATTTTCTCTAACGCATATGTAGCTGTTGCTCCTATTTTATTATTCTCTCTTTTTGATAATACCCTATTCTTTATTTCTGAACCTAGCTTTGAAAATACTTTTTCTACAGCTTTTCCTCCTGCTATCCCAAGCATAGCTCCTGCTGGTCCAGCAACAACTCCGCCAATGACTGCACCAGTAGTTGCTCCAGTTATCTCTGAACCTGATTCTATCAAAAATTCAATCATCTCATCTTTCATTCTACAATACACTCCTCAAAATAATTAGTATTAATATAATTATACTATATTAATGCTAATTGAATAATAATCTATATAACAACATCTAAATTCAATACCTTCAATCCAACATTTATTAACATAAAAGAAGAAGGAATACCTTTAATAGGTACTCCTCCTTCTTTTACTAGATATTCAACTAGCTTATCATTTATATTAAGTTTTATTGATTCTATTTCTCTTGATTCATTCATCGTTATTTCAGATATTATCATATGTAGTAACTTTTTCTGTTGCTCTCTACTTACACTACTATTTAATATCTTACTGAAATTCATAAGTATATCTTTAATGAACTCATATGGTATCTCTTCACTTACCTCCTCAGAAATTGTGTTTAGTAACGGCTTCTTTTCTTCTTCTAAAATTCTGATTTTCTCATTTAGTTCATTCTTTCTAGTTTGAAACTCCTCTTTAGTTAAAATGTCATCCTCATATGCTTCAAAGATTTTTCGTTTTCTTTTGTCCAGTTTTTCTAGCTCTTTATCTATGTCACCTAACAATCTTTTAGCTGGTTTAACTTTATCTTTTCTTTCCTTATTAATATTTTTAACAACTGCTTTAATCATTGCTTCATTAGATACTAATTCTTCAATCTTTTTAAACACATATTCATTAGCTTTATCTACTCTTATTGTATTACTATTACATACTGAAGTTCCTTTATTCTTCCAATTACCACAACAGTAATAAGCTATTCTCTTTTTACTACCATCTGCTAATGTATTGGTTGTCCTAGAAATCACCATGCCAGCTCCACACTTAGGACATCTTAATATCCCTGTTAATGGATATTCTCCATCATATATTCTTGAAGGCTTTCCTTTCTTGCTTTCTAAAATTAATTGAACTTTATCCCATAGCTCTCTATCTATAATAGCTTCATGCTTTCCTTTAACTCTTATTGGATTAGGATTTATATTTCTTCTTCTTTTTTCACTCCAATTTTGTCTTACATTATATCTTATTTCTCCTATGTATACTGGATTAGTTAGTATATCTCTTATACTTCCTACTGAAAAATCATTTCCTTTCTTAGTTTTATATCCTAACTTATTTATTTGATTAGTTATAGCTTTATATCCTTTTCCTTTGCTATATTCATTAAAAATAAACCTTACTATTTCAGCTTCTTTTTCATTTATTTTTAGTTTATTTTTTCCCTTTTTTTCTTCTTCTGGTGAATTATTAGGTACTAAGTCATATCCTAAGACTCGTCCACCGCACCAATTTCCAGATTTTGCCTTTGCAATCATCCCCATCTTAACATTCTGTGCAATAGTCCCCCTTTCAAACTCTCCTATTAAAGCCATCATTTGAAATTGCATTCTTCCTGCTGGTGTATCTGTTTCAAAAGGTTCTGAATAAGATTTGAATGTTATATTGTTTTTCTCTAATAGATTTACAATCTTTAAAACATCTTCTAACTTTCTACTTACACGGTTTATCTTCCAAGATATAACCATATCGAACTTTCCTGCTTTAGCATCACTTAAAAGTTCTTTTAATGCTGGTCTATCTTTTATGTTTTTTCCACTTATTCCTCTATCAGAATAGCATTTATAGATTACATATCCCATCTTCTTACACCATTCTTCTAGTAATCTTTCTTGTTCATCTATACTGTAACCGTTCTCAGATTGTTCTTCAGTACTCACCCGGCAATATATGGCAATTAATTTCCTTCTTTTCTCAACTTTTATATCATTAACCAATTTCTTAAATCCCATAGAACTCCTCCTAATCTCTAATCAAATTTATAATATATACTTAACTTTTATTTTTATATCATTTAAGAATTAGATTATTTAGAAGTTACCCACTATAGGATAACTTCTAAATCTTTATTAATTTTTAAAGCTCTATTCTGATTAAAGCAAATCTACCTTGTTATTTATGTACTCCATGCTCATCATGTTGTTTTTCTCCATTTCTGAATATCTCTCTTCTTTTAACTTTCTGTCATGTTCTATAATAATTTCACCATCTTCGATATTATAAACATTAGTAACATTCATATATTCTCCACCATTTTTAATTTCAATTTTTAATTCTATTACAACTTCAGCACCTATTAATTCATTCATATTAAATTTTTCATACTCATCATATACATTAAAATCACTTCCTTTAATAGCTTTAATTAATTTATAAAATAAGTATGTAGTCCAAGGGGCTATAAGCATGTATTGTTTTATTGATGTTCCATTCTCTATTTCAAAAGTTATATATCCTTGCTCAAAAACTTTACCCTTAACAATCTTTTTGTCATTAAATTCACAGCTTACTATTTTACATTTCTTATATCCTTCTTCTATTTTTACACTTACTCCATCTTTCTTTATGATTGCCATATTTATCTCTCCTTTTATTTTTCTATTTTCTGCTTACTTATTGATTATTTTTTATTGATTATTTTCTTTAATCCAATTTATGAACCATTCACTATTCATTATTTCTTCTTGTTCTTTTATGCTTGTCCTATTCTCACATATTTGAATTATTGAATCTTCTAATCTTATCTTTTCTATTTTTCTATTGCTCTCCATTATGTACTCCTCCTAAATCATTTAATTTCACTAAGCACCGAACTATATAAGTTCAATGATTAGTAGATTTTCTAATTTTCTTCTACCCCATCTATTTTTGAAGCTATTATGTATAGGCTTAGTATCTCTGTTATTGCTTCAACTATATCGTCTATTGTTAATTCATTCATATGTTATTACCTTCCACTTAATCTATAGTTATTATCGCTACTTTATAATTTTCGTATGTAGTATAATTAACTTCTGAAAATGTAATTGAAGTTCTGTTGCTAAAATCTAATTGATACATTTCGGTTAGCTCATTTACTATACCAGCAGAATATATAGTCCCTTTTGTTTTAGAGTATTTTATACTTAAAAAGTTTTGATTGTCTGGTAATCTTTCTCCTACAGCAATTGCATTATCTGAACATGAAATTAGTATTTTAGGTGGATTACCTAACTCCTCCATGACATTATTTGAAAAGACAATCCTTTTACCACTTTTTTCAGTATTTATTATAGTAGCTACTCCTTGATTGATTTTTATTACACTTTTCTGTTTAGACTTAGAAGCCTTAAAGTTTTCTAAATTGTACTGTTGTTCTTGGGTTACTTCTTCAATTTCTTCTACTGTTTCTTCTATTGTTTCTTTGTTTTCATATTCTTCTCTCATATTTTCATATTTAACCTTCGGTTTTGACCATCTTTTTACTACTGCCATTTTTTAATCTCCTTTTGCTTATTACTTGATTTATTCATTACCTCACTTTTAGGACTCACTCAGTCCTTTTCTCAGTCTCTTAGTCTCAAGTCTATTCTATTGATTTATGTAGTCTAGGACGTATGGACGCATATGTTACCACCTTCTTTCAGTTTATTATTCATGAAACATCTTCTTTTTGATATTTCATGAATTTTCTTAGTCCTTTAGCCCTAGTTGTTGGTACATCTAAATTTCAGCATTTTATCTTAGCCACCAATTAGCCACCTAGTTGTCCAAATATTCTAGAATCATCTAATGAAATCCTAAAACATCCAACTATTTTTACTCCAGTATGGTATCTAAATGAATTTGATTTCTTACTTTCACATTCATATCCTAATGACTTAGCATAAGCATCAAATTTCCTCCAGAACTTTTGAACACTTATTTTAGCTTGTCCTTCCATTCCATTAGCTCTAGCCCAGCTTTTGTATGTATTGTAGATTATTCTATTATCTTCTCTATGGTCACTATGTTCTTTTTCAACGCATTGCTCAAAGAATAGTATCATCGGATTAAGTTCCATTTCATACTGTTTAAGTAATTTATTGGAACTGTTACATTCAGAAAATCTAAAATTATTTTCTTTTAATCTCCTTAGACCTACTAAAGCCCAATTAAATATTCCATTAAGTTCTTCTTTTAGTTTTTCTCTTAAATAGAAATCTCTATCTTCTTCTTTAACTACATTTTTGAAATGAAGCATACATAATCTTCTCATAAACGCATAACCTCCATCATTTGTATGAGGTAGATTATTTGTTGAAAATACCATTCTAGCAGTAGGCTTAAACTGAATTACAGGTTGATTTTTCTGTTCAGCAGTTATTATGTCTTCACCAACTATAGCCTTAAAATATTGAGTATTAAGAGAAGCCCCATTAAACTCGTTCTCGTTGCTAATGTTAGCTAACTTTCCATATATACATACTCTAGAAAATGGTCTACTAAGTTCATTCATTGGTATACTTGAAATATTTTCTTGACCAATAAGTTCACTAATGATATCAATGAAAATTCCTTTACCATTTTTTCCTAGACCGTATAAGATTAGTGCTTTTTGTGCTCTTGTTTCTGCTGTTAAAATATACCCAACCCATTCTTGTGCAAGATTTATAGCTTCTTCATCACCATTAAAACATTGATTAAGAAATCTAATGAAATTAGGACATTCAGCTTCTTCATTGTAATCAACAGGTATTCTAATACTACTGTAGAACTCAGGTCTATGTTCCATTAAGCTATATGTGTTTAAATCAAACATACCATTTCTAAGATTTATATATCTTTTGTTAGAGTTAAGTTCCTCTTCAAAAAATACTATTCTTTTTAAAGCTCCTATGTATTCCTTTTCATTTTTCAAAGACCATATATTATCCGAATAAGTTTGTAGCTTACCTCTTAATTTCTGAAATAAGTACATATCAGAAATCTTATTCCATATACCATCGTTATATACATAAAATGAATCTTTATTATAGATAATTTGTAATTTTTTAGCTGTAAAAGTGGCAAATTTATTAGGATTGAAGGATTTTACCTTTCCAGTTTTCTTTGAAAACTCTATTCCCATTTCTTCACACTCTATGATTTTTTCATCTTCTAACATACATTTTCTCCTCACTTATTTTTATTAAGTAAGGTAATGAATCGCTTCTACGTTTGTTATGATACACTAAACAAACCAAAAACGCCAAAATCATTTTTGGCTATTTCAAGCCATTTTCAGCTATTTCCAATAAATTATGAATTTTATTTTTTAACTTTAATTTACTTTTTTTAAATTTTTATCCTGTCTAGGAAGTCTAGGCTTAAAATTTTTTATCTTTTTTCCTCCTAGACTTCCTCGCTTAAAAACCTCCTAATTTATTACTTTTTTGTATTTATTATTTAAAATAATCCTTAAATATACTATTGGAAATTCTCTTCCAACTTTTAATTTCGCAGTTTTACTTGATATTTCTCATTTTTGTAAAAAAAAAAGAGGTTCAACCCTTCTAGTGTTGCATCTAGTTAATATTTGCAACTTGATTTTTACAAAATTTATA
>CAMBXR010000039.1 GCA_945871955.1 uncultured Clostridium sp. | reverse complement strand
AACAGTGGTACTTCGGATGCATCAACAAGTACAACAACTCAAACTGTGACTAAAATATTTAAATCTAACTATGGTGACACTTATCGTCACACAACGTATAATAATTTCAAAAAAGACGGAACTTGCCGTCAGGGGACTTGGGGGTATGGAAACTGTTCAGGTGCATGGTTCTTTGGTACTCAGTTAGCACAAGTTAAAGGTAAGAATATCACTAAGATACAAATAACTATTAAACGTCAAGAAGGTGGAAATAGTAGTGCTGTTGATTTAGCGGTTAAGACTCATAATTATACAGCTAGACCAAGTACTGCTCCAAGTTACGGTTCTTCTTGTGGTACATTATCACTTAAAATAGGAGAAACTAAAACATTGACTATTACTAACAGTACAATACTTAATGCCTTAAAGAATGGATCATTTAAAGGCTTTGGTATTCAAGCATCATATACTAATTCAAATTATGCCGTATGTTCAGGTAGTGTAACGGTTAAAGTTACTTATACTGAGTAAGTTTAAAAGGGAGTAATTAATTACTAACCTTTTTTTATTTATAGGAGAATAAAAAGGATTGAAATTTTTCAATCCTTTTTTTTTATATAAAATATCTAAAGATAAGGAGGAGCTTATGGCTATTACAAAAGATTTAGAGATAAAAATAAATGGTGATCAGGCTGCTTTTACAGAAAAATTCTATATTTATCAAAATGATAGAGGTATAGATTTAAATATAAAAGTTAGTATACCTAAGTTACAAATTAATAAAAGAAATGTATCTTTGTTATCCGAACTTGAGGGTGCTAGTGGAGGAGCTATCATATTAAAACCTAATGGTGATATTGTAGGTCAGGACAACATCAATATTTCTGATGATGTAATAAAGTTTACTATAACTCACGATTTAACCAACGATCTTGATGAAGTAGGAATATATAAAATACAATTTCATTTATATGATGGTGACGATAATAGAATAACTATACCACCAGTTGAATTTGAGGTAAAAAGCTTAATTGGTATTATACCTAATACTCTTTAAGTTGTTTTAATTAAAAAAAGTGTGGTGATTATATGTCTATTATAAAAAATTTAGAAATTAAAATAAGTAACGGTGAAGCAAGGTTAAGTGAAGATGTATATGTTTATCAAAATGATAGAGGTGTTCAACTTAAATTAAAATTAAATCTAATTAGAACCAACTACCGTTCTGCTATAAGGTCATCACTATTTGAAGCAAGTACTCTATTTGCTGGTGCAACTATACTAAAACCTAACGGTGAAGTTATAGGTAGGGAAAAGGTTGAAGTAGTAGATAATATAATAACTTTTACAATAGATGAGGAGTTCACAGATCAAGTAGATGAAATAGGGATATACAAGATACAATTTCATCTATATGATTTAGAGGATAATAGGATAACTATTCCACCTATTCAATTTGAAGTAAAAGAATTGCTAGGACATGTGAATGATGATGACTCGGTATATGAATATGGAGTAGTTGATAAATCAAAAGCTGGTTTATGTTTAGTTGCGGATGATGGTAGTGAGATGGAGCTTTTCTCTAATGGTAAATATATAAAAACAGTTTGGAGTAGTGGAGATTTAATTACATCTGTAAAACTGAATAAAATAGAGAATGCCATAGAAGATTTAGATGGTAAATTATCAAATATTCTCACTGACGATAATTTCCTTGATATTGAAATGATTCCTTATAGTACTGCTAATGATACCAATATCACGTCAGTTAAAGATGCCCTTGATAAACTTTTATATGTAAACTTATCTATATCTCTTAATTCAAATGTGGCTACCACACTTGAAAAAGGTAGGGTTATAGATAGCATTACATTTAGTTGGAGTTACAATAAGAAGGTTATATCTCAAACCTTTAATAATGAAAGTCTTAATGTAGATGTTAGAAGTTACATTTATAATTCTCCTCTTTCTTCAAATAAAACTTTTACTTTATCGGCAAATGATGGAACTAATAGCTTTAGTAGAAATATCTCTTTTAGTTTTTTAAACGGAAGATATTGGGGTGTATCCAATAATACATCTTACAACAGTGATTTTGTAAATAGTTTATCTAAGGAGTTAGCTTCAAGTCGAAGTAAAACATTCACAGTTAACTGTGGTCAGGATCAATATATATACTATTGTATTCCTACAAGTTTTGGAACACCTACTTTTACCGTTGGTGGTTTTAGTGGTGGTTTTAATAAAGTTGATACTATTCAATTCACTAATTCAAGTGGGTTTACTGAAAGCTATGATATATATAAATCTACTAATAGCAATCTAGGTAATACAACTGTAGTTGTAAGTTAGGTGGTGATATTGTGGCTATAGAGTTAATTGACAAAATTAAGCAGAAAAATAATGGTACTTTTAAATTGATAGATGCTATTGACGTTGAAATGGCTAATGGTAGTGATGCAGAGAGTACTATTAATGATATAAGTAAACAAATTAGTGAACATATAGAAAATCACCCAGCAGGAGGCGTAGCTACGGCTAATGTGCATGTTGGTGAATATCCTCCAACTAATGAATATCTGCAAGTATGGATAGACACGTCTGATGATGAAGAGTTTATGCAAGATGTTCCTGATTTAGTATTAGATGAATTTAGAGCTATATTTAATAGTATGCAGGAACAAATATCGACTTTAAAAGCTAAAACATTAGAACTTGAAGCTAGAGTTTATTATTTAGAGCTATACGGAGGAAGCGGAGGAATTACACCGTCTAATAGTAACATACTTACTTTTGAAGATGGTTCAATTATGACTTTTGAAGATGGTTCAATTATGACTTTTGAAAGCAGTGGATCACCTACATCTAAAACTATACTTAGCTTTGAAAATAATGATTTAATGACTTTTGAAGATAATAAATATTTAATTTTTGAATAGAGGAGGCATTTTATGGCTGAAAGAAAATGGTTTGAAGCAACGCAGAAAAATAGTGTTAATGAAACTGATAAAATACTAATTTATGATGGTTCTGTCAGTAGGACTATTGAAGTTGGTCTATTAAAAGGTGCTAATAACTTAACTGATAAGTATGTTGAGTTAGAAGGGAAAGATGGTAATTTATACAGAGTTTACGTTGATAATGAAGGTAATACTAAAGCTATAAAAAGTGAAGCCTTTACAGGAGCTATACCTAACGAGGAAGATAATTTAGAACCAAAGTATCAAGCATTGATAATAAACCAAATGTATGGTGGTGGGGACAATTTAAGTGGAACTGCTGTATCTCATAGTTTTATAGAGTTATATAACTTAAGTAACGCAGAGTTAAATTTAAAAGGTCTTTATCTTTGGTATAAGAGCGGTACAAGTGCTTGGGAGTCTTTAGAGTTAGTTGGTATAATACCTCCTTATTCTTCTTTCTTAATTAGAGGAGCAGAACATAATACTAAATTTAAAGATACTTGTCGTTTAAAAATAGAAAACTATGACCAAGAATTTTTAGATACAAATGGGAATCCTAAGAAATTTTCGGATAGAGGTATGAGTGTTTATATAAGTATAGGAAATAAGCCTCCTGTTGTAAACCCTCCTAGAAAACTTACAAACTTAGAAGGTGTTACAACAATGCAACCTGCTTATGTTGATTTGATGGGGTGCGGAGGTACTGATAAGTCAACTCATACTGTATCAGCTTATGAAACAAATTATAGGTTTGGAATGGACAAAAACTGTGCTTGTAGAAGAATTGACTTTTACAATGGAGGTACAGGGCGAGATATATCAGGGTATTCAAATGGAAAAGGTGATAATGCTATAGATACAGAAATTATAGATTATTCAACTTGTGAAGTTGAAAAATACAGACCTCGTTGTACTGCTGACGGTTATTGGGACATGTTTGTTTCAGCTAAACAATATAATTGGAATGGTGTAAATGCTTTTGTGCTTGGATATGGTGAAGATTACAACACTAGAACTTTTACTTGGCAAAGTAAGATAATGGATGAAGGGTATGTTAAGTACAGAAAAGCAGGTGAAAATAGCTTCAAAACTGTAAAAGCTACAACTACTTTTATACAGCATCCTGATTGCTCAGTATCTAAGCATAGTGCGATAGTAAGAAATTTAGAAGTTGGAACTTATGAGTATCAAGTAGGTGTTGAGGGGTATTGGTCAGACTTAGAAACTTTTGAGGTTAAGAATTACAACTTAGAAAGTGGAGATGAAATTAATATCTTATGGATGTCTGATGAGCAATCTTGGGACATGAAGGAGATGCAAACATTCCACAACGCTTTTGATAAGATAATAAATGATTGGGAAGTTGATGAACAAGGTAAACCTAAGTTTGATTATATATTAGAAACAGGGGATATTTCCCAAAATGGACGAAGAAGAAATGAGTATCATGCTTATTTTGAAGGGCTTCAAGGTTGGAATAGAAAAGTCCCTATAATGAGTTGCATGGGTTAATTATTAGCTCCTATGTAAAGTAATTTACATTAGAAAATCCTTTGAATTGCTGGGAAGCCCTAAAGACAACTAAACTACAAAGTAATCCGCAAGGATAGGCTTGAATGTTATAAAAATTAGTTGTATGACATATAATACATATTATATGAAAATGGGTAATCAGCAGGGAAGTTTCTTAATTATAAAATTCTATATAATAAGAAAAACCTTCAACGACTACGTAGCCCTTAAAATCGCAGGGGACAGTGGAGGACTACCTAAGTGGTAGAAGATATAGTCTATGCTCATATGAAAGTATGAGAAGTTCATAAGAGAACTGTGTGGTGTTGCGAACCATATGAATATCACAGAATAATGACTTATTAGAGAAGAAATTCGGACAATGTTTTGCTAACTTCTTTACTAATGAAAATCAATGGGCTAACTCTGTATATAGATACAGATTAGGTGATGTAGAATTTATAGCTCTTAATTCAAATACAGATTACGATTATGTGTCAGGACAAGGAACACTTGGAAACTATGTAAATACAGATGCTTTCTTATTAGACCAAGCTAAATGGTTAGATGGACATTTAACTAATATAAATTCAAGTCCTGATAAGCCTAGATGGGTAATATGCTATATGCACTTATCACCATTTACATGTGTAAGAACAAAACGAGTACAGGTTTTCACACCTATATTTGAAAAACATAAAGTGCCTTTAGTATTATGTGGGCATCAACACATGCAAACAAGATCATATGCACTATATACTGGTATGCCTGAAGTAACAGAAGCAGGAAAAATACAAGCATATAATACTTATTATAATTTCAACACAAAGACTACTACAGATTATGTAGATGAAAGTCAGCTACCTAATGCTTTTGGCGGAACTGGTATAAATCATACAGAGGATTTAAGAAATGGTACTCACTATGTTATGATTAACGCTACAGGATATAAAACTAAGGGTAAAGAAACTAGAATACCTGAGTTTTCAAGTGAAGCTGTATCAGGATATGATTATAACGTTGCAGGAACTACAGAAGGTTTGGCGTGGTGGAATAAAGTATGTGAAACAAGAAGTGTTCCTAATTATGCAACTATAAAAATAAATAAAGATACAATAAATATAAAAACTTATCAGATAGAAGGGGCTAAAGTTATAACTAACATAAATGGAAAAGAATATGAATATGCTCCTCCAATAAGTGAAGCTAATTTAACAAGAACTTTATCTGATGATTTCACTTTAAGATTATCTGATAGAGTTTAAAATATCAAAGGGTATTAGTCATTGGACTAATACCCTTCTTCTTATGGAAAGGAGTGACAACTATTGTCTTTAAAGATTAAGAATAATAATGGAGAATGGGTTGTAGACCAAAGAGCAATTCAAACTTCATTACTTGATTTAGAAGGTAATTTTGAATCTAATAACGTTGAAGGTGCTTTAAGGGAACTGGCAGAAAAAACAAATGAAACTCCTGATTTTAGCGAGATAGAATCTAAGGTTGAAGCTAACAAACAAAGCCTTGTTCAGATTAATAATAAAGTTGACCAGCTAGAAGAAGATGTTGAGTGGCTCAAAGAAAATGGCGGTGGTGGTGGAGGCGGTACAATAGTACCAACTATATCATCAACTTTCACTGACTGTGAGATTGAAAAGGGACAAGATATAACAATTCCTATATTTTTCACTTCGCCTTCAGGTGGTAATGGTACTGCTTATATATCTGTAAATAATATAGAAGTTGGAAATGCTGGGGTTGTTCAAGGTAACAATAATATAAAAGTATCAGGTTCATTCCTTACTAAAACAGATAACCTTGTTAGTATTTATGTTAGGGATAGAGCTGGGATAGCCTCTAACCAATTAAATTTCAATGTTATAGCTGGTGGTATAACACTTACTTCTACTTTTGACTATGAGGTTGACTATGGAATAACTGATACTATAAAAATGCCTTATTACATTGAAACAGGTGTTAGTGGGGATATAACATTACATTTAACTGTTAATGGAATAGAATATGATATACCTTCTAACAATGGCTACAACGAATATACCCTAAGTGAACTAGGATTAGGCTTAGGTACACATAGTTTAAGTATGTATGCTACGGTAGGTAAGTATACATCTAATAAGATCAGCTTTAATGTTGCTATAGTTTCTACTACTGAGCTATACTTATCTTCAAAGTTTGTGAATGGTAGCAAGTTTACTTATGGAGTACCTATACCCGTAGATTATCGTCTATCTAAAATAAGTACAGAAACTTATACGGTAGAGTTAATGATAGATGGGAAAATAGAGAAAACTCAAAGATTACAGGTAGGTAGTTACTATTGGACAATAACAAACTTAGGTGTGGGAGTTCATACCTTAACCATAAGAGCATATTCAGATGATGGTTTAGAAGATGTGACATTGACTTTAACTTTAGAGGTTGAAAAGGGTGAATATACCCCTGTCGAAGATTATTCATATGGACTACTGTGTGATTTAAATGCTGCTGGTAAAAATAATCAAGACTCCACAGGAGATATATGGATTGATGAAAGTGGAAATGGTAACAATGCTAAATTAATAGGTTTTAACTTTAGCACAAATGGATTTATAAATAATGAGTTAGTTTGTGATAATGATGCATACGTTGAAATACCTTGGTCGCCTTGGGCTAATAATGCATTAAATGGTTCTACTATAGATATAATTTATACACCTATAAATTCAGGAACGGAAGATTGTAGAGTATTAGATTATACAAGTGTTATAGATGAAAGTAGCACAGATGAAATAAAGCCATTTAAAGGAGTCTTTGCAGATGTAATTCAAACTATAGGTAGTTCCGCTTCTTCAGGTACAAGTTCTAGTAAAACTAATTTAGATGACGAAAGTGGAGAAATACATTTAACATGGGTTTTAGATAGGGAAAATAAATTCTTCAAGATATATATAAATGCTGTATTATCAAGAATAATGTTTTTAACTGATGATGGTGTTGGTTCAAATAAATTCTACGAAGATTTCGCCCACGATAATTATATCTATTTAAACTCTACTAAAGGATTAAATTGTGGAACTAATAATATAAAAAGATTTAGAGTGTATGGTCATGCCTTAACTTCTGATCAAATACTTCAAAATCATTTAGCTAATATAAAAGATCTCGAAAAACAAGAAGAGTTATATAACTTCAATTATAATAATACTACTTTACCAAAGATGTATCTGTATGGTGATACAACTAATATGACACCAACTCAAACTGTGGATATGAGAATAGAATACATATCACCTAATGAGGAAAAGTTTGGTTCTTCCTTTAATACAGGTATTCAAAACAATCCTGTTTGTATACAGGGTACATCATCTCTAGCTTATGTTAGAAAAAATTATACTATATATCTAAAAGACGAATATGGTTCTGATATGTATTATAATCCTTATGGTAGTGGTAGTGTTGCAGATCATGTTTTCTGTTTAAAAGCGGATTGACATATATAGTCCGCTCTAAATCTATTCTAATATACGGAGAAACCCCAAGTAGGAATGGGCAACTCCTCGGAAGATATTTAACATAGAAGTATAACGGAGCAATATCACCGACAACGACTGAACGAATAGACCATAATTAATTATGGATGCAACAGTCTGAACTGCATATATAATTCCTATAAAAACAAAATGCAGAGGAGGGGTCAAGTGTAAAGACACTTTAAAGAAGAACTTCTCCCGCTATACTATTTAGTATAGTCAGTAACCTAGAGAACGGGTGAAAGTAACAGTATGTATATAGAGAGTTCTCATGCTAATAATACAGGATTAGCTAAGATGATAAATGACTGTGTATATGATACAAAATTACCTACGCAGCTAGATAACCCTAATTGTAGAACTACAATAAATGGATTCCCGATTGAGGTTTATATGAATGGTGAATATTTAGGAATTTATAATTTTAACCACGATAGATATTCCATTATGTCCTATGGTTATGATTATAAGAAATATCCTAATATGTTAGTTTATGAAATAAACTCAAACAGTAATGTATCGGCAGGTGCATTCTATCAGTATGGAGATAATGCCGAAAGTAGTGCCAATGTATCTGAAAGAGATTATTATGCAAGAGATTTTAAATTAATATATGGAAATAGAACAAGTGCAAATGATAACTACGCTGAAATAAAAGAGTTAGTACAGTGGGTATCTGTAGCTGAGTATGACTTATTTAAAGAAACTATAAATGAACATTTCAATAAAGAATACTTATTTAGATATTTATTGACAGTATTAATGATAGGCGGAGTCGATTCGTTGGGTTTTTGGCTCAATTAAAATTCTCTCTGATTAATGGAGGACACCCTGTAGGAAGGGTAACTCCCAAGAAGGTAATAATGTAATAAAGATGTATTGTATAAAAATAAGTATTATATTATTAAAGAAAAAATTACCACTTGCAACGACTGAGCGAGAGAACTCATAAAATGAGAAGCAACAGTCTGAACTATGCATATATTCCTACCTTGTAAAGCATAGAAGAAGGGGCAGTCTGAAATAATGACTTAGAGAAGTTCCCTTCTCGCTATATCTTTTGATATAGTCAGTAGCCTATAAATTAAAATAGGTGAAAGTAACAGAATTGAAAAATATGAAAATTAACACTTTTGACGGTAAAGTGTGGTATCCGACATTTTATGACTTGGATTTTAAAATGATGTTGTAGTCCAAGTAAAATTCTCACTAATATACGGAGAAAACCTAGAGGTAGGCAACTCCTTGGAAGTTTTGTTAATTCCAAAACTAGTATCATAATTGAACTTAGTTTTGGATATAATATAAGCATAGAGGTGATTGTATGAATGGTAAAATCTATGTTTATTTTAATAAGAAAAAATATGAACAAGAAGGAATAAAAAAATATTATGTTGGTCAAACATCAAGAACGATTGGTGCTAGATCAGGCTCAAATGGGAGCGGTTATCACAAGTATGATGAAAACATTAAGTCAAAATTTGCAAATGCAATAAGAAAATGGGGATGGGATGCTTTTGAATTAACTATAGTTGAGGAAGGAATAGAAGATCAACTTGAACTTAATGAAAAAGAAAAATATTATATATCCCTTTATGATTCGTTTAATAACGGATATAATTCCACAGAAGGTGGGGACGGTGTTACAGGATGTAAACATACAGGTATGTATGGCAAAGTTTTTACAGAAGAGCATAGAAAAAAATTAAGTTTAGCTCATATGGGGCAACCTTCAGCAAGAAAAGGTAAAACTCATACAGAGGAAACTAAAGCTAAGATAAGAGAAGCTAGAAAAAAACAAGTTGGAGAAAACCACCCTATGTATGGCAAACATCATGCTGTAGAAACTAAATTAAAAATGGCAACTCCTGTATATTGCAAAGAACTTGACATGAAATTTGATTCTATAGCATTTGCTTGTGAATACTCTTTAAAACATAATTTAAAAGCTAATAGACCAAATATAATAGCTAACTGTAAGGGTAGAAGAAAAAATGCAGGGTTTATTATAATTAACGGTCAAAAAGTTAAACTTCATTGGTCATATGTAAACGAAACGCCAACAACGACTGAGCGTGAGAACTCTTAATAGAGATGCAACAGTCTGCACACACAATATAACCTAAAAATGAAATGTGTGAAGAGAGGTCAAGTGTAAAGACACTTTAAAGAAGAACCTTTCTCGCTATCAATATAATTAATTGATAGTCAGTACCTTTTATACCGAGGGAAAGTAACAGAAGGACATCACTAGGTATAGATAATACAGGTTATTTAAATATTTCACCTGATGTTGAAATAGAAGAAGGAAGTTTTAATACTTCTAACTCTAATTTATGGACTAAAGTAATGGAATACTTTGCAACAGAACTAAAAGAAGAGTGGGCTTTAATGCGACAAAAGAACTTTACTTTGGAAAATATAATGAAGTATGTATATGATGAACAAATAGCGGTTATACCAGCTAAATACTATAATGATGATGCTCAGGTTAAGTATTTAGACTTTGGATCATTATATACATATTGTTGTCATGGTTCAAAAGAACATCTTATAAAAAGATGGTTAAGAGAAAGACTTGCATATGTTGATAGTATGCTTGAGTATTTTACTTCTCAACATGAACAAATAATAATGAGGATGAATAAAACAGGTTTAGTTCAATTTGATGTAACTAGTTATATACCTTTATATTTTAGTGTTAAGTGGTCGAATGCTGCTGGTGGTACTCAAACTATAAAAGTTGAAAGAAATAAACCAGCTACATTTAGCTTTAATTCAACTACTAGTACCGATCAAGAGGTTATAATTTATCACAGTAAACATGTTAAAAGGCTAGATAACTTATCTAATTTAAATTTATCTTCATGTTTGCTGGCAAATGCAAATAAGCTTACAGAGGTAGAGATACATTCACCTTTACTTTATAACATAAATGTTACAGAAAATAAGTTCTTAAGAAAATTGGATTTAAATGGATGTACCGCTCTTGGTACTGTAACCGCAACTGGAACTACTTTGGATTTATCTAATTGTAACTATTTAAAATACGTTGATACATATGGTACATCACTTACGGAGGTTATTTTTAATACAAATGGAGGAAGTTTAAGGGAGGTATATTATCCTAAAACAGTCCAGTCTATTTCATTAATAAAGCAGCCTTTACTAGAAATTTTAGGATTACCTTATGGTATTAATGGAGAAGAGATTTCAACTTCATTATATTCTGTAAATATAAGGGATTGTACTTCTATAAAAAAATTGAATACAAGTACAAGTAGTTCTATAAGTACTTCAATGGCAGCTATGATCTACTGTAATAATCTAACTTTGAGAAATTCACTAGATTTAACTACTCTAAGTTTTAATGGATTTAAAAGATTAAAAAATGTAATAGTTGAGAATATGTCTAACCTTAATAAAATAGGGTTCGATAATATGTTAGATGTTGGACAACAGGCTACACTAGGATATGTAGGTTTATCTAACTGCCCTAACATAACTAACATTACAATGAATTGCTCAAATAATGCCTATGAAATAAGCTTCTTAGATAATGCCATACTTGACCTTGGTAGGTTAGGAGCATTAAAAAAGATTTCAAGTAACTGTGTTATTAAGGGATTAAAGACTTTGATTGTTCCTAGACAGCTGGAAGATTTAGATTTTAAGTTACAGTATGGAACTGGAACAACAAGTATATCTAACATATGGGTATCTGATCAATGTAATGTTGACACATCAGGAAATACCGCTACAGCTACTCATATAAGTGGTGGATATGAAGGAATAGACTTTAAGAATATGAGTATAAGAACTTTAGATATGGCAGGTTTTGGTCAGATTAAAAATGGTATAAACTTTAATATATCACCAACTACAACTAACCCTAATTTAAATACTAATAGGGATGGTACTGATGAAAAACCTTGGTTTAGACCATATGGAACACTTGATTTAAGAAACTATGAACTAGACTATAAAGGTATATTTAAAGGCTTAGATTTAGATAGATTAAATATAATTATGCCTGATGGAACGCTAGAAGATGCTGATTTAACAAGTTTATTTGAAGGATGTACTTTTGAAGATGCTACTTTTGTAAATAATACAATAGCAAAATTCACTAACGCTTCAAAACTTGACTATATATTTAGAAATTCCGATTTAACAAATGCATCAAGAATAAAATTCCCAACTACTAGATTTACCTTAAGAGGTGGATTTATGGGAAGTAAGTTAATATCAGATATAGATTTACCTTTAAATGTTGTTGATGTTACAGATTGCTTTAAAAATTGTACTAGTATGAAATATGCAACAAGTAACTGGAATAAAAAATATACATATTCTATAGCTCACACTGATTGTTACTATAACTGTACGAATATTGAAAGTATAGATGGCGTATCAGGTTATCTTCATGGTATACCTTTTGATTGGGGTGGACATGGTTTTGAAAATAGTAACACTGGACTTTATGTAGTTGAAATACCTAGTGATGAGTATACAGTAATGTTTGGAGATCTTATTTTAGATGGTACTGTAGATTGGGGTGATGGTACATATTCACATAATATTTCTAGCCATAAATATAGTAAGGCTGGTATATATACAATACAAGGTAAAGTTTATCCTAATAATGCTGGACTTTCACCAAGTTCCTCATTAGCTCAAGTATTACTAAATGTAAATAGATTACCTGCTTATGCTAGTAATTTTGAGAATATGTTTTCAGGATGTTCTATTTTAAGAATTGTTAATTTATCACAAACGAATACAAGCAGAGTAACAAATACAAATAGAATGCTAAAAAATTGCAGCTCTATTATAACACCTCCTGAATTTGACTTCTCATCAGTACTAGAGGCAAATGAAATGTATAGTGGATGTGGAAATATTATAACTTTAACATTTAAAAACTTATCAAACAGTAATATCATATGTGATGGGATTATCAATGGATGTGATAAGTTGACAACAATAGGGTTCACTGGAAAAACACATAAAGTAAGTGCTAGAAAAATAATAGATATTTTTAATAATTACTTACTTGAGGATAAAATTAATGTATTTGATTTATCAAAAAAAGTAGACTCAACAAATACTGAAATAGAAGGTATTAATGATTATCAAGATGTTCAGGATGAAGAGATACTAATTAATTTAATGGCATCTGTTGATTTATTTGAGATGCTTATTTCACTTATGGATACAAATTTAACAGATGGATTATCATTAACTAAAAATAAGGGGGTAAGTAGCATGGTAGAAGTTTATGTATCATTAATATTAAAAGGTAAGAAAACAATAAATGATGTGCCTGTTGTAATAAGACCACAAGTTGAAGCTATGTTAAAAGATTTAGGAATATAAAAAGTAATTACATAATTTCCTTAAGAGGGAGGTAGAAAAATGTTTAAAGAGTTTAATGTTAAATTTGAAGATGTTGAAATAGTAGGCGGCTCAGATAATTTACTCGAAGGTACAGATGTAACTAAAGTTATTTTTAAAGGGGACAATAAAATGTCCTCTTTAAATTCTACGTTTAAAGATTGTAGTGAACTTGATACTATAGATGGAGAATTAAATTTAGATGGTATCAATAATATAGATAACATATTAGATGGGACAAATCTTGTTACAAGCGTTGATTTAAAAAATATTAATAATGTAGACATAACTGCAAATAATGCCTTTCCACATGTAAATCAAATTAATATAGGTGGGGAAGAGTATGAAAGGGAAGCTATTCAGAATGTAATAGGTTCAAGAGAGTGGACTTTTAATAATATAGACTATAATGGTACTGTAGGAGATAATGTAACAACAAATACAATAAATATATCTGAGGCTGATGAGAATACTCAGATTATGATAAATAGTACTTTAGAACAGAAGGCTAGAGCCATTGAAATAAAAGGTCAGACTTACCAAAATCTAATAAATGGTAGTGAAGAAGTAGATTTAATAGCTGATCTTCAATTTGAAAGTATTGAAGGAAGTCCAAACCAATTTAATCCACATATAGAACAGCCTGTATGTGTGGATGTTATAGAAGGTCAAACATATCAAAACTTAATAGAAGGTAAGGGTGAATATAAATTAACTGATACTTTTAGCACTACTTGGACTGAAAGTAATAACAGTATAGAAAATCCTCCTAGTATGATAGAAATACCTGAAATATACGGAAATACTATACAGGGATTTGCTAACTGTGTTACCGCTAAACAAATAGTAGATAGTGTAAATATGGTATATAGTGGTCTTGCTTCATTAAGTAATGGCATGATAAAATTCAATGATTACTTTGGTAACTCAGCTGAGTCTTTATTAGCTTCGGCATCATCTAACCCTGATTGTTTCATCCAACTAAAAGCAAATACAAAATATAGTATAAAAGCATATTATTCTTCAGGTGTTGCAGCAAATTTGATGTGTAAGGTAGTATCACCTACTACAGCTTTAAGTTGGACTGGAAATTTTACAACTGACTCAACAGGTAAGATATTTGTTGTAGTTCAGGGAACTTATGATAGTCCCGTACATTTAAAAATAGTCGAGGGTACATACGATTTAAGTGCATATCCTTGGAGTTATGATTTAAATTACATACAATCAGTAGGAGATTTATATGTAGATGAAGAGGGTACTCCAATTTTAGATGAAGAGGGTAATGAACAGTATAAGTTGGAGATAGAAAGTGCAAATGAAAACTTAAATAGGTATGATAATGATATGGAATTAGGTGCTTGGACTACGCACGGCGGTAATTATGAAACAACATTGGAAATAAGATGTAAAAATAATTTCCATCCTATGCCTAAAAATATTAAAAATGGTGATACGCTTTATTTAATATTAAGTGATACGACTATAAATTGTAATACAAATATACACACATATGACGCAAAAAAAGTATATACAGGTGGTAGTGGAGCTATTAAATCTTCAAATTTCGTAAATGGAGTAGCAACGTTGACGATTGTTGATATTGACAAGGCACAATATTTCTCTTTTAGGGCAATATCAACAAATACAGATTGTAAGTGGGGGTTGTACTTTAACAATAATGGGTATATACCTCACGAATCAAATAAAACAACAATTTTAATGCCTTGTCAGTTAAGCAGAATAAAAGGCTCTTCAACATATGATGTTACAGATAAATTGTTATTTAATAAAGATAAAGGAACTTATATAATAGAAAAAAATATAAATACTTATACAACTCCAACCATTAACCATACAGGTGGCTTAGATATTGATTTAAGTCTTCCAATAGATATGATTCGCTCATATAATGGTATTAATAATTACCCATTTATAATAGAAGGAGCAAAGGTGCAAGGTTGGTCAAATGGCAATTTATCCGAGTTTGCTATAAAGAGATATAATAATGATACAGTAGTTCGTCTTGCAACAAGTTCTTCTTTTACTAATGAAGAAATAAGCACATTCTTATCTAATAAGAAGGTGTACTATGTAACAAATTCTCCACAAATAATAGAAACTAAAATACTAGAAAAACCTTCGCTAGAAACTTATTCACCTAAAACTTATATATCTACTAATACAGAAATACAACCTAGTAAAATGACTGTAACTAATAAGAAAGTTGACTTTGTTACTTTAGGATTACAAGCTAATAAAGATTATACTTTACAGTTAGATGTTTTAGGCTACAAGCTTCCATTGATATATAAACATTATGATTTTAAAACTTCCCTTATTGATGAATTAGATATTGTTTATAATTCAGGAAGTTTAAGGGATTATAAAATAATTGATGGAAAGTTAATAGTAAATGAAGTCGGTAGTTCTTCATCTTATAGTTCAATATCCTTTAAAAATATACTACCTAATATCTATAATGAAGATTTCTATTTTACAATAAACTTAAAATTAACGTCTACTGATTCTAGTAATAGTAATGAAATTAGAATTCAGAATGATAACGGTAGTACGGGGTCATTTACACGATTTAAACCTAATGGAAATGTTTCATTTGATACTTATGATAATACTATTATTTCTAACGGAGTTTTACCAAATAAAGACTATAAAATCCAAATTCACTTTAAGAAATCATCAAATTCATATGACATCTATTTAAATGATAATTTATTTACATCAAATAAACCATATGAAAGTCAAGACTATCCTTTTGGTGGACTAAGAATGATGATAAGAAACTGTTCTGTTGAAATAAGCGATATAATTGTTCATAAAGATAAAAACATAGATTCAGCACAAGATAAACTTAATATAAATCTTGGAGGTATGGAAAAAGAACTTCAAATAGAAGAATTAAAACGCTACAAGATTCAATTAAGTACTCTTGATACATTAACTACAGACAAGCTAGAATTAAGCGGAGAAGGTGTAATAGTTAATGATGTAATGTTATTTGATGGTGGAAGTAATGAAATAAAACAAGAAGTTGAGTATGTGGAAGGTATTCAAAGCATAGGCGAGTTGCAAGAAGATGGAACGTATAAAATTGACATTTTATCTCGTAATAATTTCACACCTCTATTTTTCAACGGTAAAAATTATGGCATGACTATAAAAGAGAATTCAAGTATAAATTTTGGAGAAAATATACAGATAACTTCTAGAGGTGGAAATATGCTGTATACACCTATTATAAGATTAAAACCTAATCAATGTTTGAAAGTTAAAATTATTTCAGCTTCAGGAGGAAGTAATCATGCAGCACAAGCTAAATTAGATGGAGGCTTTATTTATTACACTACCAACGCACAAGCAGTAAGTGATGAGATTAGTTCTCGAGGGTTTTGCATTTTATCTTGTTTAAATTCTACACAATCTGATTTAGTAGGGATGTTTCATTTAGGTTTTAACTTTGGGACGTATACTATAAGTGAAATATATATTTGTGAAGGATTAGATTATCTTGCTAAAACTTCAACTCAATCTATCCTACTACCTCAACCTCTTAATAAAAGAGGGGAGTTAAAAGATAAATTTTATTGGGATGATGATAAAGGCCATTACTGTATTGAACAGAATATAAATGAAAATTTAGAGGTGTTAGATACTCCTAATATAATAGACTTACCTCATTTAAATAAAAAGTATTCTTTAAACACTTATATGCCTTCTACTTATATAGGATGTTCAAATGCCCCTATGCAACCTACTGAAATACTTTTAAAATCTGATATAACAAGATATAAACCTATTGCTTTGGAGGCCAACAAAGATTATACAGTACAATTTGATTGTAAGGAAAATTCAGATGTAAGTATAAAATTAAATTTAGGAGGATTTGAAAAAGAGGTGGATGCTACAGTGGGTGTCAATCATGTAAGTGTAACTACTCCTGATGTGTTGTCTAAAGATAGGCTGTATTTAAGTGGTGAAGGAAATAAAGTGGCAGATGTTATGCTTATGAGTGGTGATGTAAAACAATATCCTAATTATTTTGATGGTATCCAAAGCGTTGGTAGATTACAAGATGATGGCAGATATAAGATAGATATTTTAACTCATAATGGCGGTTCAGAAGAAAAGAGTCATATGGTATCAATATTAACAAATGAACCTTTAAGAAGAGTAGGTGATGTATCCGATAAGATATATTGGGATTACTCTTTAGGAAAATATTGTATAGAGAGGAATGTAGGTAAAAACACATATTCAGGTAATGAAACTTGGACAGTTCAAACATTAAGTTCTGAATATAGTAGTGATGCTTGTGGTTTTTATACTTCTATAGAGAATGCACAAAAAACATCTGATCCAACATTAATTATTAATAATGGTGGATTTACATGTTATGCTGATGCTGTTTACAACTATAAACCTAATGCTATAGGTATAAATAGAAATGGCAGATTGTATATGAGTATTTATAATAATCAAATAGGTTATGATGGAGTTGGTAGTGATACTACGAAAATAGAGTTATTCAAAGAATATCTATCAAATAATCCTGTTGATGTATATTATTTACATAGTTCTCCTATAATAGAAACTGCCGAAACTGAAGGTGATGTTATAGATTTACCTAGACTATATCAGAAGGATAAAACTTATTTTGAGGTTTTTGCTGACAATATAAAACCACTTGATGTTACTATGGAATTTAAAGATTTTATTTAAGTGTTATTAATAACTAAGTTAAGCTTAAATATTTAGTTAAAATCTTAATTTTAATAAGTTTTATGATGAAAATTGAATATAAAATACCTAAATTTAAGAAGGGTGTTTACCACCCTTCTTTTTTATTGTAATTAAAAAGGGGGTAGGTCAGTGAGTATTTATGCTGAGAGAAGTAAAAGGATTAATATAGATGGAAATATAAGCCCTGAAAATGAAAAAATATGGAATCAATATTATAGGGCTATGAAAATGAAGGGGCTATCAGATAAGACTATCTATAATTATGAATGTGATCTAAAACAATGGTTTAGATTTATGAATGAAGAGCAATTTGGATTATCAATACTTGATGCTACTGAGGATGATATAGCTGAGTTTTTATTTCATTGCCAAGAACAAGGTAATAATGCCAATAGAATAAAAAGAAGAATGTCCTCTATATCAGCATTATATATCTTCTTAAAGAAGAAAAGATTAACTAGGGAGAATCCAGTTGAACTCTTAGATAGACCAACTACAGCTAAACCTGTTGTAGTGCAAACATATCTTACTATAGAACAAATCGCACTTATGAAGAAAAAGTTAAAAGAGCATGGAGATCTACAGCTAGAAGTATATGCTTTATTGAGTTTATCTACTATGGGTAGGGTGAATGCTATTTCTAATATAAAGTGGAAGCAAATAGACTTTGAAGAGTGTGAGATAAGAGAGGTACTTGAAAAAGGTGATAAAGTTGTAGATTTATTCTTCAATGGTGAGGTTAGGGAGCTACTTCTAAAGCTTAAAGACCAAAGAGATAGTAATAATATAGACACTGAATATGTCTTTATCTCTAAGAAAAATGGTGAATATAGAAAGGTTGTTGCTAGTACTTTAGGTTTATGGGCTAAGAAAATAGGTGTTATGATCGGACTAGATCATGGGTTACACTGCCATGACTTTAGACATTCAGGTGCTACGCTTTTAAAAAATGCGGGTATGCCACTTGAGGAAGTGAGTACACTTTTAAATCATGCATCCACTGATGTTACTAGAAAGTTCTATATAAGGGAAGATAACAAAAAACTTAAGGAGTCTAAGGCTAAATATGAAATATAACTCTATTATTAGAGTTTATAAATAGAAAAACTGCAATAAGGGGGAATATAATTGGAAATTTTAAAATTAAGAATACACAGCATAGGTCTTATTATAGGTGCTGTAGGAGGATTTTTATTTGGTAAATGGGATTTACCGCTGCAAATTTTATTAACAGCTATGGTGTTAGATTACATATCAGGAATGCTAAAAGCTTTTTACTTAGAAGAGGTTTCTTCAAAAGTTGGATATAAAGGACTTATTAAAAAAGTCGGTATTTTATTTACGGTTGTTGTAGCTAATTTAACAGATTTAATTCTAGGGCTTACCGTTTTTAGATCTGCTATTTGTATGTTCTTTTGTATGAACGAATTAATATCTGTATTGGAAAATGTTGCTTTATTAGGAGTTCCTATACCTGAATTTCTTTCATCTAAGTTAATTCAAACAAAAGACATTTCTATAAAGGAAGAGAAGGATGGAGATTGCTAATATCAAAGAAGCTGATTTAAGTGGTTATGCTACTAAAAATGATTTAAATAGTAAGGTTGATAGAGTGATTTACAGCTGAAGAAGTTTTAAAAAATTACAATTCTCGAATTTCTTAAAATTAATAAATAAGAATTAAAAGTGACTTTATTTATGCAAAGTCACTTTTTTATTTTATAAAAATTATAAAAGGATGGTGTTTGTATGAAAATATGTATTGACTCAGGACATTATAAAAACTACAATAAAGGTGCTGTATCATCTTATTTTGAAGGTAATATAATGTGGAAATTAACTAATTTACAAAAGAAATATTTAGAAGAATATAAAGATGTAACAGTTACATTAACTAGAAGTGACATTGCAAAAGATTTAGATTTAAGTAGTAGAGGTAAAAAAGCTAAGGGACATGATTTATTCATAAGTAACCACTCAAATGCAACTACTTCTGAAACTACAGATAGAGCGGTTATAATATATCCGTTTGATGACAAAAATAATTCATCTGTATTAGGTAAAAAAATTGGAAAAGCAATAACAGATACAATGGGGTTAAAGCAAAGTTATCAAATGTATCAAAGAAAAAATTCTAGCGGAGGAGAATATTATGGAGTTATGAGATCTGCTAGAAGTGTGAATTGTCCACGCTACTACATACTTGAGCATGGCTTTCATACAAATAAAAATGTTTGTAACTGGCTACTTAAAGATGCTAATTTAGAAAAATTAGCAAAGGCTGAAGTTAAAGCTATAGCGGAATATTATAATTTAAAGAAAAAAGAAACTACAACTTCAAATTCAGCTACTTCAGATGCAGCTACTTCAAATACAAGCTGGAAAAATGGTGATTATAATTGCAAGGTAAAAACTAAAGCAAATTTAAACCTAAGAAGTGGTAGAGGAACTTCTTACGATATAATCCATACTATTCCCAAAGGCACTACATTAACTGTAAACTACTGTTTAGATAATTGGTTTTCTACATATGACTTTGGTACTCTAGGTTATTTATGTGGTGATTACATAGAATTAGTTTAATAATTTAAATAAGTATAAAATTCATATATATTATATTTTCTTTTAAAAAAACATTGAAGAGATTTAACATCTAAGGTATAATTTAATTACAAAATATATTAAAAAGGGAGATCTTAGAAGTGTTAGAATTAAATTCAAAAGTGGATATATTAGACTTAAGTGTAAGAATACACGCAACTGATAAAGGTTTATCAACTGCTTTTAGAGGTGGAGTAAATGGAAGCATAAAAGATATACTAACAAGGGATGAATTTGAAAAGGTTGGTAGTAATATAAAAGAAATCTCAACTATAATTAATGATGCAATAATTAGGGAAATTGAAAAAGATTCATTAGAAAAATCGCCTCTAGATGGTTTATCTTTTATTGATTTTATGAAAGCTATTGATGAAGATGAAGGATTAAAAGATGCTTTGGATAATGTGATGAAATTTTTTGATAAAGCTAAAAATAGAAATAACTAATACCATGATATTTATGGATTGAAATAAAAATAAGGCTATACACATTTTTCGTGTATAGCCTTATTTTTTTATCCATTTCTTAAATATAATTCGTAACGTAACGTATTATTCCCTAAAAACGCTTTTAAAAACCTCTATATTTCTTTTTTTGCATAATTTTTTCTTTTATCTTTTTTAGTTCACTACCAACTTCTAACCTACATCTTTCCAATACATCTTCATCAGTACATAACATTTGTAGTTCACTTACAGTTTTTTCTAGCACTAATAATTGTTCTATTATTATTAATTCATTCTTGCAGATTTTAGCCTCTCTTGACATTATTTGCATTTCTTTTAAGAAATAATTAGAAATTCCTAACAATGGTACAAATAACAGAAACATAACCTTGTTATATTGCAGATCAAATATTGATGAGGCTGAAATATATGTTATTGCCATCATTGAAATATTATTAATTATATTTAGTATTATTTCATTATTTTTATTTTTTTCTATATTTATCATTTTGATATTACTCCCTATGCTTTCTAGAATGGAATATCTAAGTTTTCATCTTCATAGTCATCTTCATGGTCATCTTCATCATCATCATAATCATTATCTTTATAGCTACTGTCATCTTGACTGTTATCATTTTGATTATAATTTTTATCCTCTTCTTGACCAATATTTCCTACGCTATCATCAGTGATCGAATCACCGTCTTTAGAATTACAATCACATACCTCTTTATCATTTTCTATTTGTATAAACCTTTCCAATTCAGTATATGGATATGCTCTGTCTATTATTTTACCGTTTTGAATATTAACTATGTAATTGAATAAGGCATTTTTTATTAAATCAGTTTTCTTTTCACATTTTGATAAAACCTCAAACATAAGCCTTTCGTTTTTATCACTTTTTCTACTAACTTTTAAAAGTGTCTGTACTATATTCTCATCCTTAGCCATACTTATCACCTACTAACTATTTTTGACTTTTTCTTTTTTATTTTCATCTTTGTTAGTCTTTGCTCTTTTAGTTGATTTTTTACTTCCATCTGTATGTTTTGGATAATTATATAACTTTTCACCCTTTTTAAATAATCCTAAAGAAGTTGCAAAGTAAGGATTATCTACATAAATAGGTTTACTTCCTTTTTCTTCTATGAATTTAGCATCTAAAAACCTACTTAATAAGTCACTACCTCCACCTAAGAAAACATATTTTGTAAATAATGGACTTACTTGCATTTCATCTAAAGATTGATCTATTTCGTTATATATATTTTCCATTAAATACTCTAGGATCTTTGTTTCTATTGAATCAATCGGTTTAAGCTTACCTGCTTTAGTATGTTCTAAGTACATTTGAACAGCTACAGAATCATTTATACCTTCATTCAATGTTTTAGTTATATCTGCAATACCTCTGTATATAGATGACATACCTTTTTTAGTTGATTTTGACTCCTCATATTTAGGAACACCTTTACACATTCTTATTATTTGTATATTTCTAGTTCCAATATCTATAAATACAACATCTTCTTCTTTTAAATTTAGCTTTACTAGAATACCACCGCTTAGACATTCAGCATAACAATCAATTCTTCTTATTGTTAACTCAACTTCATCTTTGTATAATTCTTTGACTTTTATTTTTTTTATATTACTCATTCTTTCCAATACTTTTGCTCCACCGTCATCCTTATATGAATCTAGTGAATAGTTAGTTACTACATCAAAACTTTTTACATTAGTTCTTTTGTATACTTCATATAGTGCTTTTTCTAAAAGTATTTCATGCATTTCATTATCTTTTGTTTGATGCCCGTTTTCAACAGCTAATTTTCCTTCTGTAAAACTAAGTATTCTTCCGTTTATAGTTAATGTATCTGAGTTGACTTTAGGCAATTCTTTATATCTTGAAGGAAAATCGAACTGATAATACTTACCGTCCAATCCATAAGTAACCTTATTATTACCCATTCCATTATCATTAGACACTAATATAGTTTTTTCTTCCTGATTTTGTATTTCTTGTCCTTGTTCATTATTGTTCATGTTATCACTCCTTTGGTATTTAATATATATCTAGTATATACCGAATATATACTTAGTATATACTTAGTGTATTTCTTATGTTTTATGTAGTGCTGTGTTTTTTTTGTTTCGACTTTATTTTTTCACTCAAGTATATACTGTGTATATACTGAG
>CAMBXR010000038.1 GCA_945871955.1 uncultured Clostridium sp. | reverse complement strand
CAATTTGAGATAAAACTTAAAATTAATATGGGGGTACGATATGTTTAAAAATATTTTGAAAGCAACTGCTTTTGTATTAGCAATAACAATTATGATAGGTATATCACAACCAGTGCAGGTAGAAGCAGCCAATACTTATGTAAGGTCAACAGCAAATTTAAATGTTAGAAAAGGTGCATCAACTAAATATAAATCAATAGGAGTACTAAAAAACGGTAAAATAGTAAAAGTTCTGGATTCAAAAAGTGGATGGTATAAAATTCAATATACAAATAATAAAACGGGATGGTCTAGTAAAAAATATTTAAAGAAAGTTACTAGTACTTCTTCTAAAAAAACTACAACTACTAGTAAAAAGTCATATTCAGTAAAGAGAACATTAAAAGTTAGAGCATATGCATATACAGGTGGAGGATATACATCAATGGGAACAAGAGCTAGATATGGAACATTAGCTGTGGATCCAAGAGTTATTCCTTATGGCACAAAAGTTTATATAAAAGAATTAAATAAGGTATTTACAGCAGAAGATTGTGGTGGTGGAATAAAAGGTAATAAAGTTGATATATATATGAATTCTAACTCAGCATGTAATAGATGGGGAGTTAGAACAATTACATTACAAATATTAAAATAAAGATTTTAATGAAAAGTGTGTATTTTAAAGAATACACACTTTTATTTTGAGTATAAATCTGTTGATATATCTTTTCTATGCAAACAAATAATAAATGAAAATAAATGGAACAATAAAATAAGTAAAAAATATAATAGTGAAAAAGGAGAGGAAAGTTGTTGAATAGTGGACAAAATGAAAATACAAATAAAATCTTAAATAATTTTAATAGTTTTTTTGGACAATTGTCAGAAGCATTTCCAATAAAAGATGCCTATGAAATATATAGGGACAAGGCCCTAGCAGCTGAAAATCCTGATGAGGCTATAGAGTTTATGAAAAAGTCAGTAAAAGAGGCAAGAAAATATATATACGATAAATTGTTTGAAGCAAATATGGGCAGACTTTGGTCACATAAAGATGGCAGACCATTTATGGAATGTAAAAAACATTTGGCACAGCTTTATAAAAATAATGGATATGTGGACTTATGTATAAATGAGTATGAGGATTTGATGAAGTTGGATATTGAGGATAATTTAAATATAAAATACGAATTGGCACCACTGTTTTTGAGTGAAAAGAGATATGAGGATTTTTATAATCTAGTTGATAGATATAGTGCTGAGGGTTCTTTATTTATGCTATATCTAAAAGCTCTTTATTATTTTTGTCAAGGAGATAATATAAACTCAAAAAGATTTATAAAACAAGCATTAGAAGCAAATTTATATGTGGCACAATATATGCTTTTTATAAAAAGAGATATAGGTTTTATGAATGTTTCTAGAGATGAGCTTATTGGTATAAAATTTGGTGAGCAAATGATGAGGTGCTGGGGCCAAGTTGAAGGCGCTTTGTATTGGTTAGTGAATGAATATTTTAGTTATTGTGGTAAGTATGGAATAGATACAGTGATTAGTAAAGAAGAGGTGGAGGAGGAGATTAGGAAGTTTTTGAATTCTTATAATATATAAAATATTGTATTGGAGATAGGGATAATTGTTTTTCAGAAAAGAACTGCCCTTATTTTAACAATTTAGAGATTATAAATTGTTGAAATAAGGGCAGTAGTTTTGTTTATATTTTTTGATTAGCTTAAATATAGGTTAGTAAATAAATTTGTTTATCATTATATAGAACATAGTTATGAGTTTAAATTTAAAAGTTTATAATAATGGTATATATTGGTAGATAAAAGAGGTGTAATATTATATTGTATAAATAATGATATGGGAGGTAATCAATATTGAATAAAGTTAAACAACATGAATTTAATGGCATTACTGAATTCAAAAATAAATTGAAATATAATGATATAAATATATGGATATATACTTTACCTGTAAAAGATCTAAATGAAAAACATAAAGAGAATTATGATGTTGTTAAAAATTTAAAAAAATTAAATAAAGATAATACAATAATTGAATTTAATGAAAATATTATTGGTTCATTTAAAGAAATAAAAAATTGGGGAGATATAAAGTATACAAATAGTGAACTTAGAAGTATAAAAAGTAATATATTAACAGAGCGTAGATTGCTAGAAAGATTATTATTACAAGAAATAAGAAACAGTGTAGACAAATCTATATATGAAATAAGTAATAGGGAAAAATCATGCGTATATATTAAAAAGCCTTTATTAAATAAAGATAATGTTATTTTAAAAAGAAAAATTAAATTTGATATAAATATACAGGAAGATGGGAGTATAATAGTAGGATTTGATTTATCACATGGTTATGACTATATTAGTACTTTAGATAAAGAATTAAATAATCTACAAAGGGATGATAAAGTAAAGGATTTTTATCATGACATAAATTATAAATTTATTGAGGTGGCAGATTTTTCAATAAGTGATGCGAATGAGTATATGAAGTGCTCAATAGTAGATTATTATACAGGTAAGGGACAATCTTACATTGTAGATAAGTTAGATCCCAAAACTAAAGCTGTATTAGTCTCAGATAAACATAATAATATTTTTCCCTATATACCAAATAGATTAAAAAGGGTATGTGATTATAGCAATTTACCAAGTTACATATTAAGACAATGTAATAAGTATACAAAACTTAATGCAAATGAGAAGATGCAATTATCAATAGATATTACAACTAGTGTGCTTAAAAACTCTAGGTATATAGAATTTGATAAAAGAAATATGTTGATAGAAAGTTTAGGTTATAGAAAAAATATTTTAAATAAACCTAATTTTATATTTGGCAATAGAAGAAAAAATAATACTATTTTATATGGATTATCTCAAAATGGTAGTTACGAAAATAAAGAGATTGAAATAAGTTACTTTATAGATCCTACTTTAATTAAAGACAAATCTAAGTTTGAGAAAGTGAAAAATTTTTCTTTGAATTTAGAGGAATTTTCTGAAACTATGGGAGTAAAATTAAATAGACAGAAAAGTAATGTTAATTTCAAAATGATAAATGTTGATAACAAAGATAGATTTGAATGTGATATACGAAGGATAGTGGATAATTACAATAATCCAGTTATAGTAATTATGAAAGATGAAAATTGTGAAAAATATTATACATCAATAAAAAAGATATTTGGTAATAAGCATAATATAGCTACTCAATTTATAGAATTTAATACTTTAAACTATAATGAAAAGAACAAAGAAGCTATACTTTTAAATATTCTCCTTGGTATTTATGGAAAAAGTGGTATACAGCCATGGATTCTTGATACTCCTCTAACAGCAGACTGCTATATAGGATTAGATGTAAGTAGAGAAAATAAGTTAAATACAGCTGGAGTAATTCAGATTGTTGGAAAAGATGGAAGAGTCTTAAAGAGTAAATCAATAATATCACCTCAAAATGGTGAGAAAATAGATATAGAAACTATAAAAGAAATTTTCTATGAAGCAGTTGTATCTTATGAAAAAATTTATAATGAGTCTCTTAAGCATATAGTGATTCACAGAGATGGAATTAATCGAGAAGAATTAACAGTATTAAAAGAGACATCGGACAATTTAGGAATAAAGTTTGAGTATGTAGAAATAACTAAAAATGTAAATAGAAGAATAGCTAATTTTGATTTAAATAATAAATTATGGAAAACACAAATGGGTTCATATTATACAAAAGATAATTTGGCATATATAGTTACAACTAATCCTTATGATAAAATAGGAATGGCTCAACCTATTAGGATAAAAAGAGTTTGCGGGGAACAATCTATAGATAAAATAGTAGAAGATGTATATAAACTAAGTTTTATGCATATTGGTAGTATACTAAAATCCAGACTGCCAGTAACTACTCATTATGCAGATTTAAGTTCTACATATGGAAATAGAGAGCTTATACCTAGTAATATAGATAGTAATGCATTACATTTTATTTAGGATATAATTAGAAAAAAGAGTTTTTAAGTAGGGCATGTTACATTTTGTAATGCCCTTTTTATATTATTAAAAAAAGGTCGTAATATTTTTGAGACTACTTTGAAGAAGTTGTAGAAAAATATGTAGTTATGCTTATAGCATAATTTACAGATTAATACATATTTAATATAATTAAAGTTGCTAAATTATAAAAAAAGAAGTTTATAAGGAGAGTAATATGGGGGAAAGATGGCAGTTTTCAGCTATTCCATGTATTGAAGAATCAACATTTAATAAAATCTTAGAGAGATTCTACAATTTTGGAGTTTCAGGATTAGTAAGGGAGAATATACAAAACTCTTTAGATGGTAAAATACCTGGTACAACTGAACCAGTTATAGTAACTATCAAAACTGGATCAATAAATAAAAATGATATACCAGGGCTTGATGAAATAAAAGAAAGAATTAAATGCTTGCAAGGTCGAAATAATTATACAAAAGAGACCATAGAACATATGAAAAATAAAATGAACGATAAAATCGTTAACTACATATCTTTTGAAGACTTCAACACAAAAGGGTTAAGAGGTGCTCTTAATGGTCAAAGTGATGATAAAAAAGATACTTGGAGTATTTATGCATATAACAAAGGAGTTCATACAGAAGAAGATGATGAAAAACTAGAAAAATCTAGAGGTGGATCACATGGTATAGGAAAGATAGCATCTAATGCAGCATCAGATTTATATATGATGTATTTTGCCAATTGTGATGAAGATGGAAATAAACACTTAGGTGGAACGGTTCAGTTAATAGAGCATAAATTTAAAAATCATCACTATAGATCAACAGGATATTTCACTGATGTTAAAGATTTAGGAAATAATAGAACTAAATTTTATCCGTTTGAAAATAAATTCCATGAAGTATTTTCTAAAGATACTAGAGGGCTAAAAATAATAATTCCTTTTTTAAGAGATCAGTTTAATGATGAAGATGAGATTTTAAAAAGTGTATGTGATAGTTTCTTTATTGCTATTTTAGAAAATAAACTACAAGTAATTATAAATGATAAAAAACTAGATAAAGATACAATCAAAAATTATATAAAAAATGAAAAATATTATGTTCAAAATGTAGAGGAAATAAAGAAAGACTTTACACCTATTTATTTTGATACATATCTACAGGAAGATCCTATGGATCTAAAAATATCTGACTTAAAAGAAGATTATGATTTTAAATTATTTTTCAAATATGATCCATCTATTTTGACAGGGCGTGTAGGAGTAATAAGGACTATAGGTATGAAAATAGAAGATAAAAAAATAAAAAATAATGTTAGAAAGCCTTTTAATGCAGTATTGATACCTAAATCTATTAAAGAAGATGCATTTTTAAAATCTTTAGAAAATGAGTCTCATACAGAGTTATCTTATGAGCATATAAAAGATCAAAAGTTACAGAAAAATGCAAGGAAATTTATAAATAATATATCTAATGAAATAGCTAAAGTAATAGAAGAAGCTATAAAGAAAAATAACCCAACAGATGGAAAAATGGATACTAAAGATATAATTTATGAAATAGAAAATAAATTTAAAAAAGATTTATCTAAAGCTATGTCGACAGTTAAAATTAATGAAGGTAATAAAGATCAAGTTTTAGTGAAAATACCTACAGAATTGCCTGAGAAAAAAGATGAAGGAAAAAAAGAAAAGAAATCTAAAATGAGAAAACTAAGAAAACCCGCAGTGAAAAAAGCTAAACCTACAGAACAAAGTGTAGAAAGAGAAACTACTAGATATAATGCTAATCCAGAAATAGTGGAAAGAGTAGTAGTTGGGAATAATGAATATGTTAATTTTGACTTCTCAAGCAGTGATGATTTTAAAAAATCTAAATTATGTGATATTTCCATAGTTGTAGTTGATGGGATGGGAAATGAATACCCAAATGAGTTTGATATGAAGAAAAATTATGAATCAGTAACAGATTTATCAACGGGTAAAAAACTAAAGATACAAGATAACCTTATAAAAGGGGTAAAAATAAAAACTGGCAATGCACAAATTCAGTTAAAGCTAAAAGAACAGTATAATAGAGCTTTAAAATTTGTTTATTATGTGGAGGTGTAAATTATGATATACAAAAAGGATGCAAACTTTCCATATCCACTATTAACAAATACATCAAATAGTTATGATGGTTGCAATTTTATACTGGATATAGGATTAAATGAAAATACTTATGATTATATAATTCAAATAGATTATGATATAGAATCGTACTTTATAAAAAAGTTAATTGAAGAAGATAAAGCTAGGTTAGTTTTAGTTGTTCAATCAAAAGATAATAAATTTTACAATTTAAAATTAGGACAAAACACTATAAGTATTCCTAAGAATAGAATATCTTTAATTAAAGGAAGAACAACAATACAACTTCTTATTCAATCTAAGGAGGAAATTAACTTTAAAGAAAATAATGATCTTAATCCTTTCTATGGAAGTATAAAAGATCAGATTAATGTACCAAAACATTCAGTGCTAGGATTTTCAAATAGTGTAATACTTGATGGAACTACATCTAAACCATTAGATTTATTTGAGAAAAAACTTGATCCAAATCTTAAGTCAGAGGTGAGAATTGATTTAGGTAGTGAGACAATAATTATAAATTATAAAAATGAAGATTATCAATTTGTTGACTCACAAATATGTTCACGTCTTAATAATATTTATGTATATATGGGATTACAAAAAGCTTTATGCAGATTTGTTGCTACTTATGGACAAGATGGTGATGAAGGTGTGGATTTAGATGAGATAGATTTGCCAACAGAGGGATTAGATATGAAATTATATAATTTAATGAAATCAAAGATGATAAAATCTGTTAGTTTAGATAATATGGATGAGGTAATATGTTCAATTACAGATAGAATCATAGATAAATATACTTCAGCAGTTAGGGGGTTATATACTAATGGAAATTAAATTATTAAAGAAAGATTTTTTGAAGAAAGAGGAGTTCTACAAAGATTTTTTAGATGATAAAATCGTGGAAAAAGATGAATATTTCTCTGATGAAGTTGTTCATATAAGTAATGCACCAGATTTTCCGATATATATGGGAAAAGGTAGTGAAGAAGAAAAGACTAGGTTATTCATAGAAGCTTTTGAAGCTATGTCTAATTTTTACTTAAATACAGATAGAGATGTACATATGAATGAAAGATTTTGGTACACATTACTATGTGTTCATAAGAGAGATTATGTTCTTAAGATGTATCCTCAAGTTGGTGAGAGTATAAAAGATTTTCATAATATTGTAGTTAAGAAGTTTGATTGGGAGAACTACATTTACAAGTGTATATTAGCAGCTCAGTATGTTAAAGATAACACAGATAATGAGGATGATAGAAAGAAATATTATAATCTGATAGTTGAGAATTTAGATGTGTTTAACTATATGATTAAGTACGAAGTTTTCAGAAATGATAAGTTTATAATTAATGTGCTGGATATTATTAATGATAATAATTTAAGTTCTATATTAAAGGCTAAGATTAAGGATAGACCTGATCTTGGTAAGGATGAGAGATATGGTAGGAGAGTACTGTTTGAGTTTAATAAGGCGTATCCTATTGTTATGAGCCCTATGCTTGAGAAGGATGAGCTTGAGGAGTTGTTTATGGAGTATTTGGGGTATTATTATGATGTGAGTAAGTTGGGGTGTAAAGTAGTTTAAAATATGAAAGAAAAAAATATTTATATAGGAACTAAAGAAGTATCTAAAGGCATTAAAGGAGTGTCAAAAATGATACTCCTCTCTATATTAAAATAGTAATTTAATTACTATAAAAAAGTTATTGACATATTTATGAAGTATGTATAATATTAAATTAGAAAGATGAAAATAGTAATGTGATTACTATAAAAAAGTAAATAGGGTGTATAAAGATGATAAATAAAATAAGTTATAAGATATTAGAAATATTAAGATCATATATTGAACCAGAGTATATGATGGATGTAGCAGTTAAATATAGTGTATTAGGATATGTAGAGTCGATGGATAATAGTTACATAGAGAAAATACTTAGAAGCTTAGATATAAAAGAAGAGTTAAAGAATACTTTTAATTTAATTGAAAATGAAAATGAACAATTACAAGGGGTATTTCAATGGTTAAGATATGATTATGAAATACCAAATGAAGGGTTATACAAACTGGTATCAGCAATTAATGAAATAAATGTGGAACAAGATGAATGGAAGGCTATACTGGATGACATAAATTCAAAGATATATGAGTCAACATTTAAATACTTAGGTGAATCAAGTACACCTAAGTATTTAAATGAATTAGGAATAGGTTTATTAGATCCAGGAAAAGGGAGCCTCTATGATGGAACGTGTGGAGAAGGAGGCTCACTTATAGAAGGAGCTAATTATGCAAAATTAAATGGCGAAAGTTTAAAGATATATGGACAAGAGATCAATAATAGAGCATGGGCTATATGCAAGGCAAGATTGTTTATAAATAATATTATTGATAGTGAAGTTAAATTAGGAAACACTTTGACACAGCCTTTATTTAAAGAAGAAGGGAAATTAAAAACATTTGATAATATAATGATGCAAATTCCATTAGGGATGATATGGAAAGATGAAAAGAAATATATAGAAAATGATGAATATAATAGGTTTATATTTGGAAAACCACCAGTATCAAATGGAGAGTGGTTGTTTGTATCTCATATTATAAAATCTCTAAATGAAAAAGGTAAGGCAATTGTAATTACATCATCAGGAACATTATTTAGGGGCGCAAGTGAAGAAGAAATAAGAAGAAATATAATTAATTTAGATTGTATCGAAGCTGTAATATCATTAGCTGGAGTATTATCTATGACAGCAATACCAATCAATATATTAATTATAAATATGAATAAAGAGCAATGGTTAAAAAATAAAATCTTATTTATAAATGCTGAGAGTATGTACGAAATTAAAAATAGAAATCAAAAAGTACTTTCAAAAGAACATATAGATAAAATAATAGATATTTATAGAAATAAAAAAGAAATAGAAGAAATCAGTGCAATAGTTGATATAAAAGAATTAGAAGGGTCAAACCTGTTACCAAGTAAAAATGTATTAAAGACTGAAGTTGTTAATGAAGAGTTTGGGGCTATAAAGTTTGATAAAGAAAAGCTAAATAATCTGAATAAATGTAAAACACTAGGTCAAATAGGTAAATTTTATAGAGGTATAAATGTAATAGGAAGTAAGGTTGAGCAAAATGAACATGGGGAGTATAAGATAATAAATTTATCAGATGTAAAAGATGGTCAAATAGACATAGATTCATTGACAAAGTATTCTCTAAAAGATAATGCTAGAGTTGAATCGTATACTGTTAGTGAAGGTGATATTTTAATCTCTAGCAGAGGATCGAATACGAAAATATGTGTAGTACCTAAGCATAGTGAAACAATATTGATATCACAAAATTTTATAGGTTTTAGATTAAGTGGGGAAGATAACCCGCAATATATTAAGGAATTTTTAGAAAGTCCATTAGGTCAATATCTAATAAGTAGTAAGCAGACAGGAACAAATATGGTCACTTTAAATACGAAGGATTTGGTGAATATTCCAATAGTTTTATTAAACCAGAAGCAACAATTTAAGATTATAAATAAATATAATGATGAGTATAAAAGTATTAAAGATGAAATAGAAGTACTAAATAACAAACTTAAGGATATTAGATTAGATTTATATAATGACATGGGAATTAGATCTATTTTCAAAATATTATAGTTAAAAGATAATAATATGTGTTAAATTATATTTATGTTTATGTTAAATAATTATATTAGCTTAATATAAGGATGTTAAGTTAGTATAGTTATACTTAGAAATTGACCAGCAATTAAATTATTGAAAATAAAATAAAAAAGAAGGTCATTTAACTTAGGAGGATGTGAATTATGAATAATACAACATACAATCAAATAGTAAGTTTTATATGGAGTATAGCAGATGATTGTTTAAGAGATGTTTATGTAAGAGGAAAATATAGAGATGTAATACTACCAATGACCGTAATAAGAAGATTAGATTCTGTACTTGAGGATACTAAAGAAAATGTTCTTCAAATGAAAAAAACTCTTGATGAAGCAGGTATTTTAAATCAAAATGACGCTTTATGCAATGCGGCAGGACAAGCTTTTTGTAATAGCTCACCATTTACATTGAGAGATCTTAAATCAAGGGCTAAAAACCAACAACTTAAAGCAGATTTTATAGCATATTTAGATGGTTTTTCACCAAATGTACAAGAAATACTTGAAAAGTTTAAATTTAGAAACCAAATAGATACAATGATTGAAGCGGATATTTTAGGAGCTGTAATTGAAAAATTTGTGTCACCAAGTATAAATTTAAGTCCAAATCCAGTATTAGATGATAAAGGTAATGAAAAATTACCAGCTCTAGATAATCACACAATGGGAGTTATATTTGAAGAACTAATTCGTAGATTTAATGAAGAAAATAATGAAGAAGCTGGAGAGCATTTCACCCCACGTGATGTTGTTGAATTAATGGCCGATGTAATATTTATGCCTATTAAAGATCAAATAACGGATGGCACATACTTATGTTATGATGGAGCAAGTGGTACAGGAGGAATGTTAACAACTGCAGAGGAAAGATTAAATGAACTAGCAAAAGAACATGACAAGCAGGTAGCAATACACTTATATGGCCAAGAGATAAATCCTGAGACTTATGCTATAACAAAAGCCGATCTTTTAATAAAAGGTGAAGGTGAAGAAGCAGACAATATTTATTATGGCTCAACAATATCTAGTGACGGTTTAGCTACTAAAGAATTTGATTTTATGCTATCTAATCCACCTTATGGTAAAACATGGAAGACAGATGAGGAAAAATTAGGTGGAAAAAAAGGAATTACTGATCCTAGATTTGTAATTTCATTTAAAGATGAACCTGAATATAAAATGCTTCCTCGTGTAAGTGATGGACAAATGTTGTTCCTTGCAAATAATATTGCAAAGATGAAGCAAAATACAAAGCTAGGAAGTAGAATAGCAGAAGTTCATAACGGTTCTTCGTTATTTACAGGAGATGCCGGACAAGGAGAAAGTAACCTAAGAAGATATGTCATTGAAAGTGATTATCTTGAAGCAATAATAGCATTACCAGAGAATATGTTTTATAATACAGGAATCGCTACTTATATATGGGTTCTTTCTAACCGTAAGGAAGATAGAAGAAGAGGTAAGGTTCAACTTATTGATGCAACAAGTCTAAAATCTCCACTTAGAAAAAATTTAGGAAATAAGAATTGTGAGTTAACACCTGAAATTAGATCAAAAATAATGGAGACTTTCTTAAACTTTGAAGAAAATGAATATAGTAAGATTTTTAATAATGAAGAGTTTGGTTATTACAAAATAACAGTTGAAAGACCTATGAGAGATGAAAATGGAGAGATAATTACAGATAAAAAAGGTAAACCTAAAGCCGATAAAGATTTAAGAGATACTGAGCAAATACCTTTAACTTATGAAGGAGGTATTGAAAAATTCTTTAAGGATGAAGTTATTTCATTTGCACCAGATGCATGGATAGATTATAAAAAAACTCAAATAGGGTATGAAATTAGTTTTACTAAATACTTCTATAAACCAGTTGAACTTAGAAATTTAGAAGATATAGTAGCAGACATAAAAAAGCTTGAAGCGAAAACAGATGGATTATTAAGTGAAATTATAGGAGGGTAAGATATGAGCAATATGCTAAAACCTTACGGTGAATATAAAACGTGTAACTTACCTTGGTTAAAAGAAATACCAAGTCATTGGGAAGTTAAAAGAGCAAAAGCTTTATACAAAAAAGAAAATAGACCTGTACGTGATGAAGATGAAGTAATTACTTGTTTTCGTGATGGTGTAGTTACATTAAGAAAAAATAGAAGAACAACTGGTTTTACGGAATCAATTAAAGAAATTGGATATCAGGGAATACGAAAAGGAGATTTGGTGATTCATGTTATGGATGCTTTTGCGGGAGCAATAGGAGTATCTGATTCAGATGGAAAATCAACTCCGGTATATAGTGTTTGTAATCCCATTGTAGATTTAAATAATAATTATTATGCTCATATTATCAGAGAAATGGCTAAAAATGGATTTATACAATCGTTATATAGAGGTATAAGGGAAAGATCTTCAGATTTTAAATTTGATACATTTTCAAATCAATATCTACCAATTCCGCCTAGAGATGAGCAGGATAAGATTGTAAAGTATATTGACTTTAAGCTTAATAAGATTACTAATCTTATCAATGCTAAAAATAAACAAATTGAATTATTGAAGGAACAAAAGCAAGCTGTTGTTAATAATGCAGTAACTAAAGGACTTAATCCAAATGTAAAAATGAAGCAATCTGGAGTAGAGTGGATTGGTGATATTCCAGATACGTGGACTATTATACCATTAAGACAACTTCTTTCTCCAGTGAGTGTTAAAAATAGACCTGATTTACCACTACTATCAGTAGTAAGAGAAAAAGGAGTTATAGTTAGGGATATTGAGAATAGAGAGGAAAATCATAACTTTATACCTGATGATTTAAGTGGTTATAAGGTAGTTAAAAATGGTCAATTTGTAATGAACAAAATGAAAGCATGGCAAGGATCTTATGGTGTATCTAAGTATGAAGGTATAGTGAGCCCAGCATACTATATATTTGATTTAAATTTTGATAATATAGATTATTTCCATTATGCAATAAGGAGTAAAGTATATGTTAATTTCTTTGCACAATCCTCAGATGGAATAAGAGTAGGACAATGGGATCTCTCTTTACAAAAAATGAAGGAAATTCCATTTATAATACCAACTAAAGAAGAACAAAAAGAGATTGTTGAATATATACCTAAGGTATTTAAATCTATTGAAAAAGCTATAGAAGATATTGAACAAGAGATAAAATTAGTAGAAGAATATAAGACAGCTTTAATTTCAAATATAGTTACGGGCAAATTAGATGTTAGGAATATATCAGTTGATATAGATAATAATGAAATAAAAAATTACTAATTATATAAAGATGAGGGGGATGAGTGATGTTTACAAATACAAGGGAGATCGGACTTGAAGATCTAATTGTAAATTACTTAGTTTCAAATAATGGATACGAGGAAGGTAATAATGAAGACTACAATAAAGATTATGCTATAGATGAAACTAGGTTGTTGAGATTCTTAAAAAACACACAACCTGATGAATTAGAAAAAATAGGGATATTTCAAAGTGAGCATAAAAAGGAACAGTTTTTAAATAGATTACAAGGTGAGATTGCTAAAAGAGGTATTATAGATGTACTTCGTAAAGGGATAAAAGTATATCCAGCTAACTTAATTACATTCTACATGACACCTACTGAAAGAAATATAGTTGCGAAGGAGATGTTTGAAAAAAACATCTTCAGCGTAACTAGACAACTGATGTATTCTAAAGATAATGCAAAGCTTGCAATAGATTTTGTTATTTTTATTAATGGACTTCCGATTTTAACTTGTGAGCTAAAAAATAGACTTACAAAACAGGATGTAAATGATGCAGTTTATCAATACCAAACAGATAGAGATAGTAGAGAATTGATATTTAACTTTAAGAGATGCATGGCTCATTTTGCTGTTGATGATAATGAGGTTAAATTTTGTACAAAACTGGATGGTAAAAAATCATGGTTTCTTCCTTTTAACAAAGGTTACAATGGCGGAGCAGGTAATCCACCAAATTCTACAGGAATTAAGACGGATTATCTTTGGAAAGAAATATTTACTAAATATGAACTTGCAAACATTATAGAAAATTATGCACAGGTTATAGAAGAGATAGATGAGGAAACGAAGAGAAAGACATATAAACAAGTTTTTCCAAGATATCATCAACTTGATGCAGTTAAAGCTTTATTAAAAGATGCAAAAGAAAAAGGAGCAGGACAGAAATATCTTATTCAACATAGTGCTGGTAGTGGAAAGTCTAATTCTATAGCTTGGACAGCACATCAATTAGTTGGTCTTGAAAAAGACGGAGCTAATATATTTGATTCTGTAATAGTAGTAACTGATAGAGTTAACTTGGATAAACAAATCAAAAATACTATAAAGCAATTTATGCAAGTGTCTAATACTGTTGGTCATGCTGAGCGTTCAGGAGATCTGAAGAAATTTATAGCAGAAGGTAAGCGGATAATAATTACAACAGTTCATAAGTTCCCTTTTATACTTGAAGAGATGGGGAATGAACATAAAGGTAATAATTTTGCAATTATTATAGACGAGGCACATTCAAGCCAAAGTGGAAGTATGTCAGCTAAGATGAATATGGCTTTATCTGGTGATTACACAAATGATGAAGAAGAAAGTACAGAAGATAAAATAATCAAGATGATGGAAGGTAGAAAAATGTTAAAAAATGCTAGCTATTTTGCATTTACTGCCACTCCTAAAAATAAAACTCTTGAAATGTTTGGCGTACCTGTACCTGTTGGAAATAAAATGAAATATGAACCTTTTCATAATTATTCTATGAAGCAGGCTATACAAGAAGGATTTATCTTAGATGTACTAAAATACTATACATCTATTGAAAGTTTTTATAAAATTATAAAAGTAGTAGAGGATGACCCACTTTTTGATAAGAAAAAAGCACAGAAAAAATTAAGGTCTTATGTAGAATCTGAATCATATGCAATTGAACAAAAGGCATTAATTATGGTCGAGCATTTCCATAATCAAGTTATTGCTAAAGGTAAAATTGGTGGAAAAGCAAAGGCTATGGTAGTTACAAGTAGTATTGAACGAGCAATTGATTATTACTATGAAATTAGCAGGCTTCTAAAAGAAAGAAAAAGTCAATTTAAACCGATTATAGCTTTTTCGGGAGAAAAAGAATATCAAGGCAAAAAACTTACAGAGTCTATAATTAATGGATTTCCAAGTAATAAAATTGAAAAAGAATTTAAAAAAGATCAATATAGATTTTTAATAGTTGCAGATAAATTCCAAACAGGTTATGATGAACCACTACTTCATACTATGTATGTAGATAAAATGTTAAGTGATATTAAAGCAGTTCAAACTTTATCAAGACTTAATAGAGCTCACCATGGAAAGCATGATACTTTTGTACTTGATTTTGCTAATGATACAGATATAATTAAGAAATCATTTGAAAGATACTATACAACAACAGTGCTTTCAGATGAAACTGATCCTAACAAATTGTATGATGTGATTTCAGAAATGGAAAAGCATCAAATATATACAGATTATCATATAGACTCAATTGTAGACCTGTATTTAAATGGAGCTGAAAGAGATAAACTAGATCCAATACTTGATAAGTGTTCAGCTGAATATGGAAATCTAATAGAGGATGATCAAATAAATTTCAAAGGAAATGCAAAAGCATTTGTTAGAACATATGGATTTTTAGGAGCTATACTACCATATGGTAATCCAGAATGGGAAAAGTTATCTATATTTTTAAATTTACTTATTCCTAAATTACCATCACCAACGCCAGATGACCTTTCAAAAGGAATTTTGGAGACTGTTGATTTAGATAGTTACAGGGCTGAAGTAAGACAGACAATGTCTATTGTGCTAGATGATGAAAGTGAGTACGTTGTAAATCCAGTACCAACAAGTGCTGGAGGTGGAATGCCAGAACCTGAATTGGATGTGTTAACAAGTATAATCCAGACATTTAATGACATGTTTGGTAATATAGACTGGAAAGATGTTGACCATGTAAAGAAAAACATAGCTTCAATACCATCTGTTGTTTCAAAAGATCCAGCATACCAAAATGCAATGAAAAATTCAGATAAGCAAAATGCAAGAATCGAAAGTGAAAGAGCTTTAAATAAGGCAATGATGAATATAATGGCTGACAATATAGAGTTATTTAAGCAGTTTAATGACAACATTGATTTTAAGAGGTGGCTTTCAAACCTTGTATTTGATGTAACGTATAATACAGAAGGTAAACCTACAGAAGAAGATTTAAAACTATAAAGTTAATATAGAATGGCAACAAGGACTATGTCCTTGTAAGACATCAAGAAGGCTATGCATAAACAATGTACTTATACATTTTATATGTATTGGATTGTAAAATATATATCAAATCCAATGTAATAACACGCATTGAATAACCATGACCTGGCGTATGAAAGATGGCACTTAAAATAATTCTTTGTTATCAAAAAAGATGTGAACAAAAAATAAAACTGTATAGATTAATATATAAAATAACATTGTATTTGATTATGGATACTTATCTATGAAAATTTTATTTTGTAAAATACCAAGTATGAAATATTACAGGGAAAGTTAAGGAGTATAATGACTACCAACACAATAGAGGTAAATTAAACAGGAAAATGGCCTAATTACTTAGGTCATTTTCTATGTATATAATAAAAATTTAAATTAATTTCTATATAAATATAAATATAATACTGCATAAAACGACAAAAAATGACAATGAAAATAAGGTACTATATAATAGTACAAAAAATGTATTAAATGAGATAAAAGTATATAAACATCACAAGGGAGAGTAAATTAATTATGAATCAAGAAATAAAAAATAATATAATAGAAGAATATTTTAAAAATATAGGTTTACAAGAAGGAGAAGATTACACTGAATTCTTAGAGGAATTAAGAGAAAAACATGGTAATCAAGTTGTTGGTGCATTAAATAATGCAATGTCTATGAGAAATGGAAATAGTAGTAGTAATAAAATATATAAATTAAAAAATGATAATTTACAGTTAAGCATAGATTTCTCAGCATATTCAGCTAATCTATACAAATCATATTTTGGATGGCTAATAACAAATGATGATTTAAATCCTAAAAATATATTAGATATAGGGTGTGATAATGGAATTGTTACATGTTTTTATGCATTACTTTACCCTAATGCTAAGGTAGTGGGTGTAGACAAAGAGAAGAAAGGTATAGAGTGTGGTATTGAATTAGCTAAGAAATTAAATTTAACAAATGTTGAGTTTAAGATAATGGATGGCAAAAAAGTAGATAAGATTTTTGATAAAAATCAGTTTGATCTTATAGTATCAGTACGTTCATTATTAGAAATATTAATGATACCAGAACCAAAAAGAGTTTGGACTTTAGAGGAAAGATTAAAATCACCAATAGTATCAAATAGTATTAATAAGTCATTTAACTCTATAAAAAAAATAATGTCTGAGGATGCAAAATTTATTACATTCGAAAGATTAGGATGTATTGATAATATATTAGATTTTGTAAATATATTAAATTTATCACATTTATATGTAGATTTTAAGAGTATGGCAAAAATTCAATTTCATGAATTAGGTGAAAAACAGCAAATGCCTTTATTAGTATTTACAAAAACTAAAGAAAATGATTTAAAAGAATTTTTATCTATGTATTCTAAAGCACCTACTATTAATAAAATAATAGATTTAAATGACGCATTTGAATATGAATTAGAGTTTAATAAAATTGAGAATAAAGAATTGTTGTTTGGATGCCAAATTAATTATGCAGATAACTCAGGTAATCAAAGAGATGAAGTGTGGAAGAACGAAGAAAAAATGATTTACTATAAGTATACAAATACAGGGTATAGAGAACTGAAAATTGAAGATATAAAAAAACATAAAGAAAAAATAGAAGAAATTAAAAAATCAGCTGAGTTTATAAGAATGTTTGGGTCTAAAGTTTATGAATACAAATCAATTGAAGAGAGAGAAATGATTAAATAATTGATACTCTTTATATATATGAATTATATAACCGACAGTTATATATTATATGTAATGAAATAAGCAAATTAGGGTAGACATGGGGGAATATGTTGTAATGTCAATAGGTAAGAAAAAGGGCAAAAAAGGTAGTCTAGGTACATCATTTATAATAGAAAAAGTACCAGGGCAAAAAAGAATTTCATGTAGTAACTGTATTAACTACAATAGTGATAATTCATGCTCAGCACAGCCAGTAATTATCTCAGAGATAGGATACAATTATTGGATGCATTGTGAAAGTTTTTCATTAGATGATAGATATGACACTGAGGAAAATCGAGTGATAGTGTCTAGGAATAGAAAATTAAAAAAGAAGAAAAAGAGGAAAAATAATAAAAAGAAGAAAAATAAAAATACATATTTTGAACAGGTTAATATCTCTATATATCCTACTGAAAAAAGTAGTGAAGCATATAATTATGCTAAACAAGGTAGAACTAAAGAAGAAAAACTCAGTGATAAAAAAGCTAAAATAGCAGCTCAACATAGACAGAAGAAAAAATCTGCTGAAGATAATAGAAGATACGAACAATTAATGGATAAAATTGGTAAAAGACAAAAGATTGAAAATCTTTATCTTAGACATTTTAGAAAAGACATAGATACATTGGACTTTTTAGATGAGATGGATACTATACTAGATAATATACCATTAGATAAGTCAGATTTAGTATTTATAAGAGAATATTTATATAGAAAATTCATGTAATTATAATAATATTTTAAATTAGAGGGAGAGTAAAATGACAATTTTAGAGAAAAGACTTAAATTAGCTAATGAGGCAAAAGATTTAATAATAGAATACAGAGAAGAAGTAGCTAGATTAGGAGAAAATTCATTACAAAAGATAAGTATAAGTGAAGATGGTTCAACTATATATGTTACAGATACATATGAAGGTGAGCAAGAATATGATTTAGAAGGAATATCTGAGATATTTGTTACAGAAATGAGAGGATGGGGACCTTGTTCAGCTCAACTTTGTGAAGCTATAAATATGGCACAATCTGAGGTTGAAAGTAAATATAAAGATATGAGCAAAGATGAATATATTCAATATGTAGGTGGTCTATTCTACATGGAACAAAGATGTGAAGAAATATATATAAGACTAGAAGAAATTGAAAAAGAAGCAGAAGAATTATTAGACTAATAGTATATATTAATTTAAACTATATAAATTTACTAAAAAAGTAGTATATTTAATAAAAATATGCTACTTTTGTTTTGTAAAAATAGTTTTTTAATTATAAACACTAAAATTGAAATATGAATAGGAGCATTTATGGAGATTAGGGATTTATTTAATGAAATACTTAAACATTATACTGAGATGAGAAAAAGAGATGAATTCAACTCTAAAAGTAAGATGTATCAATTAGTTACGAATGATTCAAAAAATATAATAGAAAAAGTAATAAGAAGTTTTGAAAATATAGGGATGGATATTGAGGTAAGATCATCTTGTGGTACTGGCGGATGGACATACTATCCTTGGATAGCTATATTTAATCCTAATATAACAAGAACTATCCAAGAAGGTGTTTATATTGTATATCTATTTAGTGAAGATATGAAAAGAGTATACTTAACATTAAATCAAGGATATACAAACTTAAAAAATCAACTTGGAGCTAAAGAGTCTAGGGCTCAGATGATGAAGGTAAGAGATGATATAAGAAGTATTATAGATAAGAGAGAATTTATAGCTAATAATGAACTTAAAATAGGAAAGTCACAATATGAAGATGGATGTATATTCTATAAGGAGTATAAATATGACAATTTACCGACTAATGAAGTATTGAGTAGAGATCTACAAAGTATGATCAATATTTATAAAGAATACTATTACAGATTTGAAGTAGAAGTAAATAATAATATTATTAAAGAGTTCATAGATACTATCAAGTCTCAAAGAACAAATAAATCGTATAAGATTGCATTATTATCATGTTTTATAGATGGGGATGATATTAAAGAATGTATAACGTATGATGATATTTATAGAGGGGTAAAGACATATTATTCTGAGGTTAAACATAAGCAAGATATGAAAGATAAAGTAGATTTTGAATATTGGGATAAGAATAAATATATTTCAGTAATGAAAAAGAATCCTATGGAACATTTACCTAAGAATTATTTTATTCTAAATGATGATGACGAAACGTATAGTTTATCTAATGATATTAAAAAGTACACAAATGATCCTAATTTTATTCGAATGTTTAAAGAAGCAGTAGAGTTTCTAGAAAATAATTATAATTGGGAAAAAGGAGATAAAAGAGTGGAACAACATAAATCAACAGATATAAATAGTAAAGAACAGATAAACTACATATATAAATACATAGCTAGTCAAGGATATGAATATGACTATACACTAATCTCCAACTTATACCTATCGCTAAAAACAAAACCCTTCGTAATCCTAGCAGGAATAAGTGGTACAGGAAAATCAAAAATAGTAAGACTATTTGCAGAAGCCTTAGGAGCCACTAGAGAAAACAACCAGTTTAACATGATAAGTGTGCGACCTGACTGGAATGATAGTACAGAACTAATAGGATACAAAAACTTAGAAAGTAAATTCATAAAAGGAAAGCTAACTCAAATTATAGAAGAAGCATCTAAACATTTGAACAAGCCTTACTTTGTATGCTTAGATGAAATGAACTTAGCAAGAGTGGAATATTATTTAAGTGACTATTTAAGTGTTATAGAAAGTAGAAAAAGAGATGGAGAATTGATAGTTACAGATAGTCTAATTTACGATTATGAAATAGAAAATGATGATAGTCTTAAACTTCCTGAAAATCTTTATTTAATAGGAACTGTAAATATGGATGATACAACATTCCAATTCAGTAGAAAGGTCTTAGATAGAGCTAATACTATAGAATTCTCTGATGTAAATTTAGAAAGCTTATTTGAACATGATACAGAAGAAGTTGGCATTATAAGTGATGTTCATAATGATTTTATAAAATCTACTTATTTAAAAACTTTAGATATAGAGCTAAAGTATAGATCTTATGCAAAGGAAGTTAATAAGAAGATTATAGAAATTAATAATATTTTAAGTAAGTCTCAGAAGCAGTTTGCTTACAGAGTTAGAGATGAGATTTTATTCTATATGGTAGAAAATAAAAAATCAGACTTATTAAGCGAAGATGAAGCTTTTGATTATCAAATTATGCAAAAAGTTTTACCACCTATATGTGGTAGTGAAAACTCTATAAAAGAGGTTTTAATAAACCTATTTAACTTCATCTGTGAAAAAGATATATTAAATGATTCGGATATAGAAGAAGCAGAAAATTATCTAAAGTCTGCGGAAGTTAGATATAAGAGAACTGCTGAAAAGATTGTATATATGTTAAAGGGATATAACTATGATGGATACGCAAGCTATTGGTACTAAGAATGATATTTTACAAATAAGCACACGTGATTTTACTGTGTTTATTGATGGAAATATTCAAAATAAAAAATATAATGTTACAAATAACAATAAAAATGTTAGTGGAAAAATAGAAGTAATTTCTGATTTAGAGGGTTTAAAAATTTATACAATAAATAGTTTTAATGAATTGGAAGAAAATCAGAGTGGACTTATGGTACCAAGTTTTTTTGAAGATGGTATTTATAATTTATATTTAGAAAATAACACAAATGAAAAATTTGAAATTTATCATCATAGTAGGGAGATAAGAGAGAATATAGCTTACAGAGGTAGAAATGCTTTCGGATCTTTTAAGTTTAATGGAGATGTAGGTTATTCCACATTTACAATTAGAAGAAATAATGAGGATGTATTATCCTTTACTATACAAGTATTTCCTACGAAGCTAGATTATATGGATGATTATAATGAGATACTACAAGATGTCAATAAAGAAGTTGAGTCATTAATATTTGATTATTTAGATAAGACTTTTTCTAAAGTTAATATTGTTGATGTAAAAAAGCAGACTGGTGTAGAGTTTATAGCTATTCTTGATAATATTTATGACAACTTAGATAAATCAATTAGGAGAATTGAAAATCATCCAAAGCATGGTGTTCTTAATGAATTGAATTTAAAAGATAGAAATAAAAGTAAAAGAATAGATGTAAAAGAGACTATCAAATATCTTAGAAAAAATAAGTCATCTAATGTAATGGAAATAAAAAAGAGAACGACTTTAGATATTTATGAAAATCAATATGTTAAATATATGATAAGAAGGATTTTAAATAAAATTAGATATGTTAAGAAAAACATACCTGATAAAAATCAAGTTTCATATGAGATATTATCTAGATATGAGAATAAGTTAAATAATCATCTTAATGGATTTTTTAGAGAGATTAGTGATATAAAAAATATAAAATCAATGACACTAGTATTTAAGATGGCTAGTGGATATAAAGAAGTTTATTTTTATTATAATCTGCTTTCTAAAGGGCTGGATATATGTGAAGGATTATATGATATAAGCAATAAGAAGCTATGGAATTTGTACGAAATTTGGTGTTATTTAAAAATACATTCAATTATAAAAGAATTAGGATATACTTCAAAAGATTCATCCTTTATACAAGTAAGCTCCAATGGACTGACTTTATCTATAGCTCAAAGTAGACAATCCAAGTTGACTTATGAGAATAGTAATGGTGATAGGCTAGAACTTTGGTACAACAAATCATACAACAGTCTTCCTACTACAAATCAAAGACCTGATACGGTTCTTTGTTTGAAAGGTGATAAGACTAAGGATAGAGTTTATATCTTTGATGCGAAATATAGAATTTTCATAGATAAGGATGGAACAATAGGACCTATGGAAGAGGATATCAATGTTATGCATAGATATAGAGATTCTATTGTTAGTGAAAATAAAAAGGAAGATTATTTTAAGTATAGTACATTTGGAGCTTATGTAATGTTTCCTTGTAGTGATTGTGAAAAGTTCAAAGAGCATAGATTCTACAAGAGTATAGATAAGGTGAATATAGGTGCTATACCAATGCTTCCTGGATCTACATCTCTTATGAAAGAGCATATTGCTAAGATAATAGGGGAGTCTTATATTGAGGCGGTTAATAATAATCCTATCTTTGATGAAGAAGGTGATTATTATAAGTTTAAAAATAAAAATGTGATGATTGTTAATGCTAAGGATCAACATCATTTGAATATTTATAGAAAACATAGATTTTATCATATTCCGAAAAAGACTCTTTCTAGTGTGAAAATCGGAGTGGAGTATCTGGCTTTTTATCAGTCTAGTAAGTTTGATGAGGGTAGTGGAATTTATTATTATGCAAAGATAAAAGATAGTTACTGTTATGAGAGAGGTGATTGTTTAGAGCTTGATTGTAAGAGTGGCAAGGAGAGAGATATTTATCTTAGATTTGAATTGGATGATTTCGTGAAAGTTGGTCCAATTATAGGTGTTGAGTATGGTGTTCTTAATGTCAATTACACAACGTTATACTTATTAAAAAATGCTAGTACTGTGCATGAACTTGGATTGAAGAATAGAAAAGAGATTGAAGTTTATAAGGTGTTGAAAAGAGTAAGTGAAAGTAAGTCTTTAAGTTTGAAGAAGTATAAGGAAGGATTTATGCTGGGGGAAGATTTTATTAAAGTTTGTGATAGTAGACAGATTAGGGTTAATGAGGAATTAGTTGATATAGTAGATTTATATAAGGAGATATAAGTACGAAGATAGTTAATTGTAATGAAATATTTAGAGGATTATTTTATTCATCGGTTAAAAATTTATAGTAATGGACCAAATGGAGTAAATATTCTAAAATATAAATCTACTAGTAAATTTAAAACTTGGGATAAGAAGCAGTATTCTAATTAAGGGATAAAGGATGAAGAGAGATGGGGCGTAATGAGAAACAATCCATAGGTAAATTACAAAAATACTATAAATATCACATTAAAAAGTAGGGGGACATATGACAA
>CAMBXR010000037.1 GCA_945871955.1 uncultured Clostridium sp. | reverse complement strand
TTCTGTATAATTTACTATTACTGATTTTATACTTTCATTTTCAACTTCTATATCAGTTACTTGAGCATTGAATCTAACTTCTCCACCAAGTCTTTTTATTTCTTCTCTTATATTTTTAACTACATTTTTTAATATATCTGTTCCTACGTGTGGCTTATGAGAGTATAAAATTTCATCTGGAGAACCAAAGTTAACAAGTTCTTCTAAAACTTTTCTACATCTAATATCTTTTATTCTTGTAGTAAGTTTTCCATCTGAGAAAGTTCCTGCCCCTCCTTCACCAAATTGAACATTAGAATTATTTTTAAATACTCTATTATTCCAAAAATTATTTATATCCTTAGTTCTTTCATCTACATCTAAACCTCTTTCAAGTAAAAGTGGATTATATCCTCTTTGTGCTAAAAGTAATGCTGCAAATAAACCAGCTGGTCCACTTCCTACTATTACAGGTCTATGTTTTATTTTACTACTTCCATGTTGAACTCCTATATAGTGAGGTTGTTTTACTTTAACTACATCTTTAAGACCTTTTTTTAATAATTTATCTTCATTTTTGACTTCAACATCTAACGTATAAACAAAATCTATTTTTCCTTTTTTTCTTGCATCTATAGACTCTTTAAATATATGATATTTTATTAATTCACTTTCTTTTATTTTTAATTTTTTAAGTAATAAATTTAGTATTTTTGATTTATCGTCATCAATATTTATTTTTATATTTGATACTCTTAACATTATTTTCTCCTCTTTATAATTGTAGATTTTTTATTTACTTATTATATTTACCACTAAAAACTCTGCCTAGACATATAAATTTATAAGTCACTCAAAAAAAATCAAAAGCTTGGAATTTTCCTAAGCCTTTGATTTTTATAAAAATACTATTTATTTTTAGCTAATAAATACTACTAGTCTCTTTTCGTAATAAGACCTCTTATAACTTTCATATTATTAAATACCTTTTCTAAGAAGTCTTCTGCTTCATCATTATCTAATAATGTTATTTCTAATTGATCTCCTTCAGGTATATCTTTCATTTCACAGTATTTTTTTGCTACTTCGAATAATTCATTTTTATTTTCTGAAGATAAATCAAAGTCTTTATAGTCAATTATTATGTATTGTTTTACTTTTTGTTCTTTACCTTCATTGTATCCTATTTCTATATGATAAATAACTGCATATAAATTACTTGGATTTTCTTCTCCGTTATATACAGGTACTGCCGGATTTGATTTTATAAAGTTAGTTGATACTGCAATTCCATTTCCTAAACTAAGACTCATATTTTTACCTCTTTCTCTATTGTATATGTATTATTTTATCACCTTTTAAATATATTAAAACCTTTTTTTATGATTTTTTATATTTTTAATAAAAAAATACTATTAAATATAAAATTTAATAGTATTTTTCACTAAAAACTTTATGATGCTTTTAATTCCTTATATCTTTTACCCAATGTACTAGGACTTATTTCATATTTTTGAGATACTTGTGCCTGTGTTATAGTTTCTCCAGCATCTTTTTTAATATAGTACTCTACAGCTGCTGCCCATCCATTTTCATTACCTTTTATTGATTTATTAGACTTAATAAATTTTTTCCATAAGTCTAATCCCTTCTGTAAATATTGTTCTTCCATATTGTTTTTTAATATATCATATATATTTATATTTTGATTTTGTTCATTATTAGTTTTAGCTTCTTTTATATTTGATTTATTAAGAGTTAATGGAGTTACTATGTATGATTCATCATTTAAAATTATTTGTTGTGCAAATTTATAAAGTAATTCACTATTATAATATAAAAATTCTTTTATACTCTTTGCATTTTTATTATTAGTTTTATATAATTGTGTTATATTTTCAAATATTATTTTCATATTTTCTTTAGATACTTTTATACATTCATGAACAAATATGTTCATACCTTGAACATTAACTAGTCTTGCTATTATATTATCATCTTTTTTTAAACTTTTGAATATATCCATATCTTCTACTATTATTTTATTATCAGTAAAGTAATCTCTAATTGTCATTTTTGTAGTTCCTATGTCTTCAATCTTAAATATACTTATATTTGATTTTATTATTGCCGATAATATACTTCTTTGACTTTTATTTAAGGCTAATTTATTATCATATTCAAATCTCTTGATTACTGTATTTCCATCATCGTTTACATAGTCATTTATAAAATATGTATTATATAACTTGTTTATTATATAGTTACTTTCTTGTGAAATATAAAATTTATTTGTACATTTTTCTCTATCATTATTAAACTTTGATAATTTTGAATACTTATATATCTTATTTTCCATATTTTTATACAAACCTTTTGCATATAGTATCTTATTTCTCGTAAACTCTGTTAATTGATTTTTTTGTAAGCAGCATTTTTTATACTTCTTTCCACTACCACAAGGACATAGTTCATTTCTACCTATCAAGTTATTTTCACTCCTTTACTATTTTTTAAGCACGGTTTAATATACTTGATTTAATATTTATAATTTATCTTTCATTTATAATTATTACTTATTATTTTAAATTTACTGATTTATAGTTTATATAATTTTTATATTTCCATACTTTAATAATAATTTTCTAGAAATTAGGCTATTATCCTTCTAATTTTTATTTATAATCGTACTACCATTTTCAATGTAATATATCATAAAATTTCAATTCATAAATTAAACTTTTATCTTATTACTTTATATGACCTTAAATGTCATTATACAATCTACATAATGCTTATCATTTCCTTTTTCTGTTTTGGGACTTTTTATATCCATATTTTCAATATTATAATTTAGCTTTAAGTCGTTTAATACATCTTCTATCTCTTTTATTTTATCTAAATTTCCTGATACACTTAATTCTATTAAGTAATATGGTTTATTGTTTTCGTCCACTTCATCAAATTTATTAACAAAATTAATATCTAAACTTGAGTCCATTTTTTCTATTATTTTAATAACTATATCATCACTAAAATCCATATTGTTATCACTACAATCACCTTTATATTCTGGCTCTTTTTTACATATTTTAATTTTTTCCTGCTCCAAAGCATTAATTTTAATATTCATAAAGTATGACATTACTAAACTGATCATTATAAAAAACAATAACGATATGCATATTTTTTTTACTTCTTTTTTATTATTCAAACTCATTGAAAGCCTCCTATTTCATATGTTGCATGAAAATAAAATTTATTCTTTTTACTCTCTACACTAGTAACAGAAAATTTATTTATATTATCCATCGACTTTAAATCATCTAAAATATTTAAACTTTTACATCTACCTTCAATTTCTACTTTATTATTTTTAACAGATAGTTTGTCCACATTTTCAAATCCTAATAAGTCATAAACTTTATTCGTATCTTTAATTAAAGTACTTTTTTTATTTTCAGTTTTTACTAAATCATTAGATTGTATTAGAATCTTGTTATCTTTTATCTCTTGATTTAAATTTCTTATTGACTGTATATTTGTATAACATTGAAATATTATAAGATATATTAAAATTATTACTGTACATTTAAAAAACTTTTCTTCTCTTTTTTCTTCTTTTAAGAAATTAATCATCTTTGTTTTTTTCATCTAAACAATCATCCCCCAGACACATAAATAATCTAAGGTAACATCAAGTTTATCTTTTTCTTTGTTTAAAATTAACTTGTTCTTTAGTTCAATTTTTTTAATATCTAAACTTTTAATATAATCATCATCTATACCAAAGTAATATATATTATTAGTAAATGTATTTATAAAATTCATCTTATCATTTTTATTTACTGTATAAGATTCAATTATTTTATTATTAAAAACTTTATTTAAAATCATATCTTCTGATCGATTTTCTATGATAATCGCTTTGTCATTATTGGAGTTGCACACCTCAAATAAATTCATATCTATAATCTTTTGTAAAATATCAAAATTAATATGTAAATATCTTCTCTTAACTTTCATTTTTTCACTGATTTCTTTGCATATATCTACAAATTTCCTAGGAAATAAAACTCCTTGAATCAACTCTTTTCCTTGAAAATCTATAATTTTTTTATAATTTATAATATAATTTTGCAAATCTATAGGCATATACTTATTAATTTCGTATTTAATTAGAGGAATTATATCTTTCTTCTTTTTTATTGATATACTATCCATATTTCTAATAATGATTTCATCATTTTGTATATGAAAGTATATATTCTTAAATTTCATATCTATACTTTCTCTTATAAGTTTTGTAATCTTATCTATATATGTTTTTTTATCTGATATATTATCTATTCCTGTTTTATAATTAAGATGATAATTCACACAGTATTGTTTTTGATACTTGGATATTACTAATATATCTGTGCTTTTATTATTAAAACTTATAATTAGGTGTTTTTTTATAATAATCACCTCCAAAAACTTTATTTATATGTTTTATAATTATTCTGATTTTTGAATACTTTCTCCAGGTTTAGGATAAAAAGTATCATCTCCTATTTTAACTGTCACTGAATCCCCATCTGCAGCTATACTAAAGGTACCATTTTTTACAGATTTAGTAGTTGGTACAAATTGAATATAACCATTAGTCTGTAAATTACTTGGTTGAATGTCAGTATTACCATCACTTAGAGATATCATAGCTGCTGTTGCTAAATTAGCCGCTGTTGCATAATCTGCATTTTTCTTTGCATTTTCTTGAATTTTAGAATATTTTGTTACAGCAATACTAGATAATATCCCTATTATTGTGATAACTATTACCATTTCAATTAAAGTAAATCCCTTTCTTTTTTTCAATTTTTTAACTTTTATCATCTATCTTCCTCCTTTTATTAATTTTATATTGCTGATATTGCATCAAACATAGGTATCATCATAGATATAACAGTTATTCCAACTACAATACCTATAAATAAAGTTATAAAATTTTCAAGATATTTTGTTCCTATTTCTAGTTTTGAATCTAGCTCATTTTCATAATATTCACCTATAGTGCTCAATACATTATCCATCCTACCACTTTCTTCCCCTATAATTATCATTGATATAAGCAAGGTAGGTAGCTCATCTACTTTTTTTAAAGATTCTCCTATACTATTACCTTTTTTTATAAATTCATTGGCTGCACACATTTTTTCATATATATAATTATTGCTCATAACTTTAGCTGATATCTCAATAGAATCTACAATTTGTACTCCACTAGAAATTAAAATTGATAATGATTTTATAAATTTATTACTAATAATTAACTTCATATATGTTTTAATCAAAGGTATTTTAAAATATAATTTGTTTAATACTTCATTAAATTTTTTATTAGTTTTCTTAAAGTATATAATTCCTAAAATTAATACAATATTAATTGTTATTAATAAAATAAAATCGTCTCTTAGTAAATTTGATAAAAATATTAAGACCTTTGTTAACATAGGTGTTTGAACAGTATTATCAGCATAAATTTCTTCAAAATTAGGAATTAAGATAAGTAGTATAAATATAAAAGAGATAACCATAGTAACTAGTAAAATAACAGGATAAATCAATACACTTATAATCTTATTTCTCAATTTATGCTCCTTATCATAATAAATAGATAATTTATCCATAACTTCATCCAAATTACCACTTATCTCTCCTGCTGATATCATACTTATATAAAATGTTGAGAAGGCATTAGTATTTTCAAAAGACTCCTTTATGGAGTTACCTTTTTCAATACTAAGTAATATTTGTTTTAATACACCTTTTAATTTATTATTTGATTCATCTATCAATATTCTTAGTATCTTAGATATTTCACATCCTGATTTTAGAAGAATACTCATTTCTCTGGAGAAGATTTTTAAGTCTTTATTTTTTAATTTACTACTGCCAAATATATTTCTTCTTTTTTTAATCTCTACTATCCTTAAATTATTTCGTTGGGCGTAATATAAAACCTCATCTTCATTTTCAATGTTTAATTTTAAAGTTTTTCTCTTATTTTCTTGGTCATAAACAACACATTTAAACAATATCTATATCTCCTAACTTATAATTTCCTTGTTCATGATACATTCTTCTAAAGTAGTTATTTTTTCTTTTAGCAATCTTGAGTAACTATCATCAAAGGTAATCATTCCATTTTTAATTCCAATTTGCTTTATAATTTTAGCTTCTTTATTTTGTTGAATTGCATTTTTTATTTCATCATCAATCTGCAATATTTCATAAGCAACAGTTCTTCCATCATATCCTATGTATCTACACTCCTCACATCCAATTGATATAGATGTACTTATAGGTTTATTTTCACTTTGTTTTATTACTATTTCATTACTGCAATTTACACATAATTTTCTTACCAATCTTTGAGATATAACTCCTATTAAAGATGCATTCAGTAAATATGGGGGAATTTCCATATCTATTAATCTGGCTATAGATGATACTGCATCATTTGTATGAAGAGTGCTTATAACTAAATGACCTGTAATAGCTGCTCTTACTGCTGTTTTTGCTGTTTCTATATCTCTAATTTCACCAACCATAATTATATCTGGATCTTGTCTTAAAATTGCCTTTAGTCCTTTTTCAAAAGTGAGGCCAACCTTATGATTTACTTGTATTTGATTTATTCCCTCCATTTTATATTCCACAGGGTCTTCTATTGTCATTATATTTTTACTAGCATTTTTTAAATCTTGCAAAATAGAATAAACAGTAGTAGTTTTCCCACTTCCTGTTGGACCTGTAACTAGTAATATTCCTGTTTTCTTATTAATTATTTGCTGAATTTTATTTATAGCTGTTTTAGAAAACCCTAATTCCTCTTTAGTCTTTAAGAATGAATCTCTATTTAAAAGCCTAAGAACTATTTTTTCACCATAAGTTGTTGGAACTGTAGAAATTCTAATATCAACTATGGAGTTATTAATTTTCACATCAATTCTTCCATCTTGAGGCAATCTCTTTTCTGTAATATCCATATTAGATTTGTATTTTATTACAGCAACAAGAGATGGGTATAAATCAAGACTTAGATTAGACATTTCTTTCATCTTTCCATCTACTCTTATTCTAATTTTTAATAAATCACTAAATGGTTCAATATGTATGTCACTAGCTTTTTCTTTGTTAGCTTTTTGTAAAATATCTTGAAATAAATAATTAGCATAATCATCCTTCTCATCAATTATATTTCCATAGCATAATTCAATGTTCTCTTCTATTTCTTCTTTTGAAACTTCCTTTAGAACAATGTTTTTTCCTGTAACTAGTTTTAAATCTTGTATTGCATATATGTTTTTATTTTCTATTCCTATTACTAAAGAATCATCATCTAATTCAATTGGAAACAGTTTGTATTTTCTAGCAAGTTTTTCTGGAACCAACAAAGATAAATCATTTTCTGATGATATAATTTTAATCACCCTCATTTCTAAGAATCTTTACTATGATTATCAACTATACAATTTATTTTTATACAGAATATAAACTTTTATTTTATGCAAAAAAATAAAAGCTATGATATAAATTTTTATATCATAGCTTTGCAATTGGTCTATTAATCTTCATATTTTAATATTCGTTCAATTAATTGATTTTTTAACTCATCAACTTTTTCAAAATTCATATTTGGGATATAGTAATTCTCAATTACATCATGATTTGATTTAGCTTTTTTCAAATTATAAATAGCATAATTAATTAATTCATCTAATATTTTTTCATCTGATTCTAATTCTTCTTTACATTCATCTATTTTTGACTTATTTACAAACTCACCTAGGTTTATAGTATCTTGGTCTTTAAATAATGAACTTGTAGTTATAGCAATTCCTAAATCTTCTATCATTATACCTTCTATTTTTTCTGGTATTAAAGGGTAGTGGAATACTTCAACCTTTAATCCTTTCAATACAGCTTTTTCATATATTCTTTTTAAGAAAGTAGTTTTTCCGTAACCTATCTTTCCATCAAGATAATAAACTTTCTTAGCATCTTGCAACAAGCTATCTGCATAATCTATATGTCCAATTGGAGTTATAGCTGTTCCAAATAAATGTCTTGGCATAGAAAATACTCCTTTATTTTCTACTCCTTTAAATAATTCTTCCATAAATTCTTCCGTAAATTTATTAAGTTTTCCAAAATCCATAGCATCTGAGTTTTTAACTTCTATATCATAAAATATAGGTTCTGCTGCTTTTAAATATTTAAATGCCCTTTGGAAACATCCACTTATTTCTTTATTACATTGTGTTATCTCTATTTTATTATTTTCTAGATTATCTACATTCCAAAAGTCACCAAAATTAACTATCTCATCTATAGCTCCCGGTATTTTAGGATCAACAATATGTGGTGCTGTAGCATCCAATAATACTACTTTTAGTTTCTTGATTACTACTGCATCTAATGAACCTGGATCTGATGAACAAGGAAATACCTCTACATCATATCCTCTTTCCGCAAATTCTCGTGCTACTTTTTTCATTAGAGATGATTTACCAACTCCAGGACCACCCTTTAAACAAAAAATTCTATTTACATCCTTTGGTATTATATAATCAAAATAGGAATAAAATCCATTACTTGTATTTGCTCCTGGAAATAGTTTTCTCATTTTACCTTTCATATACATGCCCCCTAAAATGTTCTACTTAATAAGATATTAATCAGATCACATTTTTGTTACTTAATAAAATAAGTTTTTTATTTAAATATAAAAAGCTGTATTAAAATGATTTAAATCATTTCAATACAGCTTCTATAATTTTTTTATTCTACAGTTATTTCATAACCGTGCTCTTGATATTGAGCTATTATTTCATTCCATACATCTTCTACTCCAGTTTTCTTTGAAGAAGAAAGAGGTATTACTTTTTCATCTTTTTCAAGTTGTAATTTTTTTCTTATTATGCTTATATGTTTTTGATATTGACCTCTAGATATTTTATCTGCTTTTGTTGCTATTACAACACAGTTATATCCGAAGTGTTTTATCCATTCATACATCATAACATCGTCATTTGTAGGCTCATGTCTTATATCCACAAGTAAGAAAATAGCACATAATTCTTGTCTATCTTGTAAATATCTTTCCATGATAACTCCCCACTTATCCTTTTCTGATTTAGATACTTTAGCGTATCCATAACCAGGAAGGTCAACAAAATAAAACTCATTATTTATTTTATAAAAGTTTATTGTTCTTGTTTTCCCAGGAGTTTGACTTGTTCTAGCAAAATTTCTTCTATTTAATAATGCATTTGTAGCAGAAGATTTTCCTACGTTTGATCTTCCAACTAATGCGATTTCTGGTAATCCTTCTTTAGGATATTGTTCTTTTCTTATTGCACTTACTTCTATTTCTGAACTTCTAATTTTCATTGTCATCACCATTTTTTACTAAAGCATGTTCTAAAACTTGATCCATATGATCAACAAGAACAATTTCTAGTTTTTCTTTTACATTTTCAGGTATCTCGTCTAATTGAGGCTCACACTCTCTAGGAATTAAAACTTTTTTAATTCCAGCTCTGTGGGCTGCAAGTACCTTTTCTTTAACTCCACCTACAACCATTACTCTACCTCTAAGAGTTATTTCACCAGTCATAGCTACGTCACTTCTTACAGGTATTTTTGTCAATGCAGATATTACTGCAGTTGCCATAGTTATACCTGCTGATGGACCATCCTTTGGAGTTGCTCCTTCTGGACAGTGTATATGGATATCTTCTGTTTTGTAGAAATCTTCTGGTATATCGAATCTATCTGCTATAGATCTTATATAAGATATTCCTGCTTGAGCAGATTCCTTCATTACATCACCAAGAGATCCTGTTAAAACAACTTGTCCTTTTCCTTTTAACACATTTACTTCTACTGGAAGTGTAACTCCTCCCACAGAAGTCCATGCAAGACCTGTCACTACACCTACTTCAGGTTTCGTTCCAGCTAAATCATATAGATATTTATCTCTTCCAAGATATTCTTCCACATCTTTTGCAGTTACTACGACACCTTCAATTGATGGATCTTCAACAAATTTCTTAGCAATTTTTCTACAAACCTTACCTATAGTTCTTTCAAGAGTTCTAACTCCTGCTTCCCTAGTATAATAATTGATTATATCTCTCATTGCTTCTTCTTCTATTGTTACAAAACCTTCTGATAACCCATTTTCTTTAACTTGTTTTGGAAGTAAATATTTTTGAGCTATATTAAGTTTTTCTTCTTCTATATAACCAGATACTTCGATTACTTCCATTCTATCAAGTAATGGACCTGGAATTGTACTTAAGCTATTTGCTGTAGTTATAAATAATATTTTTGATAAATCAAACGGTACTTCTAAATAGTGGTCAACAAATGTTTTATTTTGTTCTGGGTCTAAAACTTCAAGCATAGCTGAAGCTGGGTCTCCTTTATAATCTGCTGCCATTTTATCTATTTCGTCTAATAAGAATACTGGATTCTTTGTTTGAGCTTCTTTTATACCATTTATTATTCTACCTGGTATAGCACCTACATAAGTTCTTCTATGTCCTCTTATTTCGGCCTCATCTCTAACTCCACCTAAAGAAATTCTTACGAATTTTTTACCCATTGATGTAGCTATAGATCTAGCTATAGATGTTTTACCAACACCTGGAGGTCCAACTAAACAAACTATAGGCCCTTTTAGTGATTTAGATAATTTTCTTACAGCTAAATATTCAAGTATTCTGTCTTTTACTTTTTCTAAACCATAATGTTCATTATCTAAAATTTCTCTAGCATTTTTTAAGTCTATTTTATCTCTAGTTTCTTTATTCCATGGTAACGAGAATATTGTATCTAAGTACGTTCTTATTACAGAAGAATCTGGAGATGCTGGAGATGTTCTAGCAAATTTATCTATTTCTTTAGCTATTTTTTCTTTTGCTTCCTTAGGCGCTTTGATTTTCTTAAGTTTTTCTCTGTAAGCTTCAGCTTCAGAACTTACGTCTTCATCGTCACCTAATTCTTTTTGTATAGCTTTTAATTGTTCTCTTAGGTAGTATTCCTTTTGAACTTTATTCATTTGCTTTTTAACTCTTAAAGTTATTTTCTTTTCTATTTTTAATATATCTATTTCTTCTAATAATATTTTATATAATAACTCTAATCTTTTAGCTATATCGAATTCTTCAAGTATTTCTTGCTTTTGTTCCGCTTTTAAGAAAATATTAGATGCAACAGTATCTATAAATCTGTCTACATTTTCTATTTCAGCAAGAGATACTAATATTTCAGGAGAAACTCTGTTTCCTATATTTATGTATTCTTCAAAGGCATCAAAAACATTTCTTACAAATGCTTCTACTTCTATATCTGTATCTGCATTTTCTTGATCGTATATTATTTCTTCTACTATAGCTTTGAAATATCCGTCTTCATTTTCTATTTCTTTAATTTTACCCCTAGATATACCTTCTACTAAAACACGAACTGTATCTCCAGGTAATTTTATAACTTGTTTAACTTTACAAATAGTACCAACATGATAAAAATCTTCTGTTGTTGGATCATCAACCTCTGCTTCTTTTTGAGAAGTTAAAAATACTAACTCATCTTCTAACATAGCTTGATCTAATGCCTTTAAAGACATTTCTCTACCTATATCGAAATTTAATATCATATATGGAAATATTGCTAATCCTCTTAAAGGTATCAATGGTAACTCATGGTCAATTTTAGTATAATTTTGTTCCATTATTATCACTCCTTAAAGTGCTATTTTCTTTGCTTTTTATATTATATATTTATGTATGTTAATTTTCAATATAAATCAACATAGGTATTTGCATAATTTAGGTTAATTTTATTATGCTATATTAATAAAATAATAATTCATTTAAAAATATTAATTTAGCATAATAAAACTAAATTATGAATTTTATTAATATGTAAAAAGGAGCTTATTAATATACAAGCTCCTTTTTTATATTAATTATGCACTTTCTTCTTTATCTTTAAGAACTATAATTGGTTGAGATTCATCATTAACAGATTCTTTCGTAACTATTACTTTTTTGATATCTTCTCTTGATGGAATTTCATACATAGTTTCCATCATAACACCCTCAACTATACTTCTAAGTCCTCTAGCTCCAGTATTTCTATCTATAGCTTTTTTCGCTATAGCTCTTAAAGCATCATCTTGGAATTCTAGCTCAACATTGTCTAGTTCAAATAATTTCTTATATTGTTTAACTAGAGCATTCTTTGGTTCTTGTAGAATTCTCATTAAAGCATTTTCATCTAATAGCTCTAATGTAGCAACTACAGGTATTCTACCTATAAATTCAGGTATTATACCAAATTTAAGTAAGTCTTCAGGAAGAACTTTTGCATAAATTTTTCCTAAATCAGTATCATTCTTACTTTCTATTTTAGCACCAAATCCTAATGTTTTTTCAGTTCCACGTCTTTGAATTATTTTTTCTATACCATCAAAGGCACCACCTAAGATAAATAATATGTTAGTAGTATCTATTTTTAGGAATTCTTGATGAGGATGTTTTCTTCCTCCTTGTGGTGGAACATTAGCAACAGTTCCTTCTAGAATTTTTAAAAGAGCTTGCTGAACTCCTTCTCCACTTACATCTCTTGTAATAGATGGATTTTCTGACTTTCTAGCAATTTTATCTATTTCATCAATATAGATTATTCCTCTTTCTGCTTTTTCTATGTCAAAATCAGCTGCTTGGATAAGTTTTAATAAGATGTTTTCCACATCTTCACCAACATATCCAGCTTCTGTTAAAGATGTAGCATCTGCCATAGCAAATGGTACATTTAACGTTCTAGCTAAAGTTTGAGCAAGTAATGTTTTCCCTGAACCTGTTGGTCCAAGTAAAAGTATGTTACTCTTTTGTATTTCTATATCTTTAGTTGTAGATTTTTTGCTATATATTCTTTTGTAGTGATTATAAACAGCAACTGATAATGTTTTTTTAGCTCTTTCTTGACCAATTACATAATCATTAAGAATTTCCATCATCTCTTTAGGTTTTGGTAGAGATGTAGTATCCTCTTCCATAGTTTCTTCAATTTCTTCTTGAATGATTTCATCACAAAGTTCTACACATTCATCACAAATATAAACGTTAGGACCTGCAATTAATCTTCTTACTTGATCTTGAGTTTTACCGCAGAATGAACATTTCAGTTGTCTTTTCTCTTCGTATTTTGACATAACAAGCACCTCTTTTCTACCTATGGTCTATCGACAATTACTTCATCAACAAGACCATATTCTTTGGCTTCCATCGCACTCATAAAGTTGTCACGTTCAGTGTCAGCCTTCACTTTCTCCAATGGTTGACCTGTTCTTTCAGAAAGAATTTGATTTAATCTTTCTTTTATTTGTAAAATCCATTTAGCATGTATTTCTATATCTGTTGCTTGACCTTTTGCACCACCTAATGGTTGGTGTATCATTATAGTACTGTTAGGTAGAGCAAATCTTTTACCTTTTGCACCAGCATTTAATAGAAATGCACCCATTGATGCAGCCATACCTATACATATTGTACTAACATCAGGTTTTATATATTGCATAGTATCATATATAGCCATACCTGCTGTAACACTTCCACCTGGTGAATTTATATATAAATGTATGTCTTTATCTGGATCTTCAGCTTCTAAAAAAAGTAATTGGGCTACTACTAGTCCAGCAGTTACATCGTTTACTTCATCACCTAAAAATATTATTCTATCTTTTAATAATCTAGAATATATGTCGTAGGCTCTTTCTCCTCTTCCTGTTTGTTCTACTACTGTAGGTACTAATGCCATGAATCATACCCCCTCTGAATGTTTATTAATATATAATTTACAGTAGTCCAGAGGACTACTGTAAAGAACTAAGCTATTTTAGCATTTTCAACTAATAAATCTATTGTTTTTCTTATTTTTAATTGACCTTCCATATCTTTTAAGTCAGTTGGTCTTAAAGCTTCTTTAACTTGTTCAACAGTCATTTTGTAAGCATCAGCCATTTTTTGTACTTCAGCATTAACTTCTTCTTCTGAAACTTGAACATCTTCAGCTTTAGCTATTGCTTCTATAACTAATGAAGTTTTAACGTTTCTTAAAGCTTCTTCTCTTCTGCTTGCAGTGAATTCAGCTTTGAATTCATCCATAGTTTTACCAGTCATTTGTAAGAATTGCTCCATTCCAAATCCTTGGTATTGTAATTGGTAGTTTAATTCCATTAATTGGTTGTCTATTTCATGTTTAACCATAGCTTCTGGAACTTCTACTTCTGTATTAGCTACAACTTTTTCTATAACTCTGTTTCTTAATTCGTTTTTAGCTGCTTCTTTAGCATCAGCTTCAGCTTTAGCTCTAACGTCAGCTCTTAATTCTTCTAATGTATTGAATTCAGTAGTATCTGCAGCGAATTCATCGTTTAATTCTGGTAATTCTTTAACTTTAACGTCATTTACTTTAACTTTGAAAACAACTGGTTTTCCAGCTAAATTTTCAGCATGGTATTGTTCTGGGAAAGTAACGTTAACTTCTACTTCTTCTCCAGCTTTTTTACCAACTAATTGTTCTTCAAATCCTGGTATGAAAGATCCTGATCCTATAACTAAGTTATAGTTTTCACCTTTTCCACCTTCGAAAGCAACTTCTCCATCGAATCCTTCGAAGTCTATGTTAGCAGTATCTCCATTTGCTATTTCTCTTTCAACAGATACTAATCTTGAATTTTTCTCTCTCATTTCTTCTAATTTAGCGTTAACAACGTCTTCGTTTAAAGTTTCTTCAACTTTTTCAACTTCTACACCTTTGTATTCTCCTAATTGGAATTCAGGTTTAACTTCAACATCTACTAATAATACTAATCCGTTTTCTTTGCTTATTTCTTCAACATCTATTGATGGCATATCTATTGGATCTATTTTTAATTCATCTATTGCAGCTGGGTATACTTCTGGGAATACTAAATCTATAGCATCAGAATAGAATACACCTTTTCCGTAATGAGTTTCTATAACTTTTCTAGGTGCTTTACCTTTTCTAAATCCTGGTATATTGTATTTTCCTTTATTTTTATTGTATGCTTTAACTACTGCTGATTCAAATTTATCGTTATCTACAGTTAATTTAAAGCTTACTTTATTGCCTTCTTGTTTAATTAATTCTACTTTCATCAAGTTTATCCTCCTAAATATCTTATGTAATGATTTCTATAAATTATAATTCTAATTTATATGTAACTCTTTAATTATATCATACAAAGTTTTTTATTTACAAGTGTTCCCTTAATTTCAACACTTCTTTATATTTTTATTTCTTCATATGAAATATCATCATCTATTGTTAGTATACCAAAAGATTTATCACTTTCTCCTCTTGGGTACGTCAAACTACCTGGATTTATAAAAGTAACATTATCTATTGTTTTATATACAGGTATATGAGTATGCCCATATACCACAATATCAATATGATTATTTTTCGCTAATTTAAGTAAAGAGTTTAATCCCATTTTTACATCATAATTATGACCATGACATAAAAAGAATTTTTTATTATTTGCTATAAATGTCAATTCATAAGGTTCATCAATATTATATAAATCACAATTTCCTTTTACACATTTAACATCTACATCTGTAGCATAATATATATACTCTGCATCATCTATATTATCCCCAGCATGGACTATTAAATCACATTCTTTTAAATATGGAATTACTTTATCAATATTTCCTATATCTTTATGTGTATCGCTGATTATTCCTATTTTCATATAATATTATTCTTCCTTTAGCTATCTAATAACTCTTCTTGTAAGTTCTTCTTTCATAAGTTCTAGTGCTTTTGCTCTATGACTTATAGCATTTTTTATACTTGCTGGTAATTCAGCAAATGTTTTATTGTAGTTATCAACTATGAATAAACTATCATATCCAAATCCATTATTACCTTTTTCTTCGAATGCTATAGATCCTTCACAAGTTCCTCTAACTACAAACTCTTTACCATCAGGGAATACTACTGCTATACAACAAACAAATCTACCTGTTCTGTGGCTTGCAGGCGTATTTTTTAAAGCTTTTAATAACTTTTCTCTATTCTGTGCATCTGTAGCATTTTCTCCAGCATATCTAGATGAATAAATACCTGGTTTTTTGCCTATAGCATCAACTTCTAATCCTGAATCATCAGCTATAGTTATCATATTAGTAAGTTTAGCTACTGTTCTTGCTTTTATCAATGCGTTATGCTCAAATGTTTTTCCATTCTCTTCAATTTCTAAATTATCTAAATTTACATCTTTTAAAGAATGTATATTATAATCTAAATCTTTAAGTATAGCCCCTATTTCTTCTAGTTTATGGGCATTTCCTGTAGATATTACTATATCATCCCCATACTCCATACCTAGAATTTCATCTGCTATTTCACCTAATGCTTGTCTTTGTATTTTTATTAGTTCTTTATTCCCTTTTTCAGCTAATTCTAATAATGTATTTAAATCTTTTCTAGAAAAAGGTCTTTCTTCCCCAGTACCTTGTACTTCTACAAATTCACATCTATCTGTCATTATTACATTCATATCTACTTGAGCATTTGAATCTTCCTCATAGCATATATCAAGTAGGCATTCATCATTAACTATACCTACACTTATAGCAGATACAAAATTTTGTATAGGCATTTTTTTAATTAATCCATCTTTATATAATTTATAAATAGCCTCTGCAACAGCTACAAACGCTCCTGTTATTGATGCAGTTCTAGTTCCTCCATCAGCTTGGATAACATCACAGTCTACCCATATAGTTCTTTCACCAAGTTTATTTAAATCTACAACAGATCTTATAGCTCTTCCTATTAATCTTTGTATTTCTTGACTTCTTCCATCAACTTTACCCTTAGATGAATCTCTCACTTTTCTTTGCTGAGTTGACCTAGGTAACATTGAGTACTCTGCATTTATCCAACCAGTTCCTGTATTTCTTAAAAATGGAGGTACTTTTTCTTCTATAGAAGCTGTACATACAACTTTTGTTTCTCCCATTTCTATTAAAACTGAACCCTCCGCATATTTAGTGAAGTTTCTAGTTATTTTTACGTCTCTTATTTGATCAAATTTTCTCCCATCAATTCTAATCATGATTTTTCCTTTCTTGCAAACCAAAACTTGCCTTTCTCTATTCATTAGAATTTTATAACTATGTTTTGAAAACCTTTAATATTTCAATACTTATTCTAATCTTTCACTGTTATAATTTTAGCACTATTCAATTTAATTTACTACCTAATAATACCTTATTTGACTAAACATTGTTATATTTTATAGTTATTTATTTTAAACTTTCTATCACTTCTTCTTTAGAAGATAGTTTTGATAATTTTAGGAATGTCTCTTCGTCAACAACCTTTATTCCTAACTCATTTGCCTTAGTAAGTTTTGAACCTGCTTCTTCACCAGCTAAAACAAATGATGTTGACTTACTAACACTTGATGTTGCTTTACCACCTAGTTTTTCTATAATATCTTTAGCATCATTTCTTTTAAGAGTAGGTAGTGTTCCTGTTAATACTATTTTCATCTTATCAAATATTTTTATAATGTCTTCATTATCATTGTCAATTATCTTAGTATTTACACCTGCTTTTTTTAATTTTTCTATTACTATAAGATTTTTTTCTTCTTTAAAGAATTTCACAACACTTTCCGCCATGATTTCACCAAATTCTTCTAAGTTTAATAATTGATTTACATTTAGATTCATTATTATATCTAAATCTTTAAACTCATTAGCTATAATTTTTGCACCTTTTACACCTATGTGTTTAATTCCTAGACCATTTATAAGTCTATATAAATCATTTGATTTAGATTTTTCTATGGCATTTATCAGATTAGTTGCTGATTTATCTCCCATTCTTTCTAAGTTTACTAAATCTTCTTTTTTAAGATAATATAAATCAGATATATCTTTAATTAAATTATTGTCTAATAATAAAGTTATTATTGATTCACCTAATCCATCTATGTTCATAGCATCTCTAGATACAAAGTGGATAATACCTCTTCTAATTTGTGCAGGGCATGAGATATTAATACACTTTACAGCAGCTTCTCCTTCTAATCTAACTGTAGGCTCACCACAGACTGGACATTTATTAGGCATATTAAATTCAACTTCTTCACCAGTTCTAGCTTCTTTATCTACGCCTAAAACTTGTGGTATGATATCTCCAGCTTTTTGAACTAAAACCATATCTCCAATTCTTATATCTTTTTCTTTTATATTATCTTCATTATGAAGTGTAGCTCTACTAACTGTTGTTCCTGCGAGTCTAACAGGTTCTAGTACAGCTGTAGGAGTTATATTTCCAGTTCTTCCAACTTCTATAATTATATCTAATAATTTTGTTGTTTTTCTTTCTGCAGGGAATTTATATGCAATTGCCCATCTTGGACTTTTAGCAGTGAATCCCATTTGTTCTCTTTGTTCGAAGTTATTAACTTTAACAACCATTCCATCTATTCCATACTTTAATTCTTCTCTATGCTCTGTCCAATATTCTATGTATTTTATTATATCTTCTATATTATTGAATACTTTATAATCTGGACTTACAGAGAATCCTAATTTACTAAGTAACTCTAAAGACTCACTATGAGTTTTGCACTCATCCTCGGCCAAGTGTTCTAAGTTAAATATAAATATATCTAAAGGCCTTTTTGCAGTTAATTTAGGATCTAACTGTCTAAGAGAACCTGCAGCCAAGTTTCTTGGATTGGCGTATAGAGGTTGATCCATTTCCTCTTGCTGTTTATTTATTTTCTCAAAGTTTTCCTTCGAGATATAAACTTCACCTCTAACTATTAATTCATCTCTATAGTCCACTTTTAACGGAATCGTTTTAACTGTCATTAAGTTATTTGTAATATCTTCTCCTACAACACCGTCTCCCCTAGTAGACCCTTTTTCAAATTCTCCATTATTATATGTAAGACTTACTGAAAGTCCATCTATTTTGAATTCTATTACGTATTCAACTTCTCCATCTACCGCATCTCTAACTCTTCTATCAAAATCTCTTAAATCTGCCGCAGAATATGCATTTGATAAACTTAGCATGGGATATTTATGTACAATTTGTTTAAACTTATCTAAAGCCTTTCCACCAACTCTATTTGATGGTGAGTCTATTCTTTTTAAGTTTGGATTTTCTTCTTCTAATTTAATTAATTCTTTCATTAAATTATCATATTCAAAGTCTTCAATTTCTGGCGCATCTTCATTATAGTATTTTTCATTATGGTAATTTATCAAATCAATAAGCTCAGTTATTCTTCTTTCTGCTTCCATATTATAATCTCCTTAGTCAGTAATCTCTTTTTATTATTTTCTAATTTATATTTTTTAGTATATCATTTCAAATTTTAATTACAAAGACATTATATAATAATTACTTTCATGAAAATTTTTAATAACAAAAAAAGAGGATTAAAATCCCCCTTTTTCATTTTTATTTTAAAATATAAGTTTATATATGTTCATATGAACCATAAACAAGCACTTCTTTATTTTCTATCATAACTTTTCCATTAGCTATAACTGTATCTATATCCAGATTTTCATCTAATAATAATAAATCTGCATCAGAGCCCTCTCCTATATATCCTTTTCTAGGATAAACTTCTAATCCTTTTGCCACATTAGAAGTTATATAGGTTAAAGCATCTTCTATACTAAATCCTAGTTCATTTATCATATTTTTAAACTCTTTATGTAAACTTGATACACTGGATACTCCCATTTTTATCAAATTACCTGCTTCGTCATATTTAGACCAACTTCCATATCCATCAGAACTTATTGTTATATTCTCAGTAGGTACATTTTCTTCTAAAGCCATTTTTATACATTTCCCTGGTGTTAAATGATCTTTCATACCACAAGTTAAATCAATTTTTCCACCAGCCTTAGCATAGTCAAAGGCTTCAACTAGAAGTTCTTCTCTTCTATTAACATGTGTAGGTCTTATAGTTTTCATTGGTATCTCAGTTTCTTCTAAAATTTCTCTAACCGGCTTAAGTCCTTTTTTTCCATCTCCCATATGAAGCACTACTATACCAGCCTTTCCACTTAACATACCTGCAACTCTTGCATCAGAAGCTACCCTTTGTAATTCTAAATTGCTTACATTTGGTGCCCTATGGTCTGATAACGCTAATTTTACACCTATTATTTCATCTATAAAAGCTATATCTCTTTTAATTGAACCTGTAATTGTTACAGTAGGATATTCATAAGATCCCGTATGGGCGAAAACTGTTATTCCCTCTTCTTTTAGAGCTTTTGCTTTAGATACTAAATTTTCTACACTTCTTGTAGTTCCATCTGTTCCTAAAAGTCCAACTACAGTAGTTATACCTCCTGTAGTTAATTTACTTAAAGTTATTTCTGGTGCTCTAGTCTTAAAACTACCTTCACCACCTCCACCAGTTATATGGACATGTTGGTCTATAAATCCAGGTGTTAGTTTTTTATTACTTCCATCTATTATCTTTATTTTTTTATTATCAAAATTTATATTTTCTTCAACTAAGGCAATTTTTCCACCACTTATAAAAATATCTTTTTTACCTTTATATTCTGGTGCATATACTTCTATATTTTTTATTAATATCATAAGTTTTAATACTCCTTATTTAAATAACTTTACTCTCTGCTTTATCTTCTTCTTTATTTAATTTAGCTATACCAAATCCTGTAATAGCAAATATTATTGCAAATATTATACCTGAATAGTTTAATATAGCCCATGGTAGATATTGCAATGTATCTACACCTAATGTTGCAGTCATATATGCACCTGCCGCTGACCACGGTATTAATGGAACTAAAACTGTTCCTGAATCTTCTAATGTTCTAGATAAATTTTTAGGGTGTAAATTTTTCTTAGGATAAACTTCTTTAAATAATTCCCCTGGAACAAGTATTGATAAATATGAACTACCTGTTACAAAGGCAACTGTGAAGCAAGAAACTATTGTAGATATTATAATTCCTCCAATTGATTTTACCTTTGACATTAATAAATCTAAAACTACGTCAAGCATACCTGACACACTTACTATACCTGCAAATCCCATTGCACAATATATAAGAACTGTCGTACTTGTTACTGATACAACACCACCTCTATTTATAAGCTTAATAACTTCTTCAGTAGGAGTTCCTGCAAATCCAGTCATAGATATATCAAATCCTGATATTAAAGCAGTAAAACCATCTACTATATTAAATCCTTGAACTACTGCACCTAAAACTACAGTTAATAAACTTGTTCCCAGCATTGTAGGTATTGTTGGCCATTTTTTTAATGAGCCCATAATTACTAATACAAATGGTAAAAGTAGTACTATGTTAAAATTAAACATTGTATCTAATTGGTCCATCATAAGTTGAACTGATTCCGGTCTTACTAAGTCACCTGATGCACTGAATCCAACAAATAAATATACAACTATAGCAACTAACGCTGCTGGTACAGTTGTATAAAGCATATGTTTTATATGTTCGTATAACTCACTTCCTGCTGCCATTGGTGCTAAGTTTGTTGTATCTGAAAGAGGTGATAACTTATCTCCAAAGAATGCACCTGAAACTACTGCTCCAGCTGTAGCTGGTAAAGAAACTCCAAGTCCTCCTGCTATTCCCATCATAGCAACACCTATAGTTCCTGCTGCTCCCCATGATGTACCTGTTACTATTGCAAGTAATGCAGATGCTAAAAAAGCTGTAACTAATATAAACTTAGGATTTATCATTTGGACACCATAATATATAATCATCGGAACTGCTCCCGAGAACATTAATGACCCTATTAAAAGTCCCACACTCCATAAAATAAGTGTGGCTGGAAGTGCACTTGCTATTTTATCAACTATAGCTTGTTGAATATCATTCCAGTTATATCCTAATTTAAGCGCGATTATTCCTGCAATAAATGCTGAACATATTATTATAGGTTCTGCCTTTATTTTAAAGACTCCATAACCTAATGCTAAGGCTATAACCATAAAAATAATTGGTGTTAAGGCTTGCGCCAAAGTTGGTTTTTTCTTTTGTGATTGTTGCATAATTAATTCCCCCATATTAATGAATATTAAAAATTTGGTTAACTCCCTAGGTATAATAGTTTGTAGATTTTATCTAAAACTATCTCCATAGGAAATATAAATTCTCATTTAAATATATAAGCAATTATCATGCCATATTTTATTTTCCCAGAAAAATTTTTAATACTTTAAAACATAATGCAGGTTGCATTTTCTGAATTTTTATTTAATGCTAAACTATATTTTTATTTTCTATTATAAAGTTAATTTTTTTGATATATAAATACAAAAGGGATAATAGTTAAAATATATCTCCCTTTTTATCCCATTATTACATTATAAATATCCCTTTTTTATGAAATTCAATCCTTTTTCTAGTATTTTTGTTCCATTTACTCCTTTTTTAATTTCTATATAGTTATTGTTTCTTAATTTAGTCATTATCGTTCTTATTTTGCCTTCTCCTAAGTCAAAATTTTCTTCTTTAGACATCATAGATAAAGTCCTTCTTCCAATACCTTGGTATTTATATATCTTTTCCAATACCCAAATATCCCTTTCATCCAATAATTCATCCACTTCTTCTTTTATACATGAATTCATACTTTTACTGTTTTCAATAATATATTTAGGTAAGTCTCTCTCGCATATTTTTATTCCTTCTTCTTTTATAGTGCATACATATTCAACCACATTTACAAGCTCTCTTATATTACCTGGCCAGTTATATACTTCTAGTATTTCAATGACTTCTCTATGAAAAAATTCATCTAAATCATTACTTCCAGCAATTTTAAATAAATAATATTCTAATAATAATTTAATATCTTCTCTTCTCTCTCTCAAAGGAGTAGAATACATAGGCATTACATTTAATCTATAATATAAATCCTCTCTAAATTTTTTCAACTTAACTTCTTCTAACAGCTCCTTATTTGTTGCTGCTATAACCCTAATATCTATGGGGATAGTTTCCGTACTGCCAACAGGTGTTATTTCTCTTTCTTGAAGAACTCTAAGAAGTCTAGACTGTAAATATAAAGATGCGTCTCCTATTTCATCTAAAAATATAGTTCCTTTATGTGCCTTTTTAAATAAACCTTCTTTTCCACCCTTTTTAGCTCCAGTAAATGCTCCATCTTCATATCCAAATAGTTCACTTTCTATTAAATTTTCAGGAATTGCAGCAAAGTTTATAGCAACAAAAGGATAATCTTTTCTTTCGGACTCATTATGTATAGCTTGTGCCAATACTTCTTTTCCTGTACCTGTTTCTCCTTGTATCAAAACAGTAGAGTTTGTCTTAGCCACTTTCTTAGCTAACTTTATATTTTTAACTATATGTTGGCAGTTTCCCACCATATCTTCAAAAGTATACTTTACTTTATTTTCCTTAAGTCTTTCTTTTCTTCTTAACTCATCGTCAATTTTATGTATATGTTTAACCTCATTAAGAGTTATCATTTTACCCATATTCTTATTATTGATTTTTATCTTTTCTCTAAATACCAATATTTCTTTATTGTTTATTTTTATAATATCTTCTCTTAATCCATCAAATAATTCATAAATATTTTTAGATATAATATCTTTCCTGTCTATATTTAGTAATCTTAGAGCTTCTTCATTTAATACTAAAACCTCATCTTCAATATTTGTGTATAGTATGCCATTTTTTTGATTATCTAATAAATTAGTTAATAAGTCTTTTAGCCTAATTGACTCTTGAGATATATTTATATATTTCTTAGAAATATTTATCATATCCCTATAAAAATAAGAAGAAACTATACTTCCGTATTTATCCATACAATTTAGTTGCATTAATATTTCAACCAAACTTGACACATCTAAATGTCTACAGTTTATATCAATTACATTATTGATATCTTTCGGAACTAAATGAGATTCACCTGGTGTTATAGCTATATCTAAATCTTTATAAGATTTTACTCCGGGATAATAAGGATAATACTCTATGTGATCTACACCCTGACTTTTCAGCTGACAAATTACTTCTTTGCAACTATCCTTCGTATCATTTACAAGTAGTACTTCTGTACCTCTTGGTATATTTAATATTTCATCTATACATTCATGCTTTATAACTCTTCTTGATACTACATATTTTTTATTTTTACCTGTTTTAAACTTAAAAGTTTTTTTACTCTCCTCACTAGAAAAAATAATCAAGTCGTAATCTAAGTTTCCATCTGTAAAATTTAATAAATTTAAACATTCTATAAAAAATTCTTTTCCAAAAATAGATTCCAATTGTTTTTTTATACTAAGTCCAGTATCTTCTCCCATGGATATTATCAAAATTTTTTTCATAATCTCTCCCTATTCTATAAACTTCATTTTGTCTAAGTATTACTTTTTATAATCAATATTAACTGATTTTGTTTCCTCTTTATTAGTCTAAGTATAACATTTATAAAATTTATCATAAATAAAAAATTTGCTTTGCTTAAGCTACTCAACGATTAAGATAAAATATAATTTACTGAGAATAAAAAATGACATCAAAGATGTCACCTTATCGCTAACGCTCTTTGGATTTTTG
>CAMBXR010000036.1 GCA_945871955.1 uncultured Clostridium sp. | reverse complement strand
TTAAAACAGTTACAATACCTTCCCCTTCTAAATTGTAATCTTCAAAAGAAAAATCATTATTCCATATTAGTTTACCCCTGCAAAACCAACACCTCATGCTGTCATACCTCCAAATTATTAAAATGATATAATATCATTTTATTATATTTCCTTTAATAATATTATATCATTTTATTATATTTGCTTCAACATTTATACAATGTCAATTATAGGGATTTTTTTACCAGCTTTACCACCTGTGTAATACATTATAGAGTTTAACTTACAATCTTTTATATTTTTAAATTTTACAACTTCTATATCCTTATGCTTCATAATAGTTATACCTTTATTGACTTTTGTACTCTTTGTAGGTATATCCTTACTTTTAAAGATGAGTCCTCTATTATTTTTAGACTTTAATATAAACTTCCCTTCGTCATTCAATAAATGTATATCTACAACTAAGTCAGGACTTAAAGCTTTTATAATCTTACTTCTTTGATATTTAGTTTTGTATGATGATAAAGGTATTCTAGCAACCTTACCATTTTCAAATGCTACAAGTATATCTTCTGTATAGTTTATAGTAGGTATAACTTTTATTATTTCTTCGTTATCTTCTAATTCTAAGTGAGATGGTAAATATAATCCTAAATTTGATACTTTAACATCTACTAAAGTTGCGGTTTTTAATTTATAACAGTTTTGTTTATTTGTAAATATTAATATATCTGATTTATTAGTTGAATTATATTCAGATATTATATAGTCACCTTCTTTTAATTTATGTCCACCACTACCTCTAAGTGAAGTAAGTCTAATTTTCTTTAAATACCCTTGCTTAGTTGATACAAGTAATAAATTGTAATCTTCAATCATTATATCTTCTATATTAACATCTTCTACTTTTATTATCTCTGTATTTCTAGGTATTGAAAATTTCTTAATTACATATTCAAGATCTTCTTTTATAATATCATTTATGTATTTTTCATTATTTAAATTTAACTGAAGATATTTTATTTTCTCATCAAGTTCTTTCCTCTCCGATACTTTTTTAGTTATGTAATCTTTGTTTATATTTCTTATACTCATCTTTATAATGTAGTTAAATTGCTCATTATCAATATTAAACCTATTCATAAGAATTTCTTTTAATATTTCATCATCAGTAAATCTTATTATATTTATGCACTCTTCTAAATCTATAAGGACTCTTTCTAGTCCTTCTAATATATGTAAGTCTTTTTTCATTTCAATTAGCTCATACTCTATTTTTCTTGATATACATTTTCTTCTAAAATCTAACCAAGCATCTATAACTTCCCAAACGCCTATTGTCTTTGGGTGTCTATCTACAAGCACATTTATATTACTTGAGAATGTAGATTCTAAAGGGGTTAGTTTATACAATTTTTCCATGAGTAAATTCATATTAGTATTTTTCTTACAAGTTATTTTTATTTTCTGACCATTAAAACCACTCGCATCTTTTATGTCATTTACTTCCTTAAGTTTACCACTTTTCATTAACTCAATAACTTTATCTATTATTTCTTCTCTCGTTGTTGAATATGGTATTTGTGTTATTTCTATTACGTTTGCATCTGATTTAAGAATAAAATTAGATCTTAATTTTATACTTCCTCTACCAGTTTTATTTATAGATTCAAACTCTTTTTCATCTTCAATTACATATCCTTTTGTAGCAAAGTCAGGTATTAAAATAGTTTTCTCACCTGTATCTATATATCTTATAGTAGCTCTACAAAGTTCACCTAGATTAAACGAAGGTATATTGCTTCCCATACCAACACCTATACCCTTTGATGCATAGCATAATATCAAAGGAAACTTAGTTGGTATATATTCAGGAATTTTCTTCTTACCATCATAACTCTTAGTGAACTCAACTAAGTTTTGATCTATTCCCCTTAGAGTATCTATTGCTATATCAGATAATTTTACTTTTGTATATCTACTAGCAGCTGGTTGCAGCTCTTTACTTGTATGATTTCCAAAATTACCTTGACCAACCAGTAACGGTATATTTTGTTTATCAGTTTGAACCATGTTTACAATAGTTGGATAAGTACCAGCATGAGGATGTATTTTGGAGGTAGCCCCCTCTATATCCATTGATTTTGTAAATTTAAAATTCTTACCTTCATACATAGTCCATAAAATTCTTTCTAATGAAGGTTTTAATCCGCTTTCTACTGAAGGTATAGCTCTATCTAAGTCAACATAGGCTGAATAATCAAACATGTTATCTCTTATTATATCTATTATATTTTTTTCTATCATCTTACTCCACCCTAGCCTTATGTAAGTTTTCTTCTATATATTGTTTTCTATCAGCAAGACCGCTATCCGACATCCAAGTATTAAATGCTTTTTGCATTTCTTTGAAATCTTCAACTTTAACCTGTGTTAAAATTCTTGTTTCAGGATTCATTGCAGTTTCTCTCATTATTTTAGGATCTAATTCCCCTAATCCCTTAGATCTACTTTTAGTATGTTTTCTATTATTTATAGAAGCAAGTTCTTTTTTCATTTCCTGCTCAGACATAATATACTTAACAGTATCATCATCTAAAAAGTGTATTTCATAAAGAGGAGTTTGTGCTATATATACATAACCTTCCTTTAGTAAGGTTGGAACTAATTTATAAATCATAGTTAATAAAAGAACTACTATCTGTTCACCATCAGCATCAGCATCACATGTTAATATAATTTTGCTCCATCTAAGTTTATCTATATCAAATTGTGGAATATCTTTATTGTATTTAGTTTTAAGCTCTATTCCGCAGCCGAATAATCTAATTAAATCTGTGACTTCTCTATTTGCAAATATCTTGTCAAGATCAGATTTCAAGCAGTTTAATATTTTACCTCTTATTGGGAAGCCAGCCTGAAAAACTTCGTCCCTTGCATTTATGACAGAACCAAGGGCAGATTTACCTTCGCAAATATAAAGTTCCCCACCTTTTGATATTTCACAATCTATAAATCCTTCTATCTTATTAAATATAGTTATCTCTTCAGATAGTTTCTTTTTTACATTCTCCATAGTCTTTAAAGACTTTTCTCTTGCTCTTTTATTTATCAATATCTGTTTGCATATTTTATCCGCTTCAACTTTATTTTCTATAAAGTAAACTTCTAAAAATTCTTTAATCATATCAGAAACACCATCTTTATAATGGGTTACTAAAGTTTTTTTCTTAATTTGATTTTCATATTCAGGATATAAAGATTTAAGATTTGCTATATAATTCAAACTAGCTAATACATCATCCCCAGTTATTTGCTTTTCGTTTTTAAGATATAAATTATTATCTCTAAGATATTTCGTTACAATAGTTCTGAAACCATTTGTAACACCTTCTTGTATAGTTCCATAGTATTTTAAATCACTGGAGTTAAGAAAATCTATATGTGTTGCTTCACCTTTATTGGTTAATGTAAAGGCAAAATCAAGGTGTAACCTGTCTAAGTAAATTTCATTACTTCTTAAACAGCTTACTTCTTTTATTTTGGTAAATCCCTCTATACTAAATCCATTATTTGTATTAGAAATAATTTCAGTTAGATATTGATTTATTCCATTTTCGTATTTATATGAAACTGTTTCATTTGTATCTTTGTTGAAACATATTATTTCTACATTTGATATAGCAGCCTGTCTTTGGATTACACTACATATCTCATTCCAACTAAACACATTGTCTGTAAATACCTTCTTATCACAAATCCATTCTATCTCGGTAAATGTATGATCTGTATTACCTATAATTTTAAGATCATATAATCTATCACCGTTAGCATATTCTATTTGATATATATTTCCGTTAGGTCTACCTACTGTAACCTTAGCATATTCACTAGTTAATATTGTTGTTGTAAGCCCAACACCATTCAACCCTAATTGATATTCTTGCCCTTGCTCAAATTTACCACCTGCGAAAAGTGTTTCTAACAATGATACATAACCTTCTTTTCCATTTTCAGAAACTATTTCAACAGGTAATCCATTTGCATAATCTTTTATTTTCAATCTAGTTCCACCATCAGATAAAGTAACTTCAATTTTATTTCCATATCCTTTATTTGCTTCATCAAGTGCATTACCTAAAAGTTCTATAAATGTATGGAAAAAATTTTTTGAAGAACCAAAAAATACAGCAACCCTCATTCTTGCTTGTTCTTTATCTGATAATTCTCTTATCTTTTCACGCATCTTTTCCCTCATTTCTTCCTATATTTCATGAATATATACCCAGTATATACCCAGTATATATTTGATATATTTTTACACCTTATCTTTTTTCATTTTTATTATTTTTTTCTATTAAAATAGTAATTTCATTCTTAAAAGCATCACTGAAATTAACCAAAATATATACCTAGTATATACTGAGTATATATTAGGTATTAATTTGTTATTTCACACTCTTTATATCTATAATTCGTTGGTTTGATGAACCTCTTAATAGCAAACTTAAATCTCTTTTATTAATTTCAAATTTACCATCAATCATAACATCTATATATTTAATAATTTCTTTTTGATCCAAATTGAACTCTTCATATACATACCCAGTCCATAGATATATTTTTTTGTTTGGATATACTTCTTTAACTACTCTACATAGATCTATTACCCCTTTTAGATTTTCAGGACATAATGGCTCTCCTCCAAGAATAGATAAATTTCTATTTATATTATCTTTATTTATATTTTTGATGATGTAATTTAAATCATCATTAGTAAACTCTCTACCATCATCATAGTTCCATGTTTCTTTATTAAAACACCCCTTGCAATGATGAGGGCAGCCCTGAGTCCACACCGACATTGATATTCCTAAACCGTTTGCTATATCATTATCTTTTATTCTATTTATCTTCACTTTACCTTACTCCTTTTTAGTACATGAAATTTAGAAACTACTATTATTTATTCTTTTTTTCGTAAGGCATCATACAACACATAGAACCTTCAGGGCATGGTTTAAATTGACAATTCGCTCCAAGACTATTCGCAAGTAGAGGACTTACCTTCTCTACTTCTGCTACCATTAACCATGCTAATTCATTTATTTCTTCTTGTGACCTCCTACAACATCTATGATGACAAAAATTAATTAAAGATCTTAAATTCATAGTGCATATTATTTTTGTTTCACAAGCATTTGGAAATATATATCTAGCATTTTCAATCGCTTTCTTTTCTAACACTGAATATAGTTTTTTATAATCACTCTTTAATTGCTTTATAAAATCGTCACTCATAAACCATTGATCACACCATAAGTAAAACATTTTTGGTTCTATTTTAAGTTTTCTAATTTGTCTTTCTAAATATTTTCCGTAGTTCACACTATCGTAAACATAATCGCTTATCAAATTATCTACTATTTCATCATAAAGCATCTGAGTATCTTCCATTTGTTTCTGATAAAGTCTTTTTAGGAAAATATTATTTTTTATATCTTTCGGTATCACATATTCAAATTGAGTTTCTTTAACATATCTTTGAGATTGTTGACTATAAGATGCTATTCTATGTCTAACAAGTTGGTGAGTTAAACTTCTTGATACACCTTCTACTGCAAAGGTAAAACTAATATGCTCTAATACACTCCCATGACCTATTGAAGTTATCATATTCACAAATTTTTCTATGCTTTCATCTGTTTGTTTTTCCATTAAATCATCTATATTTGATGGTGAGTAGCAAAGTTTACCTGCTGTAGCTACTACTAGCTCTGGATTTATAGTATGTGATATAAGTTTTACTTTTAATTTTGTTTCCATTATTTACTCTCCCCTTTTTCCACGATCTCTACAGTTTGTTCTATTAACTCTATTACCGTCATTTGCCCTACTCCATTTGGTACAGGAGTTAAATTACATTGTTTTTCATTTACTAAAACATCATAATCTTCTTTGGATACATCTCCACACATTTTGCCTGAGTTATCAAAATTAATAGATACATCTATTATTGTTGTGTTATCACTAAAATCTTTTGCTTTTAAGAAATTAGCTCTTCCCACTGCTGTTACAACTATATCTGATGAAGCAATTTTTTCTTTTAAATTCCTAGTCTTACTGTGAGCAATAGTAACCGTAGCATTTTCCTTCAAAAATAATTGGGCTAGTGGCTTTCCGACTATATTTGAACGGTTTATTATAAGTACATCTTGTCCTTCAATTTCTATATTAAACTCCTTTAAAAGTGTTATTATACCTCTAGGAGTACATGCTACATTGCTTTCTAGCCCAAGAGATAATTTTCCCATATTCCCTATAGTAAACCCATCAACATCTTTTTCATCTTCTATAAGATTAGTTAAATAATCTTCATCTAAATGCTTCGGTATAGGTAATTGTAATAATACCCCTGTAATATCTTCATCTTTATTTAGATCTAAAATAGTTTCTTCAACTACTTCCTGTGATACATTTTCATCTAAGTGAATTATCCTTGATAATATTCCAACTTCTTCGCATCTTTTCATTTTATTTAACACATACTTTTCACTAGCAAAATCATTACCAACTCTGATTATTACTAAAGATGGCTTTTTGCTTAATTTATTAACTCTATTTTTTAATTGTTCTATTTTCTTTGCTGCTAAATATCTAGCATCTAATAATGTCATCTACATATCTCCTTTTACCTTTATATGCAATAGGAAAGGTGCATACACACCTTTCCTATTATAAATGTAACACTCTTTGGGATATTTCTTGAGTTCTACCTTTATTCCACATATTAGAACCTATATATCCGCAAGTCCTTCTCATAACTTGCATTTCACTTTTATCTTTGTTCCCACAGTTAGGACAATACCATTCTAACTCGTCATTTAATTTAATTTCACCTGTATATCCACATTTATAACATACACTAGGTTTACAGTTTATTTCAGCATATTGTATATTATGATATATGTAATTTATAATCTGTTCTACTGCTTCTATATTTTGGGACATATCAGGAACTTCAACATAACTTATACATCCGCCTAAGCTTATATCATGGAATTGACTTTCAAATTTTAACTTAGAAAAAGCATCTATTTCCTCACAAACATGAACATGGTAACTATTAGTGTAATACATTCTATCGGTTACGTTAGGGATCTCACCAAATTTCTGCTTATCTATTCTACAGAATCTTGAGGTTAAACTTTCTGCTGGTGTTCCATAAAGACCAAACCCAAGTCCTGTTTCTTCTTTCCATTTAGTACATTTATCGTTTAAATAATTCATTACTTTAAGGGCAAATTTTTCACCTTCTTTAGTTGTATGAGATACACCAAGCATAGCCTGAGTCATTTCATAAACTCCAACATATCCTAAAGATAAAGTTGAGTATCCATTTTTAAGCAATGAATCTATTTTTTCACCTTTTTTAAGTCTTGCTATTCCACCATGCTGCCAGTGAATTGGTGAAACATCCGAAGATGTTCCCAATAAAAGTTCATGTCTTACTAATAGAGCTTGTTTACAAAGTTCTAACCTTTCATCTAGTATCTTCCAAAACTTATCCATATCTTTATCAGCTATTAATGCTACTTGTACTAAATTTAAAGAGATCACGCCCTGATTAAATCTTGCATACCATTTATAATTTCCATTTTCATCTTTCCAGTTACTTAGATGAGATCTACAACCCATTGGAGGGAAGGTTTCGCCATCATAATTCCTTCTCATTATCTTAGCACTTTGATAATCAGGAACTAATCTTTTTGTATTACATTTAGCAGCTAACTTTGTTATATAGTCATATTTACCACCTTCTAAACAGTTATGTTCATCTAGTAGGTAAACTAGCTTAGGAAACTCTTCTCCAATTTCTTGACCTTTATAATTTTTCATTCCTTCTAGTCTTTGTACTATCATCTCTTCACAAATTAGTGCCATTTCTCTTTCATATTCATGCCCTTCTTCTATTTCTAAATAGATAGTGCAAAAAGGCGACTGTCCATTACTTGTGTGAAGAGTTGATAATTGGTATCTAATAGTTTGTATCCCTGATTTTAACTCTTCCATCATTCTTTCTTCAGCTAACTCTGTAGCCATCTCTAAAGAATATTTTTTCTTATATTTATTTAAATACTTATTATATGATACTCTTAAAAATGGTGCTATATGCTTTATAGTTATTGAGTTACCACCATATTGAGCTGATGCTATTTGAGCTATAATTTGTGTAACTATCGTACATGCTGTCAGGAATGATTTAGGTGTTTCAACTAATTTATTATTAATAACCGTTCCATTATTCAGCATATCTTCCAAATTAATTAAGCAGCAATTAAAGATATTTTGCATACTATAGTCAAGATCATGGTAGTGCAAAACACCCTCATCATGTGCTTGAACTATGTGAGCTGGAATTAATTTTCTCCTAGCTATATCCTTAGATATTTCCCCTGCTATCAAATCTCGCTGAGTGCTTGCAAGCATACCATTTTTGTTGGAATTTTCATTCATAACTTCTTCATTACTCTTGTCTAATAGTCCTAATATACTTTCATCAGTTGTATTAGTTTCTCTTTTAAAAGATTGAACTGCTCTATATCCCTCATATGCTTTAGCTGTCAATTCGTGATTATATTTAATGAGTTTATTGTAGACCATATTTTCTACATTTTCTATTGTAGTAACCCCTTTGACAATTTGATTATTTTCATTATTCATACAATCATATTCAATTTCTTCAGATATTTTTATTGCTATATCTTTCTCATATATTCCACTACCATATTTCATAGCTTTTAATATAGCATTGGTTATTTTTTCTTTTTTAAATTCAGACTCAACGCCATTTCTTTTTATTATTCTCATAATGCCCTCCATTTTATTATATTTGCTTTAACTACCTTAAATTTATACCCCTATAAATCAGGCTCTAAGCATCTTCTTAGTGAAACAGATAGGACACACTGGCACATATTGAGGTGAATACAATTCTTTATCTACGCTTATTTTATCACCATTAAATACAGGCTTACCATCTACTAATTTCAAGTTCATTTTTGCCTTAGAGTTACAGTACTGACAAAGAGTGTTAGATATTTCCTCTACAGTTTTAGAGAACACCATCAAATCTGACATGCTTTCAAATGGTTCACCTGTATAACTTGAATTTAATCCATATATAAGAAAGTTAAAATTACACTCTGCGGACAACACTATTATTTCTTCTACATTATCTGAGGATAAAAATTGACCTTCATCTATAAATATAGCATCTAAATTCCCTATATTATGTTTATCTGCATACTCTAATATTAATTCTATTAAAGCATTCTTATGTGGTTTTAATGTTAAACATTCTCTTGAAAGACCTGTTCTTGATTTAATTACTCCTATATCTCTAGTATCTGCTTCAGGCTTTATACATAAAATATTTCTATTTTGCAATTCATAAGACTTTGCTGTTGCTAGTAAGCTGCTTGTTTTTTGACTATTCACAGTCCCTATTTTACAATATATACTCATCAATTTTACCTTTCTTTTGTTAATTTAAAATATTTAATTACTAAACTGTTTTTTGACACCTCCGTTAAGCTACTAATATATCTCTTTTATTAAGGTGAACTTCAAACGCTCCCAAATATTCATTAAAAAATTTAACCCTAAAACCATTGTTATCTCTGCCTATTATAAAGCACCTCTGATATTTTAGGTTAGGATCACTACCTATATATGTGCATCTTTTATACTTCTTTTTATTCTTCAATGCATAATATGTATCCATCTACGTTTTTCCTCCCTAAATTATTAACTCTTTTGTAATATTCACGATCACTCTCACCATAGTTTCTAGGAACAAAAACATCAATTTTATTAATTGTGTTAAAATATTTTTTACTACCTCTATCCTCTACGGTTTTTAATCCTAATCCTTCTATATACACCTTTGTTCCAAAATCCAAAAAGTTATTTGCTATCATGCCATCTTCTAATGTTTTGCCTGTAGCTGTTATATTCCCAAATCCATTTTCACAATTCAAATCAGAATAAAAGGATAGTTCAAAAGTGTATTTTATATATCCTGTTACATCTAGTCCAGTTATATTCCTTAATTCATTTATTTCATTAACTATAGGATCATCTTCATTTATCTTCTTTAACTTAGAATTACCAATATATTTATTATACAGATTATTACTAACGATAATTTCAGATATTTTCTCTTTTGACAAGTTAAGTACATGGGGAGGATTATTATAATCTAAAACTTTTTGATTATTATTTTCCTCCCTACTATCAGTGTAAATTACAATGAATAAAACTAAAAAGAGGTACAATATTTTAGCTTTCAATCTATTATCAGCCATATATATATTATACCTCTTTATTATATTTTCGTCAATAACCTTGGTATTTATGTATTATTCTACACTTAGTTAGCCACTTTTCTTTTTCTGATGTAGTAACCCAAAGACCATCTATTAACTTCGACTTATTTCTATCCTCAATAGTATCAACATATATAGTATCAAATTCTTCTAGCTGTAAAGATGAATATAGTTTTTTGTTCATTTTTACAGTAGTTGTCCTTCCATTATACATACAGTAAAGAGTTAGTTTAGGTGAGTATTTTGTATCAATATTAGTTACTATACAAGCTCTTTTTCCAAAACTATCATCTGTTATATTGCAACTACCAATAAAGTCCATATGAGCTTTAAACTTATCCGAGAAATCTATACTTTTATCTTCTATTTCATCTTCTAATCTAATACACAAAGATAATGTGTCCACTTCTTTGAATATCCTTTCTGTTTCCTTACTAGAAAATTCTCTAAGCATATCCTCAATATGTTCAAACTCCTGTTTTTTAAATTGTTTCTTTTCAAATAATTTATCAAAGTTTTCCTTTATTTCTAATAATTTATTAGATTTACCAAATTCTTTAAAAAAATCTAATCTTATTAGAATATCTATTTGCCTATTATTTACGAAACCTTTTAAATCTTTTAGTAATTCTGTGAAAGATTTATAATTTTTTTCTCTTAAACTATAAAGATACTCTCCTATTTGTTCATTTAGATATTTTATAGATTGTATCCCTTTGTATATGGTATTTTCATCCTTATCAAAGAAATATTTAGCCCTAGAATATCTAAAAGTAGGATTTTTAATTTTTATATTATTCCTATTCATATACTGAGTTAGCCTTATAGTTTTTTCCTCATCATCAATCCAAGTGTTAAGTGCTGCTGTGCAAAATTCCAATGGGTAATGTGTTCTTAAATATCCAGCTATATACCCTGTGAAAGCATATGGAACATTATGATTTTTACTAAATCCGTAATCTGAAGCATCTTTAACAGTTTGTATAAATGGATCAATTACCTGCATAGCAACATCTATTGAAATACCATATTTGTTCGGTGAGTACTCCAAGAACCTTTCTTTTATTTCAGGTAGCAATGTTTCTGTCCCTATCTTTTTACCTATAGCTCTTCTAACTGAGTCTGATTCAGCTTGAGAATAGTTACAGAATTTAACTAAGAACTCCATTATCTGCTCCTGCAATAATACATATCCCAAAGTATCGTAAAGCATTTCATCTAGTTCTTTAATTCCTGTTGTATTAAACTCACCTTTGACTGCTTTATCTCTAAAACTTTCTCCTGCTGGTCTAATAGCAGCATTAACAAACATCATAATGTCAAATCTTCTTATATTAGGATTTTTCATCTTTATTTTATTAAATATTTTATCAGAAAGCATTTCTTTTAAGTATTTATGTGCCGAGTCACTTTCCATTTGAAATATAGCTGTAGTATCCTCTTGTATGGCTTCCCAAGTTGCATCATCTTCTAGATCTATATTTTCAGGTGTAAACCTTTCTATATTAAGAGATTTACATGTTTCATTTATGATATTTATTGTATCTACAATTTTGTTACTAGGAATTGTTGTATTTTTTTATTATATTATTAATAAGTTTATATGTTACTTTTTGATTATACTTTATAACTTCTAATTTTATATTGTGTTTTTTTAATAATTCAGCTTTTAGGTTATCTCTATATATCTGTTCTTGATATTTTTCTTGTGTAACATGAAATCTTTCTATAAACCTATAATGTTGTTCACCATTATACTCTATGACTAGATTTAACTCAGGAATATAAAAGTCACAATACATATTACATCTATTTTTTTCATTCTTTAACCAACTCCATGTCATTTCCTTTATGTAGTTATCTTCACTAATAATTTCGTCTAATATTTTACTTATTATTTTTTCAGATTGACTTCTACCTGACTTAAAGGCATTTTTACAACCTAAAGCTGCTGAAATTTCTTTTTTATCTTTAAAGTATGAACTAAATGCTTGGTATGTAAAATCTGTATTATCATTTACTAAATCTGCCGATATAAAGCCATATTCATCATATATTTCTTTAACTTTTTTCACAATATATTCTTTCCCAAAGTTTCTATATAGAGGTTTTATACCTAATTTATCCAATGCCTTTCTCCACCCACCATATTTATTTATAATAGTGCAAGAGTATTTACCTAGTTTTCTATATTTGGGAGATGATACTGATGAATATTTCAGATTAAACTCTTTTATATCTTCAAGAAGTTCCTCCTCAGTTACAAATCTTGGCATATTTAAATCAATATTTAATGTCTTAAATAGATTATTATAACTCCCAAACGTATTTCTAACAGCTGATGAGGATATATTATTTTTGCAACATAAATTTTTATTTATATATCCATATTTATTATATAAATCATTAGCCCTGCTAATTAATTCATCTTTTGATGCTTGATTATAATAAAGATATTCTAAATTAAGTTCATTGCATATAGATTTTATTCCACCAAACTTATTAACATAATACATATATCCAACATCTAATTTGGTATACTTATTAAAAATATTTATATTTATTCTATTTTCTATTTTATAAATTCTTTCTATTTCTTTATAAAACTCTTCCTTGGAGCATTTTATTCTTCCCATAACAATCTCCTTTCAATAATATTAAACAATTCCTGAGTTGGTCATTTCTGCCAACTTCTTTGACTTTCGCCAAAGTTCAGACTATATAATTTTCGTGGGGTTCTTATATATCGTTGCCAATATATAAGTTGGATATTCCAATAGTCGTTGAGGTTGATCTTATCGTACCTGCTGATTGTCCATTGTTTCATCCTTTAACTGTTTCGACTACAACCTATACAAATAATTGTAGGTGCATAAAGGCTTTAGGAGTTTCCAGCATATAACCCACTTTTACTAGGACAAGATTTATCCTAAAATATCTAATTTAATGAAATTAAGTCCGTCTACCACTTTCATATCTACACAACACACTGGATTATCATTACCATTAAGACTACATACACCTAAGTTGGTATCTATTGGAATTGGAGATACAACTATTCCTGCTGGGTGTGAGCCTATGGAAACGATAGTACCATTTATAATATCTACATATTCAAATAACTCTTTATATTTAATTCTATAATATTGTTCTTTTACCTCTATATTTTTGCATATTTCATCCACTTCATTATATGGAATTTCTAAGGCTCTACCAACATCTCTAATACTACCCTTTAGTGCTACTGTGTTGAAAGTTATAATTTCACTACAATATACATTTTCCATATTAAAGATATAATTCTTAACAAAATCCCTATCCTTTTCCCCTTGGTCAGTATCTATATCTGCAAGTGAAACCCTATCAGGATTAAGAAAACGGTAGAAATTTAAGTTATGTTTTATAGAATCCATTTGAGTTATACCTAGTGCATATGCTATTATAGATCCATTTACACTACCTCTGCCATAACCCTGCTGAACTCCGCCTTGATTATAGCAATCAGTAGTTATCTTTTCTTGAAGCAGCATATAGTCTATGGTATCTAGCTTTTTATATACTTTATATTCCTCTTCTATTCTAGGAAGATATTCAGTTTCATAATTAGGGTACTTATCTATACCTCTTTTAGTTATTCCTAGTTTTATTTTTTCCTTAAATGCTTCTTCAGGATTATTATATAACTTAGGATATTTAGCTGAATTATCAACCTCAAATTCCTCTATCATATCAGCAAGGATATTGGTGTTTTCAATCGCTTCTAATATAACATCCATATCCAAAGAGTTTTGTGTTTCATATGCAACAATTAACTCTTCATATGTTTTAAACGTTAAATCCCAACCTTCTTCATCTTCAAAGTATATATCTTTGGCTCTTTGAAGTATTTTTCTACCTTTAACATGTCTTTCATTAAGTGCATGTGTATCTGTTCCAGCTATTAATCTAACATCTATTTCTTTACTTAACTTATATAACTCCTTATTATACTCTATCTGATCTTTTACATTATGATGTTGTATTTCTATAAAACATCTATGCTTATTATCTGAAAGGAATTTTATAAATTTATCAAATACATTTTTGTTATTTCTAGCCTTATTTAATACTCCTCCAAGACACGCTGTTGTAACTATTATATTATCACTGGTATTTAGCAGCTCATCCAAGGTTATTCTAGGTGTATAATAGTAATGTCCATCATTTCTGTTATTGGCATTACTTAACAATTTATTTATTTCTAGTACCCCATCATAGTTTTTTGCATATATACAACAGTGGTAGTTATCTCTTATTTTTTCTTCTAGACTTTCTGTTATATACACTTCTGAACCATGTATGTATTTAAGTTTATTTTTTTCACATTCAATCTTCTTCTTATACCAATTAAATATGTTACCATGCTCCGTAAAAGCAATAGCTTTCATTCCGCATTCTCTAGCTTTTTTTATGTAATCTAAATGACTAGTTACACTATCTATGTTAGTTGTTCCATTCGAGTACATTGTATGCAAGTGTATTATTGTATAATTCCCCATGTTGTTATCCGCCTTAAATTAATTTTGTTACCTTAATTATGGGTATATAAACTTTATGGTGAAAGTAGTTCATTTCCTTATTAAAATTTATATACCATATTTCTTATAAAAAGTTGATTTACCTAACTTTTATTGGCATCAATATTTTCTTAAATTTATCAAACCCCATATTCTTATCAAACTTAGGTCTTAACTTACCAGTATTCCTAGTTTTAAATTCCTTTAAGTTTAACATTTTATCACCACCATATTTATTGTTATATGAATATAATAATAAATTTAATGGTGATTTTGAAGTATGATTAATAATTAGTTATAAGCACTTCAACAGTTCTATTACTCTTATTGTTTTCTTGATAATTACAGTTATTATAATTGTGGTTTAAATAATGCACATTATATTTTTTACTCCATTCAATCAATTCGTCATTTTTCAAACCTTTGTGTTCTAATACATTAGATAAGGCAAACCTTGTACCCTGTGTGTCTAATTTATCACACAGTTTCATCAAGTCCATATCGTCTTGTTTGCTCCAACCTTTAAACCCTCTTTTGCCATCATTATAATTCCCACAAGATATAAGATATGGAGGGTCAAAATATACTAAATCATTAGCATCTGCATCTGAATAGTCTACTTCTCTAAAATCTTTGTTTAAAAATGATATATCAATCTCATTTAATCTACACATAAAATCAACGAATTTCTTTTCTGTTACTTCGCTAAAACAACTTTTGTGTTTTCCGAAACTGCTATTATACTCATGCTTATTATTAAATCTATATTGGTTATTGAATGAAAAACACATAAGTGTAAAAAACATATCCCAACTCTTATTTCCTTTATTATAATCATCTCTTAGTTTTTCAAAACCTTCTCTATTTGTTTTACTTAATTCGTAGTCAGTTATTAATTGTTTAATTTTATTTAGGCATAAATTAGCATCTTTGCCTTTAACTTCATTAAACATATTCGATACATAAGGAACTATATCATTGTATAAAACAAATTCGCTACTTACATTTAAGCTAACATTTGCACCACCACCAAACACATCATAAAACATACTTATATTATTCGGAAACAATTCAAGTAATTGTGGTAATAATTTATACTTACCTCCTATATAATTCATTGGACTTTTAACTAATTTTCTTTCCATAACTTCTCCTCCCATTTTATTAATTTTATTCATACATTTTCACCACAAAGTTTACAGACACTAAGTAGTGTGTTCTATATATAATTTAGTTACTTTTCACCATGAAATTTGCATACCCTTAATTATCTATGTCCATTCACCGCAAATAAGCTCATCATCAATGCTCCAATTAATCCACCTACTAAAAATCCTATTAAAAAGTTCATATTTTTCTCCTTAAAAATCGTATTCATTATCTACACTACTTATCGTATCAACTATTTCAGCTATGTAAGTTTCGCCATTTTCATTTTTTACTTTTCTGAATTTACATATCATATCAACTTTAATGTTTCCACCAAAAGGTAATTCTTCTCTTAATATAAAATTACTAAACCACACCTTGCTGCCATAGAATTTCGTAAATATAGTTTTATTAAACTTAAATGTATAAGTTGCATTTCCTATCTTTTTAATACTATCAGTATCTATTCTTACATCCTTAATTAAAAAAAGTGGTTCTTTAATATCAAAACACCATAAATCTTTTAAGTCTGCAATATCTCTAATATCTGAAAAGGGAATTTTTCGATCATATATAGCATCTATCTCATAAGATGAGTTTAATTCTATATCTTTGAGTATTTCATTAAATACCTTATTTGCCTTTTTTAAATTATCAGGATTAATCCCAGCACCAAAACTCCCTTCATGTCCTGAACAAAACTCAAATAACCCTGTACTCAAGCATATACTTTTGAAATTTTTTAAAATAGGATTGTTATTAACCGTTCTTACACTTCCAGCAAATATAGAATCTTCTGTCATTTTAAGTAGCATAACTGGTTTGTTATATTTATTAACTAACCTATTTGCTACAAGACCTGTTATAGAAGAATCTATAATATCATCAACGGTAAGTATAATTACTTTATTCTTATTAACTTCCAATTTTTCTATTAAGTCAGATAATATTTTAGTACCTTTATCCCTTTCTTTATCTTGTTTTCTTTTTAGATTACCTGCAATTCTAACAGCCTCACTAGATATAGATATAGGTTCTCCTACCATACCTCTTTTCTTAGATGGTATAATTTCGTTTGTAAATAACGATCTAAATACTATATTTTTTTCTTCATCATTTCCAAATCTAACAGTAGCATTTATAAGTGGGGCTATACTGAATCCTAGATCTTCTATGCTTAATTTATCTATTTCCCCCATTTTATTGATAATCTCTAATATAAAAGGAGATTTAATGGATTGAGTTTTTGAACCTGAATTAAGATAGGCTCTATTTTCAATACTATCTCGTAAATTCATCATATCAGAAACTAACGATAGTGATACCAAGTCATCATATTGTCCATTTATACCTAAATGATGTTCTATAAATTTATTTGTAACTCCCGCACCACTTAGATACTTATTAAAATAGGTATCATTATTTTGATGAGGGTTTACAATAACAACATCTTTACATGGTGTGTATTCAGGTATATGATGATCTAAAATTAATATATTAACTCCTAGCTCGCTTAAAGTTTTTTGTCCTAGTTCATCACTAGAACCGCAACCAGCATCAGGTATTATAAGAAGTTCTATTTTTTCATCTATAGCCCACTTTGTAACATAATCTTTAATACCATGAGCTTTTTGTTTCTCGTGAAACTTATATATTACATCCTTATAATATATCGTTTCAGTTAAATAATGGTATAACATAGCGGCTGAACAATATCCATCACAATCCGAATCAATTAAAATCCCAATTTTAAAGCGTTTTTTAATTGCATTGTTAAGCATTTCAATCGCTTTATCTATATTTTTTAATTGAGAAGTATTACCGCTGCAATCATTAAACGTAGCATTCATAATTGAATATGCTTCTTTTAATGTTAGATTTCTATTGGTTAATACCGTATCTACAATATCCATGCCTTGATTTTTTAAAGTATAATTAAACACAGTACCACCCCTACATAAACTTTGTATTTTCAACGTAGTATTCAATAGATACTATCTCGCTAGACTTTATAGCAACTACATTATTTTCAATTCTTTGATTTACTTCAGGCATAACGATAGGCTCTGCTAGTAAATAGTCAGACCAATCATTTTTAGCTATCAAATTTAATAGCTCTACATTTGTTTTTTTACTCTTTACAATATATGTTGTATTATTGCTTAGTTTTATTTTATAAAAATACATTTACCTCATCTCCTTATAGTCCATTTATTAAATCTTCTTCACCATGTTCACACCAGTCATATAGGTAAACATTTTTTAAATCACTTATTTTTTCCGCTTCAACTTTTGATATATGTATATCCCAAGCAAAATAGTATCTACAATTTTTATCTGTAAAATATACTTTATATCCATTTATTTCTTTAACTTCTTTTATTACTCCCTTATAAACATCATAACCTTCATATAAGGGATCGTAAGACCATTCACTAAGCCAATATTCTTTATTTAACTTTACATGCTTGTTATTGTATCTTTTTTTTAATTTATATATTTTTTCTTCTATTTCTTTTTTAATCATTATTTACTCCTACAGTCACTCTTCTCTTTACTAGCTTTAAATATATTTCCTTCCCTAAGTCAGTAGGGCTATCTTTATGGTTTAGAAATCCACCTTCTAAATTATCCCATATCCTAGTTATAGTAACTCCAATTTCTAAAAGAGGTTTAACCATTTTTTCTATTTTCTTTAGCCATATAGTTTCTTCATCTACGTTGCTATATTGTTTATCTAACCCAAGTATAAACTCCTCTACTCCTAAATCTAGTAGCATCTTCATTTGAACTCGGCTTAGGTTTGAGCCACATATAGCTACAGCAATAGATTTTTCACCAAAAAAACTATCCATTTGTAATACAGCTTTTTCACTTTCAAGAATAACAACTTTTTTTACTTTCTTTATGTAATCCTTGTTTTTATCTAACCCATATAGGTTGTGTCCTAGTTTATGGTTAAACATTTCTCCTTCTATAAATAAAGGATTATATTTTCCAAACTCTTCTACTACTTCTTTATTTAAATTCCGAACTCTAATTCCAATTAATTCTGAATCTATATTATGATGGGGAATTACAATGGCATTTTGCTTTAGACTATATCTGATATTATATTTTCTAATTGTATCTTCATTAATCCCTTCGCTTAACCATTCCGCAGGTGGATATTTTAAAAATATATTCATAATATTTTCATCTATTTTAGGAATTGGTTTATAGGTTATATTTTCGAGCTTATTACTAACATATTCTACTTCTTCTATTTCAGGATCTTCTAACCCCCAATTTTCTTCATTGTATATAAATTCTATGCTTGAATTGTTGGGTAAATTAAAAAAGTCATATACATACTTAAAAGCTTCTTTTGGGCTTATATCTAAAATATGTTGTGTTAAACTAAATATATCCCCTATATTCCCGCAGCTATTATAACAATAAAAACTTTTACTTTTAACATAGTAGTATAACTTGTATTTATTATCTAATTTCATATGACACACTGTTTGAAATCTTAACTCATCCTTTGTTATTCTTTCATTTACTTTTGCCCCAAAGTGTGCCATATATCTGATAATATCTTCCGTTGTTAGCCTATCTTTAATATTATTTATCATAATTAATAAGAAAGCTGCCCTTTGAACACATTGTCGGTCATACCTATTTCAGTAAAAGTACCGCTTCTACCATGAAATTCATACAGTAAAACCTTAGAGTCCTCACCTTCTCTATTCTTATCTATAAAGATCAATCTATAATCTTTAGTTGGATCTAAGTTCTCTAAGTAGTTTTTACTCCATTTACCAGTTTCATAATCTTTTACAAGTCTGTATGGTTTCATATACATTCTACTATCTTTGTCCAGTTCTTCAGGAAGAACTTTTCTCATAAGTAAAATTACATTTGCAACTTCTTTTATCTGTTTAGAACTTGCAAGTACAGATGATGTTAAATAGCTAGTTTTCCCCTCACTGTTAGTAGTTAACTGTACTGGGGCTATAATTTTCATTTTCATTTTCTTACCAAATAAATCTAATTTCCTTGATACTTCCACCATTTCACCAACTACATTATTTGCTGTTGTACTTTCGGGTTTCATAGTTTCATAGACTAAAACTTCATATCCATGTGCTAAACATAGTTTTTTAGCTACTTTCATAACTTTTTCCACATCAACAGTATCCATATTGATAAATTTAAGCCTATCTTTTATCCTATCTTTTAGGAATTTATTAGCTTTATGAACATACATCTGCTCTTCCTCGGTTAAATCCCAAAGCTCTATTTTTTTTCTTGATATTTTAAATTGTCTAAATACATTTTGACATACGAATGATACAAGTATTAACTTATAGTATTTAGATTGCTGTTCATTGGATACTATTAAGCATTTAGCACCTGATTCAATAAGTCCCATAACTAAATTAACAAGTGTAAAAGTAGTTTTTCCCGTTCCTGAATATGCTCCAACAAAGAAAATACCGTTACTATCTGTAACACCGTTAGTAAGAGTGCTTAACATTCTACTTCCTTCTACATACCTACTTTTACCCTCATCAGTTTCCCATCTAAATATAGTATCATATGGTACACCGCTGTTTTTTCCGCTCTTAAAATCCTCTATATCATCCTCTTGTAAAAATAGATCTTCCATATCAATACTACCAACTGTTTCTACTGCTGAATCTGTAAGTAACATTTCATAAAACTCATAAACTTGATTAGTATTCATTTGGTTAAATATCTCAAAGGGAACAATTTTATTACCTTCTAAATCTATCTCATCACAAACAGGAAATCCCTTCTCATATAGAGATACTATTAAGTTTGATTTTTGAATATCATCATAGTATTTGTCAATGTTATTAGGATTACCTATTTCAATGGCTTTTTTTACACTATCCCAGCCACCAAAATTTATATAACTCTCTTTAAGAGTTGTATTAGCCTCTATGAATGATGCTATGGAAACTTCATCTAGTTCTGAATATCCTAAACTCATTGATTTTCCCAAAGTGTAAAAGAATTTATATTTATCTTTTATAAAATCATCTGATTTCAATTTTACATCTGCAAACAAAGTTAGGTCTTTTAACATTGTTCCAACTAGAAGTCCTTCAATCATTGATCTATTTTTAAGTATCACATCTAAACTCATTATCTACCACCTATTATGTCTAGTAATCCTTTTCTTTCCTGCTTATGTTTATCTCTTCTTTTGTATTCTGTCACTTCAAGATTTATTTCTTCAAGCTTATTTGATTTATTATTTTTTTCTTCTTTTCTTTTTCTTATTGTCACATCAAACATAGCGTTTCTTATTATGGCGAATACATATTTTATTCTGTCATTTTCATTTTTGATATTTCTTCTGTAATTTAGGGAGTTTATAATTTCACTCTCTTTTTCTATTAGGCATTCATATATCTCTTTATTTGAATATCCTGATTTTTTAATGTTATTATATAGATTTTTAACATGACTATTTATAACTGTATATTTCATTATGTCATTAAACTTACTTTCAAACTTAGCTCTATACTCCTGCTCTGATTTAAGTTCTAAAAACTCTTCCTTAGAACAATAATACATATTTACTGTTTTACCCGAAGATGTTACATGCTCATGCTTATACGCTTCATCTATATTATTTAAAGTTGAACATGCTCTACATTTTACCTTCCTCATATCTTATCACCACCTATTTATAATATAGCGGGGACATATCCATCCCCGCTTTTATCTATTAAAGATTTAATTCTTTAGCTTTCTTTAATAAATAATCATAAATAGTGTCTAATGCATCTATATCTTCTTCCGTTGCTGAAGTTATCTTAGCACCTTGTCCTAACTGTTTAGCTGTTACTTCAGTTACTATATTCATGTTACTAGTAAACTTCTCTCTTACTAATTTAATTAACTTCTCTTTTATCTCCTCAAAAGACTCAAAGTTATTTTCTACTGTTAATGCTACATTTGAAGTTATATCTGAAGTTTTTAAATCTTCTTTTTCAATAGCCTCTAATATAGCTTTTTGTATACTAGCAGCATCCAAAGGTAGTTCTTCAGGAAGATATTTAAATCTTGAACCAGCGAAGTAGTTATTAGTTTCTCTAGTGAAAACAACTCTTTTCTCAGTCTGATCTTCCTGTATCTTTACATAGGCAAAGAATATATTATCTACCATCTTTGAAACTATTTTAAATGCTCTTTTATGTAATGTAGGCTGATATTTACTTACTTCTCTAACTATACCTTTATAGTCTTTTATTTCTAACTTTTTATCTTCACAGTGAGATATGAAAAATAACTTATACCCTTCTCTTTCCCAAGATAAAAGTTGTTCCTTAAATAAATCATCTACTAATTTAAGCCCTTTTCCGTAAGGTATATCAAGTATATCTTCTACATTTTCTCTTTCACATATATACTGAGTTGCGGCATCATACATTAAATCCACAGTATCTATTATTAAAACTTTAAATCTAGCTTTAACATCATTACTTTTTAGCTGTTTATTTATTGATGCAACTTTTACTGTTTCTTTAGTTGTAGGATTTTCCACTTTTTTATCTCTAACAAGATCATCCCAGCATGTAACTGGTATAGCGTAAGCACCAGCTAAAGCCCTAGTTCCATCTTCAAACCCTAAGAATAATCCTTCTTCTTTAAATAAGTTATAAGCAAGCGTAGATTTACCAGCTTTAGCATTCCCATAAACCATATTTGTATAAGAAGTAAGATTTGTACTAACCTTATTAGGTTTTAATTCTAGTATATTAAACATAATTATCCCCCTTGTTGAAACAATTACCTTAGTTAATTAACCAAGGTAATTGTTAAATTGTGATATTAGATATTTTATTTATTATATTTGCTTTAACTAGCAAATTAAAAAGGTACTTCTTCATCATCAGCTACAGAAGAAAAACTTGCTTTAGATTGAGCTTCTTCATATTTTTTCATTGTAGCATTTTGCTTTTCTTTTATATTGTTTCTATATTTTCTGATATTCTCTATAGATAATGGATGATCTTCGTCCTCTATGTCCATTGGCTTAGAATCTCCTCTAACTAATTCAAAGTATCTTCTATGTGTAGTAACCTTTCTCACAGGAACATCTAAAACTCCCCATTCATCTTCCTCATCAGACTGCTCTTCTACTACTTCAACTCTATTTACTATTTTACCCATGAAGTTGGCAGCTTCTTTTTCACTGAATTTCTCATTAAATACTTTTTTTATCTTATCATTATAAATTCTAAATTCATATTCTTCTTCTGTATAATCAACAACTACACCTTTTATAAGAGTGTATTCACCTGTTACATCTTCTTTATCCATTATTTCTCTTAAAAATATATGACAATCCCAAGATGCACCAAACTTAGAATCTGTATTTTTTAATCTTGAACAAAATCTACCATTTAATTGAGGTAATTCTACTAATTTTCCTTCTTTATTAACATATCTATTCATTCTTAAATTTCCAGTTATCTCAACTAATTCAGCTTCTTCACCTACTATTTTAGGCTGCTCTTTTTTATCCACTATATTAACAGTTAGATATGCCTTAAATTCATTAGCTACAGTTTCATACCCTAAGAATAATTTTGATACAGTATTTGAAGTTAATCTTTCTCTGTTTTCATTCATATTGTATTTATATGAGAAGAAGCTTATTGTATGCTCTTCGTATTCACCAGTTTTTACAGTTAGAGTTAAACTTATAGACTCATTCGGTTTCCCTACATTCGATCTTACTATTTTTTTCTCTGTAAGCTCACCTACTATAACTATATTATTTTTTAGTTGTTCTCTCTTCACTATGCTCACTCCCTTATGTATTCTTCCGTCAACTTTATTATATTTTCGTCAACTGAATTTATTATATCACTTATATTTTTTAGTGTCAAAACTATTTTGTATATTTGCTGGTATATTTTTTACTTTATAAAAGTTAATAGAAGCTATCATTATAAGCATAATGATAGCTTCTATTAAGTATACTATAGATTAAATTATATATTATCTCCACTAATTAATTTAATAATTGTGAGTACTCCATCCAAACTTTATCAGCCACTTCAATAACTTTAAATCCCAATCTCTTGTAAAGAGGAGTATATATATCGTCAATCCATATTCCCAAAGTGACATTATATTTATTTGCGTACTCTATTAATTTTCCCCCTATAAACATAATCGTATTATAATAGTTTTTAATACAAATACAGTTTATAAATAAAATCTTTAAACACAAAGGATCAGCAGATATTGTAATACCTATTGAAATATCTCTTCCTAATAACTTTAATACTCTCCCATTTATATCAGGTATCATACCGTATTCATTTATGCAAAAAAACATAAATTCCTTTAAGGCATCATTTTCTTTAAAATATCTATCACTAAACATTTCCCCTCCGAATTACACAGTCGTCAATTAGCATATTTTATGTTATTATAAAATATTCCCATGATATATACCCTAACAATTATATATAGTAAAATTATACCAAATTTAATGATATTTTACTATATATAGATTCTTTGAGTGAAGAGGGATAGTACATTTCAACTATGCAAGGAAATCACTATTAAAAAACAAAAAGTAGATCATTGTATATAATGACCTACTTTTTTTATTTTGACAAGCTAAATAACCTAGATAAGTAACTAGGTTAAAATTAGCTGATACTATACGAGAATAAAGTTTATTTATATTTTTAAAGTTAGTTATTGTCTTAATTAATTTCAAAAATAATCGTTGACCGCATTAAAACATACCTTAACACATTTATGCAATGTAGGTATACTATTTTTTAGTTGGCTGCTATAGTCAGTTTTATGGTTGGGAAATGACCAGCCCGTTAGTTATAGTCAGTTTTATGGTTGGGAAATGACCAGCCCGTTA
>CAMBXR010000035.1 GCA_945871955.1 uncultured Clostridium sp. | reverse complement strand
ATTTGAATCAAATTAAAAAAACCATGCATAAGAATTTTTCTTATACATGGTCTTTATTAAATTATTTTAATTTTGCTTCTATATTTTCAAGTCTTTCAAGAACTGATTTCATCATTTCTTCGAATTTTTCTTTTTTAGCTTTTTCTTCGTTAACTAAGCTTTCTGGAGCTTTAGCTAAGAAACCTTGGTTAGAAAGTTTTCCATTAACTCTTTTTATTTCGCTTTCTAATTTAGCTTTTTCTTTAGTTAATCTTTCTTTTTCTTTCTCAAAGTCAACTAATTCATCAAGTGGTATAAATATTTTAGCTCCATTTATAACAACAGATACAGCATCTTCTGGTATATTTTCTTCAGTTTCAGCTATTTCTACTGTTGAAGCAGATGCTAAAGTTACGAAATACTCTTTAGTAGCTTCTACAGCTGATTTTTTACCTTCTGCTGGAACTATTATTACTTTAGCTTTCTTAGATGGTGGAACATCCATTTCAGCTCTAGCATTTCTTATATTTCTTATACCATCCATTGCAAGTTCCATCATTTCTTCTTCACTTGCCATGTTATCTTCTTCTTTGTAGTGAGGCCAGTTAGCTATAACTATGCTTCCTTCTACAGTTGGAAGATAAGTGTATATTTCTTCAGTTATGAAAGGCATATATGGATGTAATAATTTTAATATAGTTTCAAGAACATAAGTTAATGTGTATAAAGCAGCTTTTTTAGCTTCTACATCATCACCATATAATCTTGGTTTAACTATTTCTATATACCAGTCACAATACTCAGTCCATGCAAAGTCATATATTTTTTGTGCTGCTATACCTAAATCAAATTTATCCATGTTGTCTATAACTTCTTTAACAACATTATTAGCTCTAGATATTATCCATTTGTCAGCTATTGTTAAGTTAGCTTCTACAGATTCTCTAGTTACACCGTTCATTATTTCTTCATCTATATTCATGAATACAAATCTAGATGCATTCCATAATTTATTTGCGAAGTTTCTAGCTGCTTCAACTCTTTCCATGTAGAATCTCATATCGTTTCCTGGAGAGTTTCCTGTTACTAACATGAATCTTAAAGCATCAGCTCCGTATTGGTCTATTACTTCAAGTGGATCTATACCATTTCCTAAAGATTTACTCATTTTTCTACCTTGAGAGTCTCTTACAAGTCCATGTATTAATACGTGGTCAAATGGTTTTTCATTCATACAGAACATTCCTGCAAATGCCATTCTTACAACCCAGAAGAATATTATATCGTATCCAGTAACAAGTACGTTTGTTGGATAGTAGTATTCTAATTCTTCAGTGTTATGAGGCCATCCTAAAGTTGAGAAAGGCCATAAAGCAGATGAGAACCAAGTATCTAGTACGTCTTCATCTTGTTTTAAGTTTGTGCATCCACATTTACAAGCTGATGGCATTTCTTTAGCTACTGTTACTTCACCACATTCTTGACAGTAGTAAGCAGGTATTTGGTGACCCCACCATAACTGTCTAGATATACACCAGTCTCTTATATTTTCTAACCATTGTAAGTATGTTTTGTCATATCTTTCTGGTACAAATTGTAATTCTTTTGATTTTAATATATCTATAGCAGGTTTAGCTAATTCATCCATTTTAACGAACCATTGTTCAGATAATCTTGGCTCTATTACAGTATGACATCTGTAGCAAGTACCAACTGAATGTGGATGATCTTTTATAGCTATAACGTATCCTGCTTCATCTAAATCTTTCATTAATTGTTTTCTACATTCATATCTGTCCATACCTTGGTATTTACCAGCAAGTTCATTCATAGTTCCATCTTCGTTCATAACGTTGATTTGTTCTAAGTTATGTCTCTCACCTACACCAAAGTCATTAGGGTCATGAGCTGGAGTCATTTTAACTGCTCCTGAACCGAACTCTTTATCTACATAGTCATCAGCAACTATTGGAAGTTCTCTTCCTACTAATGGAAGTATTACAGTTTTTCCTACTAAATGAGCATATCTTTCATCTTCTGGGTTAACTGCTATACCAGTATCTCCAAGCATAGTTTCTGGTCTAGTTGTAGCTATTTCTAAGAATTCATCACTATCTTTTAAGAAGTATTTTATATGATAGAAGTTTCCATCTTTTTCTTCATGCTCAACTTCAGCATCAGATAATGTAGTTTTACAATCTGGACACCAGTTTATTATTCTGTTTCCTCTGTATATTTGACCTTTTTCATAAAGTTTTACGAAGAATTCTGTAACAGCTTCGTTACATCCTTCATCCATTGTAAATCTTTCTCTATCCCAGTCACAAGAGTCTCCTAATTGTTTCATTTGGTCTACTATTTTTCTACCAAATTCATTTCTCCAATCCATAGCTCTTTTTAGGAATTCTTCTCTACCTAATTCGTACTTAGTTTTTCCTTCTTGTTCTTTTATTCTTTCACAAACTTTAACTTCTGTTGCTATAGATGCGTGGTCAGTTCCTGGCTGCCATAGAGCTTCGTAACCGTCCATTCTCTTCCATCTTATAAGAACGTCTTGTAAAGTATGATCAAGAGCATGTCCCATGTGTAATTGTCCTGTTATATTTGGTGGGGGTAAAACTATACAGAATGGTTTTTTATCTGGGTTTGGACTTGATTTGAAGTAACCTTTATCTAACCACTCATCGTAAAGTCTTTTTTCGAAATCTTTTGGATCATAAGTTTTCGATAAGTTTTTTATAGCCATTGTTAATTCCTCCTTATATTTTTCATTAATTATTTTTGTATCATTATAAAGTTTATCTTAGAAATAGATAAAATATAATTTCTTATAATTAAAAAAGAGCTTTTCATCCTATAAATAAGGACGAAAAGCTCGCGTTACCACCTTAATTCCACTTAACTCATTTGTTATAAAATTTGAGTTATGTGACTCTTAATAGATTTTAACGATTCTCACCGTCTAAACTTACTATTAGTTCAGTTTAGAAACTCCAAAGCTACCTTCTGTAAACATTTACTAAGAAAATCTTCCAGCTATTGATTTTCCTCTCTTGTAGTGTATTTACATACTCCTCTTTTTCACAGTTTTTATATAAAATTATTATTACTCCTTATTATAACTAATATTTAGGATTATTGTCAATTTAATTATATATTATTCTATACTACCTTATTTGTTACCAAAAATTTTTCGGTTTAACGTCATCTGTAATAGGTCTAATATCATAACCTCTTTCCTTTAATATAGTTATAATATCATTTAAACAACTTACTGTTCTTTCATTTTCATGCAATAAAATTACTATTTCTTTTTTATCCCTTGCATAGTATAAAATATTGCTAAGTATTTGATCTGTTGATGATTTCCAATCTTCTGTATCTATGGTCCAATCCCAAACTAAAAATCCTTCTTCAACAAATTTATTATATATACTTTCTAACATATTAGGTTTACTTCCAAATGGTATTCTAACAAGTCTAGAAGTTTTTCCTGTTATGTTATAAAATGTTCTATTACAAGTTTTAAATTCTTCTATAGCTGAATCTTCTGTTTCATATAGTTTAGATAATTCATGAGTCACACCGTGAAATCCTGTTCCATGACCTTCATCTACTAATCTTCTAACAACATTTTTAAATACTATCATATTATCATTTAGCATAAAAAAAGTTCCCTTAACTTTGTTTTCATCTAATATATCTACTATTTGATGAGTATATTTAGATGGTCCATCATCAAAGGTAATATATGCAATTTTTTGTTGTTGGTCACAATTAACTATTATTTGTCTTATAGGCAATATAGATATTATAATTGCTATAAAAAAAATAAATGATATCTTTATTTTCCTTTTTATTTCCATAGTATAATCACTTCTTTAAATATATTTTATATAGTAATTATTTCCTCAGTATTATACTTTTATACCATTTAAATTTAATTATTTATGCCAACTAAATCTTCTAAATTTCTCATTTTTTCAATTATTTTACTTAAATGAAAATTAAATACAGGACTTTCATTTTCTTTAAGTTGTAAAATAATTTCTTCATTTTTATATAGTTTTTGCAGTCTCTTATAATTATCTTTATTTAAAAATAATTCTTTCTCTAACATTTCTATTGATTTTATATGGAAGAAAATTTGTTTACATAAATCCATAGATTTCTCAATAAGATCTAAATTAAAAGTTTTTTTACTATAATTCATTTCATCTATTAATTTTGAGTAAATAGTTTCTGATAGTTTTATTTTCTTTTCTATTCCGTCAATATCTAAATCTTTATTCCCATTAGCTATTTTTTTTACATTAATCTTGAAAAGAGATACTATTGCTTTAAATTCATTCATAGTATTGTCATGATAATTAGGCCTTGCCATAACATAGTTAATAATTAACCCCATAATTACACCTATTGCTGTATCAAATACTCTTTGAGTAGAATAAACAAATGGGGTACTTTGAATATAACCTAAATATAAAGAGAAAAATGTAACGCTTGAGACTACTAAAGAAGATAGTTTTAAAACCTCGCAACATTTTATAACTATCATAATTCCAATCCCACATAGAATCGGATCTGCCGGTGATATCAGTACTAATAAAAGCCCAACTAAACCACCTATAAATGTCCCTAATACTCTCTGTGATCCCATCTTGAAAGATGTCTTTATTGTATCTTGCATGGTTACTACACATGCTGTAGCACAATAGAACATATTATCTACCATAAATCCAGTTAGTATACAGCATAATGTTACTGCTATTCCTGTTTTTAAAGTTCTCATTCCAACGATATTTTGTAATCGCATCTTAGTCCTCCACCCGTTTCTGTTGTCCTTTCTTAGTATAATATATTTAATAGTATTGTGGGTGATTTTTTATAAATTTTTCTATGGAAATAATTTATTATAAATCCATATAATAAAAAATAAAACTGCATCATGCAGTTTTATTTTTTATCTATCCAATTTCTATCATTTCACCATTTTTAGCATAGATGATTTTTTCACAGATATTAGTTATATGATCCCCTATTCTTTCTAAATATCTTGATATAAATATAAGTCTAACACCTTGATTTATATTTTCCTCTGGGTTATTATACATAATCTGTAAACAATCTTCTCTTGCTTTCTTATATAATTCATCTACCTCATTATCTCTTTGAGCTATATCATAAGCTAGCTTTGCATCATCATTTTTTAATGCATCCCATAATCCTCTTATCATTTCTACGCAAATATCTTTCATTTTAGGTATATCAATTAATTCTTTTATATATGGGTCTTCTCCAATTTCCAAACTCTCTTTGCATATATTTACTGAATAGTCACCTATTCTTTCTAATTCTGTTGATATGTCACAAAGAGCATAAATATATCTTAAATCTCTTGCTAGAGGTTGTTTCAGTGCCATAAGTTCTATACTTCTATCTCTTATATATTCCCTTAATATATCAATATCATCGTCTTGCCTAATAAGTTTCTTAGTATTTTTCATATCTTTTTTTAACATATACTCAATAGATAAATCTACTGCTTCTTCACATTTTTCTATCATTCTTAAAGTGTACTCTTTAAGAGATTGAATACTTAAGTCTAAATTAGTAATACTCATGTTTAGCCCCTCTTTCCCTAATATAATTTTAACCAAATCTTCCTGTTATATAGTCCTCTGTTCTCTTATCAGAAGGCACTGTGAATATGTCCTTAGTATTATTATATTCGATTAACTCTCCATTTAGGAAAAATCCTGTTTCATCAGATATACGTGCTGCCTGCTGCATATTATGAGTAACTATTATAATTGTATAGTCCTTTTTTAATTCTGAAATTAAGTCTTCTATTTTTGATGTAGATATGGGGTCAAGAGCTGAAGTTGGTTCATCCATTAGTATTACATCTGGTTTCATAGCTATTGTCCTTGCTATGCAAACTCTTTGTTGTTGTCCTCCAGATAAACCAAGTGCAGGTGTTTTTAATCTATCTTTAACTTCATCCCATATAGCAGCATCCTTTAAACTTTCTTCTACCATTTTATCTAATATTTTTTTATCTTTTATTCCATGTATTCTAGGCCCATAGACTACATTATCATATATACTCATTGGAAATAAATTTGGCTTTTGGAATACCATTCCCACTTTAGTTCTTAGTTTTATAACGTCATTATCTTTATAGATATCTTCTCCATCAACTTCAACAACACCTTCTATTTTAACATTGTCTATTAAGTCGTTCATTCTATTTAAAGTTCTTAAAAAAGTTGACTTACCACATCCTGATGGTCCTATTAATGCCGTTACTTTATTAGCTTTTATATCCATATTTATTTTCTTAAGAGCTTGTTTTTCTCCATAAAATAAATCTAAATTTCTCACAGTTAATTTATTTGAATACATAATACTCATATCTCCTTATTATTTATATATTACCTTTACTTAATTTTTTAGCTATAAACTTAGCTATGGTATTTAGCAACAATACTATAATTATTAATACAACTCCTACACTTGCTGCCCCACTTATATCTCCCAACTCTTTTGTTAAAAGATATGAATGGACAGTTAGAGTTCTTGCACTATCAAATATGGTCGATGGCATACTTGCTACAGTTCCCGCAGTCAAGAAAACTGCAGCTGATTCACCAATTACACGCCCTATGGATAATATCACCCCTGATAATATTCCAGGCAGAGCACTTGGTAATATAACTTTGTATAAAGTTTGAAACTTTGTAGCACCCATAGCCAAAGATCCTTCCCTATATTCATTTGGTACTGTCTTTAATGCTTCTTCCGTCGTTCTTATAATTACAGGAAGTATTATTATAGCTACTGTAAGAGCACCTGAAAGTATTGAATATTGCATTTTTAAAGCTACAACAAAGAATATTCCTCCAAATAGACCATAAACTATTGATGGTATACCTGATAGACATTCTGTTGCAAATCTTATTATTTCTACAACTTTTCCTTTTTTAGCATATTCATTAAGATATATAGCTGATAATATTCCTATTGGTGTAGATACTGCTATGGATACTAAAACCATATATACAGTACTTAATATCATTGGGAATATTCCTCCATCTCCTGATGCTGAATAATCGCTAAATATATAATCTAAACTAATTCCTTTAATTCCTTTAATAAATATAAATCCTACTATTAAAACTAATAATCCTACAGTTGCAAAGGCTGATAAATATAATAGGAAACTTAATATATTATCCTTTAACTTTCTCATTTTACTATTCTCCCTTATTAGTAAGCTTTCTTAATACTAAATTTAGTATTATGATGAACATGAATAATACAACTCCTGTGGCAAATAACATTTCTTGATGTGTTCCATATGCATAACCCATTTCAAGAGCTATATTTGTTGTTAAAGGCCTTACACTATCTACTATTGATGTAGGTATTACTGGTGAATTACCTGCAACTAGTATAACTGCCATAGTTTCTCCAATAGCTCTACCAATTCCTAAAACTACTGCTGCTAATATTCCTGATTTAGCTGATGGTAAAACTACTTTAAATATTGTTTCTATTTTTGATGCTCCAAGAGCTAATGATCCTTCTTTGTAAGAAATAGGCACTGCTTTTATTGAAGTTTGTGAAACTGATATTATTGTTGGTAACATCATTATTGCTAAAACTAAAATTACTGCTAATAAACTTTGTCCCTTTGGTAAATTTAATATATTTTGAATATTTGGTACTATAAATGCTAATCCAAATAACCCGTATAAAACTGATGGTATACCTGCTAATAATTCCACAGCTGGTGATATTATTTTTTGCACTGGCTTAGGAGCAATTTCTACTAAAAATACAGCTGTCAATATGCCTATTGGAACTCCTATTATTAAAGATCCTATTGTAGCCAATAAAGATGCTACTATCATAGGCATAACTCCAAACTTATTTGAGTTAGGTAGCCAATCTGTTCCTGTTAGGAAGTCCATAAATGAGTAACCTTTAAATATAAAGGGTGTCAATCCTTTATAAAATACAAATCCTATAATAAGTATTAAGCTCACTACTGATATAAATGCACTTATCATAAATAGCTTACTAGATATGTTTTCAATTATATATTTTTTATTATTGCTATTTTTTTTATTAGTGATGACTTGATTCTTTTCTGATATTGGCTGATTAATCAAAATCATTCCCCCTTATCTCCATATTATTTTTTATTAATGATTATATTTTTATGTCCATATACTATTTATTTCTTACAACTCAATAATACGGCTGAAAGGTTAAAACTATATTATGGTTTTGTTAAGGTTGTGTAAAATACATATATTTTGATTATTTTGTAGTAATAAATATATATTTAATTGTTAATAATATTAAGTAAAAGTAAATTAAAATTAAAATTAAAAAAGTCGCCTTACTTAAGGCGACTTCTTCTATTAATCTAAAAATTCTATTAAATTTTCTCCTAATTTGGCTATTCTCGCTAAAGAATAAACATCATATCCCTTTTCTTCTAACTTTCCTCTTCCTACTTGGAAAGATTTTTCTATAACTATTCCGATTCCAGCAACTGTAGCTCCTGCTTCTTCTACTAATCTAGCAGCACCTAAAGCAGCTTCTCCATTTGCAAGGAAGTCATCTATTATAAGAACTTTATCATCAGCATTTATATAATTTTTCGATAAAGTCAGTTCATAATCCATAGCTTTTGTAAATGAGTGTACAGTTGTTTGGTAAACTTCTCCGTTTAGTATTTTTGATTGTTGTTTTTTTAATGTTACCATAGGTAAATTCATTTGTAGAGCCGTCATAGCTGTTGGTGCTATTCCAGAGCTTTCTATTGTAAGTATTCTAGTTATTTTGTGATTTTTAAAATACTCTTTAAAGTAAGTTCCCATTTCGTACATTAATTTCGCATCTACTTGATGATTTAAAAATGAATCTACTTTAAGAACAGTTTCATTTAATGCTCTACCATCTGCTAATATTCTATCTTTTAATTCTTTCATCTATACTGCCTCACATTCTAACTCTTTGTTAATATTACTTTCTTTGTTTTCTTTAAGTATTATATTTAAAACTAAAGCAACTATTGTACCCGTTGATATTCCTGAAGAAAATATCATTTGTAATCCTTCTGGTAATTGTACTAAAAAGTCAGGTCTAAAAGTAACACCAAGACCAAGACCTATAGATGTTGCTATTATTAGTAAATTTCTATCATTTATTTCTACTGAACTTAATGTTTTTATTCCTGCTGCTGCAACAGTACCAAACATCACTATTCCTACCCCGCCAAGAACTGGTTGTGGTATTGAATTTATTAATGCTGCAAATTGAGGGAACAATCCAAGTATAACTAATAATATCCCTGCCATTATTGCTACATGCTTACTTGCTACTTTTGTTAAAGGTATTAATCCTACATTTTGGCTGAAAGATGTATTTGGAAATGCTCCAACAGCCCCACCTACTATACTTCCTACACCATCAGCTAATACTCCTGATCCAACTCTTTTATCATTCATATCTACATCTGATACTTCTCCTATTGCTTTTAAACATCCTACCGTTTCTATTGTCGTAACAAAGTATGCTGGTAAAAATGCTATTAATGCTTTTAAATCAAAAGTTACACCATATTGGAATATTTGTGGTATTGCTATAAAGTTTGCTTGTGATATTGATGAGAAATCAACCATTCCAAAAGGTATACAAACTATATATCCAACAACCATTCCTATAAGTATAGATGCACTACTTAAAATACCTTTTCCATATCTGTTTAAAAGTAAAGTAATCATCATTACGAACATGGCTATAGAAACATTTGTTAAACTACCATAATCAGCTGCTCCAGTTCCTCCAGCTGCCCAATCCATTGATACAGGTAATAATGTAAGTCCTATTAAACAAACTACTGTACCAGTAACTATTGGTGGGAATAACTTCATTAAAGGTTTTATAAAATAACTTAAAATAATTTCAAAACATGCACCTAAAATTGTTGCCCCTATTATTCCTGGTAATCCCAATACAGAACCTACTGAAATGGACGGTGAAACAAAAGTAAAATCTGTTCCCATTATACAAGCTACCTTTGCTCCTACTCTTCCCATACCTTTTGCTTGTATTATTGTAGCTATACCTGCCGCTAGAATTGAAGCACTAATTACTGCTGTTGATGTAGCAACATCAAAACCTAAAGCACTTGATATTACTAATGGAACTACTATAATTCCTCCAAAGGCAGCAAATATATGCTGAAATCCTAAAAGAATTTTTGTAGCTAAGTTAGGATTATCATCTACCCCATATCTTAAATTATTTTGATGTCTCTCAATTGATGAATTCATAACACTCTCTCCCATTGTTTTTATTTGTGTATATGACTCAGTTTCTTGTAGTTTAGTTCTAGAAAATAAAAAAACACCTCGATTATAATATCGAGGTGTTTTAATAAATAAGTATAAAAATAATATCATACAATTTTATACTTATATGCTTATCTAAACTATACCTCGTAGTCTACTAATTTAAGGTTAGTAGGTAGAAACTTACGGACCATATTACCGCTAAATATACGAGTCATTAAATTTTATACTATTGTAACATATATAATCTTTTTGTAAAATACTTTTACAATAATTATCAAAAAAATTCAGCAATTAATGCTGAACTTTTCCTAGTTTCTATTTAAAATATAATAATCGATTATAGTAACTTGCTTATTTTGTAGGGGATTTTATAAATCCTTTTTCAGCAATTATATTTTGTCCTTCTTCACTTAATATGAAATCTACAAATGACTTAGCCTCTTCAGATAAATTATCTTTTTTATTTACTACTAAGAATGGTCTTGATATAGCATATGTTCCATTTACAACATTATCATCATTAGCTTCTACACCATCTATTTTTACTGATTTTATATCATCTTTAACATATCCAAAAGATATATATCCTATAGCATTTTTATTTCCTTGTATAGTTGATTTAACAGCTCCTGATCCATCACAGATTTGAGCATCTTTTGACAATTCTTCTGATTCAAAACCTACTAATTCTTGGAATCCATCTCTAGTTCCTGAGCCATCTTCTCTAGATACTAAAACTATTTGAGCATCTTCTCCACCAACTTCTTTCCAGTTAGTTATTTTTCCCATAAATATATCTTTAACTTGATCTATTGTTAAGTCAGTAACTTTATTATCTTTATGTGTTACAACTGCTATACCATCTATTGCTATTTGAGTTTTATCTACTGATTGAGCCTCTTCATCTTTTAAATCCCTTGAGGACATTCCTAAATCAGAAGTACCCTCTATAGTATTTTTTATACCTGCTGACGATCCAACTTGTTGTACTTCTATTTTAACATCATTATTTTTTTCATAAGCTTCTGCTAATACTTCCATTGTTGGCCCAACTGAAGTAGAGCCTGATACAGTTATTTTAGATATACCACCTTCTTCAGTACCTCCAGCTCCACATCCTACAGCTAAACCACTTACAACTACTGCTCCACATAATAACGTAACTAATCTCTTTTTAAACATATTTATAATCTCCTCTCAACACCTAAACCTTTTTATTTTATGTAGTTATTTATTTTACAATTCAATAATACAGTTTGTTTGTTAAGAGAATATTAAATTAATATTAAGTGTACGTAAGTTTTGTTAAGAAAATATTAACTTTCAGTTTATTATTTATTATTAATTTTATAACTCTTTTTCTAGTTCATTAACTAGATCTTTAAATACATGCAATGCCTTATCAATAGATTCTTTTTTCTCCATATCTACACCAGCTTTTCTAAGTTGGTTTAATGGGAAGTCTGAACCACCACTTTTTAAGAATTCTTTGTATCTTGCTACAGCCTCATCACCTTCTTCAAGTATTTGTTTACTTAAAGCACTAGCAGCAGAAAATCCTGTTGCATATTTATATACGTAGAAATTACTATAAAAATGAGGAATTCTAGCCCATTCTAATCCTATTTCTTCATTTACTTCACAAGAGTCTCCATAGTATTTTTTATTTAAATCATAGTAAATATTGATGAAGTCTTCTGCTGTTAAAGGCTCCCCTTCTTCAACCTTACTATGACAGATTTTTTCAAATTCAGCGAACATAGTTTGTCTATATACTGTAGTTCTAAATTGCTCTAAGTAGTAATTTAGTAAATATATTTTTTCCTCTCTTGAACTTGCAGTTTTTAATAAGTAATTTATTAACAGTAATTCATTTAAAGTAGATGCCACTTCTGCAACAAATATTTTATATCCTGAATATAAATATGGTTGATTATTCTTTGAATAATAGCTATGCATTGAATGGCCCATTTCATGTATTAATGTAAATAATGAATTTAAATCATCTTTATAGCTCATTAAAATATATGATTTTGAATCATAACTTCCCCAAGAATAAGCTCCACCTTGTTTTCCTTCATTTCCATAAACATCTATCCAACCTTCAGAAAATGCTTTTTTAACATTTTCTAAATATTCTTCTCCTAAAGGTTTTAAAGCTTCTAGTATGATTTCTTGTGCTTTTTCATAAGGTATTTCCATATCAAAGTTATCAGTTAAAGGTACATATAAATCATACATATTTATTTTATCTAGTCCTAAGAACTTCTTCTTTAATTCAACATAATCATTTAATGTATCTAAATTTTCATCTACTGCATCAATTAAGTTATCGTAAACTTCTACACTTACATCATCTTGGAAAAGTGAACCTTGTAGCGCTGACTCATATTTTCTTGTTCTTGCATAGAATATTTCACTTTTTATACCTCCGTATAAAGTGGAAGCAAAAGTATTTTTGTATTGATCGTAAACTGAATACATAGCATTAAAGGCATCTTTTCTTACTCTTACATCTTTACTTTTTAAAAATAAACTAAAGTTTGAGTGTGTTACCCTAACTTTTTCACCCTTTTCATCTTCTATTTCTGGGAATTGTAAATCAGCAAAAGATAACATATCATATATGTTTTCTGGTACACCTGATAAATCAGAAACTGCTGCTAATAACTCTTCTTCTTTTTCATTCAAAGTATGTGGTTTTAATCTTAAAATATCATCAATATGTTTTTTGTAATAAGATAATTTTTCACTTTTTAAGTAATTTTCTAATTTATCACTATCCATAGATATTATTTCTGGAACCATATAAGATGTTGCCATAGATAGTTCTGTAGATAACATATCTGTTTTAGTAGCATTAGCTTGGTTCTTATTTATTCTAGTATCTTCATGACTTTTCATATGAGTATATACATATAAATTTTGAAGTAATCTTGAAGCTTGCTCTGATATATTTAAAGCATTAAATAAATTCTCTTCACTATCAGCTAAAGTGCCCTTATATTTTTTAGATTCTTCAATTAAATCTTTTAGTTTTTGTATATCTTTATCCATTGCTTCTTCATTTGGATACATTTCATCTATAGTCCATTTGAACTTATTTTCTATTGTACTTCTTTCCATATTTTCACTCCTTATTAATATGCTTATCTAATTAAAATTCTTAGTTTTTATTTATATTATTATTTCCAAAATAAAATATCAACCTACACTAAACTTACTTGATATATTCCATGTTTACCACATGATTAATACTCTTTAGCTGGGCAATTAATTCATCTAGTAATAATTTTTTGTCATATTCTATTAAAAAATCTATTTCCCATATACCTTCTGATTTAGCTATTATTTGAAAAGTTTTTATTGTTATTTCAGAAGATTTTATTGTATTGAATATAGTTGATGTTACATCTAAACTTGTTATTGTAGCTTTTAAAACTGTTTGTCTTCTTTTAGATATCACCTTATCAAAATTTTTAAATATATATAGTGTTACCATTACTAACAACCATGCAGCAATACCAAGTACATATTGACCATATCCTATAGCAATGCCTATACACGCTGTAGCCCATATTCCAGCTGCTGTAGTTAAACCTCTTATTCCATTGGAATTTTTTAAAATAGCTCCTGCACCTAAAAAACCTATTCCAGATAATACTTGTGCAGGTAGCCTTGCTGGATCCATAGTACTTATATTGCTATATTTATTAAATAATTCTAAAGCTATAATAGATGTAATACATGAACCAATGGATACTAATATATGAGTTCTAAATCCTGCAAACTGATTAGATTTTTCTCTCTCATAACCCGTAAAACCACCAACCATAACAGCTAATAAAAGCTTTATAATTATTTCCTCATTTTTTAATATTATATCCCCCATTTTGTCATCCCCCTAAAATCATACACCGTACTATTATTACATATATTTATTAGTATATTATATGATTTTATTCTTTACTTGTAATTATTATTTATAGATCTTCCCTTATACTATCTTCACTGGACAATATATTTATATTTGTTGGATATCCTATCTTAATATTATTTTTCTTTAATACAATTAAAATTTGTAATTTAGCATCTCTTAAAATTGTAAAATATCTTTCTGATCTTACAACTCCTGTAATGGTATATTTAGCACCAATAGATATTTTTTCTATATCTGTTATTCCATAAATTTTAAATCCTTCTTTGCTCGAAGGCTTTACTTTTACAAAATCATGTTTATATTTATTATTCATTATATTACATACTTCTTGTAAAGAATCTAAAACCTTCAGTGGATCTTCTTCATAAGACACTCTAACATGAACTATAACTCTCATTACATCCTTACTATAATTTTTTATACTATTAATATTTCCATTGGGTATGGTGATTCTTTTTAAATCCCAATCTCTAATACTAGTACTTCTTATACCTATTTCCTCCACACTACCTCTAAATTCTTCATTTATTACAATAAAATCTCCAACTTGAATTTGTTTTTCAAATAATATAAAAAAACCATTAAAAATATCCTTTAATATACTTTGAGAAGCTACCCCTGCTATCACACCTACTATACTAGCTCCTGTTACTATAGAACCAAAGGCAGTAGCATCTACAATATCAAACTCCCTAAGTATTAATATTACAGTTACAACAAGCATTATGTAGTAAGATATAGAACATAATACACTACAAAGTGTGTTTTCATATCTTTCATCAAATTTTGTTATTTTAAATATACTTTTTAAAGTGAATTGTATAAACTTTAATAATAAACATGATATTAATATGATAAAAATGCTTCGAATTAATTTAGAAACAAACATCTAATCACCTTTTATTGTATAATCTTATAATAAATAAAGCCTATATTTATATTCGCTTTTATAATTTAGTATACTCACAATTTTTATTTAAAATCAAAAATATAGAAACAAAAAAAACCCACAATCATGTGAGTTACTTGTTTGATTTTATATATTCATTTATTAACATATCTATCCTATTACTCGATTCAACTAGCTCATCTTTGAAAATCTCTGGATATTCTATATATGTATTTATTAATTCTCTTACTTCTTCAATTTCTTTTTTAAGTGTTTCTAATTCATTTATTTCCATAAAAAATCACCACTATCAATATATATTTAATATAATTCTATCAAAAATTGTTGTTCTTTGTCAATAATTTCCAGCAAACTTTTTCCAGTTTAGGATAACAATAATTTGATACTAGTCCTATAAACATACCTGTAATTAAAGATGATATAAGCATAAATGGTAAATATCCTATCATATTAATATTTTCTATTATCATACTAGCTACTAATAATTGGCCTATATTATGGCCAATAGCTCCTATAATACTTACTCCTATCATAGAAAATCCCTTTACTTTGCTAACTAAATACATACATATTAAACTTAAGTATGCACCACCTGCACTAAACAATAAATAAGAAACAGGTCCTGTAAAAATAGAAGACAATATAATTCTTACTGTTAATATTATACATGTATCTTTTACACCTAAAATCATCAATGATATCAGTGTTATTATATTTGATAAACCTAATTTAGCTCCAGGAAAAATTGCTATTAATGGATTTGGTATATATGATTCAATTATATATAGTACTAAACTATATCCTACCATTAAGCTTAAAAATGTCATTTTTTTAGTTTTCATTAATTTCATCTCCATTTTATAACTTAATAATATAATACAATATCTAACAAAAAACCTCTACATTCAAAATTATTTTATATATATTCATTATTACCATATATAAATATTTTTTAGAATTATAACTATGTTGACATTTTATATAAATATTGATATAATTTAATTGATAATGAATATCATTAGGAGGTGTTAATGATGACTGTTTATGACTTAAAAGTTGGCCAAAGCGGTACAATTCATAATATAGATGGTGACGAAAGATTAGCAAAAAGACTTCTTGCTTTAGGATGTATTGCTAATACTGAAATAGAAATAAAAAAAATTGCTCCACTAGGAGATCCAATAATAGTTAATTTCAGAGGACTTAACTTAGCTTTAAGAAAATCTGATGCTAAAAATATTTATTTGAAAGACAGCGAGGTGATCTAGTTGATTAACGTAGCTTTATTCGGTAACCCTAATGTTGGTAAGACTACTGTTTTCAACTTATTGACAGGATCTAATCAATATGTGGGTAACTGGCCTGGAGTAACAATTGAGAAAAAAGAAGGCTTTTTAGATGATAATATAAAAATAGTCGACTTACCTGGAATATATGCCATGGATACTTTCTCAAATGAAGAAAAAGTATCTAAAGAATTTTTAGAAAAAGAAAATGTTGATGTAATTGTAAATGTAGTAGATGCTTCTAATCTTGATAGAAATCTATATCTTACTACTCAACTTATGAAATATAATAAACCAATAGTTATTTTACTTAATATGGTTGACTTAGCTGAAACTAAAGGAATAAAACTAAATTATGATAAGTTAGCTAAAAATCTTAATGTTACTATACTTCCTATAGTTGCAAAGAAAAAAACTGGTTTAGAAAATATTAAGTCTGAAATTGAAAAGGCTTCAAAAACAGTTGTAAATTACAATATACATTTTGGAAATGAAACTGAAACTTATAAAAAGTTAGAAGAAATTATATCTGATGCTACTATAGTTCCTTCAACAAATAAAAAATCAATAAGTGATCGTTTAGATGATATTATATTAAACCCTATACTTGCTTATCCAATTTTTATAGGAATATTGTTATTATTATTTAAGTTTACTTTCGATTGGGTAGGTGGACCTTTACAAGAATGGCTTGGAGGGGCAATAGAAACTTATGTTATGGGACCAGTTGGAGATATATTAGCTAATTCAAGTCCATGGTTCAAATCATTACTAGTTGACGGTGTACTTGGTGGTGTAGCTGGTACTTTACCATTCTTCCCATTAATATTCACTTTATTCTTTGGAATATCATTATTTGAAGATAGTGGATATATGTCAAGAGCAGCATTCTTAATGGACAGAATCATGTATAGAGTTGGTTTATCTGGTAAGGCGTTTATACCAATGGTTATGGGACTTGGATGTTCTTCTCCAGCAATAATGGCAACTAGAACTTTAGAAAGTGAAAAAGATAGAAAAATAACAGCATTAATTTCTCCACTTATGACTTGTGGTGCTAAATTACCTATATATGCTTTATTTGTATCTATTTTCTTCCCAAAACACGAAGCTTTAGTTACTACTGGTTTATATCTATTAGGAATAGTTGTAGCAATATTAGTTGCTTTAGTATTAAATAAAACAGTCTACAAAACTCAAGCAGAACCTTTTGTTCTTGAGTTACCAGAATATAGAGTTCCTACTTTATCATCTTTATTAAAAAATACTTGGAACAAATCTAAAGGTTTCTTAATAAGAGTTATTACTGTAATGTTCGCTATGTCAGTAGTTATATGGTTCTTATCATCATTTAACTTACATGGTTATACAGAAGATATGAATGCTAGCTTCTTATCGAGCTTTGGTAAAATAATAACTCCACTATTCGCACCTTTAGGATTTAGCGACTGGAGAATTTCAGTTTCTATACTTACAGGACTTGGTGCTAAAGAAATAGTTGTAAATACAATGTCAGTTTTATTTGGTAGCAACTTAGAACAAGTTTTACCTACTGTATTTACTGGAGTTACAGCTCTTGCATTCTTAGCATTCTCTGCACTTTATACTCCATGTATTGCAGCCCTTGCTACTATGAGAAAAGAATACGGAAATAAAATGATGATGATATCTTTATCTTATCAATTTATACTTGCTTGGGTAGTTGCATTTATCGTTAATACTATTGGAAGTTTAATACTAGGTAAAAGTACTTCTATAGAATATATTATAGGTGGTGTTATAGTTTTAATAGCTGCATTTATCCTATTTAAAATGTTTACTAAAAAATCTAGCGGATGTAGTGGATGTTCATCATGTCCATCAAGTGAATCATGTCATGCAAAAGCTACAAACGAATAATGCAAAAGGATGAACTATATGTTAGTTCATCCTTTTTTATTTCTAGAACTATCCTTTATTTGTATATATTCCTATTTAACTATTACTGCAGAACCATGCATGTCACATAGGGGCATTAAAAAAACATTATTTTCTTTACAAAATTTCTTTACTGCATCTTTTACTCCTGGAAATTGACTACTATTGTAGTCGTGAATTATAATTGCTCCACCTTTAACAAGTTTTGGATAAAATACTTTTAATCCTTCATAAGTAGGTTTATATAAATCAGTATCTAAACTTACAAAACAAAAACTTGGTAAGTCCTCTTTTATGCTCTCAGGAAAATAACCTTTAATAAATACTGCTTGTTCTTTATGTGGTAAATTATCTTTTACTAATTCAATATTAGTATCTGAAAAATCTCCTACTTTAGCTTTTGAATTTCCATGGCTTTTTTCTATTTTTATATCTTCATCATTAAATCCTTCAAATGTATCAAAAAGATATAGTTTTTTATTTGGAAAACATCTATTAATTTCAGATGCAAACTTTCCTTTATATACTCCTAATTCAGCCACGTCACCTTCTAATTTTCTATCATTTATCTCAGAAGCTATTAATCTTAAAGATGACAATCGTGTATCAATATATCTTTTAAATTTATTAATATTAAATATCATCCCTTTATAATCTAATGATTTTAGTTGTAACTCAATTTCCTCAGATGCTTCTTTGTTTAAAACTGTAATAACAATAATATCAGGCATCATTTTTACAGATTCCTTAACTGAGTATATCCTTTTTTTATCTTTATACTTTCCCCATAAATCTGGATTATTATCTATAAATCCTAGCAGGTCCATTTCTCCACTTATCCAAGTTGATATCATTTCACCAGCTTGACCTGCCCCAAATATCATTATCTTCTCCATAATTTTACTCCCATATTTTATATAAATCTTGTTTATCAAGTTTTTTAAAGGTCAATTTAAAATAAATTTGACCTTTAAAATTATTATTGCTTTTGTATTTTCATAAAATTTATGTGACCCACCTCCTTTATAAAAATAAAATGAATATATGTTACATTATAAATAGTAGTAATTTAAACCTTAAATCTCAATATAAATCCCTACGAAAATGATTTTTCTTACAATAAAAAATAGTGAGTATAATTTATATATCTCACTATCATTTATTACTATTTAATTATTTTCTAGAAACTTACTTTTAGTGTTTTTTCACTACCATCTCTATTTACTACTATAGTTGTAGAATCTCCTGATTTATAAGTATATAGAGCTTTAGTTAAGTCTGACATGCTTGTTAAATCTGTATCTCCTATTTTTACTATTATATCTCCTGATTTAATACCAGCTTTTTGTGCAGCTGATCCTTCTACAACCTCTCCAACAAATACGCCTTTATCAGTAATGGCTTCTTGTCCTTGAGAGCCTGCATAAGCTGCATAAGTTGATGCATCATATCCTTTTATTCCTAATGTTACTTTCTCATAACTTCCATCTTTTATTACTGACTCTATTATTGATTTTGCTTGATTTATTGAGATTGCAAATCCTAAGCTTTCACCTTCAGATGTTTTAGCTGTATTTATTCCTATAACTTGGCCTTTTTCATTTAATAATGGTCCACCACTATTACCTGAGTTTATACTTGCATCAGTTTGAATAAGTCCTGTCATAGTTGCAGTTTGTGTTTTTATAGTTCTGTCTAATCCACTTATTATACCTTGTGTTACCGTTCTTTGTAACTCTAATCCCAGTGGATTACCTATAGCTATTGCTATATCACCTATTCTAACTTCATCGCTATCCCCTAGTTCTGCTGGAGTAAGACCTGTTTTATTTACTTTTACTACTGCCAAGTCTAATTGTGCATCATGCCAAAGTACTTGTCCATCTATACTTGAACCATCATTAAATAATACATTAACTGATTTTGCTTCTCCGTCTGATATAACATGTGAATTTGTAAGTATATATCCATTTGAGTCAACTATTATACCAGTTCCAACACCTTCTGTCTCTGTCGCTATTGAAAACATATTATCTCTACTTATTGTTGTTGTTGTAATTCCTACAACTGATGGCATTGCCTTTTCTGTTACTGCTTGATATACATTTGTACTTTTCCCACTACTATTTATACTAATACTTTGAGTTTGTGGTGTTGTACTTGATAATAAATTTAAATTATTTCTTAATACCATAACTGTTAAAAATGAACTTAATACTGAACATATTACAGCTACAACAACTATTAAACCTATACCTCTTTTTCTAGACATTTTTTCTCCTCCTAACAAAATAAATATATTATCATCTTATTTATATTATTACTATTTATTAACTCTTTATAAAAAAAGAAATCATCACAAGTGATATATTTGTCTTATGATGATTTCATTATAATATTTTATTCTTAATTAAACCTTAATTTCTAAAGTCTTTTTTCTAATTCTTCTTTTTCTTTTTCAAATCCTGGTTTTCCTAAAAGAGCAAACATATTTTTCTTGTATGCTTCTACTCCTGGTTGGTTAAATGGATTTACTCCTAATAAGTATCCACTTATTCCACAAGCTTTTTCAAAGAAATACACTAAGTATCCAAAGTTGTACTCATCTAGTGTTGGTATATTTATTAATAAATTTGGAACTTGTCCATCAGTATGAGCAAGTAATGTTCCTTGGAATGCTTTTTGATTCACAAAGTCTAAAGTTTTTCCACTTAAATAATTCAGACCATCTAAATCATTTTCTGCAGCTTTTAAGTCAATTACTCTTCTTGGTTTTTCTACATTTAAAACAGTTTCAAATAAGATTCTTTTCCCATCTTGAACATATTGTCCCATTGAGTGTAAATCTGTTGAGAAGTCTACAGAAGCTGGGAATAAACCTTTTTTATCTTTACCCTCAGATTCTCCGTATAATTGTTTCCACCATTCACTTACATAGTGTAGGCTAGGTTCATAATTAACAAGTAATTCTATATCTTTTCCTTTTCTATGTAATATATTTCTAACAGCTGCATATTGATAACAGTCATTTTCTTCTAAATTTGGTGTAGAGAAATCTATACGAGCTTCATTTGCACCTTGCATCATTGCATCTATATCAATTCCTGCAACAGCTATTGGTAATAAACCAACTGGAGTTAATACTGAGAATCTTCCTCCAACATCATCTGGTATTACAAATGTTTCATATCCTTCTTCACCTGATACTTGTTTTAATGCACCTTTTTTAGCATCTGTAGTTGCGTATATTCTTTTTGCAGCTTCTTCTTTTCCATATTTATTTTCTAAGAATTCTTTTAAAACTCTGAAAGCTATAGCTGGTTCAGTAGTAGTTCCTGATTTTGATATAACATTTAGTGATACATCTTTATCTTTTATTATATCTAATAAATCCATTAAATAAGTCGAGCTTATATTGTTTCCTGCAAAATATATTTCTGGAGTTTTTCTCTCTTCCTTAGTTAAATTATTTCTAAACGAATGACCTAAACATTCTATTGCAGCTCTAGCTCCTAAGTATGATCCACCTATTCCTATTACTACTAATACATCTGAATCTGATTGTATTTTTTCAGCTGCTTTTTTTATTCTTGCAAATTCTTCTTTATCATAATTGTTTGGAAGGTCTACCCATCCTAAGTAGTCATTTCCTAAACCAGTTTTATTATGAAGCATTTCATGTGCAACTTCAACATATGGTTGCAGTGCATCTACTTCTTCTTTAGCAAAAAATTCTAAAGCTTTTGTGTAATTAAAATTAATTTTTTTCATCACTTTACTCCCTTTTTTTATAGTGTTTATATCATAAAATTATAGCATAAATTACGTTTGCTCACTTATGAAAAAATGGTTTTGAATACTATTTTTTGTTCTTATATATAATTATTTTAATTCTTTAAAATAAAAAAACACCGTAAAAATAATAATTATTTTTACGGTGTTTTTTTATCTATTTTGAATTTATACTTTGAGCTATAACTTGCTGAGCTATATTTACAGCATGATCCGAAACTCTCTCTAAATTAGTTAATATTTCTAAATAAATAATACCATTGTCTATACTACACATGTTATTATTTAATCTTCTCATGTGATTTGCTCTACATGATTTTTCCATAATATCAACTTGCTCTTCCATTTTAATTACTTTACAAGCTAGATCTACATCTGAATTTCTCATAGATTCTAATGCATAACTATAAGTCGATACAACTTTGTTGTACATATCAACTAACTCACTTTTTGCATTATCTGAAAATACTACATCATTAGTTATACTACTTTGTGCTAATTCAGCTAAATTTTCAGCATGATCCCCTACTCTCTCTATATCATTTACTGTATTAAATAATGAATCTATAACTTCTCTTGATTCCTCATTTAAAGGAGCTTTTGATAATTTAAGTAAGTAATCTAGTATTGTTTTTTGTAATGAATTTATTAGTACTTCTTTTTTTAGTGTACTAGCTAAATCATTTTCTGATTTTTCTAGTATACCTTTCATAGCACTATCTAAACTTTCTTTTGATTTCTCACCCATTCTTAGCGTCTCTTTTTCAACATTTACTAAAGCTATTGAAGGTGTTTCAATCATTCTATCATCTATAAATTTAACAACTTTTACATCATCATCTTCTATATGAGTATCTGGTACTAATTTAGTAGCTAATTTTATTATTATTCCATTGAATGGTAATAAAATTAAAGTTGATGCTATATTAAATATTGTATGAACATTTGCAATTTGTCTTGCCACATTATCTGGGTCAAAGTACAATACAGACTTAACAACTATACCATTTAAGAATATTAAGAATATTATTGTTCCAAGTACATTAAATATTAAATGTATTAAAGCTGCTCTTCTAGCACTGATACTTGCACCTATACTCGATAATAATGATGTTACACATGTCCCTATATTTTGACCGTATAATATTGGTAATGCACTATTTAATGGTATTAAACCTTGTGAAGCTAAAACAACAAGCATACCCATTGATGCACTTGAACTTTGTATTATTGCTGTTATACCAAATCCTAATAATAAACCTAATATTGGGTATTTACCGAAAGTAAGTAAAGCATTAGTAAATCCTGAGTATCCAGCTAATGGTTTAACTGCTTCTTTCATAAAGTCCATACCTGTAAATAATATACCAAATCCTATTAACACTTCTGCAATATGCTTAGTTTTTGGTTTTCCACCGAATAAGTAAAGAATTATACCTATTCCTAAAGCTATCGGTGCTAAACCGTTCATATCTATAGAAACTAATTGAGCAGTAACTGTTGTACCTATATTAGCACCCATTATTACTCCCACTGCTTGTGGTAATGTCATTATTCCTGCATTAACAAAACCTACAACCATTACTGTTGTGGCACTTGAACTTTGTATTATTGCTGTTACTACTGTACCGACAAGAACTCCCATAAATATATTACTAGTTAGAAGTTCTATTATTTTTTTTAGCCTACTTCCAGCTGCTTTTTCTAGGGCTTCCCCCATAAGATTCATCCCGAATAGGAATAATCCTAGTCCACCCATAATACTGATGATTATTTCCAATTGTATTCCTCCTTAGTTACTGTGGTTATTAATTACTCTATTTAATAATATGTATTCACCACTCACTGCATAAACATTATATCATAAATTCTTGTTAAATTTTTTTTCATTTCCTCTGTTATTGTTAAAATTATTTAACAATAGGTGCATATTTTTCAATAATCTTTTCAGCACATTTTATACCATCTACAGCAGCCGTTACTATTCCCCCTGCATAACCTGCACCTTCTCCACATGGATATAGATTTTTAGTAGTTACAGATTGAAGTGTCTCTTCATCTCTTACTATTCTAACTGGAGCAGATGATCTTGTTTCTACACCTGTTAAAACAGCATCATGCATAGCAAATCCATTTAATTTTTTATCAAGAGATAATAGCGCTTCTTTCATTGTAGTAGTTACAAATTCAGGTAGACATTCTCTTAAATCTGCACCTGTAACTCCTGGTTTATAAGAAGGCTCAACTTTTCCTATATCTGTTGTAATTTTATCATTTAGAAAATCTCCTACTAATTGCATAGGTGCATTATAATTTTTTCCACCTAATTCATAAGCAAGTTTTTCATATTTTCTTTGGAATTCAATACCAGCTAATGGATGGTCACTTCCAAAATCCTCTGGTTTTACATTTACTAAGAATGCACTATTTGCATTTACCTTATCTCTCGCATGTTCACTCATACCATTTGTAACTACTTCAAATTCATTAGATGCTGATGCTATAACTGTTCCACCCGGACACATACAGAATGAATATGCTGTTCTTCCATTTGAAGTGTGTTCTATTAGTCTATAGTCTGCCGCTCCTAATCTTGGATGATTATAAAATTCTTTATATTGAGATTTATTGATTAACTCTTGAGGATGTTCAATCCTAGCACCTATAGCAAATGGTTTTTGAATGATTTTTACACCTTTGCTATATAACATTTCGTAAGAATCTCTAGCACTATGCCCTACAGCAAATATTACATTGTCACATTCTACTTTTTCTGTATAATTTACTATTACTGATTTTATACTTTCATTTTCAACTTCTATATCA
>CAMBXR010000034.1 GCA_945871955.1 uncultured Clostridium sp. | reverse complement strand
GTAATGTTAAAGAGAGGTAGAAGCTATGCCTAAGATTAGTATAATTGTTCCAGTATATGATGTTGAAAAGTACTTAGAAAAATGTATTGATTCTATATTAAATCAGTCTTTTAGAGATTTTGAATTGATATTAGTAGATGATGGTTCAACAGATGGAAGTGGGTGTATTTGTGATAGATATAAAAATCAAGATGATAGGATAATAGTTATATATAAAACTAATGGAGGTCTATCATCAGCTAGAAATGCAGGTATTGATATATCTAAAGGCGATTTTATAGGGTTTGTTGATAGTGATGATTTTATTCATAAGGATATGTATAAAATTTTATACAATAATATTATAAAAAGTGAAGCTGATGTAGTAATTTGTAAAGAGCAGAATATATATGAAGATGAATATGTAGAGCTAAATAATATAGTAAATGAACGTAATATTAATATGGAAGAGCTGACATCTGAAGAAGCTATAAAAAAATTATATAAGGTGAGAACTACATTTGTATATGCATGGAATAAGTTATATAAAAGGGATTTGTTTAAAGAATTAAGATATCCAGAAAATAAAATATATGAAGATGAATGGTTATCACCTAAATTATTATATAAATCTTCAAAAATAGTTTATATAAATTATCCACTATATTACTATCTTCAGAGAAAAGGTAGCATTGTCAACTCACAATTTAGAGTTGAAAAGTTTGATAAAGTATATGCACTAGAAGATAATGTGAGATTTTTTAAAAGTAATAAAGAAAAAAAGTTACATGAAATATCCACTAGAGTTTATTTAGATACTTTATTATGGACTGATAAAGCGGCTTTAAATGAGTTAGAAAATGTAGATCAAAGTGTATTAAAATTAAGGAAAACGATAAATAGTCATATAATAGATATTATGAAAAATTCAATGTTTAGTTATAAGCAAAAGATATTACTGTTATGCTATAGATTTAATCCAAACTTTTACTATAAAATAGTAAGCAAAATATGAATAGGAGAATATAGGAACTAGGATATATGAAAAAAAATATATTATTTGTAATAGATTCATTACACTGTGCAGGAGCTGAGAAAAGTTTAACTACATTATTATCTTTATTAGATTATTCAAAATACAATGTTGATTTACAGTTATTTGGATATGGCGGTGAATTAGAAGAAATAGTACCTAAAGAAGTTAATATACTTCCACCGTTAGATTATACTAAGTTTACAGAATTAAGTTTGAAACAATCAATAGTGTATTCAATAAAAAAAATAAATTTTAAAATGCTTTCTTCTAGACTAAGATACTCTTTAGCATTGCGTAAAAATGATTATAGTAACGCTCAGAAAGCCAGGGTATTTTGGCAAAGTGTATCTAAATCAATAGAAAAATCAAAAAGAAATTATGATATTGCAATAAGTTATGCACAAGGAGTACCTACATTTTATGTAGCAGAAAAAATTAATGCAAAGGAAAAATTTGCATGGGTAAATGTAAGTTATAGGCTAGAAGAAGAAGATAAAAAATTTCAGAGTGAATTCTATAAAAAATATAAAAAAATAGTAGCAGTTTCAGAGTCCACTAAAGAGATATTTATAGAAACATTTGATGAATTTAAAGATAAGATAGAAGTTATACATGATATAAATGATCCTGAGCTGATAGAAAAAATGTCAAAGCTAGGTAATAGCTATAATGATGATTTCGAGGGAATTAAAATATTAACTATCGGTAGGTTAGCGCATCAAAAAGGATATGACATTGCTTTAGAAGCTTGTAAGGAATTAAAAAATAGAGGTATAAGCTTTAGATGGTATTCATTAGGTATAGGATATCTAAAAGAGGATATAGAAACTTATATAGAAGAGAATAATTTACAAGATAATTTCATTTTATTAGGAGTAAAATCTAATCCATATCCATATCTAAAAGATTGTGATATATATGTACAGACATCAAGATTTGAAGGATTTGGGATAGCAATTGCTGAAGCTAGAATGCTAAATAAACCAGTAGTTACTACTAGATTTGATGCTGTGTATAGCCAAATGATTCATGAAAAAAATGGTTTGGTTGTAGATATGAATAGCAAAGCAGTAGCAGATGGAATTGAAAGGCTAATTAATGATAGGGATTTAAATGAATATATAACTAATTATCTAAAAAAAGAAAAAAAGGGAAATGTAGAAGAATTAGATAAGTTTTATGAACTGATAGAAAGTATTTAAGGAAAAGATAAATAAGGAAAAATTAATATATGAAGAAAAAAATATTATTCATGGTTATAAATATGAATGTAGGGGGTACAGAAAAAGCCCTTTTAACAATGCTATCTGAAATAGATAAGGAAAAATATGATGTAACAGTGCTAATGTTAGAAAAAGATGGTGATTTTTTAGATGAAATACCTGATTGGGTTAATATAAAGTATTTAGATGGATATGAAAGGCTTAAAGATAATTTAAATGATCCATTACCGTTTTCTATACTGAAGGCATTAATGAGGTTTAATATATATAAATTTATAAATTTGTTAAATATATACTATCAAATTAAAGTGAATAAAAATACATATCCTATGAATGAGTATTTACTTAAAGATTATCCAGTTTTAGATGAAGAATATGATCTTGCAGTAGCTTATGCAGGTCCAATGGAATTTATAAGTTATTTTGTAATCAATAAAATAAAAGCAAAGAAAAAAATACAATGGGTACACTTTGATGTAACTAAAATTGATTTTAATAAGGAATTCGCAGAGAAAGTATATACTAAGTTTGATAAAATTTTTACTGTTTCAAAAGAAGGTAAAGAGAAATTAATAGAATTACTACCTAGTATAAAAGATAAGACAGAAGTCTTTTATAATATAATATCATCAAAACTTATTTATAAGATGGCAAAAGAAGGAGATAGTTTTGATGATGATTTCGATGGTACTAGAATACTTACCGTAGGAAGACTTACATATATAAAAGGCCAATATATGACTATACCAGTATTATCAAGACTTAGAAAAGAAGGATATAATGTTAGATGGTACTGTATAGGTGAGGGAATGGGAAGAGAAAAGTGTGAGAACCTTATAAAAAAACATAAAGTTGAAGATGACTATATACTTTTAGGTTCGAATCAAAATCCATATCCTTTTATGAAGGATTGTGATATTTATGTCCAATCATCTAAGCATGAAGGATATTGTATAACTTTAGCTGAAGCTCGATGTTTCGACAATCCAATAGTGACTACAAATTTCACAGGTGCTAATGAACAAATAGTTGATAAAGAAAATGGTTTAATATGTGAAATAGACGAAGATGACATATATGAAAAAGTAAAACAATTACTTGATAATAATATATTAGTAAATAAATTAAAAACTAATATTAACAGTGAAAGAGTAGATACAGCTAATGAAATAGATAAACTATATAAATGTATTAATTAATAAATAAAAGAGTACTTATTAGGTGAAAAAACAAATGTTTAATAATAGATAGTTTGTTGCTTAGAAGAATCAAATCTAATTCTAAAGAGAAGAGGGAAATATGAGAACAGAGCGTGCGTTAAAAAATATATCAATGAATATCTTATACCAAATTGTAATTGTAATCCTAGGATTTATATCTAGGAAAGTATTTCTTGATAACTTAGGAACAGAGTATTTAGGTGTTAATGGATTGCTAGGAAATGTATTGTCTGCAATGGTATTAATTGAAAGTGGTTTTGGTATTAGTATAGTATATAATTTATATAAACCATTAGCTGAAAATAATAAAGAACAAATAATAGCCTTAATTCAGCTATATAAAAAAGTATATTTTATTTTAGCATCGATACTATTACTTATAAGTATAAGTTTATATCCTTTTCTAGGAAACTTAATTAAGAGTGATGGAAACGTACCATATTTAGGAGTTGTATATATAATTTTTGTAAGTAAGAGTATAGCATCTTATATTTATCAAAATAAGTGGGCATTGATAAATGCGGATCAAAGAGGGTATAAATTAACTAAAAATAATATAATATTTCAAGTAGTTTCGTTATGTGGAAAAATAATTATTCTTAAAGTTACACAAAATTATATTGCATATTTATTAATTGAATTTATATTATTTATTATGCAAAACTATATAGGTGCTAGAATAGTTAATAAATTATATCCATATTTAAAAACAAAAGAAAAATATAAAATTGATGCGGATGTAAGAACAAATATTGCTAGCAATGTAAAGGCAATGTTTATTCAAAATATAGGATCTTATGCTATATATAGTACAGATAATATACTAATATCTTATTTAATTAGTGTTTCTACTGTTGGGTTATATTCAAATTATTCATTGATTACCGACCAATTAAACTCGTTAGTATCGCAGTTTATAAGTGGGATTAGTAATAGTGTAGGTAATCTAATAGCAACAGAGAATGAAGAAAAGAGCTATTTTATATTTAGAATAACTTTTATGATTTCATTTTGGATATACTCTGTAAGTTCAATATTTTTATTTAACTTATTAGAGCCATTTATAAATTGGTGGCTAGGAACAGGATATTTATTAAATAAGTTAACGTTTTGGATAATAATTATTAATTTTTATATGTCAGGTATGAGAAAAACTATAACTATTTTTAAGGATAAGGCAGGTCTATTTGCTCAGGATAAATATGTAGCGATAATAGAAGGCATTATTAATTTAGTTGTATCGATATATTTGGGAAAAAGAATAGGATTGGTTGGAATTTTTTTAGGTACAAGTATAAGTTTCTTAGTCACATCATTTTGGAATCAACCACGTATATTATTTAAATATTATTTTATAAAACAATCAGTATTTAAATATATGATAACATATATAAAATATATATTTTTAACTATACTTGTAGGGATGTTAACACAATATATATGCAAATTTATAATTCTAAAAAATAGTTTTTTAGGATTAGTTGTAAATGGTTTTATATGTATATTAATTCCAAGTTTAATATACTATATTTTATTTAGACAGAGTAAAGAATTTCAATATTTATCGGAAACAATGAAAGTTATGGTGTGTAGAAGTATAAAAAATAAAGAAGTTATATAGTTAAATAGGGGTAATTATGAAAAAAAAGATAGCGATTATAACAAGACAGATGGTATCTGGTGGAATAGAAAAGTCATTAATAGATATGTTGGAGAGTATACCTTCAGAAAAATATGATGTAACTTTATATGTTATGGCCAGCGGCGGAGAGTTTTATCAATTTATACCTAATTGGGTTAGAGTAAAAAATATATTTGGTGTTGAGAATAGCATAAAAGAAAAGATCTTTAAAGCATTAAAAGAAGGTAGATTTATACAAGTATTTAAAATAATTTATTATATGTTTTTATATAAAATAAATAAATCAGTATTTAAACAAGAAGAGTATTTAGCAAAGATTATGCCTAAAGATAATAATCATTATGATATTGCGATATCATATCATGTACCTGCATCATTTCCAGTTATATATAATATTAAGTATATTAAATCAGATAAAAAAATTGCATGGATACATTCAGATATAGAAAAATATACAGATTATATGAATATGTACTTAGAATACTATAAGGAATTTGATAAAATTTTTTGTGTTTCTTTTTCAGTTTTAGAAAAATTCAATAAAATGTATCCACATTTATCAAATAAGACTGAAATATTTTACAACATAATTAATTATAATAAAATTTATAAGTTGGGAAATGAAGGGGAAACATTTGATGATGGATTTTCTGGAACTAGGATTTTAACAGTAGGAAGAATAACAGAGGAAAAAGGATTTAATATTATACCAGATGTTGTAGAAATGCTTATTAGAGAAGGATACAATATTAGATGGTACTGTATAGGAGAGGGAGAACTAAGAGATAAAATAGAAGATAATGTTAAAGAAAAGAAATTAAAAAATAACATTGTTTTTCTAGGTACTAAGTTAAATCCATATCCATATTTTAAAGATTGTGATATTTATGTACAGCCATCAATACATGAAGGATATTGTATCACATTAGCAGAAGCAAAACTATTTAAAAAACCTATAATATCTACAAATTTTTCTACAGCTAAAGAGCATTTAATTAATGAAGAAACTGGTTTAATAGTAAGCTTTAGTAAGTATGAAATATATAAAGGTATAAAGCGATTAATTAATGATAAAAATTTATGTAATAATTTGGAAAAAAATTTATCAAATAAAAAAATACACAATAATAATATAGAGAAATTATTACGTTTATGTAAAAATGATTGTGATAGAGGGAGATAAAGATGACAATATTAGAATTAAAGATTAGTATAGCTAGATTGATTGATAATTCTATAAGAAAGATATATTATTTTTTTTATTACAAGAAACTTAATCCAAGTATTAATTATAATAAAGTAAATAAGGTAGTATTTGTTGCTCATCCAGATGATGAATTTATTTTTTTAGGTGGAAGGTTACTTAATGAAGATGATTGGCTAGTTGTTTGCATGACTAATGGTGATAATATAAAAAGAAGTAGAGAGTTTGTAAATTTAATGAAAACATTAAATTTGCAATATAAAATATTAAATTTTAAAGATGGACCTAATATATCATGGAATAGAGAAAAGTCAGAAACAGTAATAGAAAATATTCTAAAAGAAAAAGAAGAATGGAGTGTAGTTGTAACTCATAATAATGAAGGGGAATATGGACACTATCAGCATAAACAATTGAATCAAATAGTAAAAAAAGTTGCTAGAAAAAATATTAAGGTATTTTCTCATGAAAGAACACTTAAGACAGATGAAAAAAAATTAGCATATGAGATAAGTAAGAAAAAACTTAATTATGCAAGGATGTATTATACTTCTCAAATGCATGTTATAAATAATAATGATATGAAAAAATATTTTTATTATGAAGGTTTGGACATTGAATAATTTTATTCTTACATAAATTATAAAATAAAGGACTATGATAGAATATTTTATATCATAGTCTAAATAGATTAATTATTAACAATTACACTATATAGTTGAAGTGTTGTATTTTTAAATTTATCAGATAATAGTTGAATGGATATAGGTGATCTATTTAAAATAACTTGTTAATTGGCAGAGTTATTAATATAACCAGGAGGATAATATCCATCTAACACATACCCTGTGTCTTTTATTATATTACAATTTTAAAAATAACATTACCTGAAGATGGCTCTTTTTTCAAATAAACTAAGGATGTTTCTTTATTACTATTAGTATTATTATGAAAATTAAGTTATCTAAATATTACACATTGTATCATATCCCAGTCATTTTCAGCATCGAGATCACATTTAGTAACGGCACTTCCACACTTAGCAAGTTCGTAATTTTCAAATAGCATATTATTCATAGCTTGAGATGCTATACTTACACCCCTACAGTTACCTAGTTTCAAATTTTTAAATTGACAATTTGTAGGGAGTCTAAAGAACTGTATAGAATATAAAAATTTTTGATCTTCACCATCTAGTTTAGGGAAAGTAACAAGAATAATTGAGTTATCTCCTGCTTGTAAGTTTTTAACTACTATATAATCTTTTCCATCTATTCTTGCAGTAACTGTAAATATTTTACTATAATCTTCACTTACATATTCTTTATGATAGTAATCGGTAATATAGTAGTCTATGATTATTTTTTCGTCAGGTTTTATGATAGGTTTTATATAATATGTGGATATATAAGGGACTTCATTTTGTCTTTTTTTTGATTAAGGGATGTGATAACTTGCTGATTTTTTTCATATTCAAAATTTATAGCTAAATTATCTGATTCTTCAGTAAGGATAACTATTATAGTAGGTTTGATAACCAATGTATAATTTGGTATGGAAATAGCTTCATAGCTATAACTTCAAAATTCAAGATTACTATAAACTTTAGAATCAGAGATATGATTTTGACTATATTTGTCAGTATAGTTGACAGTCACACTTTCATATATCTTATTCTTTTTGTAAAAAAAGACTAGTTCTTGATTTGGATTTTCTTCAGAAAGTGTAACGGATTTTGTTCTTGGCTCAATTATTGTATAGTTATCAATAGATATAGCTGTATGATGGGTATAATTTAAGTTCAAGTTTATAATAGCTGATTATTGGTGAGATTACTTCATTGGTTTCTATACATAAATATTTAATAACTATGCCACCTGTTATAGATGTTTCTACTTTTTCTAATTATAAATTTATTATATAAGCATCTTTATTATTATACTTGAAATGGTCTCATAGGACATCTATATCTAATATATCTATTAAGGTATCATGTTTTAATCGTCTGAAGCTATATGCAAATAATGATGCTTTACTTCTTATAGATATATTATTGTATAGAACTTTGTAGATCTGAGTAATTGCCATTTATATCATTTCTCCTTTTTATAATTTATTACTAATATTTATAGTATGATAAATAAATACGAAATAATACTTTAGTAGAATGTAAAGAGTAACACTAAATTATTATAATATAAAGTATAAGTGATGAAAAATATATAAAAAAGTATTATTTATGAGAATTATTACGGGGAGGAAGTAAATGAATTTAACTCAAAGACAAATAGTAAAGTTTATTAAAAGTGCTATTAATGGTGAAAAAACAAATATAAATGAACAAATAAATTGGAAATCAATAATTGACATATCAAGAGAGCATAAAATAGAAGCATTAGTTTATTCAGCAATTTCAAATGAAATAAAAGGTACTATTCCAAAAGATTTATTAAACTTATGGAAAAAAGAAGTATTCATGTCAGGAATTACTCAGCAACGTCATATGAAAGAGGTAGAGAGTATACTTTCTGAATTTAATAAAGCAAATATAGATGTATTAGCTCTAAAAGGCTTGGTAATAAGAGATTTATATCCTACACCTACACTTAGGACTATGAGTGATGCAGATGTAGTTGTGAAAGAAGAGGATTTAGAAAAATCAATAGAGCTAATATTAAGCAGAGGATATTCAGAAATAGAAAGATCTCCTTCTCACTTTGTATATTATAAAAGTGGGTGTTTACCAGTAGAGCTACATTGGAATTTAGCTGATGAACATTTCTTTAAACAGATATCTAAGTTTGAAGAAGATATGTGGCCTAATATACAGAGTGTAAATATAGGTGAGTCTATTGCTAATGAAATGAGTTTAGAAGATTTAGCCATATTTCAATGCATCCATATGGCAAAACATTTAGTATATAGAGGATTTGGTATAAGGCATTTAATCGACTTTGCATTACTAGTAAATAAAAGGGGTAATGAGGTACACTGGATTAATTTACTTGATAGATGTAAAAAATATGGAATTTATAAATTTGTATTACAAGTAATGCTTACTTGTAATGTACTATTTGATATGTCTATACCAAGTGAGATAGAGTTTGTAGTAAATGAAGATAAGTCATATTTAGATGAGTTTATAAGAGATGTATTTGAAAGTGGTGTACATGGAAAGCAGGACTTTGTAAGCAGTGTGGCAAGTGAGTTTGCATATACAGCAGATAAAGATGGTGGTAAGAATGAAAGCTCATTTAAAAGATATATGAGATTTTTATTTCCTAAAGTGGAGACTATGTCTGATACATATAATTATGCAAAGAAGCATAAGGTACTACATCCTGTGGCATGGGGACATCACTTGGTAAGAGGAGTTTTTAATAAGGATTATTCTCTAAAGGAGAAAATTAAGTTTACTACGGATACTGTTAGTGTGTCACAAAAGAGAAATGATTTGATAAATTATTTAGAATTATAAAAATGTAAACTTAGATTAAAGGGAGTATTTAAATAAAAAATATAAGTTATAGTACCAATATATAATGATGGTAAAAAACTACATAAATGTATAAAGTCAATACTTAAGCAAGCACTTAAGAAATTTGAATTTATATTAGTAAATGATGAATTAACAGATAATAGTTTAAGTATATGCGAAAGCTATGCATTAAAAGATAGTAGGATTAAAGTAATAAATAAGAATAATGAAGGATCAGTAGCAACAAGACGAGTTGGAGTGAGAAGTTCTAAAGCAGATTACACTGGCAGAAGATGATAAAGAAAAAATAACTGAATTAGTTCAGCTTTATAAAAAAGCATATGGTGTATTAGCTATGATTATATTTTTAATAAGATTCGGATTATATCCATTTTTAGGGAAGATGATGAAAGATGGGTAATCTATATAAAATATAACTATAGTATATTTTATATTTGTAGTTAAAAATATGGCTTCCTATCTTACGGCACATAAATGGGCATTGATAAATGCAGATTAAAAAGGTTACGTATTAGCAAGAAATAGTTTAAGTATAAATTAAATATATAGCTTATGGAATGAGATTAGAGAAAGGATCAAAAGGATGATTAAATCACTACAAGGGTTAAGAGTATTAGGAATGCTAGGAATATTTTTATTTCATTCAGGGTTATTACTGAAAGGAACTTTTCCAGTAACATTCTTCTTTATGTTATCGGGGTTTGTACTGTACTACTCATATAGTAATAGAATTGAAACTATGAATTTTAATGAATACATAAGTTGGATAATAAAGCGCATGAAGAAATTATATCCTGTACATCTAATCACTTTTATAATGAGTATAGCTATAAGATGGGAATGGATATTAAAATTTGAAATAACAGAAATAATCAGTAAAGCGCTGTGGAATTTATCATTACTACAAAGTTTATTAAAGGAACAAACATTTCCTTTTAATGGACTGTCATGGTTTTTATCTACGACGTTTTTATTATATATAGTAGCGATACCACTTATAATATCAATAAAAAAAGTAAATCATATAAACCCTTACAATCTAATATTATCAATATTAATTTTACAAAATATAGTTATTTTTATTAATAATAGTCAAAATTATGGATTAAATTTATATACAAGTCCGTTTTTTAGAGTATTTGATTTTATGGTAGGAATGTTGGTAGCTAAACAATTTATGGAGGGGAGTAAAGATAATAATAAATATAAATTTTATAATTTATATGAATTTGGAATAGTTATAATATTTTTTATTATGTATTTCTTAACATTATTTGATAAGTACAAATTAGAATATGGACTAAGTTATTATTCTCCTATATTTGCATTAGGAATATATATAATTGCACATGAAAAAGGCATTATATCAAATATATTATCGTGTAATATACTACAAAAGATAGCTGGATTTAGTTTTGAATTTTATATGGTTCATGAATTGATGCTAATTGTATTTAGAAAAGTTTTTAATAATTTAACTTATCACTGGTTGATAAAAAATATAATTATATCTATTCCGGCTTTAATAGTATCTACTTTACTAGCAGTAGTATTACATAAACTTATTAGTAATAAGAAAATATTTAAATTATTAAACAATAAAGAAAAAGGATTTTTGAAAAGAGCGTAGGTATAAAATTTATTGATATCATTTATCTTATTTATGTATTTATTATAAATAATGAACGGAATAATATATTATTTGAAGTTATAAATAATGAAGATAAGTCATATTTAGAAGTGCTTATAAGAGTCATATTTGAAAGTGGTGTACATGGAAAGCAGGACTTTGTAAGCAGTGTGGCAAGTGAGTTTGCCTATACAGCAGATAAAAATGGTGGTAAGAATGAAAGCTCATTTAAAAGATATATGAGATTTTTATTTCCAAAGGTTGAGACTATATCTGGTACATATAATTATGCAAAGAAGTATAAGGTGTTACATCCTGTGGCATGGGGACATCACTTAGTAAGAGGGGGTTGTAGTAAGGATTATTCTCTGAAAGAGAAGATTAAGTTTACTACGGAGACTGTTAGTATGTCACAAAAGAGAAATGATTTGATAAATTATTTGGAATTATGATTAATGGGTATTTCTTTCGAAATACCTATTAGTATGTTTAATAGAAAGGGGATTTAAATGGGATTATCAAAAGAACATATAAAAAGGACAAAGGGTGTAACAATAATTTTTATGATTATCTTAAATCTATTTTGTAGAAAAGATATACAAGGACATTATGATACAAGTCTATTTATAAATAATGTACCTTTTGTATATTATATAGCACTATTAGGAGGTTCATGTGTACCAATATATTGTTTTGCCAGTGGGTATGGTTTATATATTGGATATAAGAAAAAAGGTCTATCTTATTATAAATATTATAATAGAATAAGAATATTAAAGTTTCTTATTAATTTCTGGATAGTATTAATATTAACTTGTATAGCAGGATATTTATTAGGAATGAAGGAGATATATCCAGGAAGTATATCTAATTTATTAGGTAATATACTATTAATAAAGAGTACTTATTGTGGGGCATGGTGGTTTGTGCAGACATACGTTATTCTTGTCGTTTTATCGCCAATTATTTTCAAATTAATAGATAAATATGATTCAAAGATAGTTTTATTTTTATCTATGATTATATATTTTATTGCTTATTTACAGCGAATAAAAAATGTTATACCAATTAGTAATGAAGCTATATCTTTAATTATAAATGCAATAGTTTTATTTGGTACATCTCAATTATCTTTTGTGATAGGGGCAGTATTTGTTAAAGAAGGTATATATTCAAAAATAAGTAGTGCTATATTTAATATAAAAGGTAAGAATTTAATATGTATAATTGGAATAATAGTATTAGTAGTAGTTCATGGTTTTATAGAGACGATGTTTATTGATCCATTTATAGCAGTTATATTTATTTGTTTGTTTAATTTAATAAATTTAGATAGTTTAAGTAAGAAAATATGGAACTTCTTTGGAACTCATTCAACTAATATGTGGCTTACTCATATGCTTTTCTATATGAATTTTGCTGAAGAATTTGTATTTGCTTCGAGAAATGTAGTAGTTATATTTTTAGTATTGGTAGGGTTATCTATTATTTCATCATATTTAATTAATATGATTTATAAACCGATTATAAGGGAGATTAATAACAAATTGTATGCTACAAATATAAATTATCTTAGAGAAAATGCTTAAAGTTGTTTAAAAAAACTAATAAATAGTAATAACGAAGAGCCTAAAATAAAGGCTCTTTTTTTAGTATAATTTTTCATAAAACTATTTTCCTAAAATATGTTAAGTATCTAATCTCAAATCATGGATTACTATAATATTAATAAAACGAATATTCCGAACAATATTGCAAATCGAATTTATGTTCGATACAATATAAGTATCAGATGAATATTCGGGAGAAAAGTAAAAAATAAAGAATGGGGGTTTTAGTATGAACATATTAATGGAAGACATACCTTATGGATTATGTGCAATGGTGGAAATTGTAGGAATGGACAAGTTTGTGGAGATATGCAAACTTTATGGTGGCAGCACTGTATACATACCAGTTCACAGCAAAGTTACTTTAGCAGAAAGAAATAGACAACTTGTCAAGGATTATAACGGAAAAAATATCGATGCACTTAGAGTTAAATACGGAATAAGCAATCAACAGGTAAAGAGAATCTTATCAGAAAATGATGCCTTATACTAAGGAGGATAAGATGGATATAAATATAAGTAGATATAATCAAGAAGAAGCTGTAAACAAAGATTTGGATCTGGTTCATTTACTAATACTCGAGTGGTACATAGTATCAAAAGAGGAAAATACCATAGAAAGCAAAATTATAGACGAAGAAACTTATCATTATATAAATTATGAACAAGTAGCCAAGGATCTGCCGATTATAAGACTTTGTGGTGAAACTATTAGGAGAAGATATAAAAAGCTGGTGGATAAGGGAATTTTGAAATGTAAGTTGGTGAGGGATGATAAGTACTATCCATATTATGCAGAAGGGGAGAATTTTTATCTTATAGTTAAAAAAGAAAATAAGGTCAATTATTTGAATTAAAGTGAATAGGAAAATTATAAGTAGAGTCTAGCAAATAGGCTCTATTTTTTAACAAAAAATTAAAATTATACTTTAGTATACTATAAAAAATATATACACTATTAATATTACTGTATATAATAATTTGAATTAAAAAAGTGCTAATTTTAGGGGGATTCTAGCGAGATCGCGAGATGTTTTGGATTGAAAAGTACAGAGAGATTAAAATGTGTGATGGAATCTTATAGAGCTATTTTTATGATAAGATGTGGATTTAGAGGAAATCTTTGTGTTATTAGGTATTTTGAATGGTTGTCAATGGAGAAGGACGTCAAGGAAAATCTTGGCTACCACCTTGTAGTCTAGTGACATCAAGACGTTGGTAGCTAGGACGGTAAAGCGCTAATATTGAAAGTTTTTTATTTTATAGGTATTTACTATAAATAAAAGTTACTAGGTATGCTTTATGTCCTCGTTAATCATAAAAGGATATATTTAATATGGAGAAATTAAACTTATCTTAGTTATAAATATAATTTAATAAACTATAGTGTAAAAAAGATACACTAAAAGTATAATTTAAGAAAATAAATGTATGGGTTATTATTTATATATAAATAAAGGAAATTAAATATAAGAATAATGGAATATATATAATTAACACGAAAAATGTCGATTAAAGTAGACATATATATGTTTTACTTTAATATAAATATCTATTTATAAAAGGGGGAAATTTAATTATGAAAAAATGGAATGAACCACAAGTAGTAGAATTAGGTTTAGAAAAGACTGAAGACTCTGAGTGTAATGTTGATTTTGAATCTATAGGGGATACTAATGATTATTCTGCACATCCTATATTCGGTTGTAAATACCCAGATGCATATCAACCAGGGATTACAGGATGGAAATGTATATACTATAAAGATTGTAAATGTACATACGTACCTACTGGAGGACAATCATAAAATTAGCTTAGCTACTTAGCTACAAAGATCACTTTTGTAATAAAAGTGATCTTTGTTTAGTTTTTAGTGTATATAATTATATTAATTAATTAATATATATTTAAAGTATAAATTTCAATGCAAACAAAGGTATAAGATAAGTTATTATAATTTATTTTATACCTTTTTATATATAAATTTTAAATTACATTATACTTTGGTAGTAAAAAAGATAACTAAATTACTAATACAATAATAGTACAAAAGTTGATATTATTGTATTAGCTTTTTATAATTTAGGGGGAAATTGTCGTATGATTTCATATTTAAAAAAATTAATAGAACGCATAAAAGGTGGTATGCTACAAGAAATGTACATAGAAGCAAAATGGATGTATAAATATGTAGATAAGTATAAATGGGGAGTAGTATTTTACATATTTTTAGGAATACTTGGTACAGTCATGAGTTTAGCCAGTGGTGTAGCATCTAAAAACTTGATAGATGCAGTTACAGGATATGATTCCAGTAGTATAGGTATGGCAGCAGCTGTTATTATAGGAATGTCAATTGGTAATATCATAGTAAATGCTATTACAAGTAGAATATCAACAAAAATAAATGTAAAAGTGGGAAATGAAATAAGAGCTGATATATACGACAGAATTATAAATACTGATTGGGAAAGTATGTCATCTTTTCATAGTGGGGATTTATTAAATAGATTGACAGATGATTCTTCTACAGTGGCAAGTAGTGTACTTGGATGGCTACCTAGTTTAATAACACAAGTAGTTCAGTTTGTATGTATATTAGGAGTAGTTTTATATTATGATGCAACTATGGCAGTAATAGCACTTATGAGTGCACCTATTACAGTAATAGTTTCAAAATCTTTAATGCTTAGAATGAGAAAGTTTAATAAAGAAATAAGAATTGTAAGAAGTGATATGATGTCTTTCAATGAAGAGTCTTTTCAAAATTTACAATCACTTAAAGCTTTCGATCTTTCACATATATTTTCAAAACGTCTAAGAGATGTTCAAAGTAAATTTACTGATGTAAATTTAGAATATAATAAATTTTCCATAATTACATCTTCATTTATGTCCATAGTAGGAACTTTGGTATATTATTCTTGTTTTGGATGGGGAGTATATAGACTTTGGACAGGTCATATTACATATGGTACTATGACTTTATTTTTAAATTTATCAAGTAGACTTTCAGGTTCTTTTTCATCTTTAATAAACTTAGTGCCTTCAGCTATAGGGGCTACTACTGCTGCAGGTAGGATTATGGAAGTAGTGGAACTTCCTAGAGAAAGTAAGAAGGATGAAGTTTTAGTAGAAAAAATGAAAAAGAATATAGAGAAAACTGGGGCAGCAGTTAAATTAGATAATATTCATTTTACATATATGAATTCAGATAAAAATGTATTACATAATGCTAATATAGAAGCTAATCCAGGAGAGATAATAGCATTAGTTGGTCCATCAGGAGAAGGAAAGAGTACTACTATGAGACTTATTCTAGGACTTACTAACCCAGGGCAAGGACGAGCAATAATTAGAGATGGAAGTGGTCTAGAATGTGATATATCTGCAAGTACTCGTAAATTAATGGCTTATGTACCACAAGAAAAGACTATGTTTTCTGGAACTATTGCAGAAAATATGAGATTAGTAAAAGTAGATGCTACAGACGAAGAAATAATAGAAGCACTAAAAGTATCTTGTGCTTATGATTTTGTAGAAAAACTTCCTGATGGAATTTATAGTAAAATAGGTGAGCGTGGAAGTGGATTCTCAGAAGGACAGAATCAAAGATTATCTATAGCAAGGGCAATACTTAGAAATTCACCAATCCTTCTACTAGATGAGGCCACATCGGCACTAGATGTAGTGACAGAAAGAAGAGTACTTAGAAATATCATGAGTATGAATAGTAATAGAACATGTATTGTCACAACTCATAGACCTAGTGTGCTGACTATGTGTGATAGAGTGTATAAAATAGCAAGTACAAAAGTAAATCAAGTAACAAACGAAGAAGTAGAACAAATGATAGTAGACTTCTAAGCAACGGATATAACTAAAGCGGTGGCGAAGATATATCGTTGGCGCCATGAGCGTAGCGAATTTTTAAGGGGGAGGAAATTATGAAATATTATTATAGAGTATATGGAGTAAATATTGAATCAAAGATAGAAGTTCCAGAGTTTGAAGTAATAGATAGTAATAGTGATATAGATGTAAAATTATCTTTTGGAGTAGTAAATGAAGAAATAATCGACCTTATAACTCAAGGTCATAGAGCAAAATATGAAAAACAAGATATGTGGTTTTATATAGAAGATGTGGCAATATTCCATATATATAATGGAGATGCAGTTACAATTGAACCAATGGGAGATAAGAATAATAAAATGATAAAGCTATATATCATGGGAAGTGTTATGGGGATGATATTACTTCAAAGAAATATGGTAGCTATCCATGGTGGTGGAATTGTAATTGATGGAAAAGGATGCATATTCACAGGTCAAAAAGGTGCAGGTAAATCAACTATTACAACTGCTCTTAGAAAGAAAGGATATAAATTTATAGCTGATGATGTTTGTTCTATAAATATAGGAGAGACAAATACTATACATCATGGTTTTGGATACCAAAAGTTGTGTGAAGATGCTATGGAGAAATTAGGATATAATTTAAATGAATTTGAACCATTTAGAGGGGATCTTAATGTTAATAAATATATAGTTCCTGCTTTTGATGAATTTACTAAGGAAGAAGTACCACTTGAGGCAGTGTTTGAGCTTTCTGTAGGAGATGTAAAGGAAGTTCAAATAGAGGAAATATTAGGTGTTGATAAGATAAATAAGCTTATTGAGAATGTATTTAGAATAGAGATGCTTAGATATGCTGGTGGAATAGAACCTGTTTATTTTAAGAAATGCTTAGATATAGCAAAGAATACCAAGATGTATAAAATAATTAGACCTAAAGATGTATTTTCTGTGGAAGAACAGATAGCTCTTGTAAGAAATGTACTTTTGTCAGATAAAAGATATGATTTAAGTAAAATAGTTTAATTAAAAAAAGTATAAAAAACTATACTAATGTATAATTTTTAGTATAAGTAGAAAATGTTATAATTTAGAAGTAGTTAAGTATTAAATAACAAAATACTATATAAATTAGATTGTATATGACATATAGTACTATTTGTAGTAGTTATGTTTATATAAATAAAGTAAAGAGGGGAATAATTAAATGGAAAAAAAATTATGGAGTAATGCAGAAGTAGTAGAATTAGGAGTAGAAAGTACTAAAGAAGATTGTATGCCTACATCAAGTGATAAGTGTTTGGATAAAGACAATCATACTTGTAAATATTGTGGTCAATTTTTCATTACTCATGAGTTAAAAAAATATCATGAAGAAAGATGCCCACAAAAACCACAAGAACCAGTAATACCACCATTATCATAAAATAAAATTTGAATTTATAAAGGAGTTGTCTTGAAATGATTTAAAAATCATAAAAAGAGGCAACTCTTTTTATGGATTTATATCTATAATAATTTAATATATTTTGGGTTATTTGTAGAATTAGACTATATTTAGATATGACAAAATAGGATATATATAAATATTCTATATAATGTAAATATTTAAGCTATCGCTTTTATATAAAAGATACGCCTAGTCTATTTTGTTGAATTTTACCATGAAGTTTATTTAAATTGTAAGCCAGTACTAAAAGTGTAAACTGTATTTTTACATTTTCTTACTTCTAGTTAAGAATTATCTAAAGTTATGATTTTTTTACTACTCCAAAGGTATCTTCACCTTGTATATATCTATTTTTTTTATTTAACTTTAATTGATAATTTTGTAATATTTCATAATGATTTGTATATAAAGTTAAGTTATTATACTTTTAATAATACAATAGAATAATAAATATAAATAAATTGTAGAATAGAAACATATATATAAAGCTAATAATATGTTATATAAGAGAATTTAAATAACAAAGGTTCTGTTAATTAGATATGATGAGAATTGTTCTCGACAGGATTAATAAACCGATAGGTTAAATTAGGTTTCACTTTTTAAAAATAGGCACAACAAATAGACCTAACGAAATTATAAAATTTTTAGGCTACAAATGCAATTAATATTTGATGAACCAATTAACTTTTTCTTGATGAGTATAATTAATACCACAAACTTGAGCAGGTGTTAAACCACTAAGTGATGAATGAGATTTAATAAAATTGTAGTAAAAAATAAAGTTGCTAATAAGGCTATTAGCGCTTTCAAATGACTTAAATCCTTTGGTTTTCTTATACCAAGATTTAAAAGTCTTGTTGAATGATTCGATTAAGTTATTTGATATATCATCATTGAAATCTTTAACAACTATGTGATTAGATTTCTCAAATGTATTTTTAACGGGTTCTCTGTATGAAGGTAATCCATCGGTAACGATAGATTTAGGCTTTCCAAAGCGTTTAGCTTGCTTGAACAGAGAAAATGCACACTCTGCCTCTCTAGATTTATTTAAATTCCAAGATGTAATGAATCTAGTTTCAGAGTCAATACAAATCCAAAGATAATACTTTTGGGCATTAATTTTTACGACAGTTTCATCAGCATGCCATTCATCAGAATCACCTAAATAAAGATTTTTAGTAAGCTCATCGCTTATGGATTTAAAGTACTTATCAAACTTTTTAATCCATTTAGAAATAGTTACATGAGATACTTTAATATTCATGTAATCTAATAAATATGTTGAAATAGCTCTTGTTGTAGCATTGAGCGAATAATATAAGTTAATGGCATTAATTATAGTATTTATACTAAATCTATGTCCTGAAAAAGTATCTTTACCAAATAGCTTTTCAGATGATGGATCATCAATGGCTAGAGATGTAAGTTGTTTAATAGTATGGTTACATTGTCTATTATTACATTTAAAACTTACATGGTATTTGTACTTGTGATGAAGGTACATACCTTTACCACAAACTGGACATTTAGGGTTATTAAGTTTTTTAATTGATTGTAGTGTAAATTGTCTACGACATTTTTTACACAAATACTTTTGATTGGCTTTTTTATCTTTGCCATTCTTATATAATTCAGTGCTATAGCACTCAGGGCATTTAACCGTAGGTTTCAATTTTCTCGACTCCTTTCAAATAGGGGGAATGTGTTTTTGGGTGAAACTATTGTAAACCCTATCGGGGTCGAGATTCAAATATAAATAAGTTAACAGAACGATAACAAATATTGGGGGGAATGTATGAAAAAGAAGAAAATAGTAGCTTTAGCTACGGCATCGGTACTATCAGTAAATATGATGCCATTAAACCTTATAACATCTTATGCAGATGAAGTAGCAGTACAAGAAACAGAAAATCAAGAAAATATAACGGAAGAGATTAATGCTAGAGCTGCAATACAAAGGACTTTAACTACAAAAGTAAAAATAACTAATGGTCAGTATGGTAGTGTAGTAAAAGAAAATGATGACTCAAAATTAGGAGAAGGAGAGACTTCAATAGGACTAAAGACGTACTATGATAACTACAAATCATCAGGAACAATTCTAAAAACTTACACAGGAGATATATCATCTAAAGATGAAAAAGTAAATTTAAAGGTAAGTGCAAAAAGTGGATATACAGCAACTCTAGTACCAAATATAGCTACAAGTGGGAGCAAATATTTAGAATATGATGTAAAAAATCTAATATCATCTAATCTATCAATTGGAATAAACCCTATCAATACTGAAAAATGGGGACCAGGATCAGGAACAACAGAAGTGACTTCTGATTTAAATACAGACATAGCAATAAACTTCAGTGCTAAATTAGATGCTGAGAAAATAACTACAGAAGTAATAGGTAATGGTAGCATAACAGCACCAGAAGAATTATACTATGATAATAATCAAGCACTTATAGACAAAGACACAACTCATACCTTTAAAATAAATCCAGGCAAAAACCAAGAAATAACAGCTACACTAGATGGTGAACCTCTAGAAGTATCTGAAGATAACACTGTAACAATAGGAGCAGGTCACTTAAAAGTAGAATTTACAGAAGCAGTAGAGACAGATAAATACGAATTAAACCTAAAAGTAGGATCAAATGGAAAAGTAAATATAGAAAATCAAAATTTCACAGGAGAAGCTAGTACAAAAGTAAGTAAAGAATACGAGACTACACTAATAGCTAAACCAGACAATGGATATTACACAAGCAAAGTTACATTAGATGGAAAAGAATTATCAGCAAATGAAGATGGTACATACACTTTACCAACTACAGAATTAGATGCTAGAGATTTAGAAGTAGAATTTGCTGAGAAAATGGAAGCTACTATAGTAATAGATAGTTTAAGATTACCTTATACTGGCGAAGAGCAAGAATTAACTTACAAAGTAGTAGGAATAGATGATGAAGAAATAACTACTGGTAAAGCAGTATTTACTAAAAAGAATTTAATAGGACAAACTATTACTTATAATCCAGTAGAAATAGGAAATCATAATTTCAAAGCAACTTTTGCAGGAAATGAAAAATATAGACCTTGTACTTTGGAAGGAACTTTAGAAATTTATGATAATAGAGAAGAAGTAACTATAGAATTTGTAGAGACTTCAAAAGTATATAATGGTGAAGTGCAGACTATAGAAGCAAATGTACTAAATTCAAATGGCCAAGTAGTGGGACAAGCAGATGTTACTTACGATTTCAAAGCAGAACATCTATTAAATCCAGCAGGTAAAGATGTAGGTACATATGATGTAACTGCTAAATTTAAAGGAGATAAAAACTACAGAGCAGCTGAGTTAAAAGGAACTATAGAAATAACTAAATGCAAACCTAGTGTAAGTGTAGGAAGTAAAACTTCTACATACACAGGGGAACCAATTAGATCAGATGTAAAAATTAATCCAGACTGTGGATATATATGTTTATATACTGGTGTAAATACAAAATTAACACCAATAGTATATGTAGATTTAAATTTAGGTGATGATGTAATATCAAAAACAATATGCGACTTAATAAACAAAATGGAAATAAGTACAGTAGGAGATTTGAAAAAAATATTTGGAAATGAAACACTTATAAAGTTATTAGAAGCAGCTAAAATAGATGTAAGTGATGTGATAAATGCTCTTAAATATTTACCAGATGATATGGCACTTTCTTTTGGAGCTCCAGTAAATGCAGGAGCATATGTATCTACCGTTGTAGTTTTAGATAAAAATGCTGAAGTAACAGTAGGTGTAGGTGCTTTATTAGTAACTAAAGCTAATAGAAATATAGTATTTACAGAAGACTCTTTATCATCAGGAGGCAAAGTTAAACCAGGACAAGATTACAAGATGTCAGCAATAGTAGAAGGAACTAAAGAAGAAGTAGAAGTTAAATTCACAGGATTAACTAGCAAAGGAAAAACATACTCTTCTACAACTGCTCCTAAAGAAGCTGGAGTATATGTGGCAACTGCATATTTATCTAGTAATTCCAATTATAGAGCAGATATAGCAGTTAGAAGATTTACTATAGCTAAAAGTACTTCAAGTATAGAAATAACATCAACTAATAACAAAGTATATGATGGAAATGCGTATGAGGTAGAAGCTATTGTAAAAGATGGAGAAGGAAATATAGTAGATAATGCTACTGTGAAATATACTTATTACAAAGGTCTAAAAAGATTAAGTGATGCACCGACTGAAGTAGGAAATTATAGAGTAGTAGCTAATTATAGTGGTGATGATGCTCATTATGGAAGTAGTACTTCTATGAAATTTAATATAAGTAAATAATAAAAGAAGTACAAATTAGATAATAATATTTAAGTTATATCTAAGGGCTATAATTAAAAATTATAGCCCTTTTTATTAATAAAATTTACATTTGCGTTATAAACTATAAAAATATCGAAAAATAGAAGATAAAACTTGGATATTATACAAATGAATTATTGAAAATAATACTAAATAAGTATACTATAAAGGTATGGGGGAATATGGAAAAATATGTATATATGATTAATCTGTTGGGGTAAAATAAGAAATTTTTCGTAATGAGGGGATATTATGAAGGGAATTATAATTTCAGAGTCTTTAGTCATTAGAAAAGGAGTATCACAAATATTATCAAGTGAAGATAGTATAGAATCTTTAGATGAGGGATACATGTGTACAGACATAAAGAAAGATAAGTATGACTTAGTCATATTTGATTTAAATAGAAATACAAAACAATACATAGATTGTATAAAAGATATTAAACAAAATAGTGATGCAAAAGTAATGATTTTAGATTTTTATGAGGATACTATATTATTTGCTAAATGTATGAAGTTAGGGGTAGATAGTTACATTTTGGCCAATATAGAAGGTGAAGGAATAAAATATGCTGCTAAATTATTATCAAAGGGTAAAAAATACTTTGATTCAGATTTAGTAGAAAACTATATGAAAAAGGATAATTTGGAAGAGATTAGAGAGCTCACAAAAAGAGAAAAAGAAATACTTATATGCATCTCAAAAGGAAAAAGTAATCATGAAATAGCAGATGATCTATGTATAACAGAACATACTGTAAAAAAACATACAAGCAATATCTTTGAAAAATTAAATCTAAGAGATAGAACACATGCAGCTCTTTATGTACATGAAAGAGGAATAATATAGTTTTTTATAAAATAAGTCTACATATAAAATAAATGTAGACTTTTTTTGTATATAATTAACTTAGAATATAAAGATGGGGATGATTATTTGAATATAAGAAAGTTGATAACAGTTTTTTTAGTGTGCATTTTGTTTATAGGGGGGATTTGTTATTATGGAATATATATTTCTTATAATAAATTGACTGAAAATAACTATACAATAGAAAGCAAAAAAATAGATAAGGATATAAATTTAATAATAATATCAGATTTGCATGATAATGAGCTGGGAGAAAATAATATAAACTTAGTAGAAAAAATTAAGTCTAAGTCACCAGATATGGTTTTAGTAGTTGGTGATATGGTAAATGATAACTCATATAATAGTAATATTGTGGTGGATTTTCTTAAACAAATAAGTTTAACAATTCCGGTTTACTATTCCCTGGGAAATACAGAAGAAGACTATATAAAAGCAAATACATCTGACTTGATTCAAGAATTAAAAGATATAAATGTTACTGTATTAAATAATGAATATAAAGATGTAAAAATAAACAATATAACAATAAGAATAGGTGGAATGTATGATTATGCTTTTGGAGTAGAAAATAAAAAAGTATATAATTTTTTATGTGATTTTCAAGATACAAAAAACTACAAGATAATGATGGCGCATAGACCAGATAGTTTTATATTTGGAGATGCATCTGAAGTATGGGATATAGATTTAGTGGTAAGTGGTCATACTCATGGTGGACAAGTTAGGTTACCTTTTATGGGTGGGCTATATGTAGGTGACCAGGGGTATTTTCCAATGTATGATAAAGGATTATTTGATTTAAATAAAATAAAAATATTAATTAGCAGTGGACTAGGGTCAGGTAAACAAAAAATACCTAGATTTAATAATGTGCCAGAAGTAGTAAATTTAAAAATAACTAATAAATAATACAAGAGCCTAAAATATAGGCTCTATTTTTTGTATAAAATAAGAGAAGAAAAGTTTATAATGTTATATATGTAAAAATAAAAGGAGCAAAATTATGAGTAAACTAGCAAGAGCTACTTTTGGACTAATGGTGGCAACAATAATAGCAAAAATATTGGGATTTGGTAGAGAGCTTGTGTTAGCTGCTGGATATGGAACTAGCATCTATAGTGATGCTTATGTAACAGCTATGAACATACCTCAAGTGATCTTTGCCATAATAGGGAGTACTTTGGCAACAGTGTTGATTCCCATGTATATGGAAGTACATAGTGAAGAAGGAGAGGTTGTTTCTCTTAAATTTATAAATAATGTGTTTAATTTAGTAATATTAGCATGTATTGTACTGTCTATTTTTGGATTTGTTTTTACTGAGCAAATTGTGAAGATGTTTGCTGTAGGATATGAAGGAGAGGCACTGACTGTAGCAATTAACTTTACGAGAATAACAATACTGGGAATTGTTTTTACAGGGCTTAGTTATGTGATGACTTCGTATTTACAAATAAAAAATGATTTTGTTATGCCAGGTCTTAGTAGTGTTCCTAAAAATATCATTATAATTGTGGCGACTATACTTAGTATAAAATACGGTCCTTATTTGATGATATGGGGAACTTTGGTGGGAATGGCAAGTGAGTTTTTATTCCAACTGCCTTTTGCTATGAAAAGAGGATATAAATATTTGCCTATTATTGATGTGAAGGACAAATATATTAAAAAGATGGCATGGCTAATTGGGCCAGTGCTAATTGGGGTGGCAGTTAATCAAGTGAATACTTTGGTGGATAGGACTTTGGCATCCACACTTCCTGTGGGAACTGTGTCTGCATTAAATTATTCCAATAAGCTGACTTCATTTGTTATAGCTATTTTTATAACTTCAATTTCATCGGTGATTTATCCCATGTTATCGCAATTATCCAGTGAAAATAACAAGGAAAGATTTATTACATCTGTGAGAAAAAGTATAAACTGTGTCATAATTTTAGTTATGCCAATTACTGTGGGGACAATAGTTTTATCGCAGCCAATTGTTAGGGTGTTGTTTGAAAGAGGAGCCTTTGATGAGAGAGGGACTTATTTAACAGCTTTGGCTCTAGCTATGTATTCTATAGGGATGGTGGCTTATGGACTGAGAGATGTGCTGGGGAAGATTTTTTATTCTCTGCAAGATACGAAGACTCCTATG
>CAMBXR010000033.1 GCA_945871955.1 uncultured Clostridium sp. | reverse complement strand
GGTGGGAATAGCAGTTTCCCTATTATATATATATTATTATAAGAAAGTGCTGTTCCCACCTTATTAAATATAATGATAACTAAAACGTAATTCCTTATATCTTAAATATAGGGGGTGGGAATAGCAGTTTCCCTATTATATATATATTATTATAAGAAAGTGCTGTTCCCACCTTATTATATATCATTAAAAAATATATGGGTAGGAATACCCATTTACATCTAGAATAATAAATAGAATCTATTAAAACTAGAAACTAATTCCTAAACTATTTTTTTATGGGTAATGAATAAACCATAGGTATCTACTAAAATAAAAAAGCAATTCCTAAATAGAACCTACTACAACTAGGAACTAATTCCCAAACTATTTTTAAGGTGTGCATGGGTTGACCATATATATTTGTATATATAATAGGTTTCAACCTATGCACACTTTATTTTTATCTACTAACATAGTACCTGCAGCTGCACCTGCTACTACTACACCAGCTGGATCACTAGCTACACCACTTACTAATGGAGTAACTACAACTGCAACGAATCTGTTTTATATCATTCACAAATATAGTAACTTCTAAAATAGAAACTCCTATATTTGCCATTTTTAACAAAATTACTAATTATTAAACAATAATTAGTAATAATATATCCCTAAAAATGATATAATAAAATATGCAAAAGCATATTGTACTACGTTATTGCAGTAGTGGTGTGACCAAACCAGTTGCAATAACTGGCATAGCCAGTTTTCAACTGTATTTTTTTACACCGTAGCTCGTTTTACTTCGGAATGTGTAGACTATCCTACTTCGTAAGATAGACACATTCACGAGTAACTGATTCAACTTTATAAGTTGAATCAGCCCTCGCAAACCTAGAGTTTGCTTGGGAACTTCGCTACGGTTGACACCTTCGTTTGTCGTCTTAGGGTCCAAGTATTCCCCTAAGACAACAAGCCGAACTTTTTGGCCATAGTCCAAAAAGCAAGGGTGTCCCTTCGAGTAGCTTTGGTGATACTTTTATTGGAAATTGTTACTTTCTTATGAAACCCTATTTTCTTTAAAAAAAGAAAAAGTGTTTCAAACTTCCCAAAAAGAAATTCACCCTATTTGGAGATGATACAAATTTGCATGAAACTATAAAATGCTTTTAAATAAAAATATACAAGAAGGAGTTGATATATCATGGCAATTAAATTAACTGAAAGAGATATAGAAATATTTAAAATAATAAGTAAGACTGGCAGCATATCTAGAGGTATGCTTGAAGAAGATTTTAATATGGAAAGAAGATCTATTTATAGACTTACTAAAGGAGATGATCCTTATTTAAAGATCCATAACACTCCAACTAAAAAAGGTAAAAAAATAGTAAATAGATACACATATTCATTTGCTACAAAAGGAGCTGAGTTTGCAGTTAATAACAACTTTTGTAAGTATATTCAGGGATTTAATGGATATGAACACTCTCTACAAGCAGAAAGAACTATTAAGCAGCTGCTTGATGATGGAATTTCTGTAGATAAGATACTAAATGAAAAAGAACAAGAGCATGAGTTTAGAAAAGAAATAAAGAAGATGAAGGATGAGGATATGGTTAAACATAGAAAGCAAAGCTCCTTTGCTGTGGTTGACTTTGCCTATTACGATTCAGATAATAAGCTAAATTTAATAGAAATCGAAACCAAGAACTATCGACCAGGACTAAAAAGACAACATTCAAATTATGCTAAAAACCTGGGTGGCAAATATACTGTAATTAGATATAAGAAGTAGGAGGTTCTTTTATGAAAGAAGAAACTAGAATTGAGAAACAAAGGAAACTAGAAGAAATTAAGGATAAATATAAGCCATATTTTGATTTATTATCTAATTGTGGAGGAGCTTTACCTCTAAGAGATTTTTCCATTTTGCTTGAAATAGAATACACTAAGACTACACGAGACTTAAAATATATTGAGAATAACTGTACTCTTATAAAATCGTATGAGAGACTTGATGAATCTTTGAAAGGAACTCCTAGGCGAAGCAAGGTGATATGCTTAACTCGTAGAGGGTGGAAGGAACTTACAGGTAAAAATAGGAATGAAGTGAAGTTTGAAAATGAGGAAACTATGGACAATATTAAACTGAAAGCCTATAAGTATACAAAATTGAAAGCTAAGCAAGAGAGGGCAAATGAATTTAAAGAAGCATATCTTTCACGTTTTGGATCATCAGCTGATGATAAACAAGTTCTAAGAAAAGATCAGGAAAAAGTTGATGTGGCACAAACATTGTCGGATGATAATTTGATAATAACAAAAAGAATTAGGTCTGCTATAGAAAATAAAGAAATGTACGAAACAGAAAGAGTTTATGATATAGATTTTATTGCAACATATAGAAGTTTGAGTTTCAAGAGGTTCTTATCTGATTTAGATAAGATGATTTCTATTTTTGAATATGAGTATGATAGATTATATGATACTCCAGACAAAAGAAGCTCTAATGCACTAAACTTAAACATTAATGTTACTTGCATTGTTAGGCAGAAGGTAAATATTTCGAAATTTATACATGCTAAAAACAGATATAGAAGAGTGTACAACTACTATACAGTTAATATGGTTGATATGAAATGGTGGGATAGTTATAACTTTAAACATTATTTCAAGAATGTTTTTAAGTATATAAATTTTAAATTACTTGATGATGAATATAATTTAATTGACCTATAAAAAAGAAAGGGCATTACCCTTTCTTGAATTTTCTTATTTAATTATATTATATTTTATTTTGCAATTTCTGCATTATTTTTCTTCTCTTCTTTGTATTTTTTATATGAAACATCTACTAATGCTTTTTCTTTGTTATGTGATAACATATCTAAAGCATCCTTTATTTTATAAAAACCACCATCTAAAAAGTCTTCTCTTATTATGTAATCTTGGTTTTCAGCCTCCATAACATACCATACTATTGCATTACAAACTTGTTGTTGTCTACTTCTAGAGAAAAATTCATACATAGTATCTCCTGCAACTACTAGAGGACAAGCATCCACTCCTGTTTCATCCTTTACTCTACATACAGCACTATCAGCAGCCAATTGACCTTCTAGAACTTTTCCCTTTGGCAATGTCCATTCTTGTCTATCATTTTTTACTAAAAGAACTTTATTTGCATAAAAAACAACTCCACCTGCACAACGTCTTACTATCATTTTAAAACCCCTCCTATTAACCTTTGAATTATTTTTTCATTATCTTTGTTAAATTTTGGAGATAAATCTCTGATAACAATTAATTATTAAGTTGTATGTTGTTGCTATTATTACTGAATTTTTTCACCTTTTAGAATTTGGCTTTGTTAGCTAACTTCGTGATAATTATAATAAAAAATAACCATGCCTTAGTAATTTCAATAAATACTAAGGCATGGTTGTTTAATTTGTTGTAAGTAGTTCGCATTATATTAAATTTGTGAAGTAATCGGATATCAATATATGACATTATCATATATACTTATTTGAAAACAAAAATCTAAAGTAATATGCAAATAAGTATGGTGAGAAAACAATATAAAAATATAGATATTAATACTAATTATATTTGCAATAACTTATAAATCAACTATTTTTGTAGCAATTTTTTCACCAAATGAAGTATCATGCTCAACAAATAGCATAGTTGGTTTTTCCTTGAGAATTAAATCTTCTATTTGCATACGGGATATAACATCTATAAAATTAAGTGGTTCATCCCAAATATAAATTTCTGCTTTTTCACACAAACTTTTAGCTATAAGCAGTTTTTTCTTTTGGCCTTGGCTCCAATCATTAATTTCTTTTTCAAACTGAGTATTTTTAAAACCAAGTTTAATCAAAGTCCTTTTTAAATCTTCTATATCTATATTTTCAACTTTAGCAAACTCCCCAAGGTAACCTTTTAAAAATGCTGTATCTTGAGATATATAAGATATATTTCCTATTTTTTTAATATAGCCACTATGTGGAATATTTTCTCCCATTATTAATTTAATAATACTAGATTTCCCAGAACCATTTTTACCACGTAACCAAACTCTCTCATGTTGTTTTATACCAAAGCTAATTTCATCAAATATATTATGATTATCATAGCAAATTTTCAAATTATTCACTTGTAATATCTCTAAATTAGAGTCTTTGCTAATCGATGAGGTAGATTTAGATAAGTCTAGCTGTTCTACCAAATCTATATTCTTTAATAACTTCGATTTATCTTCAATAGCTTTATTTTGTCTTGCTTCTATACATTTAGAACGTTTCATTATTTTGGCAGCCTTGTGTCCTATAAAACCTCTATCACAAGGGCCATGTCCCTTCTTTGTAGCCTCTACTTTATAAGACCAAGTTGATTTTTGCTTTGCAGTCTTTTGAAGCCTTTGAATATCTCTTTGTAGTTTTTCATTTTGAGCTATCTCAAATTCATCTTCTCTATTTTTATTAAATTGATACGTAGAAAAGTTGCCCTTTTGAATTTCTATATTAGCTTTATTGATAGAAAGTATATGATCTACTACAGTATCTAGAAAATCCCTATCATGAGATACCACAATAAATCCTTTTTTACTTGATAAATATTCAGCAACAATATTTCTTCCATCTATATCTAGATGATTGGTAGGTTCATCAATAAGTAAAAAATGATTTTTTCTTAAAAATAATCCAACTAAAAGCAACTTAGTTTGCTCTCCAAAGCTCAATGTATTAAAATATCTGTCAAGTATACTTTTATCTAAACCAATTTTACTTACTTCCTTCTCTATTAATTCATTTATTATAAAACCGTCATTGTAGATATATTTTTCTAATACTTCCCCATATAATTCTAATGTTTCTTCTGATTTACTATACTCATCCATCTCTTTTTCATATTCAGTAAACGGAGCAATAGAATTTCTCACAACTTCTAATGCTCTGTTATTAGGATTTTGAACTTTCAAAGGAAAGTATTCAAATTTAACACTACTATTTATTATTCCTGTATATTCATATTCACCCATTAAAAGTTTTAAAAATGTAGTCTTACCTCGTCCATTACGGCCAACTAATCCTAATTTCCAATCTGTATCTATACAAAATGACACATTTTTAAATATATCTTCACCATATGAATCATAGTGAAAACTCAAATTATTTATACTTATTTGTGACATAAAATCATCTCCCGTCATAAGGAAGATTCGCATAAAAAAATCTTCCTTGAATTCTAGTATTTTACTACTTTAAACCAAGAAAGAAATAATTGTTCTAATATAATCGCCAATATTAATAAACCTTTATTTAGTATATGAAAAGGTAAGCAACTTTAACAATCTTATTCTCAACTTAAAGTAGTTTTAGGTATAATTAATAGAGTATTTATAAAACACTCTTCAAAACCTATTAAACTATCTATTTTGAATAAGATTATTTTCTCACTTTACCTGATCACCTCCGTTTTGTAATACAGTTATTATATATAAATATATAATAACTGTCAACTTTTTATTGTTTTTATGATAAAAGTTAAAGATGCTAATTTGTACTTATGAGTTAAATGGTAAATGGTTGTACTAACTTGTTTATAATTTACTTCACATTATATAACAATTAGGAACTTAATTATATTATATATGATTAATCACAAAGTTAGCTAACAGAGCCTAGAATTTCTATTGTTTCTTCATAAGCTCTTAATACATATTCTTTTTCATGACTTCTTTGCATGGATAATTTCTTTAAAATTTCCAAACTATTATTGTCGCCAACTTTCGCCAAAGCTTTTGCACAATATTGTCTAGTCTGTGGATTAGAATCATATAAGCCTTTTTCTAAACAAGCTCTACTTTTAGGCGATCCAATTTTCCTAATTGCTGAATATGTAATTCTTCTAACATCTGAATGTCTATGCCTAGTCAATGAATGTAGTAGATCTAAATACTTTTCTTCTTTAAGTTCTCCTGTAGTCCATATTAGAATTATTAAGTCTTCAGCATTTTTTTCCAATCGAATTCTTTTGTAAAGCTCTCGTTTAAATTTTAACATCTTTTCATCATCAAGACTTAAATCATCAATAAAATCAAATCTTTCTGATTTATCAAGTTCTAAATACTTATCCAAAATATCTTTAGAGTTTTCTACTTGATCTTTAGACATTGATTTTATTTGAAGTTTAGCCTTAATAAGTTGATCCTTCACTTCCATGGTAGATATATTTCTAATTTTACTTATTTGTGGTACAGTCTTAGACTCTTTATAAAGAAGATACGTAATAAAATAATCTTCAAGTTCGTCTATATTATTCCAATTCAAATTCATTTTATTACCTATTTTATAATGTAGTCCTTATATATATTATAATCTTCTTCATCTAAATTTACATCAACAGATATACCATTTTCTTCATAATTAAAGTTATTAACATTATACTTGTCTTTTATTTTACTAAATATATCCCCTCTATCATATGGAAGTAAAAGACTTACTTCATATGTATCTTCCATTAAAGCTTCTTCAATTAGTTTTAATAATTTATCCATATTTATTCCTTTTTTTGCAGAAATATATACTTTATCTTTTTGATTTTTTGGATAAATATCTAATTCTAATTTATCAACCTTGTTATATACTATAATTGTTTTCTTGTCATCAACATCTAAATCTTTTAAAACAGATTCTGTTGTTTGCTTTTGAAGTTCATAACTACTATTAGTAGCATCTATAACATGAAGAATTAAATCTGCATATTGTACTTCTTCTAATGTAGCTTTAAATGCATTTACTAAATCATGTGGAAGTTTACTTACAAATCCAACTGTATCAACAACTAAGAAATCTCTTTTATTTGGTAAAGTAGCTTTTCTTAAAGTAACATCAAGTGTTGCGAATAGCATATTTTTTACAAAAACTTCTTTTTCTGCTTCATAGTCTTTGTGTGTTTTTATTAATTCATTTAATAAAGTTGACTTTCCTGCATTTGTATAGCCAACTAAAGCTACTATTGGAATATTTGATTTCATTCTTTGAACTCTTTGAGTTTCTCTATTTTTTGATACTTCTTTTAATTCTTTTCTTATGTCTGCTATTTTATTTAAGATAATTCTTTTATCTATTTCTAGTTTTTGTTCCCCTGGACCTCTAGTTCCTATACCTGCACCAGTCCTACTCATTTCTCCACCCATTCCATAAAGTCTAGGCATCCTATATCTAAGTTGAGCAAGTTCAACTTGTAATTTACCTTCTTTACTTAAGGCTCTTTGAGCGAATATATCTAGTATAAGTGTAGTTCTATCTATAACCTTTCTACCTACAGCTTCTTCTAAATTTCTTATATGAGCTCCTGATAATTCATCATTAAATATTACCATAGTAGCATCAGTAGCTTCACAATAAGCTCTAAGTTCTTCTACCTTACCTTTTCCTACATAATATGCTGCATCAATAGCTGGTCTATTTTGAATTAAACTTCCAACAACTTCTGCACCAGCAGCTTTAGTTAATTCTTTTAACTCTTCCATTGATTCATTTATATCTATGTCATCTAATTTTTTTACATTTGTTGTTATATTAAGTCCTATAAGTAAGGCTCTTTCTTGTTGTTTTTCCATTTTTACACCTCTTTTATCTTAATGTATATATATGTTAAAAAATATTATATTTGCTATATATTTTGTTTTTAGTAAATAATAATTTTTTATAATTATACCATTAAAGTTAATCTTTAGTATAATTAAATTATTAATAAACAGGAGGTTTTATCTTATGAGTCAAAATTATAAGTTTTTTAATCATAAAGAATGTGAATATTTTCCTTGCCATAAAACAAACGACCCTGATAATTTTAATTGTCTGTTTTGTTATTGCCCTTTATATGCTTTAAAAGATAAATGTGGTGGTAACTTCAGATATACTGAAAAAGGCATAAAGGACTGCACAAACTGCACTCTTCCTCATCAAAGAGATAACTATGATTATATTATTGGGAAATTTAAAGATATTATTAATATAACTAAAAAAGACGATTAATAATCTATATAAATTCCTATAAATAAAAATGATACCAATAAATTTAAATACATTGGTATCATTTTTTATTTATTTTAAGTTTTTATTTAATAATCTGTATATTACTTGTAATAAAATACTAGTACCTAGTATTATAAATAAAATCAAAATTCCTATATGAAAAAATACATTTTGTGGCAATATATTAATTACTGGATCTATTTCTGGATCAAATATCCAATAATCATTAGAAAATACTAATTCATGAAACTTTATAAAAAAGTAATTAAAATTTATTATTAACGGTATGGATACTATAATAGGCAATAATATTGTCATTATTGATGTTGTATTTAAAACTTTTATATTTTTATTTTTAATACTTATTATAATTCCTAAAATTGAAATTACCCCACTTATGTAAAATACTTTCTTTATCATTTGAAATATATTTCTTACCTCTTCAAAATGAATTTTTCCTTCTTCAGAATATTTAATTGTAGGTAAATTAAATTCTCCCACATTTTTATTTAAATTATAATCTATTAGATAATCATAATTTAACTTTATTTCATTTTCAGAAAATCCACTCATTGAGCTTATATTTAAATTTTTCACATCATAGTAATATAAGCTTTTGCATTTTAAACCTAGTATAACTGAGCTACTGATTATAAAAATAGCCAATGAAAATGAAACAAATATATTTAATAATCTTTTCATTTATAATCCCCTTAAAATAAAATTTATACTCCCATTTCCCTATATATTTTTTAAGCAACCATATATTAATAAATATATCGTTGCTTATATTTTAAAACTTAATTTTATACTATTTTAGTAGTGAAATCTTCTATATTCCAAACATCATCTACTATATCATTGTAGAATTCTGGCTCATGGCAAACTAATAAAACAGTTCCTTTGAACTCTTTTATAGCTTTCTTTAACTCATCCTTAGCTTCTACATCTAAGTGGTTAGTAGGCTCGTCAAGAACTAAGAAGTTTATATCTTTTAGCATTAATTTACAAAGTCTAACTTTAGCAGCTTCTCCCCCACTAAGAACTCTAACTTGAGAAGTTATATGTTCATTTGAAAGTCCACATTTAGCTAAGGCTTGTCTTACTTCATAGTTTGTTAAAACTGGATATTCAGCCCATACATCATCTAAAGCAGTATTATAATTATCTTTAGAAGATTCTTGCTCGAAGTATCCTATTTCTAAATAATCTCCTAATTGTACAGAACCACCAAATGGTTTTTGTATTCCAAGTAAAGTTCTAAGTAAAGTTGATTTACCTATACCATTCATTCCTTTAAGAGCTATTTTTTGTCCTCTTTCTAATTGGAAGTTTAATGGTTTAGTTAAAGGATCATTATAACCAAGAACTAAATCTTCAGTTTGGAATATGAATCTAGATGCTGCTCTAGCATTCCTAAAATCAAATGTTGGTTTTATTTTTTCCTTTGGTCTTTCTAAGATTTCCATCTTATCAAGTATTTTTTGTCTAGAGTTTGCCATACCACGTGTAGCAACTCTTGCTTTATTTCTTTGAACAAAGTCTTCAAGTTTTCTTCTTTCTTCAAGTTGTTTTTCGTAAGCACTTTCTTCTTGTCTTTTCTTAATTTCATTAAGTCTTACAAACTCATCATAGTTACCTTTGTATCTAGTAAGCTCTGCATTTTCTATATGATAAATTACATTACATGTGTTGTTTATAAATGGAACATCATGTGATACTAAGATAAAGCTGTTTTCATACTCTTGTAAGTATCTAGTAAGCCATACTATATGTTCCTCATCTAAGTGGTTAGTAGGCTCATCTAATATTAATATAGTTGGACTTTCTAAAAGTAATTTTGTTAAAAGTACTTTTGTTCTTTGTCCTCCACTTAAATCATCAACATCTCTATCTAATCCTATATCTCCAAGACCTAGACCATTTGCTACCTCTTGTATTTTAGCATCTATTGTATAGAATCCACTATTTTCTAATATTGTTTGAATTTCAGCAGTTTCTTCAAGAAGTTTAGTCATCTCCTCGTCATTTGCTTCACCCATTTTATCGTACATAGCAAGCATCTCTTGCTCTAATTCAAACATGTTTTTAAAAGCACCTCTAAGGATGTCTTTTATTGTATTTCCTTTTTCAAGAACTGAATGCTGATCTAAGTAACCAACTGTTGCTCTTGAAGACCATTTTATATTTCCTGCGTCTGGCATAAGTTTCTTTGTTATTATATTTAAAAAACTAGATTTACCTTCTCCATTTGCACCAACTAGTGCTATATGTTCACCTTTTTTAAGTCTGAAAGATACATTTTCTAGTATAACTCTAGCTCCGAATCCATGACTGACATTTTCTACTACAAGCATTTTCACACCTCTTCATAAATATTTTGTCTATAATTATCTATACTATTATATTTCATTTTTATAAAAGGCTCTGTTAGCTTACTTCGTGATAATTATAATAAAAAAATAACCATACCTTAGTAATTTCAATATATACTCAGGTATGGTTATTTAATTTGTTGTAAGTAGTTCGTATTATATTAAAATTACGAACTTAACTATATTATATATTGTTAATCACGAAGTTAACTAACAAGGCCTTTTAATTAAATACTATATTTTTTCTCTGCATCTGAAAAGATTTCTGATAGATTTGTTTTTTCAAAATATAAATCTATAACAAACAAAAAATTCACTTCATTTAAGTCAATACGCAGGCAATACACCTCATATTGCCAACAACCTCGTCTGTTATTTAAACCCATAAGTTTGAAATTATATATTATCTTATAACAATAAATTTACTTTTATTATTATAACTGTCACATGGGAATACTAATTTTACACTATAATCATCATTATTAATCTTTCTTATAATTTTATTATCTAGTATAAATTTTAGCCTTAACTTTTCGATATTTTCTCCGAAATTTCTTTTCCCATCTTTTATTTCATTAAACTTTTTATTATCTCTATTACACATATCTATATCTGATGTATAATTTCCAATCAAGTTTTTATTCTTATCAGTTATATTTAATGATATTAATTCATCATAATATGAGGGAAATGGTTCCTCAAACACATTATTATTTATTTCCCCTTCTTTATTCAATTCTATATCTACCGCTAGAATGTAGTTATCCATATATTCACTATTAACTAACTTAAATTTAACTCCATTTAAATCGAAAAATTCATTATTTTTAACTTTTTCATATTTTTTATCATTGGATATATTTTTATTCAACTGAATAAATCTATATGAGCTTCCTATTGTAAATATGGTTACAATCAGTATTATAAGCATCCCTTTTTTCATAATAATTCTTCCTTATATTATTCGTCCATTTTCAATATTGATAATCTCATCACATATTTGTTCTAATATTAATTTGTCATGACTTGCTATTAATATTAATTTACCCTTTGCTTTTTCCTTTTCTATAATACTTAAAATATTTTCAACACTTTTCTCATCTAAAGCATTAGTAGGTTCATCTAGTAAAATTAGATCTGGGTCTTCCATAAGGGCTTGAGCTATTCCAAGTTTTTGTTTCATTCCCAATGAATATTGCTTATACTTTCTCTTATCATTACAATCTAATCCCACTAAATTCAAAGTTTCATCTATTTTTTCATAGTTTATTATATTTTTTATATCTGCTAATAGTTTTAAATTGTATCTACCTGTATAACTAGGCAAAAAACCTGGATTTTCAATAAGAACACCTATGCTTTCTGGAAAAGATACATCTTTATGTAATATTTTTTTATCTATAGTTATTTGTCCCTCAGTAGGATTTATCAAACCGCAGATTGCTCTAAATAACATAGTTTTCCCTGAACCATTTATTCCTCTAATCCCATAAACATTTCCTTTAAAAAATTCCATATTTATATTATCTAAAACTGCAGTCCCCTTTATTTTCTTTGATAAATTCTCTATCTTAATATATGGTTCCATAGTATACCTCTCCTTAATTTGTTTCTTGAGATGTTAATATGTCTATTTTTCTAATATAATAAATTCCCACCTCAAATATTATAATAAATGCCAATAAATTATAGATTGTTGAATTTAACGGATTTATCTTATATGTAACATCAAATAAATTTTGTCTTAATATTAATGATCCTTGAATAGGTATTATAAATTTATTACAAAATAAAGATATTACAAATATACAAATATTTACTATATAAATATATGTTGGCTTCACTATAAATGAAATTAACATCTGAAAAATTGATAACGTCATTGATGATAACATATATATTAATATTGTAAATAATATAAACTTCCAACTACTATAATCTTTTATGATAATATTTAATATACTTACTTTAGAAAATTTGCTCCATCCTAAAGAACTATTTAACATCACTGTTGAGAAAATACCAATTATCAGCAATAACATTAAGTAAAAAGTTAAAATTGTAGCTGACATCCATATAATCTTTGATATCCATATATACTTTCTATTTTTCATTCTGACTATTGCATTAGATGATTCTTTTGACAAGTCATCATAACAATAACTTCCTACTAAATAAGTTATATATATATGTATTAAAAGCCAATTTATAGGCAATGGATTAATGCTATATCCTATACCTTTAAACATATAAAAAAATAAATCTATAAAGTTTATATTTTTACTATCTAATCCTAACTCAAATGCTTGTCCACGTATGCTAAGTACGTTAAAATATGTAAGAACTATTAGTAATACAAATATACTAACTAACTTGTTTCTATTATTCTTAAATCCAAAAATCAAATCTCTTTTAACTACATTTAAAAATTTATATTTCATTTATTATCCTTTTCTTTATACTGTATATTTCTTTTCTTTTATAAATAAATCTTCCACACTCTATCATTAAAATTAATATTCCTCCAAACTTCAATATATTGAAAAATAATAAACTTATATTTTCTAAATACTGCATATTAAAACCTATATGATATAAAATTAAAGAGTCTTGTTGCTTTAAATATTCAATAATTATAATGCACATTAATAGTAAATATGAAATAATTTTACTTCCAGTTATTAAATCTATTATTATAGTAATAAAACTAAATAATGATATACCTATGGTATATATAAAAATTAGACCAATTATTAATATTAATGTTTTATTAAATTCCATATAATTTTGATTTGAAAATATCAAGCCACATATATAACTAAGTATAACTAAATATGCACTTATTATAAAATTAGTAATTAATACATTTTGTATAATCAAACTCCATAATTTATCTTTTGTTCCTACCCTTAATGCATATAAATAATCCTCTGTAAAAGAAATTATTTTTAGTATGATTAACATGCAGATTAAAATATATAACCATTGCTTATATAAATTTAAATTATTATAAGATAGTTGAAGTTCTGAAATATTTATGCCGTATTCTTGAATATCTATAAATGAGCCTATAAATATGCATAATGTAAATATGAATATATATACAAAAACACTAAATCTATTTATATAAATATTATTTTTATATAATTTCATCATATTTTTCACCTGCCACATACAATATTAAACTGCCTACAAATAAAGTAATAAATATTGTAATTATTGAAGTTATATTTATGCCCAATACACTTTGATAGGCACTTAAAAATTTAGCCGGAACTAGTTGAGGCATACCTGCAATTTCAAATATGTACATTGATAAATAAGATAATACTGGTATACCAATTACTAAAAATCTATTTTTGCAAAACCTTGATACTGACAAACCTATTGACGCATATAATCCTCCAAACATAAAGTTCATAAATAGATATATTAAAATATACATGTATGGATGATAGTAAAATATATTACAAAACATTTCTTTAGCTCTATCTGTCTGGCTAAAAATACTTGGTGTTACTGCTGGTACTGTTATAAATAATAAATATAAACTTGCTATAAGAGGTATAACTACACAAATACCACCTATAATAAAATTAGTTATATATCTTGATATAAGGTAGTTAGATTTTTTAGTTCTTGTGTATACATTTTTTGCAAATCCGCTATTTAAATCTAGCCAGTACGAGTCTGAGTATGGAATACTAGCTAATACTGGTAGTGTTAATAGAAATATTAATGCATAAATGCTAAAATCATCATATATAATCCATTTAACAAAAGGATTAAAAATTGCTGACCCACCTTCATAGGCATTTATCATAGGAAAAACTTCCATAAAAAAATGAGCTACAGATAATAATACTCCTATTAATACTACTATTAAGAATCTTTTATTATATATAGCTCTTTTAAAATCAAGTTTTAATAAGTTAATCAATGTTCCCACCATAAAAGTAATATTAAATATTAAATATTTAATATTACTTTTACCTTTCTAGTAATTAATCTAGTTATTTAACCTTGGTATGAATCAGGGCTCCATACCCCAGTTGCAGTTGTTTCTTTAATATTTATTCCAGCATTAGCCTTTATTGCTGCTGCTCTATAACCTTTTTCCATTACATAATTAGTCATTCTTCTTGTTGTACCTGTTACAAAGTCATATGTAGGACTTCCAACATCTTTACGTGTTCCTCCACCAATATTAGCTACAACTTTTGCCTTATATGAATATCCATTTGTCATTGTATTACATTTCATATATGATTTTGAATTATCTACTTTTTTTCTCCCATCTGTATATCTGTCCCCATTTAATGTTCCAAAATTAAACTTGTAATTAGTATCAGTATGATTATTTGCAAATGCTGCTCCTGTCCCTCCTATAGCAATTAGACCCATTGCACAGAACGCTACTATTTTTTGCTTCATTTTTAATTTCATATAATTATTCACCCCAAAATTTTCATATTTGAATTATTGAAATAATACTATAAAACATAAAATATATCAATAATTCAATTAATATTATATATAATGATTAATTGTTATATTAGCTTTCTTCATGATAAGTACATCATAAAAATAACCACACCTTAGACTTTTCAATATATTGAATTCTAAGATATGGTTAATTCTATAGATTATTATAAATTGTTCGGAATATATAACAATTACGAACTTAACTATATTATATATTATTAATCACGAAGTTAGCTAACAGAGCCTTATAAAAAAGTATATTTATTATTTTTACCTTTTATAATAAAAAATGACCTATAAATAGGTCACCTTAACTGACACCTAACGGTCGTCAGTTTTTTTATATTCAAATTTTGCTCTACAATTAGGACATACCAGTTCTGGCATAAATTCATCTTCTAGCGGAGCTATCGCTCCAAATATCATATCCATTCTAAATTCTTCGATAAGAAATTCTGGTACTCCTTTTTCAAATCCACATGACTTGCATTGATAATCATATAATTTTTGTCCTATACTCATCTCTTCCAATTCTTTTAACATAGTCTTACTCCTAAAGATTTTATTTTTTATATTATACCTTATTTTAAGCATGACAAAATAAGGTTACTCATATTTCCAAAATAACCCTTTTAAAATAAGCATATTTGTTCACTTTCATTTGTATCTACTATTCTTATTGGCTTAAATTCATCTATTTCATTAATAATATTTTTATAATTTGATTTATCCAATACATTATATATCACACCATATTTACGATGCCAAATTTCCCATAACATCATTTCATTGCCACAACTAGTACATTTAAATGGATTTACACCAAAAGTTTCTATCAATCTCTCCTTAAAACTTATCTTCTTATTTTTCTGTTTCTGAATCAATTCAAATATATTTCTTTGTTTTATAAAGTTATATAGTTTTACAATCTCAATACTAAGTTTGTTTTTTCTTCTGGAATACAATCCATACCTTCTCACAACTCTAAACCCCTTCGGGTGTATATGATTTACTAATTTACCTATAAACTCCAACGCATCCATCTTGACTGTTACTTTTTCTTTAGGATTTTTATTTTCATACCAAAATGTTACGTTTTTTCCATCATATTCACTTATTCTATATTCAGCGATAGCTGGTCTCGAAAGATATCTACCTATATATTTTGCTGCTTCTTTTATTTTTGTTAAATCTCTTTGGGCATTCACATAGAATCCATTATTATATTTTTTATATAATCTATTTATTAATTTTTGTGTTTCTCTATCTTTAAAGTTAGCTTTTATTATATCTAACACTAGTTTCTGCCATGATTTTCTTAGATATTTATATGGTATATGAGATAACTTTTTAAACCATTTGTTGTTTTTATCTATTCCACCTTCTGTAAACAATGCATGTATATGAGGATTCCATTTTAAATCTGATCCAAATGTATGAACTACAGCAATTAATCCTACTTCATGATTTCCTTTAACCTTCTCTTTATAATAATGTGATACAACTCCATATGTTGCATCCTGCAACTCTTTTAAAAGCTCACGCTTTTTATAGAAATAATTTCTTAATTCTTCTGGTATTGTAAATACTGCATGTCTATGTTTTACATTTAACATATTCTCTGCTTGCTTTTCAGACCATTTAATTGAGTACATTCTCCCACACTTAGTACAAAATTTACTTTTACATGAAAATCCATGAATGTATTCTTCATTACAGTTCAAACATTTATGTTTTATATATCCATGCTCTATATTTCCACAATTTAATGCTTTTTCTATTACATTAATTATATGCTGACGCATTTCTTTACTTTTTATTCTTGGCAACTTATCTTCTTTAAACTTTTCAAAATGATTTTCTAAAATTATATTTATAATTTTACGTTTTTCATATCTTCTACACTTATTCATATTACTATTATACAGAAGTTTTCCACAGGTTTAAATGTAATATAATATCCTTGTAAGTAAAAAAAAGCTACTCAGACGTTGAGTAGCTTTTAAAAGTTGGTATTACAAAAGAAAAGTTTAAAACATGTTTATAATTATATATAAAAGACATAATATTTGAAATTACTTTATGACGGAGTTTTTAGGAGGATTAGTACGTGTCCCCTCTTTTCAAACTACTATATTTTATAAATAAATATAAATAGTTTTTTTACTCTTCAATTATAAAACCTCTTTTCAGATGTTTTATAATATCTATATATATAAATATTGTTCCTGTTTATTTTCTTTTCTTTTATTATATTATAGATGGTTATATATTTCTTATTACTAAAAAAGGAGCCTACCGTTAAGTAAACTCCTTTATATATTAATATTGGAAAGTTCATATATTAGTTAATATTTTTTATACGTTAATAAACTTTACCTTTTGAATCCATGAACTCAAGTCCATTAAGCAGAGTTTCAAATCTAAATTCATTACCTTCTTTCCATACTTTAGAAGGAAGATGTTGAATTCTATTACCTAGTCCATAACTATTCAAATATCTTAAAATCCCTTTAGAAAATACTTCTTGATCTTCTTCTGTTAAAGAAGAAAATCCTTTTATGTACTGTATTTCCAACCCAAATATTCTAGTGATATCTTCTAAATTCTGCATTTGGTACTGCACTTTATTACTATCATATCTATTTTGTATATTAGCATAATCAGTGAAGAAGTCAGCAATTTTAGAAACTTTAGCTGTATCAGTATTTTCTAATTCTTTAATAGTTTCTCTAAGTTCCTCATTCGAATCTTCTAAAGAATAATTTATTTCAGTTAATTTCATCACTCTAGAAACTAATTCTTCGTGTGATAATTCTTTTATATCCTCATAATCACTTATTTCATTTTCTTGTCTATCAAAAATTACTTCATGTAACTTATTATATAAATCCTCACGTTCTTTTACAGATTTATCTACTGAGTCATTTAGTGATTTTGTTAATCCTGTTAAATCATTTCCTTCATCTTCTAGTCTGAAACTTTCTTTGAATTTTTTAGAATCTTGTAGTGAAACTTGCAGTATAAATATTTCATCTTGACTTAGCTCTACATTATATTTCTTCATTTAAATAGCCTCCTTATAAATATCCAATTTTTATTGTTTAAAAAGGTATTTCATCATCGTGAATTACTTTAATATCAAATTCTTTATTGCTATCTTGTGTGTAATAAGGTCTAAATTTACTTAATAGTAAATTTGTAACATCTTCGTTTTTACATATAGTTACAAGAGTATTGTAGTCGAAGTTGTATTTTGAACAGACGGATTTAACTAAATCTATACTGACTGAATCGGGATAGTCAATTGACTTTAATACAAGGTTAACTATTGCTAGTGTAATGTCTTTTTCTTTTTTAAGTTCGTATCTATCTTCGCCTTCAAGTCGGTAAGGATCATATTCCCAATCTTCACGTCCAGAATCAGCACATGTATAAATATTTTTCATGAACTTTTCTTTTGATTTGTCATAATATATTTGAGTAATCGTACATGAATTAACCGAGTCATATTCTATTCTGATATGGTCGCCTTCAACCTCTTCTCTCTCAACTTTATCTGATGACTCTTCGCAAATTTCAAGTATGATTATTTTGTCATCCTTTTTAATAAAGTCTTCTTTCGTATATATACTAATAATGTTCATATTTAGCTCTCCATTTCTGATATGTCTTTTTAAAATAATTCTTCATCATCAAGTTCATCTTCTTCATTATTAACATCATCTTTACTTTCTAATCCAGTTCCATGTGTATCATTACTGTTACTACTAATACTGCTATTATCTTTGTCTACTGGAGCAGATATTGAGTTATTCTTAAAATCTTCAACATCTTTCATGAAACGTTCAGAGCGATAAAGAGCAGGTTCTCTTACTTTTGCAATACTTGGACTTTCTACCATCTGTTGGTATGCCAATCTGATGGCCGTCTTAGTGAAAAGAGTTTTGTTTTGAACTTTGTTTAATATTTCTATTATATCTTCATCTAAGTCTGCTTCTAATTTAACATTAAGTTTATTTAACTTCTCTTTAGTCATTTCCTATTCCTCCAAAGCAAGGATTACTTTCCTTGCTTTTCTAGTTTTTCTATTTCCACTTTTGCTTTCTTGTATGCACCTATAGCATTCGCAAATATTGCATTATTAACTATTGTTATATTCTTTGCTCCATTATACTTAAACCCCTTTAATATGAAATCTTTGAATTTCTCTGATGTACCACCTACAAAATACAACTTATCATATTCAAGAGATATACTTTTTTTGTCTAAATCTTTAATTAAAAGTTTTACATATATTTCATTAAAGAATTTCTGTATTAAACTGTCTTTTTCTTCATCATTACCAAAGTTAACTGATTCTATATATCTAATTATATCTGCATCTTTATAACTTTTGTTGCTATTATTTCTCATGAAATTAGGTAAATTATCTACTATATATTTATACCCATTCTCTCCAACATAAGTCTGTTCTTTAAAATCTGTCTTGAAATCTTCTAATTTTATGTATTGATTATTTAATCCACCTAAATCATTTATAAATACAATACCTGTCTTAACTTCTTTACCTATAAAGTTAATTGCAGATACTAACTCTGGTCTAATTATTATATGTCCAATTTCTATATTCTTTTTAATTTCATCTTTTTCTATTAATAAAGCTTTTTTCTTTTCGTAAAAAGCTTTAACATCATCTAGCATTTCATTATAAGCATCTAGAGGTGTTGTTATAGATATGTTAAATTTATTTGATTCTATAAGTTTATAATTATCATCTTTTTCTTGTTTTTTCTTAATTTCATCAGATATTAAATCTAACTCTCTTGCTATTAACCCAAAGTGATACTCATTGTGTTTTTTATTTTCTTTTGAAGTTTCTATGACACTTTTAGATGTGTTAAAGTTGTATGCTACACCATTAACTTTAGTTAATCCGTTTAAAGCATATGTATCGTCTGCATTTTCAACTATATCTATGCAACTCTTTACCACTTTTTGTACTTTCTTTACTTTACCATCTATTTGTGGTATTTCATAATATATTTTTGTGCATCCATTTCCACCATCAAACTGTAATAGTAATGTTTTTTTCTTTTTAGCCATTCTTGTATTCTCCTTTGTATCTGTTTTGTATTCTTCTAAAAGTTCTTCAGGACTTGATAGTTTTACTAAAGCTCCAGTCCTTAAATCTAAAGCCATTTCGTTTTTCATGGTCTATTTACTCCTTTTTTGCTTACTGAGTAAGTCAAAATGACTTATCACTAATCTTATTATATATCTTCTTGGAAATTAATTCAATACTTTTTACTAAAAAAAGTCAAAAAAGAGTATATTTTATCCTTCTATTACTCCTTTTTGACTTCTAAATTTAATTATTTGTTTTTATATTTTTCTATAAATTCTTGAAAAGCAACACTAATAACATCATATTTATTCAAAGTTGAATATTTCTCCTTGTATAGTTCATTAAATTCTTCCCATATCTTTTTGTTCAACCTTATCGTGGTTTGGTAGGCATTATCTTTCCCCTCTACTTGAGGAAGATCTATTACAAATCCAACATTTTTGACTTCAATTATGTCACTTGTATTCTTGTTGTAGTCAGCTTGTAATCGCTCATTTATCATATCTTGTATTACGTTAAAGTTATTCATCATCCATACAAAGTTATCCTTCATAGTAGCATTTGCGAATACATTTGCATTCGGATTGTATTCTTTTACCTCATTTGATTTACTAGAGTTATGTATCTTTTCCCTATTTAAAATCTCATTAGCCTTCTCGATATTTTCCGTATAAGAATTACTCTGCTTGTCATAAGTATAACCTACTTCAGAAAACCATCTTGTTATAGTTTTTCTACTTATATTAAGTTCTTTACTTAAAGATGTTAGAGAATTTCCTTGACTTAGTAAAGTATTTATTTCATCTATTTTCTCGTGTATATCTAAATTATAAAATTCTTCTCTTGTAATCACAATCTATTGCTCCCTCTGTACTATATTACAAAGAGAATACAGAAGTATTCTCTTGTTATAGTAATTATATCACTATTTGTAGTCTCAGTGTATTCTTGTTGCATTCTATTTCAATCTATCAGTTATATTTATAATATTATCCTTTTTCTGTATTTTTACTTTTGATAGAATGTCATCTTCAATACCTTCATAGTAAGCATTTCTCATAATATAGAACTGTCCATCTGTACTATTATCATGTAATGAGCCTAATGAATACAATACCAGGGGCTCTTTATCATCTGAAAAATACAGGTGATATTTTGTATGCTTGTTAGAATCCAAGAATCTATAAACTTGTTGATTATAGATAGTAGTAATGTTCTTTATATTTCTTTCTTCATCTTTTATGTATTTAGATATTAAATATTCTTGTGCCTTCTTTGAATCTTTGTTTACTATCCCTAACTTAACTCCTAGATATAATTTTTTCTGCATTCTTTCAGCATTTAATAATATTTGACTCTTTAATATCTGTTGTTTCAAGGCTGAAATATTCATAAGAACAATCTCTTTTCTTAATATCTTACTTACAATCTTATCATCAACCATACTTTCATTACTTGCACCTTCCTCAAGTTCCCTTATGTACTGAATCGCCATTTCTTTTTCATCTTCACTTAATTCAGGTATATTTAAAGGAACTTTTTCATTTACTATCTTTAAGTTATTTAATAACATAGTAAAAAAACTATCTGAACTGTACAGGTATTTTTTCTTACTTAGTATTTGTTGATCCATGACATTGAACATAAAATTCATGGAAAAGAAAATATGAGGTTTTATTAAACTTATATAATCAAGCTGTTCTGCTAGTTCCCTTGTGACCCATTGGGCAGACTGACTTAATATTGCTGCCACATCATCACTACTCAACTTATAACCATTATCCCATGCACTCCATGTTCCTAAGTATATAGCCCTATGTTTTTCCAATGTATCATCTGCTATCATCTTAAATTTATCATCCTCAAGATTCTTCTTCTCTTCCTCTATGAGTTCTGTCATGCTTTTAATCTTTGATATATCCTTTGTAGCCCAACAATCTCTCAATTGATTTTCAAGGGAGAGAATATATCTTTTCTGTTTTGATGTATATTCTTCTTTCTCTTCTGCTTCTATTTCAAAATATCTTCTATAATACTCTTTTGTGTTATCCATATTTCTCCTTTATAGCCCATAACAATTGGGTTGATTTTTTTATTATAGTTACTGAAATCAATAACTATAGTTATTATACTATAATCATTGGTAAAAAGAAAATTTATGCATATAGCTCCATTATTTATAATTATAGTTACTAATTTTGATAACTATAATAAGTATACCACAAGCAAAAAGATACTTTGCGCATATCTCCTTGTTTAGTTTAGTTTTGTTTTCTTATTGGAAAAAGTGAATCCGTATAAGCGATTTTGAGCATGTTGCATTTCATCATTAATACTTATGTATACCTTAGTTTGCTACAAACAAGCTAATCATTATAGATAAATAAACTTTAATTTATACCCTAAATAAGTAGAAATAACACCCAATATTTGCACGCCCTTTTATTATAGTTACTAAATTTAGTAACTATAATAAAAAAATCCTGCAAAAAATCACGTACAATTTAAATATTTCTTTTTTTAGAAAATAGTGCTATAATAAAACTCAAATATAAGAATAAAAAAAAGAACTCTCACCGACCAAAGCGAAGCTCTTTTTTTCAACAGATATAAAGTAGAATACATTCACACAGACTACAAATGTACTCTGCTTGTATTACTACGACTAGTTTTCTTATATTATAAAATAAAATAAATCATAAGTCAACTATTGTGGCAAACATTAGTTGCACATGCAAAAGGAGGTTTTTTATGAGCGATTTTGACATCGTGCTCGCGGCGGGAATTGAAGACTCCTACCTGAGAGATATAGGCTTTGATCCTAGCAACAAATCAGGCATTTGCCCAATTCATGGAGCAAATCATAAGAACGACAAAAACTTTAGTCATACAGAAAAGAATGGAAAGAGAGTTTTTAGCTGTTGGACAAAAGGCTGTGTAATGGGTTCTGATGTGATTGAATTATGTAGAGTTAAAGAAGGATTTGATACATCAGTACAAGCCATGCTATTTCTAGCTGAAAAATATAATATACCTATTTCCAATAAATATCTTAAAAAGGAATTAACAGAAGAAGAAAAAAGAGAACTTAAAGAAAAACAGAAAAAAGAATACGAGAAAAAGAGAACTCTTTGGAAATTAGGCATTGCATATAAAAATGCCATGGATATAAAGAACTTGGACCTTGCCTTACGTCTTTCTTTTCTACAAGATAAAGTCAAAGAGGACGGAGAGTACGAAGATTCTGATATTGAAAAAATAAATTACTCTAATTATTATGCAAATGATATATACGAGGTAAATCAATACATATCAGAGACACCTACAGGAGCAATGGATGCCATAGAGAGAGCCCTTCGTGGGCAAACTGTTGGATTCTTTTCTCCAACAGGAAGTGGAAAAACTCATACTTTCGCAGATATATGTAAAGATGATAATATAAAGGTATTAGTAATCCTACCATTGCAGTCAAATGTAGAACAATTTGTTAAAGATTTTCCTTGGTTTTGGGGAGCATGGGGTAAAAAATCAATCAATAAAATAATGAAGAAAAAAGCTACTAAGGTAGTAATGACATGGAATAAAGCTGCCCAACTAGCAAAAAACAAAGACATTGACTTAAATGAATATATAATTATAGCTGATGAAATCCACCAAACATTCGTAGATACTTTCCGAGGAGAAGCTATCTCAGGGTTCTATCGACTATGCAGTAGAGTAAAAGGGAGAGTTGATGTAACAGCCACACCTAACAAACTGGATTTTTCAACATATAACCATATTGTAAAATATGTACAAACAACACAAACAAAGTACAATGTAAAACTTTATGACAATGACTCATTATCACTATCAGTAAGCAAAGCTATTGAAATAGCTAACAAATCAGATAAATTTGCAATACTGATGAATGACACAAAGAATTTAAATTTTATATTAGAGAATGTAAATAAAAAATGTACTGTCATAAATTCTGATAACAAAGATCATAATAAGTTCTATGCTAAAATAATTGATGAATCAGCGATTGGTGATATAGAAGGAATTCTAAATACATCAGTTATTATTGCTGGAGTTAATATCGAAGATAAAGACATGACAGATATTATGACTATTGGCATAACAGATATTTCAACGATAAGACAATACGTGGCAAGATTTAGACACTTAGAATCTGTAAATGTTCATATATTTAATAACTTTAACAAAGAAGCCAAAATTTACTCTGTAGAATCATTAGTTAATAAAAATATAGAAATAGCTAAACAATTAGCTGAATCTTATACAACAATATCATTGATACACAAAGCAAAAAGTCTTGAAAATGTTGTGGCAGAGATGATCCTTGAAGATTCAATCAAAGCGATTGGGGTAGGCTCTTTAGTTTATTTTAATGAAGATACTCAATCATATGAAGTAAACGAATTTTCAATTAGAGCAAAAGTCTATCAAGAATACTACAAATCTAGAACTGTTGAACAGTTTGAAATTCTATTAAGGGAATATTTCGACTCTGTTGAAATAGATAAACTTTATGAAATAGATAAAATATTTGATATTGAAGATGAACCAACTGAAGAAGAAATAGAAGCATATGAAATTTATAAGAAAGAATTTGAAGAAAGAAAAGAAAAAGAACTTAAAGAAGCTGCTCAAGTTAATTCAAATTTAATAAGTTACAAAAAAAATATGTCTGATAAGAAAATAGAAGCATTAGAATTCTTAGAAGAACATAAAAATATTTTAGTTGGATATGATAATATAATTAAAAATGATTTTTCAGCTGATTTATTCGAATATATGCTAAATAATAAATTAAGTCCAACAGAAGTATCAAAGCAGTACAAAGAATTAGAGTTACAAAAAATAGTATCAGAAAGTAAAATTGTAGAATCAATATCTAGATATTCAGGCTATGTGCTTGATTTAGGATTCTCCACAGAACTAGCATGGAAGGTCGCTCATTGGGGAACCTTAAAGAGAAAAAACTTCTTCAAAAAATTACACACAATTGGATTTAGAGAACTTCGTTTCAATTATGATAACATAGTGAATGAATCACTTATTGAAAATCAGATTTTTGATTTTATAGTAGATAACTTTAAGTTAGGAATTTCATATACCCAAAAACACTTAGATGAGCTATCTAAAGAAATACAAGACAATTTTGGAGAAAATCATGAATTTGCACCAAATAAAATAGGTATCTATATCAATAATATATACTTAACCACTAAAAACAAACATAGAGATTTAAGTAATACTGAATATTTGTATTATAAAAATATAATTCCTTCAATGCCAGTTAATAAAAATGGGAAAGAAAGTAGAATACAAATAAATACAATTCAAAGCTTTTTAGAAGTTAAAGACATAAAAAAAGAACTTGCCCTAACAAGTTCAGATGAAAGTCTAGAAAGATATGTGTTCAAATATATGAATTCACATCTTGCTAAGAAACAACTATCTATAAATGATGCCAAATTTACAGAAGTTGATTTTGATGATATATTCTAATCATGCTATCCTAAAAAAGATTAAGTTCCCGCTTAGTCTTTTTTTATTTTATGATCTATCTATGTATTTTATTATACACATCTTATACATATTATATACCATATTGATACACACATTCAATAAAAAGATTCCCTCTTGAAGCTACATTTTCAAAAAAATGGGATAACTTATACTTAATCCTTAAAATAGCAACTCCTTGTACCGCAACTGTTACAGCAACTCCTACCCAAAGAGAAGCTCCTACCTAAGAAGAAGCCCCTGCTCCTAAAGGAGCTATTTTTTCAAGAAGAAGCTCCTGCTCCTAAAGGAGCTATTTCCTAAACGAAGCTCCATTATTAGATAAAGGAGCAATAACAGTTGACAGATTTATACTAAGGGAAGGTGGGAATAGCAGTTTCCCTATTATATATATTATTATTATATGAAAGTGCTGTTCCCACCTTGTCCCACAGCTCTCATCCAGGAAGAAGCCTCTGCTCCTAAAGGAGCTATTTTTTTTTTAACGAAGCTACTACATCTGATAATGGATCAATAACAGTTAGCAAATTTATACTAAAAGAAGGTGGGAATAGCAGTTTCCCTATTATATATATATTATTATAAGAAAGTGCTGTTC
>CAMBXR010000032.1 GCA_945871955.1 uncultured Clostridium sp. | reverse complement strand
AGGTTTATCCTCTCTTTCTAGTTTATATCCATAGTAATTTCAGATATTACATTAGCTGGATTTTCTATAACAAATTGTGGTGCTACTTCATAATATTCACGATCAATAAATCTTTCTATTCCTTCTACTTGTTCAATTTCTTTTTCTGTTACAAATAAAATTATATTTGAAGAATAAATTATTTCATCAGATAATTTATTAAAAATACCATTATTAGATTGAACTTCAAAGTTTACAGTTATTCCTAATTTATTTGCCGCTTCTTTAAGCATTTGTCCGCTTAATTCATTATCACATACAGCTGCTATTTTTATATTCATTTTGCTACCTCTTTCTCCATAACTTAAGTATTTACTATTATAATAAAATATAAAAAATTTTCAAGACTTTTGATTAAGAGATTAAAAAAGCTTAAAAGGTTTTATAATTAGATAAGTTTAAAGAATTTAAGAATTAGTAAACATACTAAAACAAATAATGCTACTTTAAAAATCATAGATGTAAATAATTTTAATAACTTAAAGGCAATACCAGCTAAAACTATTAAAACACAAATTTTTAATAATAAATCTAAATTCATATGTATTCCTCCTATAATATAGGTTATTATTTTATTAATGTATATATAATATATTTTTTTTAGAAATTAATCAAGTTTTTCATAATTTACATAATAAACTTAATTATAAAAAATAATATAATAAATATAATTTAATCAAACATAAAATTACATATTTATTACAATTTTGAAAAATTATTCATGAAGTAAGGACAATGTAATATAATATCTATTATCAGAATTATAATAAATAAAAGTAGGAGTAAAAAGATGATGAGTTCAAAATTTTCTTTTAGAAAAATTAAGGATTTGCCTAAAGACTCTGGATTGACACATAAGAAAGCTATCTTGTTAGAGAAGATGGGGAAATTAGATGAGGCAATTGAATCATATAAAATTTCAGCAGAAGAAGGTAATGTAAAATCTCAATATACACTGGGAAAAATATACTTAAGTAAAAAACAATATCATGAGGCGGAAAGATGGTACTCAATGGCATTTAAAAATGGATATGAAGATGCTGCCTATGATTTAGGTAATATGTATTATGATTTAGATGGATATGAGTATGCTCTATATTGGTATGAAAAAGTTGCCATGGAAGGCAATGTTAAAGCTCAAAATAATCTAGGAGTAATACATTATAAACTTGGAGACTATGTAAGAAGTGAAAAATGGCTAAAACTTGCAGCTGATGATAACTTAGGTTCTGCATGCTTTAATTTAGGACTTCTATATCTTAATTTTGGAAAAGAAGAAGAAGCCATTGAGTCATTTAAAAAGGGTTCTGTTTTACTTTGTGAAGATTGTAAATATAACTTAGCAGTACTTTATAATAAAAATGATAATGAAAAAAATGCACTTTCAATTTATAAACAATTATATCGTTCAGGTCATCCTAAGGGATGTTATAATATGGGACTTATTATGGAAATGAAAGATGATGAAAGTGAAGCTGAGAGATATTACTTAAAGAGTTGTAAAAGTGATTTTATGAAATCACAGTATAGACTGGCTTACTTATATGATAGACAGGATAAGACAGAAGATGCCATAGAGTATTATGAAAAAGGTATAGAACACGATTATAGTTTATCAAAATTTAGACTGGCCAACTTATGTAATAGGGAAAATGAAATAGAAAAAGCTAAGATGTATTATGACTTGGCAGCCAATGATATGGTAGAGGCTAAAAACAATTTAGCAGGATTATATTTTGAAGAGAAAAACTACGAAAAAGCAATTAAAAATTACGATGAGGCCATAGTGGATGGATGTAAGGTTGCCATAGAAAATATTGGTGATTTATATGATCAAACGGGAGATATAGAAAAAGCCATATCTTATTATCAAAGAAATTCTACTATTGTTTCTTGTCAAATAAAGCTAGGAGATATTTTTAGAAGAATAGATAATATAGAAGAAGCCATAATATGGTATGAAAAAGCATTTGAAAATAATGATACTTATTCTGCTTATGCTTTAGGATTAATATATGAAGAATTAAAAGATTTTGAAAAATCTAAGAAATACTTTACAGCAGCTGTAGAGAATAATCATGTGAACAGTCGTATACATTTAGGTCGAATATATTATAATGAAGGCAACTTTGAAGAAGCAAAAAAAATGTTTGAAGTAACTGCCAATGAAAATAATATATATTCACAACATATGTTAGGACTATTATATGAAACTAAATTTAATGATTATACAAATGCTAAGTATTGGTATGAAAAATCTAAGGAGCAAGGGTGTATTGAGTCCATATATAACTTAGGTCAGCTTTCACTTAAATTAGACCAAATAGAAGAAAGTGAAAAGTATTTCCTTGAAGGTATAAAACAAGAAGATAAAAATTGCGAATATATGTTAGCTTATATTTATTATGAAAAAAGTAAGAAAATGTTTAAGAATTTAAGTGAAGTTCATTATGAAAATAGTGAAGACATTTATAACTCACTTTCAGATTTAAAGGTTAATAAAGATGAAAGACTAATTGCACCTTTTGAAGAGATAAAAGAAGAGGAAGAAGAAGAGTACATACCACAATATATTTTAGAGATAGATGAAGATTTAGAAAATGAATTTGAACCAATTGAAAAGGAAATGAAAATAGAGTATTAATAATAAAAAGTGCCACAAATTAATTAAATTTATGGCACTTTTATTTTAATATAGTTTTATAATAATTTATTTTTTGATAACAATATGGATAAAATTAAACATATTATTGCTGATATAAATAAAATTATCCAAAATCCATTTGGATTATTGGAAAAAGGTATATTCGATACATTCATACCGAAATATCCGGAAATCATAGTTGGTATTGATAAAATAAGTGTTACAACAGTTAAAAGTTGCATCACATTATTTTGGTTATTACTAATAATGGCACTAAATGCATCCATGATTCTACTAAGTATATCTCCATAAATAGAAGCCATCTCAAGGGCCTGTCTATTTTCTATAATAACGTCTTCAAGTAAATCCTCATCTTCAGAGTACTTTTTGATGGTAGATGTACGAAGCATTTTATTTAAAACTAGCTCTATAGCTTTTAAAGAAGTAGAAAAATAAACTAAGGATTTTTCTAATTCCAGCAATTGAACAAGCTCTTTATTTTTCATAGATTTGTGTATTTCACGTTCTATGTCTACAGTCATTTTATTTATTCTTCTAAGATATAATAAATAATAAGTTGCATTTTTATATAGAATTTGAAGTATAAAACGAGTCTTTTTGTAAGTATAGAACTCTCTAATATGACCAACAATGAAGTCGTTTAAAATTTTACTCTGAGCTGTACATACAGTTATAATAGCTTTGTCGGTAAGTATTATTCCTAGAGGAATTGTAGAGTAGTGAGCAGAGTCAGAGTCAGATTCATCTATGGGAATATCAATTAGAATTAAAGTATGATTATCTTCCACATCGATTCTTGAACGTTCTTCTTCATCAAGGGCCGCATTAATGCTGTCAATATCTATATCAAATCTATCTGAAATATATCTTATTTCTTCGTGAGTAGGTTCTACCAGATTAATCCAACAACCTTCTTCAAAGTCGCTAATTTTTTCTAGTTTTGTCTCAATTGTTTTATAATATCTTATCATGGCAACACTTCCTTTTATTCAGTTATATATATTGGTCACTTAATGATATCTATTTCAGGGCCAATATATATAAAAAGTATTAGTCACAAATAGATATTATTAAGTGATTTGTAAATTGCACAGTCCGAAACAAAGGTATCGGAATACTATCCATTTACCATCACTCTCCTTTAATTTTAAACATCTATTATATATTAATAATTTTCTCTCAATAAATCAATACTTGTAAAAAATTATTATAAAAAATAATAGAACTATTCTATATTATAAACCTATAAGATAAAATATAAAATCATTTTATAACAATTTAGATAAAATATAATTTTCTAAGAATTAAAAGAAGATATAAGCAAATTTTTAATTAGCCTATATCTTCTTTAGTATGTTAATCTATTAAATTTACAACAGTACCTTTAGTGTCGCAGTGTAAATCCTTAACTATCCATTGGTTTTCCAGTGTTGATAAAAAAGATTTTATTTCAGGTAAAAAATTATAATCATCATCATGACTTAAAGACATTATAGTAGGCCCAGCACCGCTTAAGAAAGTTCCTAAGCAATTTAGTTTATTAGCATGATTTACAATTTTATCGTAGTCTTTAATCAAATGACTTCTATATTCTTGATGAAATTTATCCTTACATGCAACTTTCAATAAGCCTAAATTATTATTCATAAAAGCTGTAACAAGAAGAGCAGTTCTCGAAGCATTAAAAACACCATCTTTATGATCTATAGTTTTAGGAAGAACACCTCTAGCTTTTTCTGTAGATAATTCAAAATCTGGAATCATAGCACAAAATCTCACATGATTTGGTATTTTTATAGTGTCATGATATATTTTATTGTTTTCTAGTATAGATATAATCATATTACCGTACAAAGCAGGAGCCACGTTATCAGGATGTCCTTCAATTTCTGTAGCGAGTTTTAAGATTTCATTTTTATCTAAATTTGACTCACTAAGATAATTGGCACCCATAAGTCCTGCTATAATACAAGTAGCACTACTACCTAGACCTCTACATATTGGTATATTGTCTAGGATTTTTATTTTAATGCCCTTTGGTATTTTTTTAGGTTTAACTTTTTCAAAGAAATACAACATAGATTTATAAACTAAATTGTCTTTATTAACATATTCTTTTTCTTTTTCTTCTATTATTACTCCCTCATCTATTTCTTCAAAATAGAATTTATTATATAGATTTAATGCTATACCAAGACAATCATATCCTGGACCTATATTTGCACTAGTGGCTGGAACTATTACTTCTAACATATTATCACCTACACCTTTAAAATTTTTTTTATTTCTTCTTTTATTTCATATTTTTCACAATTGATATTGTGTATGACTTTGGCTGTTTTTAATTTTTTTATAGGCAAAGGAATATCAGTCACTGTAAATTTGCTAAGTTTTTCTATTATACTAAATTCATCTAAATTATTTATATTTTCACCTAATGAATCTAAAACATATTTACTAAATTTATATGGACTGGCAGTGCTTACAATTACAGTAAGAGTATGATCATTAGTTGCTTTTTTATATTTTTCGTAAGCTGTATATGCCACACAAGTATGTGTATCAATTAAATAATTATATTCTTTAAAGACTTTATTAATATTTTTTTTAACTTCCAATTCATTAGCATATTCACTATAAAAAGAGAATAGATTTTTTTTCATATTTTTATCGATTTCATAAAATCCATTATTGTTTAAATTATTAATAAGATAATTGATTTTTAAATCATCTCTATTTGAAATTTCAAATAATAATCTTTCTAGATTACTTGAAATTAATATATCCATAGATGGTGAACTTGTTAGAAGAAGTTCTCTGTTTTTATTGTATTTTCCAGTATTAAAAAATTCATATAATACATTGTTTTCATTTGATGCACAAATTAATTTCTTTATAGGTAATCCCATGAGTTTAGCATAATAGGCTGCTAAAATATTTCCGAAATTACCTGTTGGAACACAAAAGTTAATTTCTTCATTCAAATTAATATGATTATTTCTTACTAAATCAAAATAAGAGTAGAAGTAATAAACAACTTGAGGTAATAATCTACCAATATTTATGGAGTTGGCAGAAGATAATATATAATTATTATCTTTTAAATGATTTTCAAATTCTTTATTATTAAATATTTTTTTTACTGCAGATTGGGCATCGTCAAAGTTACCATTAATGGATATGACATAAGTATTATTTCCTTCTTGGCTTTGCATTTGAAGTTTTTGAACATCACTCACACCATCTTCTGGGAAAAATACAATTATCTTTATTTGTTCTAAATTTTTAAAACCTTCAAGGGCAGCTTTTCCTGTATCTCCTGAAGTAGCAGTTAAGATAACTACTTCTTCCTTAATATTGTTCTTTTTAAGAGACATTTCCAGTAAAAGAGGCATCAAAGTTAATGCCATATCTTTAAATGCGCATGTTGGTCCATGATAAAGTTCCAAGTAAAAATTATCTTTTACTTTTTTTGTTGGAGCTATTTCTTTACAATCAAATTTATTATCGTAGGCTTTATTTATACATGTTATAAGTTCTTCTTCACTAAAATCATCTAAGAATAATTTCAGAATTTCTAAACATAAATCTTTGTAGGATAAGTTTATGAATTCCTTAAGTTTTTCCCTGAGGTTTGGGAACTCAGTTGGAACATATAAACCACCATCACTACAAAGACCATTAATTATAGCCTTAGATGCAGTAATATTTTCCTTATTTCCCCTTGTACTTATAAAGTGCATATATATACCCCCTCGTATAATTATTAAATTTTAATATAAAAAAACTCTCATCCCTAAAAGGGACGAGAGTATATTCCCGCGGTTCCACCCAAATTGATTAAAAATCCACTTGCTACTTATAACGTATGTAAAACGTCTATTCTTACTAAAATCATAAGATAACTTCAGAATGAAGCTCCTAGGTAGTTTTCAATTTATCTAGTTAAGGAAATCTTTCAGCCTATGAATTTCCATCTCTAATAACCGATTTAAATTTACTCTTCCTAATCATAGCTTTTTTATATTAAATTACATAAATTTTAGCTAAAACTGGAATGAAAGTCAAGTAAAATATATATAAATAAATATTAAAAAATTTAAACCTAATGCAGAAAGTTACAATTTTTTAATACACTATAAAGTAAATATATGGTACTATATAAATGGATTACTAAAAATCACATAAAATATTATTTATTTTATTTTTATAATTAAAATATAAAAGATTATGTGAATTCTTATTAAATTCATAAATTTTTCATATTGGGGTATTATAATATTAACAAAAGGAGGAATAGGATATGGCGATTGTACTTATAACAGCAGTATTAGTAGTTATAATGTTTGGCTTATCATTTTTATCATACTTATCAGAAATCAATTTAATAGAAGAATAAACTATTAGTTAAACATAAATAATAAAAATATAAGACTATATAATATGTATAAATATTATAAAGTTTTAGATATATAAAAAAATCCAACGATAAATTCGTTGGATTTTTTTATTATTGTTGTTGAGCAGCTTTTCTTCTTTTGTTGTATTGAAGTCTTTCATGCTCATTTAAATATTTCTTTCTAAGTCTTATAGCATCTGGAGTTACTTCAACTAACTCATCATCATCTATAAACTCTAAAGCTTCTTCAAGAGTAAATGTTCTAGCTGGGTTTAATTTTATAGCATCATCTGAACCAGAAGCACGAACGTTAGTTAACTTTTTATTTTTAGTAGGGTTAACTACCATATCGTCTTTTCTAGAGTTCATACCGATTATCATACCTTCGTATACATCTACACCTGGATCTACGAACATAGTAGCTCTTTCGCTTAAAGCATTAAGACCATAAGCCATTGTAGTACCACCACATTGAGATATTAACACACCGTTAGATCTTGATGGTATTTCACCTTTGTATTCTTCGTATCTAGCAAATGAACGTACCATATTTCCTTCACCACGAGTGTCATTTATAAACTCAGATCTATATCCTAAAAGTCCACGAGTTGGAGCAGAGAATTCGATTTTTACGTAATCTCCTTCTATAGACATAGCTTCCATCATACCTTTTCTTAAGTTCATTTTGTTTATAACAGTACCAGAGTATACTTCAGGACAGTTTATTATAACTTTTTCGATTGGTTCTAATATTTTTCCATTTTCATCTTTGTGCATTAAAACTTCTGGTTTAGAAACACCTATTTCATAACCTTCACGTCTCATGTTTTCAAGAAGTATAGATAAGTGAAGCTCACCTCTACCAGATACTCTGTATCCGTCAGTTGTATCCATTGGCTCAACTTTTAAACCAACGTTAACTTCTAATTCTTTATCTAATCTATCTTTTAAGTGTCTTGTAGTTACAAATTTACCACTTTTTCCTGCAAATGGAGAATCATTTACTAAGAAGTTCATTGATAAAGTAGGTTCTTCTATATGTATCATTTCCATTGGTAAGTCATGTCCAACTTCACATATAGTCTCACCTATAGATATATCAGGTATACCAGCAACTACTACTATATCTCCTGAATAAGCTTCATCAACTTCTACTTGTTTTAATCCTTCATAAACTTGAAGTTTAGATATTTTTCCTCTTGATACAACTCCACCTTCTTTACAGATAGAAACTTGTTCTCCTGATTTTACAGTACCTTTGTAAACTCTACCTATACCAAGTCTTCCTACGAAGTTATCGTAAGCTAGAGCAGATATTTGAAGTTGTAAATGTTTATCATCATAGTTAGGGTAAGCTTCTACATGTTCAACTATAGTTTCAAATAATGGTGATAAGTCAGTTGAATCATCATCCATTTCTCTTTTAGCTATACCTTGTTTAGCTATACCGTAGATTATTGGGAATTCACATTGTTCATCAGTAGCATTTAAGTCAACGAATAAGTCAAATACTTCGTCAACAACTTCTTCAGCTCTTTGATCAGATTTATCTATTTTATTTATAAATAGTATTGGTCTAAGACCTAATTCTAATGATTTTTGTAGAACGAATCTTGTTTGAGGCATTGGACCTTCAGAAGCATCTACTAGTAATACAACAGTATCAACAGTTTTGATAACACGTTCAACCTCAGAAGAAAAGTCACTATGTCCTGGTGTATCAACTATATTTATTTTGTAATCTTTGTAGTTTATAGAACAGTTTTTAGAATATATTGTTATACCTCTTTCTGCTTCAAGGTCGTTACTATCCATTACACAGTCTTTAACTACTTCGTTTGCTCTAAATACACCACTTTGAGATAAGAAAGCATCAACTAGAGTTGATTTTCCAGCATCGACGTGGGCAATAACAGCAATATTAATAATTTTATGTTTTTGTGTCATTTATTTTTATTTCCTTTCTAAAAAATAACTCATATAGTATAACATAAGCTTGATAAAATGTAAAATAAAATAGCATGGATACTTATTAAATAGTATTAACTTAATTAGGGAAAATATAATACTACTTAAGTGAGAAAGAATGTGTGAAGGCAATAAATTTAAAATATAAATAATAAATTATTTGTATTTCATATGGTAGAGTTTTAGTTGTATTTTAGAAGAAAAATATATAATACGTACAATGTAGTTAATATATATATATTTATTTTAAAAATTGTATCTATATATTATAAGCAGTATAATTTATATTACACAAAAAATTATTGTGGATGATTTATTAAAAAAGGATAGGTTAACAGTAAAAGTATTAAAAACAAAATAATAAATGGTGGGAAAATGAAAAAAATAAGGAAAAAGTTAAAAAATTTAAGAAAAAAACAACCTAAATTAAAATTCATTTATGCATGGTATTATAAGCATAGTAAAGTAAATGAGAAACAGATTCTTTTAGAATCCTTTCATGGAAAAGATATTTCAGATTCATCCTTTGCAATTTTAAGGGAATTTTTAAAAAGACCTGACTCATATGAGTATAAAATTTATTTTGCAACAACACAAAAAGAAGCTCACAGTAATATGTTGAAGAAAATGGGGCTAACTCAAGTAAATCTAGTTGATATTACAACATTTGAATATGTTAAAGTATTGGCTACATCAAAATATTTGATTAATAATAGTTCTTTTCCAGTTTATTTTATTAAAAGACCAGAACAGATTTATTTACAGACTTGGCATGGAACTCCTTTGAAAACATTGGGAAAAGAGATGCGCTTTGGTATTGAGTCAATGTATAATATACAACATAATTTTATGCAGGCTGATTATCTTATGTTCCCAAATGAATTTACAAAAGAAGTGATGATGCGAGACTATAATCTAGAAAAGTTATATACAGGAAAAGTAGTTTATAATGGTTATCCAAGAAATACCGTTTTTTCGGACGAAAAAAGAGGAAATGAAATAAAAAAACAGTTAGGTAATGAAAATTATACAACATTTGCATATATGCCTACATGGAGAGGGCAGAGTAATCATTCTGTACAAACAGATAGTTATGAAGAAGAAACTAAAAAAATGTTAACTTATCTTGATAGTCAACTTCAAGATAATCAGAAGATGTATGTAAATTTCCATCCTATTTTACAGGGGAAAATTGTATTAGATTGTTATGAACATATTTATCCATTTCCAGATAATGTAGAAAAGTATGACTTTTTAAACAGTGTAGATGTATTGATTACAGATTATTCTAGTGTATTCTTTGATTATTCCATTACTGGAAAACCAATCATTCTATTTATGTATGATTATGAAGAATATATGCATGACCGTGGAATGTATATGGACGTAAAAGAACTTCCATTTTGTAAAGTTTATGATGTGAAAGCACTTACTAATTGTATAAAAGAAAAAACATATTTATCTGAAGAATATAATTATAAGAAAAATCTTTCTTATATAAAGGAATTTCTTCCATATGATTCTTTAGAAAATACAAAAAATATGGTTAATCTTATTTTTGATCAACAAGAAGATAATTTACCTATTTTAAATTACCATGAGAATACAAAAAAAAGATGGAATATTCGTTTTTATCCAAATGTAAAAACAGAAGCAGGAATTCAAACTGTACTAGATACTGCAGATGAAGAAAATGATATTGTTCTTTTTGAAAAAAAATTCTTTGGACCAGAGCTGAGTAGTTATTTATATGATAATTGTAAATCAAATTTACAGTATATTTTTATTACTAAGACACTTCCTAGAACTTTTATAGAAGAATGTTGTAGCAAAAATGAAAAGTCTCATGTAAATACAGTATTATGGCATAGAGAGTTAAAAAGAGTTTTTCCAAATCTTAATGTAAATCCAATTATGATTGATGAATGCTATACAGGAGTTCCAGGACATCAATATTATAAAAAAGAAAAAGATTTTATAAAAGCAGAATTAAAAATAGACAATAATCAGCTTATTTTAAAAGTGGAAGAGGTAGACACTATAAGTTCCTTCATGATTATTAATAAATCAAAACATATTTTATGGAAAAGACCGCTAAGACAGGAAGAACTTCATTCAGGGCTTATTAAAGAAGATTTTAAGGAAATTATGAATGCAGAAAGTTTAAATAAAGGTGGAAAATATATACTAGCTTTAGAAACAAATGAAAAACAACCTGTTTTAATTGAACATTCAGACTATAGTTTTTATAGAGAAAAAGTTAAAGAACATGCTATTTGGAAGTTTTTTAAACCTTTAAAATTTAGTTATATAAATTTAAAAAAAGATAATAAAAATAAAAATGATACAGAAAATCAATTAATTCCATACTTATTCCAAAATCGATTTATTGGTATCTGGGTGGAAAATTCACAAACTTTATTTAGTAAAAATATGAAAGGTAGAGTATCTTATTTCAAAATAGATGGCACTGTATTAAAAATAAAAATAAAATTAAATTCCTTACCAAATCCTATAACAGATGTAGTGTTAAGTTATAGAAGTAGTGTGGAAGAAATAGAATATTCATTTGATTATACAATTAATACTTCTAGAAATGGAATTATAATTAATGCAAAACTAGATTTAAAAGATAAAAATATGCAGGAATTGTTTTGGGATGTAATTATAAAAACAACATATGAAAATGTATCAGTAAATGTATCGAGCTATCTTAATCGAAGACAAAATTTAAATTTAATGATTATGAATCAACAAATGAATATTTCAGATAACAATATTTTATTTCCTTACAAAACTGTGGGTGGGAAATTAGCTTATACTTATCGTGAAAAAACTCCTTATGATGGATGGAATACAAAAATAAAAGAATTTCTAGCTTGTTTTATATTTGCTCTACTTCATCCATACTGGAAACGAAAAAAAATATGGCTTGTATATGAAAAGTTCTGTTCTATGGCCCAAGATAATGGCTATTATTTCTTTAAATATTGTATGGAAGAATTGTCGGAAAATGAACGAAAAAAGATATTTTTTATTTTAGATAAAAACTCTACTGATTGGGATAAAGTTGAAAAATATGAAAAACAGATTATACCATTTATGAGTTTTAAACATATACTGTATACTATGGTTGCAAAAATGTATATTGCTTCTGACTCTAAAAAACATTTATACATTTGGAGATCAAAACCTAATTTTATTTCACAACGAATTTCAAAACATAAAATTTTATTCTTGCAGCATGGTGTAACTGCATTAAAGAAAGTAGATGGAATTTTTGGGAATAAAGGTTCTAGTCCAATGACATACTTTACGACAACATCTGAATTTGAACAAAATATTGTAGTAGAAAACTTTAAATATAAAAAAGAAAATTCACCAATTCTTGGATTTACAAGATGGGATGTTCTTGAAAATACAGCTACTGATGAAGAAAAAATTATTCTGGCAATGCCAACTTGGAGAAGTTGGTTAGAAGAAAAATCTGCAGAAGAGTTTGTAAAGAGTGATTATTATCATAATTATATGAAATTATTAAGTAGTAGTCGTTTAGGAGAAATATTAAAGAAAAACAATGTAAAGTTAATTTTCTATATTCATCCAAAATTCAAAGATTACATAGGAGAATTTAATGTAAGCGGAGAATATATAGAACTGATTCCTTTTGGAAGTGAACCATTAAATGAAATTATAAAAAAATGTCATATGTTAATCACAGATTATTCTAGCGTATGTTGGGATGTATATTATCTTGGTAAACCAGTATTATTCTATCAGTTTGATTATGATATGTATGAGCAGGCTCATGGAAGTTATTTAGATATGGAACAAGAATTATTTGGTGAGAGATATACAGAATATGAAGATTTATTATTGGGAATTGAAAAACAAATTAAAAATAATTTTATTGAAGAGCAAAAATATAAAGATTTGCGAAATCATTACTTTGCATATATTGATAATGAGAATAGCAAACGTACTTACCAATATATATCAAGTAAAAGCAACTTATTGTAACTGATAATAAAGCTATACTAGAAAAACTAGTATAGCTTTATTTTAAATTAAACTCTTTGTGTAATTTCCAAGTATTATCTTCCCATTTGTAAAAACATATATTATCAAAGAAGCAGTTAAATTTAAAGGGAATTTGATTGACATAATCCCAAAGTTCATCATAAATCTTTTGTATTTTCTTTGAAGATACAGTAACATGAAATACTTTATTTTTTCCATCATGTGATTGAAAATTGATAAAATCTATTTTTTCTAACTCATCTATTAAATTGTCGTGAAGATTTTTACCTTCCTCACTCATATGAACTTTCATATAAATTACTCTATTGTCGAAATGACCATAATCTTCTAAAGTATATTTGGCTTTGTTGTGATTATTGCAGAAATTTTCTATTACATTGTCTACTTCATCTATTAAATCACACTCGAAAGGTGCTTTAATAGTAAAGTGAGCAGGCAATTTAGAAGACTTAGCACCAAGCTTTTGAAAAACTTCTTTTCTTAAGTTATTATTAAAATTACCGGCTTTTCCTTTTACAACACTGATAATAACATATCTCATTTTTTATCTCCTTTTTATATATCATTATTTATATTATAGGATTTACAGTAAAATATATAAATATAGATTTAAAAATAAACTAAATTTAAAACAAAATTCTTTAATACACCTAATATTTAGAATTGTGTATAATTTAAGTATATAAAGAAATTTTTATAATTATATATTTGTTCTTTATAAAAATATGGGGGATTTATATGGAAATAAATATTAAAAATTTCATTGTAAATTCACATAAATATTATACTATAGTAGTACAAATATTAATTAAATAAAGATAAAAATGATAAGAAATTAACTTGATATACTAGGAGTGATTAAATGAATACATCCATTTTAGTTATGGAAGATGATATTAATATACAGGAATTGATAGTGGAGTTTTTAAAGGCTGAAGGATATGATGTGGATTATGCCAGTGATGGATTGGAAGGAATACAGTTATTTAAAAAAAAGGAATATAATTTAGTTTTATTAGATATAATGATGCCTAATTTAGATGGATATTCAGTTTGTAAAATGATTAGACAAACTTCCAATGTGCCAATTATATTTTTGACAGCATTAAACGAAGAAAGTAATCAATTAAAAGGATTTGAGTTGGAATGTGATGATTATATAACAAAACCTTTTTCATTTAACTTATTGATTCAAAGAGTTAAAGCAGTCCTTAGAAGAGGGAGAATTAATATTAGTAGTGATTTTTTAATTTTTGAAAAACTAAAACTAGATTTAAATACTTATTCAGTGCAAATAGATGGTCAAAATATAGAGTTAACTTTAAAAGAATTTAATATTTTGAAAATGTTAATAGAAAAGTATCCTCAAGTTGTAACTAGAGAGAATTTATTAGACAGTATATGGGGATATGATTATTATGGTGATACACGAATAGTTGATGCCCATATAAAAAATCTTAGAAAAAAAATAAGTTTACCATATATAAAAACAGTAAAAGGAATAGGGTATACTCTTGAAAAAGATATTGAAGTTTTGGAATAAATTAAATATTAAATATAAATTATTTACAATTACATCAGGGCTTCTTTTATTATTATCATTCATAATTTATTTAACTTTGTATTTTTTTATGCCAGCATATTATCATCAGTATAAAATTCAGTTATTACAAAATAGTGTAAATTCTATTGTTGAAGATTCAAAATATTATGATTTAGATGAATTAGAACAAAGATTATATTTTTTATGTAAAAAACAAAATGTGGCGATGATTTTAACGGATGAAAGAGGTTATATTATATTTGGAAAAAATGATCAATATATTACAAATAGATATGATAATAATATACCCATGTCAAATCAAATAAAGGAATACGTCATTAATGCAACTATAAGGACAAAAGATAGCAATACTTTATATTATTTAGGTGTTGTTATGCCACTTCAGCCTATAGATGAAGCTAATACTGTGCTTAGGAAGATAATGCCCTTTATAATTATATCAGCTTTTATTATAGGTACCATAGGTGCATATATATATTCAAAAACCATAACAAAACCATTGATTGAAATTATTAATAAAGAAAGAGAAGAAGAAAAGAAAAGAAAAGAGTTTATAGCAACCATATCTCATGAATTAAAAACACCTATAACAATTATAAGTGGGCAGTTAGAAGGTATGATTTATAATATAGGTAAATATAAGGATAGAGAAACATATTTAAAAAAATCCTATGACTGTACACAAGAATTAAGAGCTTTAGTTGATGAGATGATGGAAATATCAAAGAGTGAAATTTTAGAAAAAGACTTAAAATTAGAAGTAATTAATTTAAGTGATTTATTGAAAGATTTAGTAAATAGACAAAACTATTTGATAGAAGAGAAAAATCTAGAACTTAATTATAAAGTGGAGAAAAATCTTATTATAAAAGTAGATAAGGAAAAAATAATAAAAGTAATAAATAACTTAATAAATAATGCCATTAAATATTCTCCACATGGAGAAAAAATTATAATTAAAGCGTTTAAATCAAAGGCAAGTAAAACTGTAGTTTTAGAAATAGAAAATACAGGTGTTACAATTGAAGAAAAATATTTAAGTGAAGTGTTTAATCCTTTCTTTAGAGTTGAAAAATCCAGAAATAGAAAAACAGGAGGTAGCGGACTAGGCCTATATATTGTAAGTCAAATACTTAAAAGTCATAACCTTTATTACAAAATGGAAAGTAAAAAGAACTCTGTTTTATTTACTATTTATTTTTAGATAAATAATTTTAATAAAATAAGGAAAAATAAATCTAAGAAATAAATAGGAGGCATAAAAATGGATTTAAAAAATGATATGAACAACATCAAAGATGATGTTAAAAAGGGTTTAGATAAAGTTGGAGACGGAATGAAAAGTACTGTTAGTGGATTAGGTAGTACAGCAGGAAAAATAACTAATGTCGTTAAAAATACAGCTATGAATTTAAAAGATGATGTTATGGACATGATGTCAGATATGGGTAATAAAGCAAAGGACATAAAAGATAAAATAGAAGATATGGGAGATGAAATGAAAAAATAGAAAATAGGGACCATCAAAAGGTTCCTATTTTTATGTTTGAAAATTGTACTAATACAATGTGGGGAAAATTTGTAAATATATAATAAATATAGAAAAATGTATTATAATTAACTTAATACAAAAATAGAATTTGGAGGAGAAGTTATGGAAAATACAAAAAAACAAAACAGTAATGTATCATCTAAAACTAGAACTTTAGTATCAGCTGCTTTGTTTGCAGCATTAGTATGTGTTACAACGGCATACTTTCTTCATATACCAGTGGGCAATGGTGGATATGTGCACGTAGGTGATACATTTATATATTTAGCAGCTACATTACTTCCAACACCTTATGCTGCTATAGCAGCAGCCATAGGAGCGGGAATGGCAGATATATTAACAGGGTCTGCTAACTGGGCTTTTGCAACAATAATTATAAAACCTATACTTGTTTTATTCTTTACAAATAAAGGTGAAAAGATTATAAATCTAAGAAATGTATGTGCAGGAATTATAGCTGGAATAGTGGGAACTATTTTATATATGATAGCTGAAGGTATTATGATTGGAAGCTTTACTAGTGCATTTGTATTATCTTTAATAGGACTTATTCAACCAATAGGAAGCTTTATAGCATTTATAGTTGTAGGATTAGTATTTGATAAAATAAAAATAAAAGAAATTATAAAATAAATGGGAGAGAAATTATGACAATATTATACGATTACAAAGAAAGTCTTTATATTAATATGACCAATAAATGTCCATGTGCTTGTGTGTTTTGTATAAGAGATGAAACTGATCACGTGGGAAATAGTGATAGTTTATGGTTAGATCATGAGCCTACTGTGGAAGAAGTAAAAAATGAATTTGAAAAATTTGATTTAGATAAGTATGATGAGATTGTATTTTGTGGATATGGTGAGCCACTAGTTAGGATAAATGAAGTTGTGGAAGTTGCAAAATATATAAGAAGTATTTCAGATATAAAAATTAGAGTAAATACAAATGGGCTTTCTGACTTAATGCATAAGAAAAAAACTGCCGTACTACTAAAAGATAATATAGATGCAGTTTCTATTAGTTTAAATGCACCTAATAAAACTAGATATAATGAAGTTACACAACCTAAGTTTGGAGAAAAATCTTTTGAAGCTCTACTTGATTTTGCTGCTGATTGTAAAAAATATATAAAAGAAGTTAATTTTTCTGTGGTAGATGAAATAAATGAAGAAGAGATTAAAGAATCTCAAGAATTAGCAGATAAAATGAATATTCCACTAAGAGTAAGACATAAAAGTTAAGTATTTAAATGGCTGTTGCACTAAAATAGTGTGGCAGCCTTTTTATAATTTCAAACTACCTAAAGGAGCAATTTAAGAAGTGAATTTTATATTTGCTTAAAGTTAAAAGGGGTACACAAAAATGTGACGACCATGAAAATAAAGTAGACTATAATTTAAATATAAAAAATAAGATTAATTGTGAAGAGAAAATTTTAAATACATAGATTTAAACTTAAACAAAGGAGGGGAGTAAAGTGCCTAAAAAGAAGAGCAAAAGAGAAAGTCAAGGAAATAAAAATGATCATAAGTCCAATAAAAATTGTAAATCAAATAAGAAGTGTTCAAATAACAAAAATAGCAAAAATAGTAAAAGTAATCAAAATAATAAAGGGATAGCTTCTCTTAGTTATGCAGAACTGGTAGTATTATCGGCCACATTAGCTTACAGCATAGTGGAAGAGATGGATGAAGATGACTTGACTATATTTCTCGGATTTTTAGGGCTTTTACTATCTGAAATTGAAATATTGGTTTCTCAAAGGGAGCTTGAGGGTAAATCTACTGATACTTCACTTGAAGAGGAGGATGTAGTGGAAGAAGAAAATATAGATTTGGAATAAAAAACTAAATTATAAAAAGTGGATATAACTAAAAGTCATACCCACCTTTTATTTAAACTATTTTATTTTTTTATTTCAATTAATTCTTTATTTAATAAGAATACTAATCTTTCATCTAAAGCACCTTCAGCCATTTTAGCCATATCATCTAAACTAGATTTTATCATCATACCCATCATTGGGCTTTCAAGCATTTTACCAAAGTATTTTTTAAATACAGTAGAAGCTTCGTCATGTTCTAATATTTCTTTTATTGGAGTGGCACTAGAGAAAACATCATCAGTTATGTTTAATTCAGTTATTTCCACATCAGAGTATTGAGTAATTAAACTTTCATCAAACCAGTTAGCAGCAAATCCACCACCTTGGTCAGGACACACATATATTGGATTTGGTTCAGCAACTTTATTGAAGAATGCATAATCAGTATATTCTTTTCCATCCTTAGTAGCAACAACTCTTATATCAGTTGAATTTTCTCCTAATTCAACGTTTTCAAATACGAAAGTATGTTTACCAGTTAAAGTGTTGAATTTTTCTCCATTTACAAATAGAGTAACTTCGTCACAGTTAGAGTAAACTTTAACGTTTATAGAATCAGTTGCTCTATCTAAGAATCTCTTACTTGTTATATGAACAAATGGATCATTTGACCATACAGCTTTGTAAGCATAGAATCCATCTTTCTTTATTTTACGGTCGAAAGTTATTAGACCTTTATTATTTCTTCCTTTAACTCCACCTTCATCTCTTATAGCAGAACCGAAATCGAAGAAGTTCCATACATAAGATCCCCATAAGAAATCTCTTTCATTGAATATTTTAAGTAAAGTTTCGTGGTAAAGAGCATGATATTCTTCAGTATAATCTTTAACTTTTGGTTCATCAGTATGATAAGTTATTATACCTTCACATCCATACTCAGAAATACCTAAAGATTTATCTGGATTTATAGCATGATATTCATCTAACCATTCAGCAAAATCTTCAGTTTTACCATTATACCATCCATAGTATTTATTGTAAGCTACTATATCAGTATAACTATTGTATTCATCATCATCTGGAACCATCATAACGTTAGCTTGTGTAGTTACACGAGTATGATCTTCTCTATGACAAATATCATTTAAGTCTTGAACTATTTGTCTTACATAAGGTAAATCCCCACCTATTTGTATTTCATTTTCAACACCCCACATAACTATAGAAGAGTGGTTGTAGTTTTGACGTATTAATTCTACCATTTGGTCTTTAGCATTTTGTCCAGTTATATCTGTTTCAGATGCTATAGATATAAATGGTATTTCAGCCCATATAATCATACCTTCTTTATCGCATAAATCATAGAAGTATTGATCATGTTGATAGTGAGCAAGACGTATAGAGTTAGCTCCAACTTCTTTTATTAACTCCATATCAAAATCATGGTCTTCTTTAGTTAAAGCCCATCCTTTTCCATATTTATCTTGATGTCTAGAAACACCTTTAAGTTTCATATATTCTCCATTTAAGAAGAAACCTTTTTTAGGGTCGAATTCGAAGAATCTAAGCCCTGTAGGTATATGTAACTCATCTATAACATCGTTGTGTCTTTCTAATCTTACATTAACATTGTAAAGGTAAGGGTTTTCAACACCATTCCAAAGTATAGGATTTTCAACTGTTATAGGTAAAACTATTTCAGCGTTATCTTTTAACATAAAGTCTTTAGCAGTGTATTTAACTATTTTTCCTTCAGCGTCAACTATATCAGCAACAAGTCTTATACCTTCCTCTTGTTCTAAATGACCAACTACTTTAGCTTTTATAGTTAAGTTAGCAACTTCTTTGGTAACGTTGTCTTGAGATATATAAACACCTCTTGAACCATTATCCATTAAGTCAAAGTGAACGTTATCAGTTATTACTAAGTTTACATCTCTGTATATACCACCGTAGAATGTGAAGTCAGCCATTAAAGGATAAACATCGTCAACTATAGTGTTATCAGCTTTTACTTTAAGAATATTTTTTCCTTCAAATTTAACTAAATCAGTTATATTATATCTGAATATAGAGTATCCACCTCTGTGTTCACCTAAATGAACATCGTTGAAGTAAACATCAGATATACTATTAACTGCATTGAATTCTATATATATTCTTTTTCCTTGTGGTAAAGCTTTTATAGTTAATTCTTTTTCATACCAACAAGCACCTTTATAGTATTCATTTCCTTCGGCTCCATCAATCGAGTTCCAAGTATGAGGTATATTAATATACTCCCAGTTATTTTGTTCTAAATCTTTTGTGAATTTCCAATTATCATTAATATTTATAATTGTTCTCATTAAGAATGTCCCCCTCTTGTATTCTAGTATTTTATTGTTAATATTATAACACGTTTTAAAGACAAGTAAAATAAAAATTTATAAATTATTACATTTGTAAACTATAAAAAATATTTTTCATCATATGGATTGAATTATATATAACAAACTATAAATTTCCAAAAATAGCTTTATTTTTTTGAAAATAGAATGTATTATAAATAAATATGAATAATATTAATACAATTTAAAATATTAAATATCGTTAACAAAATAAAATAGAAAAGGAGAAGTATAGGTTTGGAATTATACGAAAAAAGGTATAAAGAAACGGGAAAAGAGTATGCCTATAGAGTTTTAAAAGACAATATAATGTCTATTCAATTAAAACCAGGGGACTTGATAAGTGAATCAGAGTTATCAGAAAAGTTAAATATATCAAGAACACCAATAAGAGAAGTTTTAATGAAATTAAAATCAGAACATTTAATAGAGGTAAAACCGCAATCTGGAACATATATATCATTAATAGATCGTAATCTTATAGAAGAAGCAGTATTTATGAGACATACTTTAGAAAAGGAAATACTAAAAGAGGCTTGTGAGTATTTTCCAGAAGATATATTAATGGAAATAGAAAAAAACATATTTGCACAAAGCTTAATAGCTGATAAAGTTGGTAATGAAATAGAATTTCACGAATTAGACCAAAATTTCCATAAGTTATTGTTCTTAGGTGTAAATAAGATACATGTATGGGAATGTATAAATAATATAGCTACTCATTATAATAGAATGAGGCTTTTATCAGAGTTAACAACAGGTAAAGAGAAAATATTAAAACATCATAAGCAGTATTTAGAAATTATAAAAAATAAAGATATTGATAAAATTGAAGAGCTTATAAATCAACATATCAAATCCCCTATGAAAGAGTGGGAATATATGATAGAAAATAATGAAGAAGTTCAAAAATTTATAAAATAAAAGCCTAAATTTAAATACTTTAGGTTTTTTATTTTGCAAGTATATATAATAAGATGAAATATGCAATATATAAAGAAAATAATAATGCAATAATAATATAGATTTTGTATAAAAATGTAAAAAAGGAAAATATTTTCTGAATAAGTATTGCAATTATTTTTTTGTTGTGCTAGTATACAAGTATATTAATAAACATTTGGAGGATTAATCATGAAATTACCATTTAATGTAGACTTAAAAGATAAAGTTTGTGTAGTAACAGGGGGAGCTGGAGTACTTTGCGGTGCTATGGTTGATGCACTTGCTGAGTGTGGAGCAAAAGTTGCTATACTTTCATTAGGCCAAGAATCTTGTAACAGAAAAGCTAATGAAGTAATATCAAAAGGTGGACAAGCTATAGGAATAGATTGTAACGTTTTAGATAAAGAAAGCTTAAAAAGAGCTCACGAAATAATATTAAAAGAATTTGGTCCATGTGACATATTAATAAATGGAGCTGGAGGAAACCATCCAAAAGGAACAACTACTAACGAATACTTATTACCAGAAGATTTAGATAATGATGAATTAATAACATTCTTCGATTTAGATCAAAAAGGAGTAGAGTTCGTATTCAACTTAAACTACTTAGGAACATTACTTCCATCTCAAGAATTTGCAAAAGATATGATAAACAGAGAAGGTGCAACAATAATAAACATATCTTCAATGAATGCTTATACACCATTAACTAAAATACCTGCTTACTCAGGAGCTAAAGCTGCAGTAAGTAACTTTACTCAATGGTTAGCAGTTCATATGTCAAAAGTTGGAATAAGAGTTAATGCTATAGCACCAGGGTTCTTCGTAACAGCTCAAAATGAAAAATTATTATTCAACGAAGATGGAACTCCAACTCCAAGAAGTGAAAAAATATTAAACAGCACTCCAATGGGAAGATTCGGAGAAGCTCATGAATTATTAGGTACTTTATTATTCTTAGTAAACCATGAAGCATCTGGATTCGTTAATGGAGTATGTATACCAGTAGATGGAGCATTCTCAGCTTATTCAGGAGTATAATATAGGGAATTTAAATAGAAATATATTATAAAAAGCGAGGTGGAAAATATGCTAAATACTATTAAAGAACAAGGAATAGTAGCAGTAATAAGAGCTAAAGACCATGATGAAGCAAGAGGATATATACAAGCTTGTCTAAATGGTGGAATAAAAGCATTAGAACTTACATATACAATTCCAAATGTAGTAGAGCTAATAAGTGAATATAAAGACCATGAAGATGCGATAATAGGAATTGGTAGTGTATTAAACGGAAAAATGGCTAAAGATGCCATACTTGCAGGGGCAAGATATGTAGTAAGTCCAGGTTACAACGAAGAAGTAAATCAAGTTTGTAAAGAATTAAATACTATATATTTACCAGGATGTATGACAGTTACTGAAATAATGAATGCATTAGAAAAAGGTAACAAGATGGTTAAATTATTCCCTGGAGATGTATTTGGTCCTAAATATGTAAAAGCTGTAAAAGCTCCAATACCACAAGTAGAAATCATGCCAACGGGTGGAGTTAGCATAGATAATGTTGAAGAATGGTTCAAAATGGGAGTATCTTGTGTAGGGGTAGGAAGTTCACTATTCAAGGGAAGCTTAGAAGATATAGAAAAACTTGCTAAGGAGTTTGTAAGCAAAATTGAAAAAATTAGAGCTTAATAATAAGAAAGTCTTAGGATTCGGAGAAATAATGCTAAGACTCTCTCCACCAAATCATCTTAAAATAATTCAATCTAACTCATTTGATGCAGTGTATTCTGGCGGTGAGGCAAACGTAATCATAAGTCTTTCTATATTTGGTCACGATACTAAATTTGTTACTAAATTGCCAGACAATCACCTGGGAACAACTGTGTTAAATAAGCTTGGAGGATACAAAATAGATATAGACGATATAGTCGTTGGGGAAGGCAGACTGGGGATTTATTATTCGGAAATAGGTCATGGACTTAGAAGTACAGAAGTTATATATGATAGAAAATATTCTGCTGTATCTATGGCAAAAAAAGAAGAGTTTGATATAGATAAAATATTAGATGGAGTTGGATTAGTTCATCTTTCAGGTATTACACCAGCTTTGAGCAAGGAATTATATGAATTTATGATAGACCTTGTAAAAGCTTGTAATGAAAGAGGTATACTAGTATCTTACGATTCTAATTTTAGAAGTAAACTATGGTCAATAGAAGAAGCTAGAGGATTTATGGAACAAATACTTCCATATGTGGATATAGCATTCTTAGGTCATCTGGATATGACAAATATATTAAAGTTTGAAAACCCTAATTTAGAATTTGATGAAAATCTAAAAACACTTTATACTAAATTATTTGAAAAATATCCAAATTTAAAATACACAGCATGTACAAAGAGAACGGTAAACTCAATAAATAATAATGGTTTAGAAGGTTACTTATTCGATGGAGAAAACTTCACAAAGTCTAATTTATATACTTTTGATATCTTAGATAGAGTAGGTGGAGGAGATGCTTTCACTGCTGGAGTTTTACATGGAATATTAAGCAATATGGATCAAGAAAGAATTATTGAATTCGCTATTTGTGCAAGTGTACTAAAACACTCAATACAAGGAGATATAAACCTTGTGGATGAAGAGACAGTTAATGCCTTAATTGATAATGGCTTAACAAATATAAAGAGATAGGGAAACATTGGAGGCAAAATATCATGAAAATGACATTTAGATGGTATGGACAAGACGATCCTGTAAAAATAGAATACATTCGTCAAATACCAGGAATGGAAGGAATAGTAACGGCTATATATGATATACCAGTTGGTGAAGTATGGCCATTAGAAAGAATATTAGAATTAAAGAAAACTGTAGAAGATGCTGGTTTAGAACTTTCAGTAATAGAGAGTGTTCCAGTACACGAAGATATAAAATTAGGTCTTCCTACTAGAGACAAATACATAGCAAACTACTGCCAAACTATAAGAAACTTAAGTAAAGCAGGGATAAAAACTATATGCTATAACTTTATGCCAGTATTTGACTGGACTAGATCTGACTTAGAATATGAGTTAGAAGATGGATCAACTTGCTTAATATATGATGAAGCAGACGTAGCTAAAATGGACCCAGCTTTAGGTGAGTTAGAATTACCAGGATGGGATACTTCGTACGGTGAAGGTGGACTAGGAGCTTTACTTGATCAATATAAAGATATAGATGAAGAAAAACTATGGGAAAACTTAGAATACTTCATAAAAGGAATAATGCCAACAGCTGAAGAAGAAGAAGTTAAAATGGCAATACATCCAGATGATCCACCATGGGGAATATTTGGACTTCCAAGAATAATAACAAACTTTGAAAATGTAGAAAGATTCTTAAACTTATATGATAGCCACTACAATGGTTTAACATTATGTACAGGATCTTTAGGATGTACATCAACAAACGATGTAGTTAAAATGATAAAATATTTCGGAGGAGAGAAAAATAGAATACATTTTGCTCACTTAAGAAATGTTAAAATAACTGGAGAAAGCAGCTTCAATGAAGTAGCTCACTTATCAGAAGCAGGATCACTAGATTTCTACGAAATAGTTAAAGCTTACTGTGACTATAATTTCGATGGACCTTTCAGACCAGACCACGGTAGAATGATATGGGGAGAAACTGGAAGACCAGGATACGGATTATATGACAGAGCTTTAGGAGCTACATATTTAAATGGGCTTAAAGAAGCTATAAATAAAAGTAAATAATTAATAAAATCAAATCAAATTATATTATCCAAAAGTCTCTGTAGGTAATATAAACCTATAGGGATTTTTGGAAAATTCATCTTTTTATGCTGAAAAATTCTCCATAAATTTGGTGGGATATATAAAATAATGCTATAGGTAATAAAAGCATAAAAGATGTATTACAAATATATTATGAAAAGAGAATATTAATTTTTAATAGTTTAGCACACAGATATATTGATAAATATTTTTAATAAGAGTTAAAGTAATTAATTATGCTCATGAGTGTTAAAAAAATATCAATACTAAAGAGTAAGAAATAAACATAAAAACACAGTAATTACAGAAATATTTAATTATTATTAAATATCAACACATAAAAATTAACTTAATTAGATTTAAATAAATTTATCGCAACTAGGAGGATTTGCAAATGCAATCGGCAGCTAAATTAGAAAAAAATTTAAACGCGGTGAAACCGTTTGGCAACAGTGACAGAATTGGTTACATGTTTGGTGATTTTGGGAATAGTTTATTATTTAACTTTATAGGGAGTTATTTATTAGTATTTTATACAGATGCCTTTGGAATAAGTGCAGCAGCAGTTGGTACTCTAATGGTTATATCTAGAGTATGGGATGCAATAAATGACCCAATCATGGGAGTAATAGTTGATAAAAGAAAAGCAGGTAAAGATGGGAAATTTAGACCGTATTTAAAATATATGGGTATACCACTGGGAATATTTACAATATTAACATTTTTAGTAATACCTAATATGCCACAAAGTATGAAATTACCTTATGCATATATAACTTATATAGGATTTGGTATGGCATATACAGCTATAAATATACCATATGGTTCATTAGCTTCAGTTATGACAACAGATCCAGTTGAAAGAACTTCATTATCTACATGGAGAAACTTAGCGGCAACATTCTCAATGATATTACTTATGTTCTTAACACCTAAATTAATATTTGATGCACAAGGTGCAGTATCAGTAAAAGGATTTGTTATAGCAGCAGTATTATACGCAATTATAGCTAATATAGCTTATCAATTATCATATAGAATGACTACAGAAAGAGTTGTTCATGAAGTTGAAGAAACTCAAGAAAAAGCAAGCTTAGTAGAAACTATAAAAACTTTAGCAAAAAATAGAGCTTTAATAGGATTAATACTAGGTTCATTAGGTACTTTAACAGCAGTATTCTTACCAAGTTCTTTAAATGCATATTTATTTAAAGATTATTTCCAAGCACCTGGGTTACTAGGGATAGCTGGTATGGTTGGTATGCTTGGTACATTTATAGCTTTACCTTTAACTACTAAATTAGTTGCTAAATTTGGTAAAAAGAATGTTTCAACTTATAGTTTAGTAATATCTATAGCAGCTTATGCAGTAATGGTATTCTTCCCAAGCAAAAATCCATATATATACATGGGATTAAGTGTAGTATCAGGTATAGGTGCAGGATTCTATAACATGATAGTATGGGCTTTAGTTGGTGATGTTATAGATTATCAAGAATATATAAGCGGAAAAAGAGAAGAAGGTACAGTTTATGCAGCTTACTCATTAGCTAGAAAATTAGTTCAAGCTATAGTAGGAAGTATAGGTGGATTCGCTTTAGCTGCAATAGGATACCAATCAGGAGCAGCTACTCAAACTACTGAAGTTGCTGAAAGTATAAGAATGATAATAACAGTAATACCACTTGTAGGATTTATATTTGGGTTTGTTACTATGAAATTAGTATATAACTTAAGTAATAAAAAGTTAGAAGAAATAAATAATGAATTAGAAAGAAGAAGAGCTTAATAATTAACCAAGAGACGTAAGTTGTAATAACTTATGTCTCTTTTTT
>CAMBXR010000031.1 GCA_945871955.1 uncultured Clostridium sp. | reverse complement strand
TTCAGGAGTTGTTGCTTCAATAATAGAATAATCTATTTTAGATTATTTATATATATAGAAAAAGAGGGGGTTAAACCTCTCTTTTTTTGTTTGATATATTGACAATTAAGTTAAAAAATTATATACTAATCAAGTCGTTAAGAAAAAAACAGAGAAAAAATTATTTGAATATAAATTAATAAAAATAATATATATGAAAAATAAAAAATCTCTTGAAAAAAAGTTAAAAATGAGATAAAATATAATAGTGTGCTTGAGAGATACGAATTATAAAAAATACGATTTAGTCCTAAAATTTTAATATTTTTTACTTTTAAAAAACAGGAACACCCGGAACTGTGTATCGGTATTAAAATTTATAAAGACTAATGATAAACAAGCGAAGAAGGAGGGAAACTAAACATGGCTAAAAATGAAAAAATAAGAATAAGATTAAAATCTTATGATCACAAATTATTAGATTTTTCTGCTGGGAAAATAGTTGAAACTGCTAAAAAAGCTGGATCACAAGTTTCTGGACCAGTTCCACTACCAACAGAAAAACAAGTAGTTACTATATTAAGAGCTGTTCACAAATACAAAGATTCTAGAGAACAATTCGAAATAAGAACTCACAAAAGATTAATAGATATAGCTAACCCAACACCAAAAACTGTTGATTCTTTAATGAAATTAGATTTACCAGCAGGTGTTGATATAGAAATAAAATTATAAGAACTAACACCTAAGATATTATCCTATAAGGTAACTATCTTAGAATGATTATCAAATTAGATAATCCGCTGTAAGAATTATAGGAGGTGCTAATATGAAAGGAATATTAGGAAGAAAAGTTGGTATGACTCAAGTGTTTACTGCAGAAGGTACTGTAATACCTGTAACTGTAGTTGAGGCAGGACCAGTTGTTGTAACACAAGTTAAAACAATAGAAAACGATGGATACAATGCAGTTCAAGTAGGTTTCGTTGATGCTAAAGAAAAATCTTTAAACAAACCTCAAAAAGGACACTTAGCTGCAGCTAACGTATTAAAAAAACACTTAAAAGAATTTAGAGTTGAATCTGTAGATGCTTACACAGTTGGACAAGAAATAAAAGCTGACGTATTCGCTGCAGGTGAAATGATAGACGTAACAGGAATCTCTAAAGGGAAAGGATTCCAAGGTCCAATAAAAAGACATGGTCAATCAAGAGGTCCAGAATCTCACGGTTCTAGATACCACAGAAGACCAGGTTCAATGGGAGCTTGTTCTTACCCAGGTAGAGTTTTCAAAAACAAAAAATTAGCTGGACACATGGGTAGCGTAAAAGTTACAGTTCAAAACTTAGAAGTAGTAAGAGTTGACGCTGACAAAAACTTTATATTAGTTAAAGGTGCTATACCAGGAGCTAAAGGTTCAGTAGTAACAATAAAAGAAGCAGTAAAGGCTTCTAAATAATAACTAACCTAAGAAAGGAGGACGCACAATGCCAAAATTAAATGTATTAAACATGAATGGACAAAATGTTGGTGAAATAGAATTAGCAGATGCTATATTCAACGTTGAAGTTAACGAACACGTATTATACGAAGTTGTTAAAAACCAACTTGCAAATAAAAGACAAGGTACTCAATCTGCAAAAACTAGAGCAGAAGTTAGAGGTGGCGGAAGAAAACCTTGGAAACAAAAAGGAACAGGTAGAGCAAGACAAGGTTCTATAAGAGCTGTACAATGGATAGGTGGAGGAGTTGCTTTCGCACCAAAACCAAGAAACTACAGATATACTTTACCTAAAAAAGTTAGAAGATTAGCTATGAAATGTGCTTTATCATCTAAAGTACAAAACAACGAAATGATAGTATTAGATGCTTTAACTATGGAAGCTCCTAAAACTAAAGATTTCGCAGCTATGTTAAAAAACATAAACGCTGGTAAAAAAGCTTTAGTAGTAATGGCTGAGAAAAATGAAAACGTAATAAAATCAGCAGCAAATATAAAAGGTGTTGAAACTGCATTAGTTAACACTATAAACGTTTATGACATCTTAAAATACGATTCTTTCGTAATAACAACAGATGCTGTTAAAAAAGTGGAGGAGGTGTACGCATAATGACTAATCCACACGATATAATAATAAGACCAATCGTTACAGAACAAAGTATGGCTGATATGGCTGAAAACAAATACACATTTGTAGTAAGCAAAAAAGCTAACAAAACTGAAATAAAAAAAGCTGTAGAAGCTGTTTTCGGAGTTAATGTTGAAAAAGTAAACACATTAAACTACGATGGAAAAGTTAAAAGAATGGGTAGAAGTGTAGGAAGAACTGCAAGTTTCAAAAAAGCAGTAGTTAAATTAACTGCTGATAGCAAAGAAATAGAATTCTTCCAAGGAATGTAATACCTTAATTAACATAAGGAGGAAAAAAGATGGCTATTAAAAAGTTTAAACCAACTTCTCCTGCCTTAAGACAAATGACAGTTTTAGTTTCTGATGAGATAACAACTAACCAACCAGAGAAATCTCTTTTAGTTTCTTTAAAAAAGAACTCTGGTAGAAATGCTCACGGGAAAATAACTGTTCGTCACAGAGGTGGAGGAAACAGAAGAAAATATAGAATAATAGATTTCAAAAGAAATAAAGATGGAATACCTGCAAAAGTTGCAACTATTGAGTATGATCCAAATAGAACTGCTAACATAGCTTTATTAAACTATGCTGACGGTGAAAAAAGATATATATTAGCTCCAGTTGGAATAAAAGTAGGAGATACTATAATGTCAGGACCAGAAGCTGACATAAAACCAGGTAATGCATTAGCATTAAAAAATATGCCAGTTGGTACAATGATACACAACATAGAATTAAAAGCAGGAAAAGGTGCTCAGTTAGTTAGATCTGCTGGTGTTTCTGCTCAATTAATGGCTAAAGAAGGAACAAAAGCTTTATTAAGATTACCATCAGGAGAAATGAGATACGTTTCTATAGAGTGTAAAGCTACTATAGGACAAGTTGGTAATGCTGAACACGGTAACGTAGTTATAGGTAAAGCTGGTAGAAAAAGACATATGGGTATAAGACCTACAGTTAGAGGTTCTGTAATGAACCCTTGCGATCACCCTCACGGTGGTGGTGAAGGTAGAGCTCCAATCGGTAGATCTGGACCAGTTACTCCATGGGGTAAACCTGCACTTGGATACAAAACTAGAAAGAAAAATAAAGCATCTAATAAATTAATAGTTTCAAGAAGAACTAAATAATAGATGATTAAATAGATTTCAGGAATTTATTTTACTCAGAGAGGAGGAAATTAGATGTCAAGATCAACTAAAAAAGGGCCTTTTGTACATGCTAGACTTTTAAAGAAAGTTGAAGCTATGAATGCATCAGGAAACAAAGAAGTTATAAAAACTTGGTCAAGAAGTTCAACAATATTCCCTCAAATGGTAGAACACACTATAGCTGTTCATGATGGAAGAAGACATATACCTGTTTATATAACAGAAGATATGGTTGGACACAAATTAGGAGAATTTGTTCCTACTAGAACGTTCAAAGGACACAAAGACGACGAAAAGAGTAACAAGAGAAAATAATACCATTCTTACTAAGGAAGGAGGATATTAAAAATGGAAGCAAAAGCAATTGCAAAATATGTACGTGTATCTCCAAGAAAAGCTGGACAAATATGTTCACTTGTTAGAGGTAAAAACGTTGATGAAGCATTAGCAATATTAAAGTTCACTCCTAGAGGAGCTGCTGCAGATATAGCAAAAGTTGTAAAATCTGCTAAAGCTAACGCTGAAAATAATCACGAAATGAACGCTGAAAATTTATATATAGCATCTATAGTTGCTAATCAAGGGCCAACAATCAAAAGATTCATGCCTAGAGCACAAGGTAGAGCTACTATGATAAGAAAAAGAACTTCTCACATAGAAGTAGTTTTAAAAGAAAAAAAATAGTCACAGATAGGAGGGAAATAAATGGGACAAAAGGTTAACCCACACGGATTAAGAGTCGGTGTTATAAAAGATTGGGATTCAAGATGGTTCACAACTGATAAAAAAGAGTTCGGTGCATTATTATTAGAAGACCACAATATACGTAAATTCTTAAAGAATAAATTATACTCTGCTGGAGTTGCTAAAATAGAAATAGAAAGATCTGCTAACAAAGTAAAATTAGATCTTCATGTTGCTAAACCAGGTGTTGTTATAGGAAGAGCAGGAGCTGGAATAGAAGCTTTAAAAGCTGAGTTAGAAAAAATGACTAAGAAAAACATAATAGTAAACATAGTTGAGGTAAAAGCAATAGACAAAAACGCTCAATTAGTTGCTGAAAACATAGCTTTAGCTATAGAAAGAAGGGTTGCTTTCAGAAGAGCTATGAAACAAGCTGTTCAAAGAGCACTTAAAGCTGGAGCTAAAGGTATAAAAGTTGCTGCATCAGGAAGATTAGGTGGAGCTGAAATGGCTAGAACTGAAGGATACAGCGAAGGTAACGTGCCTCTTCAAACTTTAAGATCTGATATAGACTATGGATTTGCTGAAGCTGATACTACTTATGGAAAAATAGGTATAAAAGTTTGGATCTGTAATGGTGAAGTATTACCAACTAAAAACGGAATAAATCCAAGAGAAGAAAGAAAAGATAATAGAAGAGACAGAAGAGATAACAAAAGAGATAACAGAAGAAGAGATTCTAGAGGAAATGGAAGAGGACAAAGACCTCAAAGACCTCAAAGAACTGAAAATAAAGAAAATAAATAAGTAAGGTTCGAGGAAGGAGGAAACACTCATGTTAATGCCAAAAAGAGTAAAACGTCGTAGAGTTCACAGAGGTACTATGGCTGGTAAAGCTCAAAAAGGTAACAAAGTTACTTACGGAGAGTTCGGTTTAATGGCCATGGAAGCATCTTGGATAACTTCTAATCAAATAGAAGCTGCCAGAATAGCTATGACTAGATATATAAAAAGAGGCGGGAAAGTTTGGATAAAAATATTCCCACACAAACCAGTAACAAGAAAACCAGCTGAGACTCGTATGGGTGCTGGGAAAGGTTCTCCAGAATATTGGGTAGCCGTAGTTAAACCAGGAAGAGTTATGTTCGAATTAGCAGGTGTAGACGAAGCTAAAGCTAGAGAAGCTATGAGACTTGCTGCGCACAAACTTCCAATAAAATGTAAATTTGTTAAAAAAGAAGATTTAGAAGTAAAGGGTGGTGAATAGGATGAAAGCTAAAGAATTAAGAGATTTAACAAGCGAAGAGCTAATGAGTAAATTAAATGACTTCAAAAGTGAATTATTTAGCTTAAGATTCCAATTAGCTACTGGTCAATTAGAAAACACAGCAAGAATTAAGTTTGTTAAAAAAGATATAGCTAGAGTTAAAACTATCCTTGCTGAAAGAAAGTTAAACGAAACTAGAGCTTAATTTGGAGAGGAGGCTTTTTAAACATGGAAAGAGGAAGAAGAAAAGTTAGAATAGGCCGTGTTGTAAGTAACAAAATGGACAAAACTATAGTAGTTGCTGTTGAAGATTTCGTACGTCATGAGTTATATAACAAGCCTGTTAAAAGAACTAAAAAGTTCAAGGCTCACGATGAAAACAATGTATGTCAAATCGGAGATAGAGTTAAGATAATGGAAACTAGACCTTTATCAAAAGATAAACATTTCAGACTAGTAGAAGTTATCGAAAAGGTTAAATAGTTTTGCGAAAAGGAGGTATTACGATATGGTACAACAAGAATCACGTTTAAAAGTTGCTGACAATTCTGGTGCAAAGGAACTTTTATGTATCCGTGTATTAGGTGGAAGTAAAAGAAGATATGGTAACGTAGGTGACGTAATCGTTGCTACTGTTAAAAGTGCAACACCTGGTGGAGTTGTAAAAAAAGGTAAAGTTGTTAAAGCTGTAATAGTTAGAACAAAAAAAGGTATTAAGCGTAACGACGGATCTTATATAGCATTCGATGAAAATGCTGCAGTTATAATAAAAGACGATAAAACTCCAGTAGGAACTCGTATATTCGGGCCTGTTGCAAGAGAGTTAAGAGATCATGACTTTATGAAAATAGTATCTCTAGCTCCAGAAGTACTATAATAAGGAGGTGCAATAGGACATGATGCGTGTTAAAAGAGAAGATACAGTTGTAGTTATAGCTGGTAAAGATAAAGGAAAAACAGGGAAAGTTGTTAAAGTATTCCCTAAGACTAACAAAGTAATAGTTGAAGGTGTTAACGTTGTAACTAAACACCAAAAACCAAGTGCTATGAACCCACAAGGTGGAATAGTAAACAAAGAAGCTGCTATACACGTTTCAAATGTAATGCCAGTTGATCCTGAAACAGGAAAAGGAACTAGAGTTAGATTTGAAATAAGAGACGGTAAAAAAGTTAGAGTAGCAGTTAAGAGCGGAAAAGAAATATAATATAGCTTGAAAGGAGGGACCTTAAATGGCTTCTAGATTACAAGAAAAATACAATAATCAAGTAGCTCCAGCTATGATGGAGAAATTTGGATACAAAAACATAATGGAAATACCTAAATTAGATAAAATAGTTATCAATATGGGTGTTGGAAACGCTAAAGAAAATCCAAAAGGATTAGAAAAAGCAGTTGAAGAAATGGAAATGATATCTGGTCAAAAACCAGTTATAACTAGAGCTAGAAAATCAGTAGCTAACTTTAAATTAAGAGAAGGTATGCCAATAGGTGCAAAAGTTACATTAAGATCTGACAAAATGTACTACTTCTTAGATAAATTAGTCTCTGTTACATTACCAAGAGTTAGAGACTTTAGAGGTGTAAACCCTAATGCTTTCGATGGTAGAGGTAACTACGCTTTAGGTGTAAAAGAACAAATAATATTCCCAGAAATCGAATACGATAAAATAGATCAAGTTAGAGGAATGGATGTAATATTCGTTACTACAGCTAAAACAGACGAAGAAGCTCGTGAATTATTAAAATTATTAGGAATGCCATTTTCTAAATAATTAAAGGAGGGATTCCAGTGGCTAGAAAAGCGATGGTTGTAAAACAACAAAAGAAGCAAAAATATTCAACTAGAGAATATACAAGATGCTCAATATGTGGTAGACCACACTCTGTAATAAGAAACTTCGGTATATGCCGTATATGCTTCAGAGAATTAGCTTACAAAGGTCAAATACCTGGTGTAAGAAAAGCAAGTTGGTAAGATTTTTTTAAACTGAAAGGAGGGTTTCAACATGACAATGACAGATCCAATTGCAGATATGCTTACTCGTATAAGAAATGCGAACACTGTTAAGCATGAAACTGTAGACGTTCCTGCTTCTAACATAAAGAAAGAAATAGTAAGAATCTTATTAGAAGAAGGTTTCGTTAGAGGTTACGATGTTATAGAAGATGAGAAACAAGGAATAATAAGAATACAATTAAAGTACGGACAATCAGGCGAAAGAGTTATACAAGGTATAAAAAGAATATCTAAACCTGGTATGAGAGTTTATACAAATGCTTATGAAGTACCAAAGGTATTAAATGGATTAGGGATATCTATAATATCTACTTCAAAAGGTATATTAACTGATAGACAAGCAAGAAAAGAAAATGTTGGTGGAGAAGTAATCTGCTACGTTTGGTAATCAATCGAACTAAGTAAGGAGGTGCGACTATGTCAAGAATAGGTGTTAAACCAATAACAGTACCAGCTGGTGTTGAGGTTTCTATAGCTGCTGATAATACAGTAACTGTAAAAGGACCTAAAGGAACTTTAACTAAGCAATTTGATGGTGCTTTAACTATAAAACAAGAAGGAAATGTTGTAACTGTTGAAAGACCAACAAACAACAAACAACACAGAGCATTACACGGATTAACTAGAACTTTAATAGATAACATGATAATAGGTGTTAATGCTGGTTTCGAAAAGAAATTAGAATTAGTAGGTGTTGGATACAGAGCACAAAAACAAGGAAATAAATTAGTTATGAACTTAGGATACTCTCATCCAGTAGAGATGGTTGATCCAGAAGGAATAACTGTAGAAGCTCCAAATCAAACTGAATTAGTAGTAAAAGGTATAGATAAACAATTAGTAGGTAACTACGCTGCTAAAATAAGAGACTGGAGAAAACCAGAGCCATACAAAGGTAAAGGTATAAGATACGCTGATGAAGTTGTAAGACGTAAAGAAGGTAAAACTGGTAAAAAGTAAGCCTAATTAAATAAAGGTTGAAAGGAGTGAGCACAAATGTTAAAAAAAGCTGATAAAAATGCTATAAGACTTCAAAGACATAAAAGAGTTAGAAGAAAAGTTTCAGGAACTACTCAAAGACCAAGATTATGTGTATTCAGAAGTTCAAACAATATATACGCTCAAATAATAGATGACACTAATAGAGTAACTCTTGTTGCTGCTTCATCTTTAGAAGCAGACGTTAAGGGTGCTGTTAATCATACAGGAAATAAAGAAGCAGCTAAATTAGTTGGACAATTAGTAGCTAAGAAAGCTGTAGAAAAAGGTATAACTGAAGTTGTATTCGACAGAGGTGGATACTTATATCACGGAAGAATAAAAGAGTTAGCTGAAGCTGCAAGAGAAGCTGGTCTTAAATTCTAATTAAAAAAGGAGGGACATGCACATGCGTCAAATAATAGATGCAAGACAACTAGACTTACAAGAAAAAGTTGTTGAAGTAAGACGTGTTACTAAAGTTGTTAAAGGTGGTAGAAACTTTAGATTCGCAGCTTTAGTAGTTGTTGGAGATGAAAACGGACACGTTGGAATAGGTTCTGGAAAAGCTATGGAAGTTCCAGATGCTATAAGAAAAGCAGTAGAAGATGCTAAAAAGAATCTTATAAAAGTTCCTATGGTAGGAACTACTATACCTCACGAAGTTATCGGACACTTCGGTGCTGGAAGAATAATAATAATGCCAGCTCAAGAAGGTACAGGAGTTATCGCTGGTGGAGCTGCTAGAGACTTATTAGAATTAGCTGGATTAAAAGACGTTAGAGCGAAATGCTTAGGGTCAAGAAATCCAAGAAACATGGTTAATGCTACAATAGAAGGACTTAAATCTCTTAAAACAGCTGAAGATATAGCTGCATTAAGAGGTAAAAAAGTTGAAGATCTTTTAGGCTAAGGAGGTAGTGTGAAATGGCTAAATTACAAATAAAATTAGTTAGAAGTACAATAGGAACTACTCCTAACCAAAGAAAAAACGTTGAAGCGTTAGGATTAAGAAAAAGAGAACAAGTAGTTGTTAAAGAAGATAATGCCCAAATGAGAGGTATGATAGCTAAAGTTAGTCACTTAGTAGAAGTAACTGAAATAGCTGAATAATTTATAGAAGACAAAAGAAGGAGGTGCAATCCATGAAACTACATGAGTTAAAACCTGCAAAAGGAGCAGTAAAAGCTAAAAAAAGATTAGGTAGAGGTACTGCTACTGGTCAAGGTAAAACTGCAGGACGTGGACAAAAAGGACAAAAGTCTCGTTCAGGTGGAGGAGTTAGAGTAGGATTCGAAGGTGGACAAATGCCACTTTACAGAAGATTACCTAAAAGAGGTTTCACTAATATATTCAAAAAACAATATACAGAAGTTAACGTTGAACTTTTAAATAGATTTGAAAATGGTACTGAGGTAACTGCAGAATTATTAAAATCTACAGGTGCTATAAGTAAAATAGCAAAAGACGGTATAAAAATATTAGGACAAGGAAATCTTGAAAAAGCTGTTACAGTTAAAGCTGCTAAATTCACAGCTTCTGCTCAAGAAAAAATAGAAAAAGCTGGAGGAAAAGCAGAATTAGTATAATATCTGTTTTCTAGCAAATACTTGTGGGGTGATTACGTGCTATCAAAGATAAAACAATCTTGGAAAGTGAAAGATGTAAGAACAAGAATCTTATATACCCTAATGATGATTCTAATATTTAGAATAGGTACTACTATACCAGTTCCTGGAGTCAATACCAGTATTATAAAGGGTATGGTAGGCAACAATAGCCTACTTTCCCTATATAATATGTTTGTTGGGGGAGCTTTTAGTAATTTCACTCTATTTGCATTAGGTATAGGACCATTTATTACTGCTTCAATTATTATACAACTTCTTACTATAGGTTTTGATAGTTTGAAAGAGCTACAAAAGTCAGGTGAAGAAGGTAGAAAGAAAATGAATGCATATACTAGGTATACTGCTTTAGTATTAGGATTTGTACAAGCAACAGGTATAACACTTGGAATTGTAAGACCTGCTTTAGTAAATAAAGATGCATTTTTCATTTTAACAGTAATAGTAACTTTAGTTGCAGGTAGTATGCTTGTAATGTGGATGAGTGATAGAATTACTGAAAAAGGTTTAGGTAATGGTAGTTCGATTATAATATTCGTTGGTATTATATCTAGAATACCATCAGATGTTATAGGAACGGTATCGGATGTTCAAGGTGGAAAACTAGCTTTATGGGCAGCTATATTAATAGCTGTAATAATGCTAATAACTATAACAGCTGTAACATTTATAAATGAAGCAGTTAGAAAGATCCCAGTGCAATATGCTAAGAGAGTTGTAGGAAGAAAATTATATGGAGGACAAAGTTCTCATATACCAATGAAAGTTAACCAGTCAGGTGTTATGCCAATAATATTTGCTAGTTCACTTTTAGCTTTTCCACAAACTATAGCATTATTCATGGGTGAAAGTGCTCAAACATTTGTATCAACTTACCTAAGTACAAGTTCAGACATAGGTTTTTGGATATATAGATCTTTAGAAGTTCTATTGATAGTATTTTTCTCATATTTCTACACTACTATATCATTCAATACTGAAGATATAGCAGAGAATATGAAAAACAATGGTGGATTTATTCCTGGTGTAAGACCTGGAATGCCTACAATTGATTATTTAAATAAAATATTATCAAAGCTAACATTAGCAGGAGCTGTATTCTTAGCTATAATTGCGATGATACCAGCATTTACAACACATTTCTTAAATGTAGAAATGGCTTTAGCTGGAACATCTATACTAATCGTTGTAGGGGTCGCTCTTGAACTTAAGAGACAGTTAGAGTCACACCTTGTTATGAGAAGTTATCAAGGATTTTTAAAATAAATTGGAGATGATAGTATGAGACTTATATTATTAGGACCTCCTGGAGCTGGTAAAGGTACTCAAGCTGCAGGAATAGTTGAAAAATACCAAATACCTCATATATCAACAGGAGATATATTCAGAAAAAACATAAAAGAAGGAACAGATCTTGGGAAAAAAGCTAAAGAGTTTATGGATCAAGGTTTATTAGTTCCTGATGAATTAACTGTAGGATTAGTTACAGATAGATTATCTCAAGATGATTGTAAAAATGGGTTCATGTTAGATGGATTCCCAAGAAATGTAGCTCAAGCTGAACAGTTAGATGCATTCTTAAAAGAAAATGGAATAGCATTAGATAAAGTTATCAATATAGAAGTTGATAAAGAAAAATTAGTAGCAAGAGCAGTAGGAAGAAGAATCTGTAAATCTTGCGGTGCTACTTATCATATAGAATTCAACCCTTCAAAAGAAGAAGGAGTTTGTGATATATGTAAAGGTGAGCTTTACCAAAGAGCTGACGACAATGAAGAAACTGTATCAAAAAGAATACAAGTTTACTTAGATGAAACTAGACCACTAGCTGACTATTACACTAAATCTGGTATAATAGCAGATATAAATGGTCAACAATCTATAGATAAAGTATTCAATGATATAGTATCTGCTTTAGAAAATAAATAATCTTATGATTATTATAAAATCTAAATCAGAAATTGAACTCATGAGAGAGGCTGGTAAAATAGTAGCCGACACTCATGAAATTATTAGAACAGCTATTGTTCCGGGAATATCTACTTTAGAGTTAGATAAAATAGCTGAGGAAAATATAAGAAAATATAATGCAGTACCATCTTTTAAAGGCTATGGAGGATTTCCAGGAAGTATATGTGCTTCTATAAACAACAAAGTTGTACATGGAATTCCTGGTAATGAAATAGTAAAAGAGGGAGACATTATAAGTATAGATATAGGAGCCTATTATAAAGGATATCATGGTGACTCTGCAAAAACTCATGGAGTTGGCCTGATATCTGAAGAAAATAGGAGACTAATAGAAGTTGCAAAAGAAAGCTTCTATGAAGGACTTAAATTCGCGAAAGTTGGATACAGACTTTCGGATATCTCACACACGATACAAGCACACACAGAAAAAAATGGATTTTCGGTAGTTCGGTCATTGGTAGGACATGGGATTGGAAGAGATCTTCATGAATCACCAGATATACCAAACTACGGAAAGCCTAATAAAGGTCCTAAGCTAAAACCAGGTATGGTATTAGCTATAGAGCCTATAATAAACCAAGGCAGTCATTATATAAAATGTTTATCTGATGGATGGACAATAGTGACTGCAGATGGTAAAAACTCTGCTCACTATGAGCATACGATAGCAATAACAGAGGATGAGCCTCTAATATTAACTCAGTTATAAGTTGATAATATAATTGTTATCAAAAAAATTGCATTTAATTTTTTTAAAAATATTTAAATGTAAAATGGAGGGCTGATTATATAATGGCCAAAAAAGATGTTATAGAATTTGAAGGTACAGTTATTGAAAACTTACCAAACGCTATGTTTAAAGTTAGACTAGAAAATGGACATGAGGTATTATGCCATTTATCTGGTAAGTTAAGAATGAACTTCATAAGAATTCTTGAAGGTGATAAGGTTAATGTTGAGCTTTCACCTTATGATCTTACAAGAGGAAGAATTACTTGGCGTAAGAAATAGGCTATGTACTAGTCTAAGGAGGGATAATAATGAAGGTAAGACCATCAGTAAAACCAATGTGCGAAAAATGCAAAATCATTAAAAGAAAAGGTAAAGTAATGGTTATATGCGAAAATCCTAAGCACAAACAAAAACAAGGATAATAAAATATTACTAGCATTAAGTCGTTAAATATGTTATAATGTTTAAATGTGACATTGACTGGAATGCATTGCAATTACAATGCTTGAGTGGTTTTTAGCTAAATTATTCGAGTAAAAAATTACAAATAAAATAATTAAGTCGTAGGAGGTGCAAGTAATGGCAAGAATCGCTGGGGTAGATTTACCAAGAGAAAAAAGAGCGGAAATAGGCTTAACTTATATATATGGTATAGGTAGAGCAACTGCTAACGAAATATTAGCAAAAGCTGAAATAAATCCAGATGTTAGAATCAAAGATTTATCAGATGATGAAGTTAACACATTAAGAAGAATAATAGATAATGATTTCTTAGTTGAAGGTGACTTAAGAAGAGAAATCGCTTTAAATATAAAAAGATTAAGAGATATAAAATGCTACAGAGGTATAAGACATGCTAAAGGTTTACCACTAAGAGGGCAAAAAACTAAGACTAATGCTAGAACTAGAAAAGGTCCTAGAAAAACTGTATCTCGTAAAAAGAAAAAATAATAAATAGATAGGAGGGAAATCGACAATGGCTAAACAAAAAAAGAAAGTTACACGTGTAAGAAGAAGAGAACGTAAAAATATAGATCGTGGTCATGCACATATACAATCAACTTTTAACAATACTATAATAACTTTAACTGACGTTCACGGAAATGCTATATCATGGGCATCTTCAGGACAATTAGGATTCAAAGGATCTAGAAAATCAACTCCATTTGCTTCTCAAATGGCTGCAGAAACTGCTGCTAAAGCTGCAATGGAACACGGTTTAAAAAGTGTTGAAGTATTCGTAAAAGGACCAGGTTCAGGAAGAGAAGCTGCTATAAGAGCTTTACAAGCAACTGGACTAGAAGTAACAATGATAAAAGATGTTACTCCAATACCACACAACGGATGTAGACCACCAAAAAGAAGAAGAGTATAATTAGGAGGTGTAATTATGGCAAGATATACTGGTGCATCATGCAGACAATGCCGTAGAGAAGGAATGAAATTATTCCTTAAAGGTGATAGATGTTATACAGATAAATGTGCTATAGTTAAAAGAAACTATGCTCCAGGACAACATGGACAAGGGAGAAAGAAAGTTTCTAACTATGGTTTACAATTAAGAGAAAAACAAAAAGTTAAAAGAATATACGGAGTTTTAGAAACTCAATTCAGAAACATGTACGAACGTGCTGAGAAAATGACTGGTAAAACTGGTGAAAACTTATTAAGCTTATTAGAAAGAAGATTAGATAATGTTGTTTACAGAATGGGATTAGCTAACTCTAGAAAAGAAGCTAGACAATTAATAACTCATGCACACTTTACTTTAAATGGTAAAAAAGTAGATATACCTTCAATAACTGTAAAAGTAGGAGATGTTATAGCTGTTAAAGAAACTTCTAAATCATCTGCTAAATTCAAAGGTATAGTAGAAGCTAACACAAAAGTAGCTCCAAGATGGATAGATGCAGACGTTCAAAATATGACTGCAACTGTTACAGCTCTTCCAAACAGAGAAGACATAGATCTTGAAATAGCTGAACACTTAATCATAGAGCTTTATTCTAAATAATAAGCATCTTCTAAAGTTTATCTTTAGAAGTGTTTACCCTCAGTGGATTAATAAATTTGAAGGAGGGTTTTGTCCATGATAGAAATAGAAAAACCAAAAGTAGATATTGTAGAACTTGGTGAAGATTATAGATATGGAAAATTTGTCGTTGAACCTTTAGAAAGAGGATACGGAATCACTATAGGAAATGCTCTTAGAAGAATATTATTATCTTCTTTACCTGGTGTAGCTGTAAATTCTATAAAAATAGATGGTGTTCTTCATGAATTCTCAACAGTACCAGGAGTTAAAGAAGATGTTACTGAAATAATATTAACTTTAAAAGAACTTTCTGCAACTATAGATGGTGAAGGAAGTAGAACTCTTAAAATTCAGGCTCAAGGACCATGTACTGTAACAGGTGCTGATATAATCTGTCCTCCAGATGTAGAAATATTAAATAAAGATTTAGTTATCGCTACATTAGATGATAACGCTAAATTTAATATGGATATAAACATCGATAAAGGTAGAGGATATGTTCCAGCCGAGGAAAACAAAACTGAAAATATGCCTATAGGTGTTTTACCTGTAGACTCAATATACACTCCCGTACAAAAAGTTAGCTACCATGTAGAAAACACTAGAGTTGGTCAAAAATCAGATTATGATAAACTAACACTTGAAGTATGGACTAATGGAAGCATTAATCCTCAAGAGGGAATATCTCTTGCAGCTAAAGTATTAGTTGAACATTTAAATCTATTCATTGACTTAACTGAGCATGTAAGCAATGTTGAAATAATGGTAGAAAAAGAAGAAGATCAAAAAGAAAAAGTTCTTGAAATGACAATTGAAGAGCTTGATTTATCAGTTAGATCTTACAACTGTTTAAAAAGAGCGGGAATTAATACAGTTGAAGAATTAGCAAATAAATCAGAAGATGATATGATGAAGGTTAGAAACCTTGGTAAAAAATCACTTGAAGAAGTAATTCAAAAATTAGAAGAACTAGGCTTAGGTCTTAAACCAAGCGAAGAATAAGCGAGCAAAGGAGGGATTGGCATGGCTAATTACCGTAAATTAGGACGTGTGACTTCACACAGAAACCTTATGTTAAGAAACTTAGTAACTGACTTACTAAGATGTGGTAGAATAGAAACTACTGTAACAAGAGCTAAAGAAACTCGTAGAATGGCTGAAAAGATGATAACTCTTGCTAAAAGAGGAGATCTTCACGCTAGAAGACAAGTTTTAGCTTACGTTATGGATGAAACAGTAGTTAACAACTTATTCACTGATATAGCTCCAAAATATGCTGAGAGAAATGGTGGATACACTAGAATAATCAAAAAAGGGCCAAGAAGAGGCGACGCTGCTGAAATGGCATTTATTGAATTAGTTTAGTAAATAGTTAATATAGATAAAAAAGATTAAGCTTTTATGCTTAATCTTTTTTTTATATTGTCAAAGCAATTATTTTTTAATTAGAACTGTGATATAATATTAAAATACAAATTTTAAATGACTACTTTAGAAAAGGAGTAGAATAAATGAATAATATTATAAATGTTAACAATATTTCATATGAATACATAACTGAAGAAGCTAGTTTTAAAGCAATAAATAATTTAAGTTTAGATGTAAAACAAGGTGAATTTGTAGCTATTATAGGTCATAATGGTTCAGGAAAATCAACTTTATCTAAAAACTTAAATGCTATTTTGATGCCTACGGAAGGAAATATTATCATAGACGGAAATGATACAAAGGATGAAGAAAAGCTATGGGATATAAGACAAACAGCAGGTATGGTATTCCAAAATCCAGATAATCAGATAGTTGCCACTGTTGTTGAAGAAGATGTAGCATTTGGTCCAGAAAACTTAGGTGTAGACCCTAAGATAATAAGAGAAAGAGTAAAAGAAGCTCTAGAAAGTGTAGGAATTACTGAGTTAAAAGACAGACAACCACACTTATTATCTGGAGGACAAAAACAAAGAGTTGCTATAGCAGGGATAATTGCTATGAGACCAAAATGCATAATATTTGACGAAGCTACTGCTATGCTTGATCCATCAGGTAGAAAAGAGGTTATGAATGTAATAAAAAAACTTAATAAAGAGGAAAATATTACAGTATTACATATAACTCACTATATGGAGGAAGCAGTAGATGCTGATAGAGTAATAGTCATGGATAAAGGACGTAAAGTATTAGAAGGAACTCCAAAAGAAGTATTTAGAAATGTAAAAATGCTTAAAGACATAGGTCTAGATGTTCCTTATATGACAGAACTAGCCACTTCTTTGAAAGAAGAAGGTATAGAAATTAATGATGATATATTAACAGTAGATGAGATGGTGGTGAAATTATGTCAATTGTTATAAAAAACTTAACTTATATATACGATGAAGGTATGCCTTTTGCTAATAAAGCATTAGATAATGTATCTTTTGAAATAAAAGATAGAGATTTTGTTGGATTAATAGGACATACAGGTTCAGGAAAATCTACGCTTATACAGCATCTAAATGGTCTTATAAAGCCATCATCAGGTGAAATCTTCATAAATGACTTTAATATAACTGAAGAAAATCAAAATTTAACTGAAATTAGAAAAAGAGTAGGTATAGTATTCCAATACCCAGAATATCAACTATTCGAAGAAACAGTGGAAAAAGATATAGCTTTCGGGCCATCTAATTTAAATTTAAGCGAAGAAGAAATAGCTACTAGAGTAAAAGAATCTATGGAAGCTGTAGGACTTGATTATGAACAATATAAAGATAAATCTCCTTTTGATTTATCAGGAGGTCAAAAACGTAGAGTTGCTATAGCTGGAGTTATAGCTATGAAACCAGAGTTATTAATATTAGATGAACCTACTGCTGGATTAGATCCAGGAGGAAGAGATGAGATATTTGATTTAATAAAAAAATTACATGAAGAAAGTAATATGACTATAATATTATCTTCTCATAGTATGGATGACATGGCGAAAATAGCTAAGACAATAATAGTTATGAATCATGGAAAAGTTGAGTTTATGGGGACTCCTAGAGAAATATTCAACAACCATGCATCAAGACTTAAAGAAATTGGTCTAGATATACCGCAAGTACTAGAATTAGCTATAAAATTAAAAGATAAAGGTTTTGATATAAAATCTGATGTATTAACAATAGATGAAATAAAAGAGGAAATACTAAGCTTTATGAAAGGAAGAAAGAAATGCTAAAAGATATAACTATAGGTCAATATTATCCTGCAAATTCTCGTATTCATAAGTTAGATTCAACAACAAAGCTTGTTGCAACAGTAGTATTCATGATATCTTTATTTGTAGTTAATAAGTTTTGGCCATATTTATTAGTAACTGCAGCTTTAGTAACAGTTATAAACATGTCAAATATACCTCTTAAATATATTTTAAAGGGTATAAAACCACTTAGATGGATAATACTATTTACTTTTGTTATAAATATATTCTTTTTACCTGGTGATCCAATTTGGTCATTTGGATTCTTAACTTTAACTAAACAAGGTTTAGAACAGGCAATATTTATGTCTATAAGATTAATATTTTTAGTTGTGGGAACATCAATACTGACGTTAACTACATCTCCTATACAGCTTACAGATGGTATAGAGAGAATGTTTAACCCATTAAAGAAAATAGGAATGCCTGTACATGAATTAGCTATGATGATGACAATAGCTCTTAGATTTATACCTACTTTACTAGACGAGACTGATAAAATTATGAAGGCTCAAATGTCTAGAGGGGCAGATTTTGAAAGTAGTAATATCATAAATAGAGCAAAAAACTTAGTTCCACTATTAGTACCTCTATTTGTTAGTGCTTTTAGGAGGGCTGATGAATTAGCTATGGCTATGGAAGCTAGATGTTATAGAGGTGGACATAATAGAACAAAAATGAAAGAAGCTAAAATTACAAAAGCAGACTACATAGCATATGTTTCACAAATTGTATTTTTGGCAATCATAATAGTAACTAAATTCATATAAACGAGGAAGTAAATGAGAAATTTAAAACTTACTATTCAATACGATGGTAATAAATATTGTGGGTGGCAAAAGCAACCTAATTCTCCTGGTATACAGGGTACAATAGAATATGCCATCTATGAAATAACAAAAGAAAAAGTAAATATTACAGGCTCAGGTAGAACTGATGCAGGGGTACATGCTTTAGGCCAGGTGGCAAACTTTAAAACTAATAGTAACATACCAGCTGATAGAATGCCTGATGCTCTAAATGCAAAACTACCAAAAGATATATCAATAATAAGCTGTGAAGAAGTTGATGAAGACTTTCATTCAAGATACAGTGCTAAGGGTAAAATTTATAGATATTTGATTTATAATAAACCTTATAGAAGCCCTTTATACAAAGATACTTCTTATCATGTTAGATATGACTTAGACATAGAAAAAATGCGCTTAGAAGCTAAATCATTACTTGGAGAGCATGATTTCAAAGGTTTTATGAGTTCAGGATCTTCTGTTAAAGATACAGTAAGAACTATTTATGATATTTCCATCAAAGAAGGTGAAGATTTAATAGTTTTTGAAGTAGAAGGTAATGGATTTTTATACAATATGGTAAGAATAATAGTAGGCACATTAATTGATATAGGTAGAGGTAGAATTTGTAAATCAATGGAAGAAATAATTGCTTCAGGCGATAGAGGACAATGTGGTCATACTGCGCCTGCGCATGGATTATTTCTCAAAAAAGTTCATTATTAAACTTGACACACTTGGGTCATTGTATTAAAATGAATAAGAGTGTGCTAGTAAGTCCACATTGCCCCGGACTTTATATATACGGTAGATAAAAAAATTAGAAAATTAAGGAGGGACAACCATGAAAAGTTATATAGCTAAACCAGCTGACGTACAAAGAAACTGGTACGTAGTTGATGCTGAAGGAAAAACATTAGGTCGTCTTGCTACAGAAATAGCAACTATATTAAGAGGGAAACATAAAGTTACATTTACACCACATGTAGATGGTGGAGATTTTGTTGTTGTTGTAAACGCTGCAAAAGTTCAATTAACAGGAAAAAAATTAGATCAAAAATTATATAGATACCACACTGGTTATGTAGGTGGATTAAAAGAAATAACTTACAGAGAAATGATGGAAAAGAAACCAGAAGAAGTAGTAGCACATGCAGTAAGCGGAATGTTACCAAAAAACAAATTAAGAGCTAGAATGATGACTAGATTAAGAGTATTTGCAGGTGCAGAACATACACATGCTGCTCAAAAACCAGAAGTATTAAACTTCTAATTATTAATAGGTGAAAGGAGGAGTTATCATGGAAAAAGTACAATTCTACGGAACAGGAAGAAGAAAAAGCTCTGTAGCTAGAGTTAGATTAGTTGCAGGTGAAGGAAATATAACAGTTAATGGAAGAGACGTATCTGAATACTTCAACTACGAAACATTAATAAGAGACGTTAAACAACCATTAGTTTTAACTAACAACGAAGCTAAATACGATGTTATAGTAAAAGTTGAAGGTGGAGGATTCACTGGACAAGCTGGAGCTATAAGACACGGTATATCAAGAGCTTTATTAAAAGCTGATGCTGAATTAAGACCAGAATTAAAAAAAGCTGGATTCTTAACAAGAGATGCAAGAATGAAAGAAAGAAAGAAATACGGATTAAAAGCTGCAAGAAGAGCGCCTCAGTTCTCAAAAAGATAGTTTTTATTTCATATTGGAAATTTTTCAGATTGTATATACAAGATGTATTTCAACATTATGTTGGAATACATCTTTTTTGTTTACAGTGAAATTATCATTTCCTGAGAAATATAAATGAAGAATGTTGAAAAATAAATATATATATTTACATTTGAAATGCAAAATAGAAATCGGTATATTATACTTTTAATATATTAAGAAGCAAAATATAACTAAAATATAGTTATAACTAGGGGGATGAAAAATGATTAATATTAGACGAGTTAAAAAATCTGATGCTGATGCATTATTAAATATTTATACTCCTTATGTACATACACCTATTTCTTTTGAGTGTGATGTACCATCAAGTGAGGAATTTTTAAAACGTATTTGTCAAATTTCTAAAGACTATCCTTATCTTGTTTGTGAAGTTGAGGGAAATATTGTTGGATACGCCTATGCTAATAAATTTAAAGAAAGAGAAGCTTATCAATGGGGGGCTGAATTAACTGTTTATATCGATGAGAAGTATAATGGTAAAGGTATAGGAAGAGCATTTTATAATGCTATTATTAATATCTTAAAACTGCAAAATATAAAAACTGTTTATGCTTTAGTAACTAAGTCTAATACTAAAAGCGATAGATTACATAAATCTTTAGGCTTTTCCATAGCGGGTATTTATCATAATACTGGCTATAAGCTAGGTGAGTGGCATGATGTAATATGTTTTGAAAAAACTATAGGTCATTATGATGCTGTTCCAGAAAAATTTAAATCAATAAGGGAAATAAACGATCAATTAATAATAGATATTTGCAAGCAAAATCAAGATATATTGAATAATACAGATATAAATCATAGAAATTAAAAATATTAGGGAATAGTAATAGAGCTAGCAACTTTGAGTTGTTAGCTCTATTTATATTTGGTAGTACGACTATATAGTTAATATGAATTGTTATCTTATTTATAGTTTTCTGCTCTAACTTGGAAATATCCTTGAGGATGGGCACACACAGGGCACATTTTAGGAGGAGTTTTACCTTTATGTATATGTCCACAGTTTTGACATATCCAATAAACTTCTCCATCTTTCTCAAATACAGTTCCATTTTCTATATTTTCAATAAGTTTACGATATCTTTCTTCATGTTCTTTTTCTATTTTAGCAACAGCTTCAAATAAATAAGCTATTTTATTAAAGCCTTCTTCTTTCGCTTCTTTAGCAAAAGTAGCATACATATCAGTCCATTCATAATTTTCTCCAGCAGCAGCATCCTTTAGATTTTCTATTGTGTCAGATATACCATCATACAAAAGCTTAAACCATATTTTTGCATGTTCTTTTTCGTTATTAGCAGTTTCTTCAAATATCTCAGCTATTTGATTGAATCCTTCTTTTTTAGCTTTTGAAGCATAATAAGTATATTTATTTCTTGCTTCAGATTCCCCTGCAAATGCAGCCAATAAATTCTTTTCAGTTTTACTTCCCTTTAATTCCATAATATATACCCCCTGATAAATTTAAATTTTTATTACATAAAAAATAATTAATAATTATTTATACTATATTGTAGCAGAAAATAGAAATAAAAGTGATAGAATGTTTTATTTCTAAATATTTACCTTATAAATAAAAATAATTGACAATAATAATATGTTGAACTACTATTATATTAAATTTAATAAAATCTTCAGGGCAGGGTGAAATTCCCTACCGGTGGTTATAGCCCACGAGCCATAAATGGCATGATTCGGTGAGATTCCGAAGCCGACAGTAAAGTCTGGATGAAAGAAGAAAAAAGATAGTTTTACACTATTATTAGATTAATTTGATTTATATGCTCTGAAATGATTTTTCATTTCAGATTTTTTTATTTTAACCTAATAATAATTTTGTAATTGTATTATATGCCTTGAACGATTAGTTCAAGGCTTTTTTATTTATATGGGGGTGAAAAAATGACCGATATAGAATATATGAAAATAGCTTTAGATTTAGCTAAAAAGGGAAGGGGATTTGTGAATCCTAATCCTATGGTTGGTGCAGTAGTTGTAAAAGATAATGAAATAATTGGACAAGGATATCATGAAAAGTATGGTCATCTACATGCTGAGCGCAATGCTATTGCAGATTGTAAAGTATCACCTATGGGAGCTACGATTTATGTAACTCTTGAACCTTGTTGTCATTATGGTAAAACACCACCTTGTACAGATGCAATTATAGAAAGTGGTATTAAGAAAGTAGTTATTGGTTCATCAGATCCAAATCCGCTTGTTGCGGGAAAAGGTGTTGAAATACTTAAAAGTAATAATATAGAAGTAGTAGAAAATGTTTTAAAAGAAGAATGCGACAAGTTGAATGAAGTATTTTTTCATTATATAAAAACAAAGACACCCTATGTAGTTATGAAGTATGCCATGACCATGGATGGAAAAATAGCAACTTATACAGGAAAGTCGAAGTGGATTACAGGAGAAGAATCTAGATTAAATGTACATAAAGATCGTCATAAATATTCAGGTATTATGGTGGGTGTTGGAACTGTTTTAGCAGATGATCCAATATTAAATTGTCGTATACAAAATGGGAGAAACCCTACTCGAATTATATGTGATACAAATTTAAGAATACCACTGGATAGTAACATTGTAAAAACATCACAAGAAATACCCACGATAATAGCTACTTCTTGTGAAGATAAACAAAAGCAAAAAGCATATATGGATAAGGGGTGTAAAGTAGTACAAATTTCTAAAAAAGATAATCATATTGATTTAAATATACTAATGAGATATTTAGGAGAAGAAGAAAAAATAGATAGCATACTTTTAGAAGGTGGAGGAGCTTTAAACTGGTCAGCTCTAAATAGTCATATAGTAAACAAGGTTCAGACATATATTTCCCCAAAAATATTTGGAGGGATAGAAGCTAAATCACCAGTAAGTGGTATAGGAGTAGAAAATCCAAATCATGCTTTCTATTTAAAAAATACATCTATAAAACAAATAGGAGAAGATATCTTAATAGAAAGTGAGGTACTACAAAAATGTTCACAGGAATAATAGAGGAAATAGGAAAAATACAAAATATTAAAAAAGGCACCAAGTCATCAGTTTTAAATATAAATGGAAATAAAATTTTTGAAGATATACATGTGGGGGATAGTATAGCAGTCAATGGGGTTTGTCTTACAGTTACATCTTTCGCCCAAAATACTTTTACAGCAGATGTGATGAATGAAACCTTAAGTAGATCTTCACTTGGAAGTTTAAAAATAGGAAGCTTTGTTAATTTAGAAAGAGCCATGCTTGCTAATGGAAGATTTGGAGGGCATATTGTATCTGGACATATTGATGGTGTTGGTGAAATTATAAAAATAGAAAAAGATGATAATGCAATCTGGTATACCATTGGAGCAGAAGATAAATTAATGAAATACATAGTAGAAAAAGGCTCTATTGCCATAGATGGTATAAGTCTTACGGTGTCAAAGGTAGATAACTTTAGTTTTAGTGTTTCTATTATTCCACATACAGCAAAGGAAACAATACTTTCCCACAAGTCAGTTGGGGATATTGTTAATTTAGAAAACGATGTGATAGGTAAGTATGTGGATAAGTTGATTAACTTTAATAATGAAAATAATAAAGTTGAAAGTAATATAACAAGGGAATTTCTAATTAAAAATGGTTATTAGGAGGAATAGACATGTTTAAATTTAATACAGTAGAAGAAGCTTTACAGGATCTTCGAGAGGGAAAAATAATTATAGTTACAGATGATAAAAATCGTGAAAATGAGGGTGATTTTATATGTGCAGCTGAGTTTGCTACAACTGAGAATGTAAACTTCATGGCAACTCATGCTAAAGGCTTAATATGTATGCCTATGAGCGAAGAGCTTTGCGATAAATTAGAATTGCCACAAATGGTAGCCAACAATACTGATAATCATAGTACAGCTTTTACCGTATCAATAGATTATGTGGATACAACTACAGGAATATCCGCAGTAGAAAGAAGTATAACTGCCATGAAATGCATGGATGACAATGCAAAACCTGAAGATTTCCGTAGACCTGGTCATATGTTTCCTCTTTTAGCAAAGAAAAATGGAGTGCTAGAACGTGATGGTCACACAGAAGCTACTGTGGATTTAATGAGACTTGCTGGACTTAAAGAGTGCGGACTATGTTGTGAAATTATGAGAGAAGATGGAACTATGATGCGTACACCAGAGTTAATGGAATTAGCTAAGAAGTGGAATTTGAAATTTATCACTATAAAAGACTTACAAGAATATCGTAAGAAACATGATGCACTTGTAGAGAGAGTAGCTAATACAAAAATGCCTACTAAATATGGGGAGTTTAGAGCATATGGATATATTAATAAGTTAAATGGAGAACATCATGTAGCCTTAGTAAAGGGTGATATAGGTGATGGTAAAGGTTTATTAGTACGTGTCCATTCTGAATGTTTAACAGGAGATGCTTTTGGATCTTGTAGATGTGATTGTGGAGAGCAATTTGCAGCAGCCATGAGACAAATAGAAAAAGAAGGCAGAGGGGTACTTCTTTATATGAGGCAAGAAGGTAGGGGCATAGGACTTATAAATAAACTTAGAGCTTATGAATTACAGGATCAAGGTCTTGACACATTAGAAGCTAATTTGGCTTTAGGATTTGATGGAGATTTAAGAGAGTATTATATAGGAGCACAAATATTAAAAGATTTAGGAGTAAGAACTTTAAGGTTATTAACAAATAACCCACAAAAGATATATGGTCTTTCTGATTTTGGAATGGAAATCATAGAAAGGGTTCCAATACAAATGAATCCAACAGTTCACGATATATTTTATTTAAAAACAAAACAAGAAAAAATGGGACATATATTAAATTATTAAAATTATAAAAGGAGATAGGGAATATGAAATTTTATGAGGGAAAATTAGTATCAAAGGATATAAAAATAGGAATAGTAGCAGCTCGTTTTAATGAGTTTATCACGTCAAAACTATTAAGTGGAGCTGTGGATGCTCTAACTCGTCATGATGTAAAAGAAGATGATATAGAAGTAGCTTGGGTACCAGGAGCATTTGAAATACCTCTTATAGCATCTAAAATGGCTAAAAGTAATAAATACGATGCAATAATATGTTTAGGAGCTGTAATAAGAGGAAATACTAGCCACTATGACTATGTATGTAGTGAAGTATCAAAAGGAATTGCACATGTATCTTTAAATAGTGATATTCCTGTAATGTTTGGCGTAGTAACTACAGATAATATTGAACAAGCTATAGAACGTGCTGGTACAAAAGCAGGAAATAAAGGATTTGATTGTGCAGTAGGCGCTATAGAGATGGTTAATTTGATAAGAGAAATAGAAGTTTAAAAAATATAATTTAGAATGTTTCTTGTGAAATGAGATATATATTTCAAGTATAAAAATATAAAAAAGAGCTCATGGAATTTTACCATGGGCTTTTATTTTGTAAGAAATCCTTAAGAATTACCATATATATTATGTAAGATTTATACTTTATTATATAAATATGAAAAGTTATGAGAACTTATAAAAGGGTGTGATTGTAGTGTATAATACAAGTTATAGATGACTAAGCGAAGGGGTTGAAGATAATGTATAACATATTAGTAGTGGATGATGACAAAGAAATAGTTGAATCCATAGAGATATTTTTAAGAAATGAAGGATATAACGTTTATAAGGCATACAATGGAGTAGAAGCTTTAGATATATTAGTAAACAAAGAAGTACACCTGATTTTAATGGATATAATGATGCCGAAGTTAGATGGCATAAAAGCCACAATAAAAATCAGAGAAGAAAAAAATATACCAATTATACTAGTATCAGCAAAAAGTGAAGATACGGATAAAATAATGGGACTTAATATAGGAGCAGATGACTATATAACAAAACCATTTAACTTACTAGAACTTATAGCAAGAGTAAAATCAAATTTAAGAAGATATATAACACTGGGAACTTATAATAATGAAAATGTAAATAACAAGGAAGTATTAATAAGTGGAGGTTTGGAACTTAACACTTCTACAAAAGAAGTGAAAGTAGATGGACAAGTAGTAAAAGTCACTCCTATTGAGTTTAAAATATTAAATTTACTTCTTGCTAATAAAGGAAGAGTATTCTCCATTGACGAAATATATGAGAGGGTATGGAATGAAGAGAGTTTTAATGTAGAAAATACCGTAGCAGTTCATATTAGAAGAATACGTGAGAAAATTGAAATAAATCCAAAGGAACCTAGATATTTAAAAGTTGTATGGGGAGTGGGATATAAAATTGAAAAATTATAATGGTAAGATTTTTAAAGAAAGAAGCTTAATGTTTAACTATATATTTATGTTGATAATGTTTGCTATTACTCAAATTATTGGAATTATAATTTGTTTTAATTATGGAAATATGAATTTATTGTTTTATATTGCAGTAATAGGTACTTTAAATTATATATTATATAAAACATTAAGGTTTTAATTACAAGAAGGAGAGTATATGAGAAATAGTAAAGGATTAAAATTTTCATATTTAGTAGTATTGTTTATATGTATAGCTACTTTTTTTAGTGGTATGATAACTTCAGTAATGAGCATGAGTAGTGGCTCTATGGGGACTATTACAAGTTATATGCATGATAATAAAAAGTTGATAGAATCAGATTTTTATAAGAGTAGGTATTTTGATGTAGATTACCTTGGTTTTTTGATAGATTGGCAAACTTCTAGTGTGATGGATAAAAATGAAAAAAATAATAATGATATAGATAGAAGTGAGATAAGGGAACAAATAGGAAATGTAATCAATAGCACGAAATACCTAGTTATAAATGATAATACTAAAGAGTACTATTCAAATACTGATTATAATACGCCTAAAGCATTTGAGGATAATTTGAAAGGTGAATGTGATCTAATAATTAAAATAAGAGACTATAGAGTTGTGAATTATACTAAAGTTTTAAGAGGTAAAACTTATAAAAATAATAGAGATATTACTAATAAATTATTAAGAACATCAGAGATAAAAGATGGAGAAATATACGTATCTATTCCTAAAAATATAGATGGTGAAGATTATTTAAATTATTTAAAGTCAAGTTTTGTAAATACGGGAAACTTACTGAAGGTTATGATTATAGTAGAAAGTAGTTCGTTAATATTAGGAATAGTAGCGATGATATTATATAAAAGAAATAGAAGCTATTTATTTGATAATGATAGTATTTGGTTAAAGCTTAGTAAACTTGTGCCATTAGAGTTTTATGGATTTACCTTGTTTTTATCAATAGTTTTATTAATGCAAAGTATAGACGGGTATTATGATTTATTAACTGGATCTATAT
>CAMBXR010000030.1 GCA_945871955.1 uncultured Clostridium sp. | reverse complement strand
ATTCATTAATAATTACAAATATACTAATACCGAGGAAATTAAAAATTTTAAAAGATTTTTAAATCTGTAACGCATAGGGTTTGAACCTATGCTTTTTTTATTGTAAAAAAGTATAGAATATAATAACCCCAAGAGTCCTTGACACCTTAGTATTAAGTTAAAGGTGAAAATGTATGCTAATCTGAGCTGGAATAGACCAGTTGATGAAAATAGGGGAAACCCTCAGAGCCTAAGATAAAAAGCTTAGGGTTAAGAACAAATGTTAGGTAAATCATTCCTTATTTCGATATATTGTTGTTGTAGGGCAATTTTATATCCTGAATCAAAAATTATAGTTGGTGCTGGAAGTAGAGGACAAGCAAAGTTACTTATATCCCAAAAGATAGAAAAAGAACTTATGTCAATGTCCCCTATGTTAAGAAAAGAAATAAAAGAAATTAGGTGCGGTGCAAATGAAGCAAGGGTAGTGTTTTGGAATGGTTCTACCATAGAAGCTGTTGTATCAGGGGATAATTCAAGGGGTTACAGAGGTAACGTTTTAATATGTGATGAGTTTAGACTTATTGATAAGGATGTATTAGATAAGATAATGCGACCAATGTTAGCATCACCTAGAATGCCTAAATTTATGTTTAAAGATGAATATAAGAACTACCCACAAGAGGAGAATAAGGAGCTATATCTGACATCGGCATGGTATAAAGAACATTATGCTTATGAAAAATTTAAGTCTTTTACTAAGAATATGTGTTTAGGTAAGGATACGTTTGTATGTGATTTACCTTATACTGTTGCTGTTGAGAATGGGCTTCTAACAAAAGAAAGAGTTGAAGCTATTAAGTCAGAAGATGACATGAACCCTGTATCTTTTGCAATGGAAATGCAAGGCTTGTGGTGGGGTGAGAATCAGAAATCCTTCTTTAAATCAGCTGATGTAAACCCTTGTAGAACCTTAAGGAAACCATTTTATCCGCCTACTGATATAGAATATGTAAGTAATAAAGATAAAAGAAAAAAATCCTCCCTTCCTAAACAAGATGGAGAAATTAGAATTTTAGGGGTGGATATAGCGGTTGCAAGTGGTAAGGCAAATGATAACTCAGTATTTGCGTTACTTAGAATACTTCCAAATGGAGGGGAGTACCAAAGGCAATTAGTACATATGGAAACATATAACGGTATGAAACCTGAAGATCAAGCAATAAGAATAAAACAATTATTTGAAGATTTTGAGGGAGATTACATTGCATTAGACCGTTCGGGTATACATCAATGCCCCCTATATAAGAAATTATATAGTGAAAACAAACCAAAAACGGTGAAGGCTAAGTTCTATTTAAAATAAAAGGAAGTGTAGCAATGAAACGAAAGTCTATTGAAGAAATACAAAATATTGTTAAAAGTTGTTCAGAATGTGAATTATTGTCTACTTCATATGAAAGTGCAACAAGTAAATTAACTTTTAAGTGTCATTGTGGAGCAACATTCCAATCAACTATTTATAATTTTATAAATAAAAAATATAAAGTATGCAAAAATTGTGCAAGAAAAAAACAAACAGAAAATATTAAAAATAGGTTTACCTATGAAGAAGTGTTAAAGTTTGTAAACAAAAATTCTAAAAGTAAGTTATTATCAACAGAATACGATAATGCTAATGAAAAATTAAAGTTTAAATGTTTGTGTGGAAATGAATTTTATACATCATTTAAACATTTTAAGTACTCTAATCAAAGACAATGTAAAATATGTGGTTATAAAAATGGAGCAAAATCTCAAAGTACTTCACATGAGGAATTTATTAGAATAGTAAAAGAAAAATTAGGTAGTGAGTACGAGGTTTTATCTATTTATAAAAATAATACTTCTAATGTTAGAATGTTACATAAGAAATGTGGAAGGGAATACGAACAAAGAGGTGGAAAAATTAAACAAGGTCAAAGATGTCCGTATTGTTATGCATCTAAAAAAAGAAGTGTAAAAGATGTTGAAGCTGAGATTATGTCAATATGTGGTGATAGCTTAAAGTTATATAAATATAATGGTAGTGAGAGTATACTTCTTGAATGTTCATGTGGTAATATCTTTGAAAGAACAATAACTCAAATAAGGCGAAGAAAAGGTGCTTTTTGTCCAAAATGTAAATGTTCATATGGTATAAGGGTTATAGAGAAGTTTCTAGCAGATAATAATATTCTTTATAAAAGAGAGTTTAAGTTTGATGAATGTAAATATAAGAATAAATTACCTTTTGATTTTTATTTACCTGACTATAATATGTGTATTGAATATGACGGAGAACAGCATTTTAGACCATTAAAACATTGGGGTGGAGAAGATAAATTCCAATTATTAAAAATTAGAGATAGTATTAAAGACGATTTTTGCAAAAAAAATAATATAAAATTATTAAGAATTTCTTATAAAGATAATGATTGTATAGAAGATATTTTAATGAAGAATATGCTAATATCGTGTTAAGTTATGCTTTTAAAAGGGTGTAGCCAGCGTAGAGAATAGAGGTTGAAACTACTAATTTAGTAGAATAAAATATCTCCAAGAGTGGTTTGCATCTTAACAAGTAAAGTTGAAGATGAAAATTTATTCCGACACTCCTTTGAAAAGAGGAGAGATTAGGATAAAGAGCCTAATTGTAACAGATGGTTGGTGCTTCTGTATGGAATGAAATACAAAAAGCTAATTATGATGTTGTAAGAGATAAAGAGTATCCTTCTTACACAGCAATAAACGAAGATAACACAGTGGATAAAATATCGTCAAGAGGTGCTTTACCTGTTGTATATACTATTGCTAACCCTTCCGCAACATTTAACTCAAATGTGGTTACAGAGCTGCTAGGTGCATTTTTAAGTAAAAAACTTAGATTGTTAATTAGTGATATTGAAGCTAGAAATGAATTAATAGGAACTAATAACTTTGCGAAAAAGTCACCTACCGAACAAGCATATGTGCTTAGACCATATGTTCAAACCACAGCACTGGTAAATGAGTTAATAAACTTAGAGTATCAGATAGTATCTTCCAATGTAAAGATTAGTGAAAAGGGAAGTGCTAGAAAAGATAGATATTCTGCTTTAGCATATGCTAATTACTATGCTCATTTAATGGAGCAAGAAGAAAACAAAAAGAGAAAGTTAGGTAATGACGAAGTGATTGCACTTTGGTAATAAGCAGGAAAGGAGGAAAATTATGAGTGAAGGATTTAATATAAGTGATGAAACTTATGTAAAAAATCAAATAGAAGCCATAAATGGGATGGTTGTTGGTGACAGCAGCATATATACGAATTTAAATGGTATAACTTTTTTAAGTAAAGATATGCAAAGACCTAGAGCTTTTAGTAGAGATAACGTAAGAAAAGCACTATCTAACCCTTATGATAATGTTGCAACATTGCAACAGGTAAGTTCTATATTAAGATCTTCCAATGGTATTTATGCTAAGATATTAATATATAACTCTACTCTACTTACAAATGATCATATGTTAACACCTATAAGTAGTGGAAATGTAACCTCTAAAGAAAAAATGTTAAAAATCTATGAGGATGTTAGCAATTTTGTAAACAAATACAACATAAAGAAAACCGCATGTTGGATATATGATAGAGTATTAGAACAAGGGGAATTATATACTTATAAGCTTGAAGGTAAAAATCAACATATTATTCAAGAATTTCCTGCTCAACTTTGTAAAGTTACAGCAATAGAAGATAATGTAAAGAGATTTGCTATAAATTTAAACGGAATAAGCCCTAGTGCTTTAGAGTATATGCCAGTAGAAATACAGAATGCTTATAATCTATTTAAATCAAATAAGTTACCAAAAGAAATGTTAATAGATAATTCTTATTATCAGGTATCAAATAAAGGAACTGCTTTTACTTTAGAAAAACAGCAAAGTAAAGGAGTTCCTTTTTATTGTTCGATATTTGATGATTTAATGGAACTTGAAGATATGAAAGATTTAAAAAGTGAAAATGTTGTTATAGAAAATACAAAGCTTATACATCAGAAGTTACCTATAGATAGTGAAACAGGTAAGGTACTTATGGATATGAATGTTGCTAAGACTTATCATAATGCAACTAAGGCTAATATGCCTAAAGGTACTGCAATAACAACAAACCCACTGGAATTAAATACATTATCCCTATCGGATAGTTCTACTAAATTAGATAATGACATATATCAAACTATGGAAAATGCTTTTGATACAGCAGGAATAAATAGTGAGATATTTAACGGTAAGAAAAATTCAAATATGGCTATTACCAGCGGTTTAGTTGTAGATAGCTTACTTCCAAAAAGACTTCAAATGATGGTTGAAGATTGGATGAATTTTGAATTAAGTACTTATAAGAAAAATGGTGCTAGATGGAAGTTTAGATTTATAGATTCTACCCACTTTGATAGGGAAGAAAGAAGCTCAAAAGCTAGAGAAAATATGGCTTATGGTGGAAGTAGATTTGAATTTTTAGCATGTCAAGGATATGACCCGCTAGAGGGCATTAACCTGTTGAAAGCTGAACAACTTTTAGGACTTGATGATATTATGATACCTCAAGCAACTTCTCATACATTAAGTAGTTCTACTGATAGTGATAATGGTAGACCTGAAACTACATCAGATGAAGGATCAGGAATATCTACTGAGGCTGAGGAGGAGTAATATGTTTATCTATGCTTTAAATGAAGATGATAGAAAGTTCCTTATAGCTAAAGGCTATGAGGAACTTTTTACTTGTAAAATAAATGGAAGTGTAGCTTATGCCTTTGATAATAGCCTACCTGATACTTATGCTACTTTTACAAAGGAAGATAAGAAGAGATTTCTTATTAGTAATGTAGCAATGTATATTTAATAAGGAGGTTATAGAAAATGAAATTTGCTAGACTTGATAGTTGTATTCAAAGTTTTGCTGAAGTTGATAATGCTAATTTATTAAAGGTAAAACTATCTATACAACATGATGGAGCTAATAAAAATGGTACTAAGTTTTCTCTTGATAATATAAGGAAAGCTGAAAGTACCCTAAGAAATATTCCTATTCTTGCTTACATAAAGCGGGATGAGGATGGTGAGGCTCAAGACTTTGATCAGCATAACATGATTCAAAGAGTTGTAGAAACTGATGAGGGATATGATTTAGTTACTACTTACTTAGAAAGACCTATTGGGGTAATACCTACTGAAACTGAAATAACATATGAAGAATTAAATGGAAGAACTTATCTTTGTGCTACAGGATACATATGGAAAAGATATGCCAATGAAGGTTTTAATATATTAATGGAAAACGAGCAAAAAGGCACTTCTATGGAAATAGAGATATATGAAGGTAGAAAAGATAAGATAGATGGATTGTATGATATTACAGATTATAGTTTTCTAGGTATTACATGTTTAGGGGATGATATTGAGTCAGGTATGTATGATACTACTATTACAAAATATACTACAAGTAAATCTTATAAAAGAGAACTTGAAGATATTTATAAAGAAATTTTCACTTTAGAAAATAGAAAGGAGGATTCTATGTCTGAAGAAGTTAAAGAAACTATTGAAACTATAGAACCGACAATCGAAGAAGCTATAGAACCGATAATCGAAGAAACTATAGAACCAATAGTCGAAGAAACTGCTATTGAAGAAGAAGTAACTGAAGAGGCAACTGAGAAAACACCTGTTGAAGAAACTACTGAGGTTGAAGTTGTTGTAGAAGAAGAAATAACTGAACCTGTAAAAGAAGTTGAAGAAGAGGAAGTTACTGAGGTTGTTGAAACTGAAAAAGCAGAATATTCTATAGATGAATTAGTTGAAAAATTAGGTGCTAAAGAAATAGAAATAAATTCTTTAATGGCTACAATATCTTCTTATGAGGAGGAATTAAATTCTTTAAGAGAATTTAAGGCTACTAAAGAAAAGGAAGAATTAGCTGTTGAAGTTGATACAATAGCATCAAAATTCACTTCTCTTGATGAAGCTGAAATAGAAGTTGTTAAAACTAGAGTTTTAAACAATGAAATGAGTATAGAAGAGTTTAAAAGAGAACTTTATTACTTAGTTGGAGTAAAAACTTTAGAGTCAAAAGCTAATTATACTATAGCTGAACCTACTGGTATGATAGATGCTAGAAGAATAATACCTATAGTAGAAGAAAAAGAAACAATAGATGAATATGGTGGTTTATTAAAGAAGCATAACTTAGTGTAATAGCTGGTTATACTTCTTTTTTATATTAAAAAATTAAATTGAAAGATACATAAGGAGGATATATATGTACGCAATATTAAACGCAGATAAAATTAAAAAACATCAAGCTGATGTTGTAACTGCTAGAAATGGCGAAGATGCCCTAGAAAACGGTGCTTTCGTTGCATTAGGAGAATTAGAAGATACAGGATTAGGAAGAGATACTTATAAAATAGGTAAGTTAGCTGCTACTACTACTAAGTGGGGAATGGTTGACTGTGTAGCTTTAATGTATGATGAAACTAAAGATGAAAGAGATTTCAGATTAGAACCTAAACAAATAGGAAGAGTTAGAAGATTCCCAGCTGGTGGATGCATGACAATAGCTCGAAAACATGTAGCAGGATCAGTAGTTAAAGGTGATTTCTTAGCATTAAAAGCCTCTTCTTATCAATTAGAAAAAACTGTTGATAAAACTCTTACAGTAGCTCAAGTATTAGAGGTTTGTGATTTCAATGGACAACCTTCTTACTATATAGAATTTATAAAATAAGAAAATGTTACCTATTAGAATTTAGGACACCCCTTGTAGGGATTTAATAAAAAATATTAAAAGAATTAAAATCGGAGGAAATATAAAATGGCATTAGCAAAAATGACTGATTTACAAAAACTTGCTATGGATTGCTATGAAGGTAAAGTTAAAAACTATGCTAACGGTAATCCTGAAGATGTATTAAGAAATGAAATAATAGAAAAAGTTGGAGGAGAGTGGAACTACTACAACTTCCAAAAAAATAAATGGGATGTATATGCTTTAATAGGAGAAATGATAAGTGTAAATGTTAGCAGATTATCTGCTGATGCTTTCGCTGATTTCTGTGAAGTAAAAGACTATGCTTTAGGTGATAAAGTAGAGTTTATAGTTAAAAATACTGACTTATTCAAAGTTGCTAATATAGCTGATGGTATAAATTCAACTCGTAGACAAAGATTACTTGGAAAAAGAGTTCAAACTACTGCTTTCAAATTAGCTGTAGCTATATATGAAGAATTAGATAGATTCTTAGCTGGAAGAATAGACTGGAGAGCTATGGTAGATAACGTATCTGCTTCTTTCACTCAAGAAGTTGCTAACCAAATAGCTAAAGCTATGGAAGGTGCTTACGAGCAATTAAACTCTAACTTCGTAAAATCAGGAACTTATTCTGATAAAGAATTACAAACTTTAATAGCTAAAGTTGAAGCTGCTACTGGACAAAAATGTGCTATATATGGTACTTCTGAAGCATTAGCAAACGTTGAAGGAGCAGGAGCTTTAATAGATGCTGAAGATACTAGAAACTTCGGATATGTTCAATTATTCAATGGAACAAAAATGATTAAAATAAACAACGTTTATGATGAAGTTAATGATAAGTGGGCTTTAAAAAATAATGTATTATACATAATACCTGCTGGTGAAAAAATAGTTAGATTAGGATTTGAAGGTGATGTAACTATACTTGAAGATACTACAGGAACTTCAAGAGATGACCAACAAATAGAAATGTTATTAATGAGAAAAATGCATTTAGGAATACTTTCTACTTCTAAATTCGGATTCTTTGAAATAATATAATATTTTTGTTGAAGCAAATATAATAAATAAGAGATCTGATTAGATCTCTTATTTGTTTAATATTGAGGAGGGGTTAAATATGACAGAAGTAAAAGAAGTAAAAAAAACTACAAAAAGAGCAACTAGTTCAAAAAAAGTTACAGAACCAAAAGTAAAAAAAGTTGTTGAACCTATTGAAGAAGAAGTAGTTGAAAGAAAAAGTTATAGACAATTAAGAAATGAATTAAGAGGTTTAAAAGATCACATAGAAATTGAGATAGTTAATTTAAATGCTGGTGAAACATTCTATAGAGATAAAGATGGAAGAGAAGTATTTAGATTATTAAAACCATCAGATAAGGAATATGTGTCATTAGCTGACATTTATGATATGGCTAATAGACATTCGGGGTATTTTTCAGACCATATCATTGCTATTACTGATGTAATTAGTGATGAGTATGATTTAGAAGATATACTAGAATATTTAAATTTAAAAGAAATATATAGTGACATTGAAAGATATGATACTGATTATGTAGGTTATATATTAAATAAACTTGATATAGATAAGTTTGAAAGAGTAGTTAATAGCTGTGATGAAAAATTAGCAACTAGTCTAGCTGCGAGAGCTATTAAGTTATATAGAGAAAAGAAATTTGACTCTAGATTAAAAGAAGAAATACTTGCTAAGAGGTTAAATAGAGATTCTTTATTTATGTAATCAGTTGAATTTATATAAAGGGTAGCATTTATGCTGCCTATTTTTATGAGGAGGTTTTTAAATGGCTACTCCTGTAGAGAAGATTTTCAGTAGATTTTTAAGTCAGATAGAAGATGAAAGCTGGCTGGAAATTGATGAAGATGTATTAGAAGAATTAATGTATGACTATTTAAGTAAGTCTATTGTTGAGTTTAATGTTTGTAAAAAAGATTTAACTTTAGATTTAGAACGTAATGAAATTGTATCAGATTTAGAAGAGGATGAGGTTTTAATCTTAGCCTTTGGTATGGTTATACATTATTTAGTTCCAAAAATTTTAAGAGAAGAAAACTTACAACAGATGGTAACTTCTAGTGATTTTTCCAAGTTATCAAATGCTAATATGTTAGATAAATTAATTAAACTTAGAGTACAAATTAGAAATGACTATCAAATGTATCTTCACAAATATGAACTAAAAGGGTTTGAAGGTTTTAATTAATGAGTTACATAGATTTCTACAAAAAAAGAGTTGGTAGCGGTGGGGTTACTGATATTAAAACAAGATTAATTTATGATGCTAGAAGAAACTTTGAAAGATCTTTAAAAAACGATCCATGCTCAGTAACTACAAGAATTACTGATGTTGGGGAAGTAAATATATCACAAGATACAAAGTTGGTAGACTGCTTAATAAATGATTTTTCTAAAAATGATCAAAAGAGCTTTGATGAAAAAATACTATATGTTAGACATGATGAAAACGTAGGAATAGGTAGTTATGTAGAATTTGATAATTTTACATGGCTAGTTATATTTAAGGAACATAGATCAACTAATATTTATAAAAGCTTTATAATGAGGAAATGTAATCAATATATAAAATATGAATACGAAGGAAAAGTATATGATATTCCTTGTATCATAAAAAACCTTACTCAATATAGTGATGGTTTACAGGATATAGTTTATACATCTACTCCTGATGCTCGTAGAAGTATAACTTACGCTAATAATAGTATAACTTCAAAAATTACTTTAGGACATAGATTCCTTGTTAAAAATCATAGAACTTATAGAGTTACACATATACAAAACTTTGAATATCAAGATAACTATGGTTTAGACAATGGTATTATATCATGTATAGCTGTTCATACAAGTTTAAGAAGTGATGATGATACTGAAAATAATATAGCATTTAATGAAGGTATTACTAACAATGATGATAGTAAAGATACGTTAGTTATTGGTTCAAGTACAGTTTATAAAGTAAATGATAGTGAGTGCAAGTGGGAAGTAGAATATACATCAGGTAAAAGTGATTATTTAAATATTTCTACAGATAAAGAAACATGTCAAATATCATTAAGTATGGATTTTGATTTAATTGGAGAAACATTCAAGCTAAAAGCTTTAAGTTTAAATAATGAGGTAATATTTGAAAAAAGTATTACTATTGTAAGTTTTATATAGGAGGAAATATGGCAAAATTATATGGTTTAGCTAATTATCTAATGACTGAGATAATCGTTAGACTCCTAAATAATAAAGAGTTCACAAAATTTGTTTATTATAAAGATGTATCAGATAAAGACATTTTAAGTTTACCTGATTTAGATAATCCAGCAATAATGCTAAAAGATCAAATTTATAGAAATAGAAGAACACCAAAAATTCTAGATAGCCAAGATGTTTGTGTATTTATGTATCTAGATGATATGAAAAATTACACTGCTAAAAGCCATAAGATAAAAACAATATGGATCAGTGTAAGTTTTATTCTTCATCAAAGCTGTTCTTCTACATTGAATGGTTCAAGGGAAGTTGCTATTATAAGTGCTATTGAAAAAGCATTGAGTGGTATAACTTTCTCTAAGGCTATAGGAGTATGTGAAGTTGATAGAGTTATTAGACTTTCAGGACTTCCTTATGAATGGAATGGTTATAAAGTTAGTATTAAGCTAGATGGGTTCTCTGAATTAGGAACTAATATATTTGAGGTTGACTATGAGTAATATTAAATTTGAGTACTACTATTTAAGTGGTAAAAATATACCCCTACATAGTTATAATTTAGGTGTTATAAGACAATTAACACTTAATGATTTTATAGACTCAAACGTTGATATAAACGAGTTTGTGCAACCTTTTGTATTAAATAAAAAAGTAATACTTAATAAGAATGAGAATGTAGATAAACTTTTACAGGATGTAGAAGATTTATCTTTTTTATTTTTGTATGAACAATTAACCAACTATTCTATAATAGGTAATCTTTTAAAATTCCTAACTATGATTTATAAAACTGAAAAAATATATGTTGATAAGAAAAATATAGCTATTATTGTTGAGGATGGCATTGATGACACATCTTGTATTATTAATGATGCAAACTTTAATATTTTATCTACTGTTGTTTGTGAAATGATGGGGATTGATAAAGAAGATATAAAGACTGCTAAACCACAGCAAGAAATGAGCGACATAGAAAAAGAGTTTGAAAGAAGAAGGCAAAAATATCTACAAATGCAAAATAATAGCCAACAAAAAAAATCTGAGGGCTATTCAATATTGGATATTGCTAACATAGTTATACATTTTAGCACATTCACCTATAATGAAGTTTTTAATATGACTATTTATCAATTAAAAAACTCCTTTAAGGTTCTAGCTAAAAAGGATAGTTATATGGTTAATTTACTACATAGAATAAGTCAAAAATTTGATACAAGTAAAGAAAAGTTTGTCCATTGGACTGACGAAGTTAAGTTGGATATAAGCTCCCTTAATCTCTAAAGATTGAGGGAGTTTTTATTATATAAAAAATTTTTTAGGATGGTGATTAAGATATGGCAAATTTCGCTATAAAAGATGCAATGGATTTAAAAATTAAAGTATTAGGTGAAGATGATCCAAAAATAATTATAGATTATTTAAATGAATGTTCTTTCTCTAAGACTTCTGACTCAGTTTTCGCTAAGAAGAAAGGGGTTAATGCGGTAGGTTTCGCTGGTGCTACTTCAGGTTCTCTTACTCTTAACTCTGAATTAACTTCTATAGAAGCTTTAGGGCTTGCTTTAGGTGGTGTTGTTACAGGTGAAAAAATAGAAATAACAGATGTTGTTCCTACAGATTTCTTTGTAATAGAAGGTACTTTTAATACAGTTGGAGAAGATGGTACTTCTAAAGCTAGAAAAATAACTTTCCACAAATGTAAACCACAAGCTTCTTGTGATATATCATTCTCTGCTGAGAATGTTGCTTCTTTCGCATTAAACTTCGACTTACTAATAGACGAAGATCATAAATTTATAACTGTGGAAGAAGTAAATGCTATGCCTTCATTAGAAAAAAAATAATAATTAAATAGGTTTAATTATTGTCCACCTTAATAAATAAGGTGGACTTTTTATTTGTGTACTTAATAAATGTAAGTATAGAAATAAAAATTAATTAAAATTGTAATTTTAAAAGTAGTAGGGATTGGTGATAGCATGATTGAGTTTTGGAGTTGGGTTGTAAAATTTATATGTTTAATAATTATAATTAGCATTTTTGCAAGTATTTAATATAGTTTGTTTTGGAGGAGTTTATTATGAGTGCAAAATTATCAGATTTAAAATTACCAAAAGTAAGAAAAGTGATACAGTGTGAAATTGATGGAGAACAAAAAATTATAACTGTATTTAATCCAGTAGGAAAAAAAAGGTTACAGCTATTAGAAATGCTTTCATCTATTGATAAAGTAGACGAAGAAGGTACGGATAAAATAGCGAATACACTATATAAAACTTTACTTAAAGAATTAGTTGACATTGAAGTAGATGTAAAAACTGCTTCTACGTTAGACAAATATCCTAGTTTAACTCTTATGGAGATAAATAAGGAGATAGAAGAGATATTATTTGAACTTCAATATGAATATGTATCAGGTCAAATAAGAAGAGTTAATCACACTATAATAACTGCTATGTCAGGAGTTTTAATAAACAAAACTAATAAATTAAATGAGTTAATAGAGGATTTGAATAATTTTGAGGCTGAGTAAATTTAACTTAATAAGGAGTTGAAAGAATGCCAAAATTTAAGAGTCTTGATGATGCTTTAAGATATGTGGAAAGGGCAAAAGAAGATAGCCTAAGAGATTTAGGAAAACACATTGAAGATATAATGAAGGAAGAAATACAAGATCAGGTTTATGATAGATATGATCCTAAAACATATGATAGAACTGGACAATTTATAGATAGTGTTAAGGTTACAGATGTATCGCATGACAGGGTAGAAGTTACATGGAGGAATAATGGAGATTGGACTTCTTATGCAGGTGATCCTATGTATGTAATTCATGGACATGAAATGGGGAAGGTTTATGGTAGAACTAGTACAGGATATAGACCTAAAACCTATCTAGTAGAAGAAAGTATGAAAAGAGCGAAGAGGGAAGTTCCTGATGAACTTATTGAATTTCTACGTTTAAAAGGTATTAAAGCTGTAAAAAAATAATTTTAAATACAATAATTGCCACTTTCTTGCATAGGAAGTGGTTTTTCTATGCAAAAAAATGAAAGTGTGGTGATTTAATGTCTGATGAGTTAAGAATTGAGTTGCAGGTGGATACTGACACGAAAACCGCTAGATCGCAACTTGATAGTTTAATTGATGAATATAAAAATAAAAAACCTATTGATTTAAAACTTCGATTAGGAAATACAAATTTAGAAACATTTCAAGCTAATATAAAATCTATTACATCTGATTTAGAGGTTTTAGCTGGATTAAAATTTAGTAATTTAAAAACTATTGAAACAAGTTTAAAAAACATTTCAAAGATAGTTGGTGATTATCAAAATTTAACTACTTCAAATAAATCTACTAAAGGCACTTCTGTACTTGATGGATTAGGAGTTAAAGATGAAACTATAGAGAGGCTTGAGAATGACCATGAAAAGGCTTTAGCTCAAGTTAAATCTCTTAAAGATAGTGCGGAGTTTTTAAAAGATGGCTTTGAGGCTTATCAAAAAAGCTTAAAAGAAGCATATAAAACTTTTGAAACTGATAATAAAGATATTTTCGCTTCCATAAATGAGTTTGAAAATATGTTTGATACTTCTACGTTTAAGAAACTTGTTAAATATAAAAAAGAATTTAATGATGTAGTAAGAGAATATAACAGTTTAGGTGTTAGTCTTACTGATGTAGAAAAGGTCACAAACGAAAAGTATGATGGAACTATGGCTACTAAAAAGTATTCTCAATACATGGATACTATGGGGCTAAGTGCTGAAAAGTTTGAGGAAATGGTTGAAAAAGCCAAAGAATTAAATGCTAGAAAAAGACAGTTGCTTAAAAACCTAGAAAATAGCATGAAAAAAGCTACGGAAGAAGAAAAGGCGGTATTTAAAGTTTTAAGTAACTTGTATGATGATATGCCTACTATTGATACATCTGAAGCTGATGCTGTTAGGAATACTTTAACTAGTGTTCTTAGTGATGACATGTTTAAATTAGATTTTGGAAATTTAGATCTAAGATTTGAAGATGACTTTAGACAGGCTTACGATAGGTTCTTTGATATACTAAAAGATGTTCAAAAAGAATATAATAATAAATTCAAAGATGTAGATGGATTTGAAGGATTTGACATATTTGATACTGATAGTCTAAAAAAACAAAATGATAATCTAGAAAAAGAAATTGATAAAACCGTTGGTATTACAAAGAAATTAACGAATTTAGGAATTGGTGCAATCGACACCCTTGGATTAGATTCTAATGCTATTAATGTTTTTGAAATTCTAGGAAATTCTGCTGAAGAATTAGAAGATAAGTTAGAGTCTTTAAAAACTAAGTTCAATAATGCCTTTGAAATATCATCAGATTCTTCAAAGTCTTTAGATAAAATAAGAGAAGCATTAATTGAAATAAATAAACTTACAGATGAGCAAAAACAAACTTTCTTCGATTTTGGTCTTGATGCTGAAAATATAAAGAAAGCTAAGAATGAAACAGAAGAGTTAAAGTCTGCTATTGAAAATACATCAAGATCTAGTTTTGATGGACTTATAGAAAGTTATTCTAGGTTGGAAGATGCTTCAGGTAATGCCCTTAGAGAAATAGAAAAAATCAGATTATCTTCTCTATCTAAAGTTACTCTTAATTATGGATATGAAGAAGATGATTTTGGAAATATAGAAAGACAACTTAAAACTGCTGAGTTCTCAGATAATATATCTAAGAGAACTAAGGAGATTTTAAAGGAATATACTAATGCTTCTAAAGATTTAATTAAGGCTCAGAAGGAATACTTTGATGCTGTTAATAATGGAAAGTCTAGTGATGATACCATTAATAAGTTATCTGATAACGTTAAGGATATGGAAAAAAACTTATCTAATGTAAGAAATTGTATTAGAGAATTAGAAGAGTATCCTGATGTTATGGATGCCATAAATAAAAGTTTTAATGATTTAGATGCTATTAGACATAGGCAAATGGAAACTGATGCCTTAAAAATAATTGATAAAAAAGATTTAGCTGAAGCTAATAAGCTTTTAAAAGAGTCAAAAACACTTATTGACAATATATCAAAAGATAATATACAGCTACAAAAGGACTTAAATGCTGGATATGAAAATTCTAGTAAAGGCTTAGAAGATAGAATAAAATCTCAGGAAAAAAATCTTACTAGTAATATATCTAAGTTAATGAGTATTTCTAATTCTAAAGCAGCTATAGATCAGGTATTTTCTTATCAATTAGAAAAGGCTCAAAAGACTAGTATAGAAATAGCTAGGATTAATGATAAAGCTAATAAAACTACTGGTACAAAAACTGTTGATGAACAAGATCAGTACTTAAAGCAATATAAACAATATTTAACTGAGCTAAAATCTATACAAAAATCTTTAACTAAAGAAAGCAATGAAACTGCTAGAACAGAAAAAATATTCCAATTAGATAATACATTCAAGCAATTAGATCAGATAAAATCTAAATTAAATGAAGTTAAAAGTGAAGTAGCTCAAGGATTGTTTGATAAAACAATGAGAGAGCTTGACCTTAATTTAGCAAGTGGATTTTCTAAGACTTGTTCTGAATTAGATAAGGTAGAAGAAAAGATAACTAAACTAAGTAGAAGTGACTACGCTAATAATGATATGGTTAGTTCTGCTCAACGTTCTATAAGTGCTTTAAGAAATACTTTAGAAAAAGGTTTAGATTCTCTAGGTTCTAAAGAATTATCAAATGTATTAGTTGAAATAGAAAAATTAAAACAAGCTGCTAAAGATATAGATTTAGATATTAAATTATCTAAAGATAGTGATAAGATAGAAGCTTTTATTAGTGGTGTAACTAATCGGTTAGAAACTCTACAAAGTACTGCTAATAACATTGATATTTCTCATATCACCAGTCAATTCAGCCAGTTATCTGCTGGTAGTGACAGAAACTCTGTTATTATGAAGAGTATAAATGATGATGTTAGAAACTTAGAACAAAGTTTAAGAAATACTGGTAATGTAGCTAGTGAAACAGGTCTTAATATTAGAAACTTTTTTGGTGATTTAGGTGATTCCCTTAGAACATTTACGCTAGGTGAAATTATAGGGGATGCTATAGTAGATTCATTATCTCAAACATGGGATGTTATTAAAGAGATGGATGCTGCTATGTCCAACTTAAGGAAGGTTGCTGATGAGTCTGATATTAATACTCTTGAAAAATTAGACAATATCAGAAGTCAAGCCATAAGTATATCTAAAGAGGTTGGTATGGCTTCAAGTGATGTCATCAACGCTATTGCCGATACACTTCAAGCTGGTGTAGGTGGTATGGAAGAAAGTATCCAAGTTGCTAGAAGTGCCATGATTTTAGCAAACGTTGGGGATATGACACAGGAGGCTGCATCTGAAAGTTTAAATACTATTATAAATGGATTTGATATTAAACCATTAAAAGAGATAGATGTTCAAGTTGGTGGTTTAACACAAAAAACCACAGAATTAGCAAATGCTATGGATTTATTAAATTTTGCGGGGAATAACTATGCAATAGGTGCTGACGGTGTTGCAGGAGCAATGCAAAGAGGTGGTACAGTTCTTCACGAATATGGTGTTTCTCTTGAAGATACAGTTGCTTTAGTAACTGCTGCAAATGAAGCTATTCAAAATCCTGAAAAAGTTGGTAATGGTCTTAAAGCTATAGCGGTAAACTTAGCAGGTGTTAAGGCTAGTGCAAAAGATGGTACACTAGAATTAAATAGAACTGCAAAATCATTAAAGGAAATTGCTGGTATAGATATATACTCTGATAAAGCTAAAGGTGAAATCAAGGGTATGGTTGAAATACTAGATGAATTAAATGAAAAAGTTAAAGCTGGAAAATTAACTGAAGCTGAGTACTTAGCTGTAAGTGAAGCTTTAGCTGGGAAAAATCAAGCTGCCATCTTACAGTCTTTAATGAGTAACTACGATACATTTAAGCAAATACAGGATGAGTTTGCACAAGGATTACATTTTGGTTCGGCTGAAAAAGAAAATGCCGCTTATGTAGATAGTATCGAAGGAAAACTTAATAGGCTAAAAGAAGTTTGGATAGATACCTTAATGGTTTTAGCTGATTCTGAGTCTGTTAAAGGATTACTTGATGTATTCATAGAAATATCAGAAGGTATCAATGGTTTTATAAAAGCTATTGACAGTGTAAACATTACATTACCTGTTTTATTTGGTATTGTAAGTGGTGGGTCTAGTGCATTTAAAACTTTATGGAATGGAATAGATGCAGCTGAGTCATCAGGACAAACTTTAGGATATAGTTTAAGTGGTATTGGAACTGTTCTAAATAGTGGTGTAGTCCCTGCAATTAAAAACTTTGTTAAACAAGGTTTATTAATAGGTGGAATAACTGCTGCTGTTCAAATAGGTATTGCTGCTTGGGATCATCTTTCAAATAATATAAAAGACACTGCTGAGGAACTTCAAGCTGTGGAAGATGAAACTCTTGCTACAATATCATCACAGGAAGAAAAGATAAGAACACTTCAAACTACAGGTGTTGAATATGAAAAACTAGCAAATAAAGCTAAGAGGACTGCCGAAGAAGAGTCCAAAATGGTTGAGTTAGGTAATGAGTTAGCTCAAATTTTACCTGAAATGGTTATTGGTTATGATGAGGATGGTAATGCTATTCTTAATATGACTGATGATATGCAGGGCTTAATAGATAAGGCAAAAGAAGCTAACGAACAATATAATAAATTACTATTAGGTACTAGAATAGAACAATCTGATAATGCATTAAAAATGCTTACTGACGGAGAAGTTTTTGGTAAGGATAAAGATGGATTAACTCAACAAAAGCTTAATGTTCAATCAGAATATAATGCTAAGATGCAACAACTTCAACTTTTGTACCAGTCAAATCTTAAAACTGCTACTGAGGAAGAAGGTAGAACTAGAGAAGAAGCATTGAAAAAAATGCGAGAATTAAAAAATGAAATGATTACTGAGGAGTCAAAATATCAAACTCAGTATTCTGAAATTCAATCTAGAATAGTTGAACAAGCAAATATATTCAAGGATGAAATGACTAGCACTTGGCAAAATAGTGCAAGTCTATTATTAGAAGATTTAACTCCTGCTATGGAAAAGAGTATTAATTCCTTTGTTAATGCATTGGATTTTTCTGAAATAAGCAGCGAAGAAGAGCTTGAAGCTGTTAGAAAGATATTTAGGGAGTTACCTCAATTAGCTCAGGATGGCACTGTTGATCTTGAGTCACTTAATAAACAAATTAGCGACATAAATAAAGAGTTTGCTAATACAGGAAATGTTGAGGATTATAACCTTAATATGAAAAAATTAGCAGATGCAATAAGTGGAGAAACTGGTTGGGATGCCAGTGCTTTATTGGAATTATTCACTAAAATTACTGATGGAACTTTACAAAGTGCTACAAGTTTAGATACTTTCCTAAATGCATTTGGTAAAACTAGACAACAACTTCAAGATGGGGATAGTATAGCTGAGGTGCTTCATGCACAGTTCGTTGAAATGGAGCGGGTTGTTGGACAGATACAGGAATTAGATTTTGGTGATAAAGAAGCTACCTTAGATTTTAGAGTAAAACTTCAAGAAAACACAGATTTACCTAAGCAGATAAGAGATACTATTGATAAATTAGTGGAAGCTGGTGTAGATGATAAATATATTATCAATATAGCTGCAAGCTTAATGATGTCATTAAAAGATGGTAAACTAGATGAAACCGAACTTGCTTCACTTGAAACTCAGATTGGTACTAAATTAAGTGGGAAATTAAGCGAACAAGAAGTAGATATGACCATTAAAGGTATTCTTGATTCATTTAATTCAGATGAAATGATTAAATCCATAGAGGATGAATTAGGTGATGAAAAGGTTACAAAGGAAGTAACTATAAAAGCTGATGACCCTAAAAAGATTAAAGAAATACAAGATGCTGTAGATCTTTTAGCATCAAGACCTGATGTTGATAAGGCTGTTAGGGCTGTTGTTGAAGGTGAAGAGGATCTAGTACTTTATGCTGAAATAATAAAAAATTTACCAGTAAACAAAGATTATACTAATAAGTTTATTATAGAAAATGCAGAAGCTTTATCTAAGCTTAATAGTTACCAAGAGGTTTTAGATTATATCAATAGTTTACCTGATAATGTTAAAAAAACCTATGGGATAGAAACAGATGGTGTAACTGAAACTGCTGAAAAAGTTAAAGAAATAGATAAAACTATTAATACTGTTAATGGCAATGAATTAAAAGTTACATCTAGTAATGATGATGTACTTAAAACCATAGAAGATGTTCAGGCATTAATAGATATATCTACAAAAGTTGAGGATGGTAAGTATAAAATAAATATAGATGCTAATACTCAAACTGCAATAGATAATATTAATGCACTTAAGGGTTCTGTAAATAATTTAAATGGTGAACTTGCAAATGGTAAAACAGTTAAATACAATGCTGAAACCGCCCAAGCCGCTAAAAATATTACAGGATTAAAAAATAGGCTTAATGAAATAAAAGCTATGAACGGTAAGACCTTTAAGTACAATGCTGAAACCGCCCAAGCTGCCAAAAATATAACTGGACTTAAAAAGCGTGTTGATGAGATAAACGCTAAAAATGGTAAAACTTTTAGATGGTATGCTGAAACCGCCCAAGCTGCTAAGAATATTAGTGGGTTAATAAATAGAATTAACCAAATAAATGGTATGCGTAGTAAGTCATTTAGTTATAGTGCTAGTGTTAGCTATAAAGAGGAAAGATCAACACCTGTATTAGATGGTGATAGCTATGCAACTCCTGAAGTTGTTGCTAACAGTGTTTCTCCTATATCTGATGTTGCTGATGAAATAGCAGCACAAACTATCAGAATGCAAACTTCTCTTAGAACTGGGGTTGGTGAGATAAATAGCTTTTCTTCTAATATGGCAAGGGCTACTATTAAAACACCTATCGCATTAACTAAGAGTAATGCACTTAAGTCAGTTGAAGAAGGTATCAAATTACTTAAAGAATTAGAAAATAGAATTAACAAAGTTAATAACTCTATTTCTTTATTAGATACTAAAATGGAAAATGCTGTAGGTACTAAGAAAATTAATTATCTAAAGCAGCAAAATGAGTTATATAAAGAGCAAGCTAAACTTCAAAAGGAACTTCAAAGTAACCTTAAAAAGCAACAAAGTTATTATAAGAGCTACCTAAGTTCAAAAGGATTCAAATTCAACTCAGATGGTAACTTAACTAACTATGAAGAAAAGTTACTTGCTATGAAGAAGGAAGAAGAGAGGTTACAAAAACTAGCTGATCAAGCTGGGGATAGATATAATAAATATTCAGGTAAAAGTGATAAAAAGAAAAATAGTTTAAAAAATAGTTATGATGCTGCTCAGAAAAAAGCTGATAAATACTCTAAAAGTTTAGCTGAGATAGAAAAGATTTTAAATGAATATATAAATATTACATTTACGGAATTACCAAATGCAACAGAAGAATGGGAAAACCTTCAAAATGCAATTAAGGAGAATAATCGTGAGATTGAAAACTTAAATAGAGCAAATCGTCTTTATAAGTTTAACAATAGCTTAAAAGAGGCTAAGATGCAGATTGAAGCTATCTCTGATAAGATGGATATATTATCTAAGAAGATGGAGCTTGACGGAACTAGTGTCGAAGGTATATCAGAATATATATCTTTACTAAAGCAGCAAGGTAATATACAAAAGGAAGCAATCAGTGACTACAAGAAATCCATGAAGGTTTACCAAGAGGATTTATCTAAATATGGTTTTACTTTTGATACTAATGGTACAATTAATAACTTAGATACTATTTTAAATAAGTATCAAAATTCTGATGATTTAGAACATATAACAAGTATTGTTGATGAATATTTAGCTATAGTTAATGATGAGCTTCCTGATGCTGAAAGTTCATGGCTGGATATACAACTATCTATTAAAGAGCAGGAAAAAGCATTAAAAGAACTGGTTAGAAATCAGAGCCTTAATAAGTATGTAAATAAAATTCAGGAGCTTAACTCCGCTTTAACAAGTATATCTAATGAATTAGATGTAATATCTTCAAAGTTAGAATATGCTTATGGTAAAGAAAGGTTGGATTTACTTGATCAACAGGTAGAAAAGCTTAAAGAACAACAAGCAATTCAAAAAGCCCTTATGGAACAATACAAAGGGGAAATGAATGTATACAAGTCTGAGTTATCTCAATTAGGATTTATTTTTGATAAAGATGGTTCTATAGGAAATATAGATGAGATATTAAATAAATTTGAAGGTGAAGAATTAGAAGAGGTTAGAGCTTTACTTGAAGAGTATTTAAATGTTAAGGATGGGGATTTAGCCGAGGCTGAAAAGGCATGGCAAGACCTAGAAAATACTATTAAAGACACTCTAAAAACTCAGTTAGATACTACTTCAGAGATAGAAGATAAAATAACTCAAATCTATAAAAAGCAAATTGAAAAACGTATAGAGGCTTTAAATAAAGAAACTGATGCTAAGTTAAAAGCTTTAGAAGAACAAAAAAAGGCTTATAATGATTACAGGGATGAAGTTGATTATCAAAATGAATATGATGAAAAACTTGCTACTATAACAGATCTTCAAAAGCAGCTTGACATAGCTATGAAAGATTCTTCTTTAAGCGGTCAAAAGAAAGTTCAAGAATTACAAAAACAATTAGCTGATGCTCAAAAGGAATTACAGAAACTTACTCAAAATAAAATAGACGAAAACATAAATGATATGTTTGAACAGGAGTCTAATAGAATTGAGGAAGAGAATGAAAAAGCTATTGAGGACTTAGAAAATGAGTGGTCAGATAGTAAAATAGCTGAAATGGTTGCTCAAGCTTTAGGCTCAGGTGTATTTACAGATATAGAAGGTAATGTTAGCAGCTTAGAAGATGCCTTAGTTGATTTTGCAGAGGAAACAGGAGAATTGTTTGGTGTACTAGGTGGGATAATAGAAGCGGAACTTATTACCAACTTAGAAATTGCAAAAGATACTGTTAAGGATTTAGCTGAAATAATGAATGAGTTTGATTTAGGTGGATATGCTTCATCCCAAAATTCTAGGAGTGTAGCAAGTGCATCAAGAAGTATATCAGATTCAGGATCTTATTCTTCTAATACAACTAATAATGTTAGTATAACAGCACCTCTTATAAATGTGCAAGGTAATGTAGACTCTAATGTAGTTGAAGAATTAAAAGAAATTTCAAATAAAATAAAAGAAGATGTGATAAATGCTATTGCAACTTCTATTAGATAAAAGGCAAAGAGAAGGATGTATATTAATATACATCCTTCTCTTTTATTATTGCCTTAATATTTGGAGGTGATATATATGGTTTTTTATTCAAATAATTTCACTTTTAACAACGTTTATTCCGAAGGTATGAATATACATCTAGTATCTGAAGGTTCAGATATATTAAACGAGTATGGTATAGCTTTTAACATAGAAGATGATACCAATGAGGTAACACTTAGCTTTTGCTATGCTAATGGGGATACCCCTCTTGAATGGAGCTATGATGTTACTGTAGATTTTTTAGGCTGGATGATTACTGATGATTTTTGTGAATTTATTAGTGAAGATAATGAAGATATAATTTATTTCCTAAAAGGTATAGGTTATAATAAAAGATTTACAAATAATATGACTGGTATTATTGATGTAACTTTTAAAGTATTATCACCTTATGGATATAAACACTATATAAGAGAAATATCAAAAAATGAAAAAAGTTTTGAAATTTATAATTATAGCAATATTGATAATGCTTATAAACCTGTAATAACTTTAAGTAACATATCTAGTAATAACATTACCTTAGCAAATACAACTACTGGTAAGGAGTTTTTTTACATAGATAATCTTAACAGCTCAGATATTATTTATATTGATAATATGATGGGAATTATCACAGATTCTAACGGTAATAGTAGATTGACCGATTCTAATAGGAGTTGGATTGAAGTTTGCAAGGGTTCAAATATTTTTTCTATTAATGGAAGTTGTGATATAAAGATAGAAGCTTATTATCCTATGATGGTTTAGTAATATGAAGAGAATATTTATTGATAAATTAAATAGAGATTTTAAATTAGAGCTATGTAAAGTTAATAGGGATGTTATTTGTTCAATTCCAAAGTCTTGCTTAGAAAGTTTAAATCGAAGTTTAACTGAAATTGATCATATGGAGATTACTATTGAGAAATATATTACAGGTTTATATGGTAAAAAGATATTAAATCCAATTTGGAAAGAAATAAAAGAGGAACGTTTAATTTGCTTAAATGACTCAGAATATTTTGTTGTAAAAATAAATGATTTTAATAGTTCAGAAAATAAATTAAGTATAACTGCTTACTCACTAGAGTATAAACTAGGAAAAATAGATATATCCGTAGAAGATGTTGCTTTCTGTCTTATGACCAGTTGTGAAGATGGATACACATATAATTTAAATGATTATATGTATTCTGAAACAGGATGGAAGTTTGGACATATAGATGACACTGTTAGATATGATATAAATAATGGAAATAAAACTGACAAATTAAGAATGTTTTCTAGCATAGATAAACGTTGGTATGATTTTTTAACAGAGGATATTGCTGAAGCCTTTGGTTGTTTGGTAGTATTTGATACTTTGAATAAAATCGTACTTTTATATGATGTTAATACCTCAGCTGAAAATATTCAAATATATTTATCTAAGGATAATTACATAAATAGCCTTGAGAGAAAGTCTAGCACTGAGAATATAGTAACTAGAATGTATCTAGTTGGGAATGAAGAAATGGATATTATAGGATCGGTTGTTACAGGTTATCCATATGTGGAAAATTACTCATACTTTATTAATAATGAAGAAATGAGTAATGAACTTATATATGCATTAAATAAATATAGTGAAATGGTTGCAATTAGACAACCTATATGGGAAGAGCTTGTTAATTTGAAATATGAAAAATTAGAAGTATCTACTGTAAAAAAGAGTGAACTTTACACTATATATGAAGAGATTAGAGCTTTGAAATCTATTAAAGAGGTATATAAGGCTAATGGAGATACCGAAAATGAAGTTATAACTATGGCTCAAATAACCCAAAAGCAAGATGCTCAGGTAGTATTAGAAAATGAAATAAAAGTATTAGAAAATGAAATAACTCAACTTCAAGATAGTATAGTTAACATAAATATATTATGTAAACGAGAAACTGCTACTGATGAAAATGGAGAGTTAATTTTTACAGAAAAAACTTTAGATGAGTTAAAAGAGTTTATATATTGTGAAACTTATAGTAATGATTCTTTTTTAGATGTTAAAGATTTAATAGAGGCTGGAGAAAGAGAATTAAGTTTAACATGTTTTCCAAGTGTTGATTATACTTTGGATATAAAAAATTTCATGTCAAGGATTATGGAAAAAAGCTTTAGGTTACAATGGCAAGGAGATATAGGTTTAGGTGACATTGTAATACTTTATGACGAAGATCTCAATGAAGAGGTCTTTTTATTTTTGACGGATTATATTCAAAAACCTAATGAGGATGAAGAAAATAGTTTAGAAATTACTTTATCTAATAAGAAATACAAGGATAAAAATATAAGAACCATTGCAGATAAATTAAAAGAGGGTAGTATTGCAATGAAAAATGTTAGAAGAAAATCTTATGTTTTTAATAATGTAAAATATAACAGAATTAATATCACCAAAGATCAAGTTGGTGGAAATATTTAAGGGGGTGAGTATATGGGATTGTATAATAATGTGCCTACATTTACATATGTGTCCGCATCAGGTATAACGGTAACTTATAATGAGCAAGTTTATACGGTTCAATCCTTCTATACTAATAAAAAATATATCTACTGGGATTATGATAATGCGACAGTTTTACAGGCTTCTAATACAATGCCTACTCGCTCATTTAAAACACACCTAGTTCTTATTAATGACAATGGTGTTGCTACTGTAGTTCCGTCTACTTATGATGGCTTTGAAATAAGCTTTAATGGAGATTCTGATGAGGCTATAAGAAACAAGATATATGCATTATATGAAAAAGATCAGGAGTTCGGAAGTAAATTTGTTGCTATAGAACAGGATATTAATGGAATAAGGCAAATTGTTGGCTCAAGTGACAATGAGGAAGGTACATTGATAGATAGGGTTTCTAAAATAGAACAAACATCAGAAGATATAAAGCTATCAGTTAGTAATATAGAGAAAACTTATTCTGATGATAAAGAGTTAAATGAGTTAAGGGAAAATTTAAACTCTTCTATTATAAAACTTAATACAGATTTAGGTCTTTTCAGTAGTGAAATGACCGAGTATTATAGGGATGATAAAATATCCAATGAGGAAAAAGTAGCTATAGAAACAATGCTTGCTCAAATTGAATTATCAAAGTCAGAAGTTTTATTATATGTTAATAAGGTAATGTTGATAGCTCAGGAAAATGGAAGTACTGGTAATTTAAATGCTTTAAATAATGGTATTAAAGCTTTAGAGATAGCACATACAAACTTAATTCAAAATATAAATACTGCTATAAGTGATTATATTATAAGTTTAAGTGAAAAAACAGTTATCATTGATGCTTTTGCAAAATATAATCTTAGAATAAATGAACTTAAAAATACCTGTGATGATATTATCTTTTTAGGTGTTGGTGGAGTAATAAGTGAAAGCCTATCTCAAATCACTATGAACTCTAACGAGATTAAATTATCTGTTAGTAAAGTGGAGTCTAGTCTTACTAGTGATTTAAGTTTACAAAAACTTGAACTTGAAGGTCAGATAAATGATGTTGTTACTAGTTTAGGTGATTTTAAGGATGCTGTGGAAACAACATTTAAAGATGGAATAATAGATGAGGCTGAAAAAAAGGTTTTATCAGAAAAATTAGAACAGCTTGAAAAGGAAAAGTTAGATGTAGATGCTCAATTTGAAAATTTATATAATAATAGTCATTTGGTCGAACCTTATAATGGAAACTTAAAAATCCTACATGATAATTATAATGAAAAACACTCACAATTAGAGGATAAAGTGTTAGAAGTTATAAATTTAGGTAACATTACTGATGCCGACCTTCTTAATGTTAAAACTCTTTTTAATGAATATAGTGTAGCCCTTGCAGAATTAAAGGTAGGATTAAATAGTTCTCTTGATATTATAAGTACAAATAAGGCAAATGAAGAGATTTTAAAAGCAAAAAGTGAACTACTTAAAGAGTTGGAAGATACTAACTTAAAAATAGATGATGTTATAAACAATATAGATAATTTTATAGATGATGGGGTTGTTGATTCGGTCGAGAAAAAGGTTATTGAACTAAGCCTACAAACTCTTGAAAAAGAAAAGTTTGATGTAGATGCTCAGTATTATTGCTGGTATTCTAATAACTACCTTGTAGATCCTCTTAAGTCAAATTATAAAAATTCTTATGATGACTATATTTTAAAATATAATCATTCTGTATCTGTTATAGTTGACATTATAAACCAAGAAGATTTAGTAAGTGATCAAAATAAAGAAGATATGTTAAATGCTCATAAAGCATTAGCTAGTTCATTAATGACTTTTATTGAAAAGACAAATGAAGTAATAGAATTTGTTTCTTTAAAACAAGCTGAAGATGTTAAAAATAACTTGCAGGCAGATATTGATGATATTAATAGTAAACTAGAAGGTCTTGATGATATTGTTACTGGAACGTTTGAAGATAATATTATAGATCAAACTGAAAGAAAAATATTAACTCAAAACCTTTTAGACTTAGAACTTCAAAAGACAGATGTTGTAAATCAATATGAGCAACTTTACAAATCAACTTATTTAGATGGAGAGTTGAAAGAAGCTTTTAGAACTTCTTATAATAATTTTATATCTAAATATAATGTATTAATAGATACAATTAATTTAATATTGGATAAAGCAGATTTAGTAAATGATACTGATAGAGAAAATGTATCCAACGCTCAATCTGATTTAAATATAACTTTTGGAGATTTTGTTAAAAGAAGTAATGAAGTTATAGAATATATATCTAAAAAGCAATCTAGTGAAAGTGTAGGAAATTTTAACTCAGAGTTAAATGATTTAAACAATAAAGTTGATAATATTCTTTCTGATGTTGGAGGAGCTTTATCAGATGATGTATTGGATAAAGCTGAAAGAATGATACTCGAAAGTAGTCTTAATGATTTAGAGATACAGAAAAATGATGTAGTTGCTCAGTATGAAAATCTCCTTAATAATGAAAGCCTTACTGATACTACAGTTAGAGAAAATCTTAGGAGTTCTTATGATGATTTTATTTTAAAATACAACGCACTTGTAAATCATATAAGATATTTACTTGATAAGTCAGGAAATATAAATGAGGATAACAGAAATGTCTATCAAACTGCTTATACTGAATACAAGGAAAGTGTTACTGTATTTAGTGAGAACTTTTATATAGCTAATGATTTTATTACTAATAAAGTTATAAACGATATGAAAGCTAGTTTTAATGCAGAAATTAAAGATGTAAATGATGCTATTAATAATCTAGATGAAACTATGAACGGTGTATTTAAAGATGGGCTTTTAAGTGAAGCTGAAAAAATATCTATAAGAGAACAATTAGCTATTCTTGAAAGAGAAAAATTAGATGTTGACAACAACCATAGCAATGTATACTCTAATTCAAATTTATCTAGTAGCATTAAGAGTAGTTTAAATTCTTCATATAACTCTTATACTTCATCATATAACAGTTTGGTTTCTGTTATTAATTCAATATTAAATAAACAAGGTATTATATCTTCAGCAGAACAAACATCCTATAAAAATGCTTTAATTAATTACAAAGCTGCTTTAGGATCTTATAGTTCTCTATTAAGACAAGCTATTGATGATATAACTGCTAATAGTATTAATAGTGCAAAAAAAGAGTTGGAAAATGAAATTAATGATGTTATTAGTTCTATAGATGATTTAGAAACTAATATGAATGAAGTTTTTAAAGATGGTGTACTTAGTGATGCTGAAAAGACAACTATAAGACAACAACTTCAAATTTTATACAAAGAGAAGGGTGATGTTGATAATCAGTTTAACACTCTTTATTCCAATATTCATCTAGTTGATAGTTCTTCAGCTAAACCTAAATCAGATCTAAAGACTGCATATGATAATTTTGTAAGTAAATATAATTCCTTAATTACTGTTATTGATACAATACTGAATAAAACAACGATAGTCGATAGTACAGATAGGAATAGGTTAGAAACTGCTTTATCTGATTATAGGACAGCTTCATCTAATTATATGGCTAAGGCTACCAAGGCTGTGGATGCCATAGCTGGTAAAAAAGCTGAGGAAGAAAGTGAAAAAGTTGATAGAAAGTATGCCGATATAATCTTAAGTGAGAATGGTATTCTTAGTAAGGTTGAGGCTACTAGTACTACTGTGGGTAATCTAGCTGATAACCTAAATAATAACTATTCAACTACTGAGCAAATGCAAAGTGCCATAGATCAATCGGCTAAAAGTATCAACTCTACTGTTTCAAAGAATTATGTAACAAAAAATGAGTTAACTGGAGAGATGGAAAAAGTAGAAGAAAGTATATCTGAAATAGAGCAAACAGCTAATAAAATAAATTGGGTGGTCGCAAGTGGAAGTTCATCAAGTAATATGTCTTTAACCAATGATACTTACAATGTAATTAGTAAAAATATTTCCTTGACAGCTGATAGAATAAATCTTAATGGTTATGTATCTAGTGAAGAAGCTAACTGGTCAATCGACACCCAAGGTAACATTGAAGCTAAAAATATGAATGTTGAAGGAGAATTATCCGTAGATACTCTTACTTGTAATAAGATTAATAACCCAAATTATCCCGAATCATTATCATCTGATACTTTAATATATATAAATT
>CAMBXR010000029.1 GCA_945871955.1 uncultured Clostridium sp. | reverse complement strand
TTCCTTTTACTACTTATGCAGAATTATTAGCAAGGTCGATAGTAGCTGAAACACAAAACACAAGTGTTATGAATGTAGCTAAAGAATATAAAAAAGATTTAGTTAAAATGACAAAGCATAATACAGCTTGTGCTGTATGCCAAGAATATGAAGGCAAGATATACAGCATAAGTGGAAAGAGTGAAAAATATCCAGCTTTAAAATCTATTCCTGGATTTAGCAAAGGATATAATAATATTCATCCAAGATGTCGCCACCGTCTAAGTGTTTTCATAGAGAAATACAGTGATGAATACATTAAGCAGCAAGAAAAAGCAGAAAGAGAAGCTAAAAGAAAAACTGAAGAAAATAATATACCGACTTCATGGCATGATTATGAATATGTAAATAAAGAATTTAAAAGTAAAAATGAAATGAAGAAGTATCTAAAAGATAAACATGATATTAAATTCGGTGATAGTACAAAGCAACCTATGAACCAAGAATTATTGAGTGATTGTGTTAATTGGCTAGATAAGTTTACAAATAGATTTGATACTTTTAATAAAATAAACCCAGTTAAATTACCAGCAATAAAAAATAAAGCTGCTGGTATGAGTAGATGTGTTGGTTATTATAAACATTATGTTGCCGAGCCTGAAGCTGTAGAATTGGCTTTAAATAGTGCTTATTATGGTAATAAAGAATATTTAGAAAAGTACATAGAAAGAATTAAAAAAAGTAAATGGGGAGTTGCAAATGCTACACCAATAAAGACTTTCGTCCATGAATACGGTCACCATGTAGGTAATTCTATGAATTGGATAACTAAAGATAAATATAAAGGAAATAGAATTGGTTTATATCGGAACTGGGAAGATGAAATAATTGGTGAAACAATAAAAGAGTATAATAAAAGAAATAATACTAATTATAAAAGAAGTGATTTGAAGGACATAGTAAGTGAATATGGAACTACTTCAAATAAAGAATTATTTGCTGAAGCATTCGCTGAATACTTCCAAGGAGAAAACCCAAGAGAATTTGCACAAATATTTGGGGAAAAAGTTGAGAAAGCATTATTAAATATAAAAGAGGTGTAAGGATGGAAAAACCTAGATTTATGGAAGAAAATTATCATTACTTTGATGAAGAGGATAAATTACAAATAAAAGAAGATGCTCCGCAATGGGCGAAAGATGAATATAAAGAATTTATTGGAATGATTTATCCAACAGCAGATGAAGAAGGAATAATTACCATAAGTTAGTATAAAAAGTTAAGAAGCTAACCTTTTATATGGCGATTTAAATGGGTTATAAAATACTCTTGAGGTATTTATACCTTGCAAAAAAGTAGGTGAAATAGTGTTAGAGATATTAAAATTTATATTTAGTAGTTTTTGGGTGTACTTAGGTACACTTTTTTATTACTGGTTATATTAGCAGGATTACAAGGAATATTTAACAAATAGGAGATATGAATAATGAATGAAAAAGAATTTTTAGATTGGTGTAAAGAAGAGGTATGCAATTATACTAATAAGCATTTAGATAAAACAGATAAAAAGGAAATTACAGTAGATGATGTATTTATGGTTTGGTGTTGTAAAACACTTCAAAATAATAAAGTATTATTAAGTACTACTTTATTTGATGGAATGTATTATGAGTGTACATACAATGGAGATAAAAAAGAAATGTATGTAGATGCTTATAAGAAATGGGAAAATTATAAGGTTGAAATATAAATGATGGATAAAAAAACTATAGAAACATTAGAAAAGATAAGTAATAGATTATGGTGGACAACACTGTGGTTAGCGTTGATAGTTTTATTTAAGTAAAAGCCTAATAGGGCTTATTTTTATGCAATAAATTAGCTCATGTACCTAGAAGTACAAGGAGAATCCCGGACTATTACGGTAGAACCGGACTTTTTTAATCATCTTTTTAAGTTATATTGCAGATGTAAAAGAACAAATTAACAAAACTCTATCAAGTATAATCTTGTAAAAAAAGTAATGGAGGAAATGTTATGAAATTAACAGAAATATTAAAAGCTCAAGGATTAAACGAAGAGCAAATAACAGAAGTTCAAAATTCTATGAAGGAAAATAAAATTTATACTACTTCATTAGAAAATGTAGATGTTAGATATGAAAAGCTACAAGAACAAAAGAAGCAACTAGAAGAAGCTTCTAAAACTTATGAAAAACAATTAAAAGAGTTATCTAAAAATAATTCAGATAATGAAGAACTTAAAAAACAGCTAGAACAGTTGCAACTTTCAAATAAAAAAACGAAGGAAGACTATGAAAATAAAATAGCTTCTATTCAATTTGATTATGCACTAGAAGGTGCACTAACTAGTGCTAAATGTAAAAATAATAAAGCATTAAAAGCTTTATTGAATCTTGATGAAGTAAAATATCAAGAAGGAAAATTGGAAGGCTTAGAAACTCAATTAGAGAGCCTAAAAACAGAAGCTTCTTACTTATTTGAAGCGGAACAACAAACACCTCCAGGAAGTGGTTTTAATCCTGGTGGAGATGGAAATGGTGGGAAAGAAAATGATGCTTTTCTAGCTGGTTTTAATAAAAAATACTAAAAAGAAAGTAGGTAATAAGTATGGCAATAGATTACGCAAAAAAATATTCAGGTGTAGTAGATGAAAAATTTAAGGAAGTAGCTAAATCAGATGTAGTTGTAAATGATGATTTTGATTTTGTAGGAGCTAAAACAGTATCAGTTCAAACTGTATCAACAGCTACTTTAAATGATTACAAAAGAACTGGTGATAATAGATACGGTGACATAGAAGATCTAGATGTAACATCTCAAGAAATGACTATGACTCAAGATAAATCTTTCACTTTTGCAATAGATAAAATGGATTCTGAAGAGTCAAGAGCATTACAAAGTGGAACAGCATTAGCAAGACAATTAAGAGAAGTAATAGTTCCAGAAGTAGATAAATACAGATTTGGTAAAATAGCAGCAGGAGCTGGAACAACTAAAACATTAGCTTTAGATAAAACTAATATATATGAAGCTATAACAGAAGCTACTGAAAAATTAGATGATGCAGAAGTGCCAGTTGAAGGAAGACAATTAATAGTTACTCCAGCAACTTATAAATTAATGAAACAATCAGATGATATAGAAATGGACACAGAAGTTGGTCAAGATATGAGAATAAAAGGTATTATAGCTAACTTAGATGGAATGAATATAATAAAAGTTCCTTCAAATAGATTACCTGCAAATACTGGATTTATAGTAACTCATGCAATGGCTTGTTGTTCTCCAGTTAAATTAGCAGAGTATAAAGTTCATACAGATGCACCAGGAATAAGTGGTGAATTAGTTGAAGGTAGAGTTTACTTTGATGCTTTTGTATTAAATAATAAGAAAAAAGCTATATACCTTCACAAAAATGCCTAACACATCAAGTGCTTCAAGTACCTCATTAATGAGTGAAGTGGAAGAAGTGGAAGGCCCACAAGAAGAAAAGATTGATTATTCAGCTATGACACTTGCACAACTTAAGCAAGTAGCAAAAGAACAAGGGATAGAAGGATATTCAAAATTAAATAAATCTCAATTAATAGAGAAGTTAGGGTAAAACCTAACTTCTTTTTAATTAAGTAGGTGAAATGATGATAAGTATAGAAGATGCTTACAGCTATTTTTATAATGAAAGGTTATTTTCAGATGACTGGTTAATGGCAGATAATCAAAAGCAAGAACAGTCTTTAAAAATGGCTACTAATCAAATAAACAGATTAAAATTTAATAAACATACTGAAAAAGATAAAGAAAAAGAAGATGATCTAAAGAAAGCTATATGTGAACAAGCATTATATCTTATTCAAACAGCTAACACCCAAAGGGCTAGACTAATTGAACAAGGTGTAACAAGCTTTTCAGTAGAAGGACTTAGTGAAAGTTATGATAATTCTAAAGTTAAAAGCAAGGTATGCAATGAAGCTATGGAATATTTAAGGCCTTATTTGTTAGGATGTGTTTCTATATGTTAAGTGATTATCTAGGGCAAATATGCACTTTAAAATATAAAATAGGTACTAATACATACAATGAAACTATCTATGAAGAAAGAGAAATAGCTTGTAGGTTGGTTGATAAATTCAAGGTAATAACTAATTCCAAAGGTGAGGAAGTTGTTTCTAGTGGTGTTGTACAATGTGTAGAGCATATTAAAACTGGTGATTTAATCAATGATAGGAAAGTTATTTCTGTTAGCTACATGACTGGATTAGATGGTGTTGTAGGGTATAGAGGTTACTTACTATGACAATAGAAATCACAGGATTAAAAGAATTAAATGCAAAGTTAAGACAATTAAGCAAGATAGCAGAACAAGAAGCAGAAAAAGAACTTGCAGATATAGCTTTAGATTTAGGGAGTAAGGCAAGTAATGAAGCACCAGTTTTAAAAGGTGACTTAAAAGGTGACTTAGCAAGACCTCAAAGAATTAATAAATTAAGTTGGAAAGTTGGAAGTAGTTTACCATATACCAGAAGGCAACATGAACACGTAGAATACAGGCATCCACGAGGCGGTGGAGCTAAGTTTTTAGAAAAACCATTTAATGCTAATGTAAAGAAGTATATAGACTCTATTGGTGAAGCTATATCAAGGGAGCTGAAATAATGGAAACTATAATTAAATATTTAAAAGAAAACGGAATAGAAGAAACTATTACTATAGGAAGTATAGTAGATGGAAATGGAGTAGGTTTATTTAGTACAACTGGGCTAGAACCTATTTTTTATTTAGATGATACTATGATGGAGAAGAAAGGACTCCAGATAATATCAAGACATGAAAGCTATTCTGAGGGTGAAAAAATCATTAATGATATATTTACCTTATTAAACAAGTTAGAAGGATATAAACCACAACAGAGCCCTTTTCATATTGATAAAGATAAAAAGGGAAGAAGTGAATTTAGTGTAAACTATATAATAATGAAAGAAGGTGCTTAATATGGCTTTTACTGGAGAAAAAGGAGCTATTAAAACTGGTGAAAATACAGTTACTAAAATGGAAAATTGGAAACTTAATATAAAAGCAAATGAAACAGATACAACATCTTTTGATGATGAAGGATGGGAGTCTTGCGAGATAACGACAAAAGGTTATGAAGTATCTATGGAAGGTACATTTAATAAAGCTGATACTAATGGTCAAAAAGCTATAATGGCAGCATTGGCAAGTGGAGATAATTTCCAAATTCAATTATATATAGATAAGTCATCAGAAAGAGCAGATTTCAGCGGAAATGTAAAAATAACTGGATTCGATGTTGAGACAGCTGTAAAAGATAAAATAAAAATATCTGTTAAATGTAAAGGTAATGGTAAATTAGAAGGTTTAGAATAAATTATGAATTTAGGAGTGTAAAATATGAAAAATAAAGTTGTTAAAGTTGGAGATAAAGAGATATTTGTAGTTGAAAGAAGAATAAAAGAATTAAAAGAACTAGCTAAAAACTTAGGAGATGGATTTAGAGGTTTTCTAAATACAGATATGAAGGATAAGACAACAGGAGATGTAATAGATTTAATCTATAATGAGATACAAGATAAAATAACTGTAGTATTTCCTCAATTAACTAATGATGATATAGAAGAAGCTTATCCTTCTGAAATTTCTGAATTAGTATCAGCTTTTATAGATGTAAATTTTACAGGAGCAAAGAAGGCTATTTCTCAAATTATGAAATTAATGTAGAAGAACTTGTTTTCTTTGCTAAAGAATATGGCTATAAAAAAACAGATATTGAGGAGTTAACAGTCAGAGAAAAAGCTGAAATGTTTAACTCTGATGTAGCTGTTTATGTAAAACAGATGAATTATTACGAAGATATGAGCAAATTTGCTAAGCTAGGTCTTTGGATCATACAGTGTTTAGGTGGAGACATAGAAGATATAGAAACTTTAATAGGTGAAGCTCCAAGTATGGATAATAAAAGACAATTAACTGAAGAAGATTTGGAATTGATAGAGTTTGCAAAAGAAAATGGATTTAATTATAAAGTCACAAGCAAAGGTATAAAAATAAGTAAATAAATAAAAATATATTTATACTATATATTTCTACAAAAAATATGGTATATAATACCCCTATACAAAATTTTAAGGGGGAATATATATGAAATTATTAAATAAGATAGTTAGTTTAGTTATAATATCTATTATTACATTATCTTTGGTAGCGTGTAGCAATACAGACACAGAAGAACAAAATAGCGAGGAAGAGTATGTTTCAGAATTAACAGAGAAAGAAATTAATATAATAAATGAAAATTTGAAAGTATTCACAGAAGGCACTGCTTTTGATGGAGCTACATATGAAATAGAACTTGATAAAAAAGATTTAAAAGTGTATGTAGTAAAACCAATAACAGACATCATGACTGCATTTAAAACTACTAATGCAGATGATACAGTTGAGGCTATAAAAAAATCTCTAGTATTTGATACAGCATATGAAGTTATTTTAGAAGAAACAGATTTAGATATTAGTTGTATGCAAGTATTTGTATATGGTAGTGATAACGAGTTAAAAAATAATGAGTATTATACTATAAAAACTATAATGTAAAAATTAGAGACCAGGAAACTGGTCTTTTTTTATACCTAAAATGAAAGTGAGGTGAAAGCATGGCAACTATAGGTGAGTTATTTGTAAATTTAAATGCTAATACATCTAATTTTGAAAGAGGTATGGATAATGCTAGTAATAAGGCCAATAGCTTAGGTAGTGTTGTAGGTACAGTGGCTAAGAATATAGCTTCTTTTATGATATATGATGTAGGTAAGAAACTAGCTACTGGATTTGTAGAAGCAACTAAAGCTGGGATTGACTATAATGCTTCTTTAGAAACATCAAGGATTAAATGGGAAACCTTATTAGGTTCTCAACAAAAAGCTGATGAAATGTTAGCTAAAATAGAAAAGTATGCGGCAACTACTCCTTTTGAAAAAATGGGAGTGGATACAATGGCTACTCATTTAAATAATGCTGGACTTAGTGGTCAAGCACTATTCGACCAACTTACTAAATTCGGAGATATGGCTGGAGCTTTTGGTATTCAATCAGACTCTCTACAAGAAATGGTAAGACAATATTCTCAAGTACAACAGGCTGGAGTAGCTTATACAGAAGATTTAAATATCTTACAAGATAGAGGTATTCCTATATATAAAGCAATAGCAGAAGAATTAGGAATTAATACATCAGAAGTCAAGAAATGGGCAAGTGAAGGAAAAATATCAGCAGATATATACCAAGCAGCGCTTGATAATGTTGCAAAAAGTGTAGAAGGTGGAATGGAGAAACAAAGTAAATCTTTTACTGGTATGTTATCAACTTTAAAAGACAACTTTAGTCAAGCTGCTGGAATATTATCACAACCTATATTCGATACTTTAAAAAGCGGATTAGAAAATATACTTCCATATATAGAAAAAGTAATTGCATCTTTATCAGAGCAAGGTCTAATGGGAACTATTAGAGAATTTGCTCCAGGAATAGAGCCTTTTGTACAGTTGGCAATATCTATATTTACTACTATGGGTGAAACTGTAGGGGTTATAATTCAATCTATGACTAGCTTCTGGGATGAACATAAAAGTTGGTTAATGCCTTTGATAACTACATTAATGACATTTGTATCTAATATTATAGGCAATACAATAACGGCAATAGGTACAATAGTACAGAGTGGATTAGCAGTAATAGATGGAGTAATAAACTTTTTCCAAAACTTATTCAAAGGGAATTTTAGTGGATGTTGGGAAAGTATAAAACAAATTTTCTTGAATGCTATAGCCTTTGTAATCAGTTGGATGCAAGTAAGTTTTGTTGCAAAAGGTATAAGTTTAGTAAAAAATATGGCTACTAGTATACCTAATCTAGTAACTGGGTTATGGAACTCAGCTAAAACATTGTTTAGTGGTGGAGTATCGGCCTGTATTAACTTTATTAAAAATCTATTATCTGGAGCAACAAGTAACTTTAACACATTAAGAACTTTTGGAGCTAATGCATTCCAAGCATTGTGGTCTGTAGCGAAGAATATGATGTCTAATTTATTAAATGCTGTAATTAGTAATATTAGACAGGTACCAACTAATATAAGTAACTTTATGAATCAAGCTGTAAGCGTACTAAAAGGAATTAATTTATTCTCTATAGGTAAAAGCATGATACAAGGGCTTATAAACGGTATTAAAAATATGGCTGGTAATGTTGTTGGAGCTATAAGTGGAGTTGTTGATGGAGCTATAAGCAAAGTAAAGAAAACGCTAGGAATAAATTCACCATCAAGGTTATTTAAACAGTTTGGTAAATGGACTGGCGAAGGTCTTGCAATAGGTATAGATGATGAAAGTAACAGGGTAGCTGATGCTAGTAAGGGATTAGCAAGTAGTGTAGAAAATGGTTATAGTGCTAATTTAAAAGGTATCAAAACTAATTTAAGTAAAAGCCAACCGACAAATGACAATTCAAATGGATATATTGTTGTTCAAACTGTATTAGATGGTAAAGTAGTAGCTGAAAGTATAGCCTCTTATTCAGATGTGGTTGGTGGTGAAAGATTAAACTTAACAGATAGGGGGTTGGCTCTATAATATGAGAAATCAAATAAATTTTAATAATAAATTAAGTTATGAAGATTTAGGATTAGTTATATTAGAAAGAGAAATAAAAACTCCTTCTAAGTCGAAAGTAAAAGACAGTGTACCATTTATTAATGGATCATATGACTTTTCTAGTTTATATGGAGGTAATTGTTATCCAGATAGAACATTAACTTATACTTTTAAACTTAAATCTACAAATAGAATAAGATTAGAAGCTTTAAGGATTAAAATAGATAACTGGTTAATGGGAACAAGAACAAAAGAAAAATTATATGATAATAATTTAAAAGGTTATTATTTCTTAGCTGAATGTGAAAGTGTAGATTTTGAGGAATTTTATAAATTAGGAAAGTTGAAAGCTACATTCGCAGCATATCCTTTTAGGATTAGAGATTGCTATGAAGGAAATAATATATGGGATGACTTTAACTTTGAAATGGATGTATTACAAGACACTATATTTAATATAAGCGGAACTAAAGATATTACGATACATAATCAAAGTGCTACTAATATTATACCTACTGTTATATGCTCAGCACCTATGGAAGTTGTAAAGGATGGTATTACATATAAATTTAATACCGGTACAAGTAAAGATTATGTATTTGAATTAAGTATGGGTGCGAATAAATTAAATATAAAAGGAAATGGAACAATAGAATTTAAATTTAGAAAAGAGGTGCTTTAGTGTATTTAGTAAAAATTATAAATGACGGTGTAGAAACTGTTATTAATGCGGTATCTAATAACAATAAAGCACCTAGAATAACAGGTACTATAAAAAAAGGTATAAACACTATAGATTCATTCACTTTTAATATTTTACCTAATAATCAAGGGTACACTCAAATTGACGCTCTAAAAACTCTTATTGAAGTTATTAATACTAAAAATAACAAAACAGAGTTTAAGGGGCGTATTTTATTACCAAAGCACTCAATGAGTGAAACTGGATTATTAGCAAAAACAGTAGTATGTGAGAGTGAATTAGGTTATTTAATGGACTCTACTCAAAGATACGGAGAATATCATAATGTTAGTGTTAGAAAATTCTTAGAGATTATCATAGATAACCATAATAAGCAAGTATCTAAAGACAAACAGTTTACAGTAGGAATAGTTGATGTTAGAGATAATAATGATAGTTTGTACCGGTTCTTAGGATATGAAAAGACATTTAAAACAATACAGGATAAACTTATTGATAGATTAGGTGGAGAACTAAGAATAAGATATGAAAATGGAGTTAGATATTTAGATTATCTAACTGAGTTAGGATATAAATCTCCAACTGAAATAAGGTTAGCTAAAAATTTAAAGTCTATAGATGAAGAAAAGGATCCTACATCTATAATAAGTAGATTAGTTGTACTTGGTGCTAAAATCAAGAAAACTACTACAGATGATGAAGGCAATGAAAGTGAAACAGATACAGAAGAAAGATTGACTATAGCAAGTGTAAATAATGGACTTGATTATATAGATGATATAGAAGCTATAAATCAATTTGGAATAATTGAAGATACGGTTATCTATGATGATGTTAATTATCCAAATATATTATATTCAAAAGGTCAAAGCTATCTAAAATCTAATAATAAAATAAAGAAAAAATATAGTATTAGTGCATTGGATTTAAGTCTTATAGGATTAGATATTGATGATATAGATATATATAACTATTATCAAGTGATTAATCCTATTATGAATATAGATGAGAGTCTAAGAGTTGTTGAAAAAACAATATCAATAGAAAATCCTCAAAATTCGAGTATTAATGTGGGTGATAAATTTGAAGATATAAAACAATATCAACTAAATTTAAAGCGTACAGCGGATACAATGAAAGAGGTTACTACTAAAGTAAATAATACTATTAATAAAGTTAATTCTATAGAGCAAAATGTAGTAGTTGTTGGTGGTGAATTAGGTGATATAAATGAGATTATAAATGTAACAAATGGAAACGTAGAAGAAATGGCTAATTTAATAAATGCATTATCTAATGTAGTTATACAAAATACAGAAGATATATCACAATTAGAAACTGATACTAAAACAATATCAACTAATTTAACATCAATAAAATCAAGTATAGATGCCATAAAAACAGATGTAGCAACTATAAAAACAAAGGTTAATAAAATAGATACTTTAGATAGTAAACTAGATACTATTTTAAAAATATTGCAGCAAGGAGATACAGCATAATGGCAAATATAAAAACATATTTAAACAATATAAAAACTGCTGTTTTTGGCAGTGAGGTAAGAGATAGTATACATGATGCTATACAGCAATGTTATGATGATGCAAGTGCTAAGGACAATGCAAATATGGAAGTTAAAATGGCTAGGGGAGAATATGAGAATCTAGGTAAAAGACTTGATAGCCATAGTTCGCAAATTAAAGAAATTGCGGAAACAGGTACAACAATGGAAGCGGTTCAAAGCAAAGTTAGTGAAATGGCTCAAAATGGAAGTATTACATTTAATACAGTTACACCAGAAATGACAACATTTATAAAAATAGATAAAAGTCAAAATTTATTTAATCCGAATGAAGTAAATATAGGTTATTTTTATGATAAAGATGATGCTGGTATTATGACATTATATCCAAATGTTAATTATTCTTGTTTTAAAATAGAAGTATCTAGAGAAAAAGTTTATACTTTTAGTAGAAGTAGTTATACAACTCTTTTCAGTGAAGTAAATTCAACAACTGCATTAGATTATAAATTATCACAAGGTATTACAACTATTGATATTTCTAATGATTCAATAAGTTTACAAAATCCAAAATATATTGCTTATATTTCTTTTAGACATGATGTAACTCCTATAGAAGAATATATGATGGTCGAAGGTAATATATTGCCAAGTGAATATGTATCTTATTATTATAATGAAATACTTGATGATGTTAAATTATCCGATGAATATTTAAATGAAATACTTGATGATGTTAAATTATCCGATGAATATTTAAATGAAATAAAAAATGAGTTACGATCTATGACTTACTATGTAGGAAGTAACGGAGACTATAGCACGTTAACTGAGTGCTTAATAGCATTAAAGGATGATGGAAGGAAAAAAATAATATATATTTATCCAGGTGAATATAATATTTATGAAGAAATAGGAGGTAGTACATTTGGATTAAGTATAGATGATACAGTATCTAATTGGAAAGATGTATCTGTTATAGTTCCGCCTAATACTTCAATTATCGGCTTGGGGAAAGTAGTCCTTAATTTTTATCCTTCTACAAGTGAAATATCAACTAAAGGTTCACAGTTATTATCTTGTTTAAATGTTATATATGAAAATTGTACTATTGAAAATATTTCAATTGTATGTGGAAATTGTAGATATGGAATACATGATGAAACAGGCGGAGACGCTCCTAATGGGCAACATATATACAAAAATGTTAGTATAATTAAAGCTAGTACTAGGATGGGAATGAGCCAAGCATTTGGTTGTGGCTTTAGTTCTGGAGAAGTTTTACAATTTAATAATTGCTATTTTTATGCACCAAGACTACCTTTCTCTTGCCATAACAATGGTAGCTCTATAATAGATAATGCAATGATAAAAGCTGATAATTGTATATTTGATTCTGATAGTAATACTGATGCATCTATTCGTTTTGGAAATGTAAATGGTCATCAAGTTGAAGTTGAAGTTGGGTTTTATAGTTGCTATATAAAAAATCAAATTGACATAAAAAATGAGACATCTACAGAAAGACCTAATGCTTTCAATGTAACTCTTTTAAATAGTGGAAATCCAACTATTAATATTTTGTCTACTACAAATATATACGAGCCTAAAGTATTTTAATTCAATTAGTTTATAAAAGATTAAAAATGCGAACTAATAAAATAAGTTAAAGGCATTAAATAACATATAATAGACTAGGTAATAGAGCAGTGGAAAAGGTAATAAATAAGATAGCCACTAGAGCAGGATTTGATAAAGCTGTATTCCCTCATTTATTTAGGCACACAATGGCTTCTTTAGGCCTTCAAGCTGGAGCAAATATAGTAGCTATTCAAAGCTTACTAGGACATAGTTCCGTCACTACTACGGAAAGGTACGCTCAAAATAGTATTGAAAATGTAAAACACGAATATAACCAAAATATGATTTTATAAAAATGAAAGGCTAGGAGTATTCCTGGCCTTTTTTAATTTGAAAGGAGATAGAGGTGGAATTAGTAACATTAGAAGTATTATTCAAAGTATTTTTTATTGCAATAGTAATAGATTTCGTAACAGGAGTATTAGTTGCTGCTAAGAATGGTAAATTGAAAAGTAGAACTTGCTCAAATGGAATGTTTAGATCAATAGGTGAGTTTATAGTATTATTGATGTTTATTTTAAGTGATAAGCTTATTCCTTCATTAAATCCGTATTTATCAACATTTATAATTGGATTTATATTTAAAGAAGGATTAAGTATAATTGAGAATTTAATCGGTTTAGATGTATGGGTTCCAGGTTCTATAGCGAAAACTTTAGAAGTTGGAGCAGATAAAGTAGATAAATTAAATTAGTTTATAGAGTGACTTCGTTTAGAACATAGACAAGTCACTTTTTATTTTACTTAAAATTCATAAAAAAGAGAGGTAATTAATATGGCAATAAAAATAATGTTAGATGCAGGACACTACACAAACTATAATCAAAGTAAAGTTTTTAAAAGTTATTATGAAGGTAACATGGTTTGGAAATTACAATCTTACTTAAAAAAAGAACTAGAAGAATACGGCTTTACAGTATCAACTACTAGAACTAATAGAGATAAAGATAAGGCTTTATATGATAGAGGATATATGGCAAAAGGTTATGATGTTTTCCTATCACTTCATAGTAATGCTTGTGACAATGAATCAGTTGATAGAGTAGTTATAATTAAAGGTTATGACCAAAAAGACACTCTTGCAAGTAAGTTTGGAAAAGCTATTACAGAAGTTATGGGAGTAAAACAAGCATATCAGATCTACACTAAGAAAAATAGTAGTGGTGGCGAATACTATGGGGTTTTAAGAGGTGCTAAGGCTGCTGGTGTTGCTAATAGATTCATATTAGAACATGGCTTCCATACTAACACTAAAACTGCTAAGTGGCTTTACAATGATGAAAACATTAAAAAGTTAGCTATAGCTGAGGCTAAAGTATTAGCAGATCACTATGGATATAAGAAGAAAACTAATACATCTAAAGAAGAAGTTTATAGAATAATAGCTAATTCTCTAAATGTAAGAAAGGGAGCAGGGACTAAGTATGAAATAGTTGGTACTGTAAAAAAAGGTAGTGCTTATACTATAGTGGAAAAGAAAAACGGATTTGGGAAATTAAAAAGTGGTGCTGGATGGATTTCACTGGGAGAAAAATACGTTGAATTAAAAAAGTAGATAAAGATACAGTTGATTATATTTATAATTTAGGAAACTGTGTCATTACTCAATATTATACAGGTGAAGGTAGTGTTCCTATTGGATGTACTGGCAAGGAACTAATTCCTAATAGAAGTTGTGCATCTCATAATATTCCAGTAGGGACAAAGATTTATATAGAAGACTTAAAAGGTGTTATCAATGATGATGGAATATTTATTGTTGAGGATACTGGAGGTCATGGTTTTGACTTTGATATATTTACCTCTAATGAGAATATAGGCAAAATTGGGAATATCTATTCAAATGTAAAAGTTATCGAATGGGGAACTGGAAAAATAACTAGTAGTTATACACATATAATAGAATATTTCATAAAACAAAATAGGATCAATAAATATAAAAAAATATGGAGTAACTATAAAGATAAGGGTAGGTTAATAAACTTCTTTGATTTTAATGAAGAGGATAAAAATATAAAAGATAAATCTTGGTATAATAATATTTAGTTTAAATTTAAAAAGTGCTAGGGTAAAATTAATTACTCTAGCACTCTATTTTATTTAATTTATATTTAAATAAGCTTTAATTTGTTCTATTTGTTCATCTAATACAACTATATTTATGCCTAATGCTTTAAGTTCTTTCCAGTGTGATTTTATTTGTTTTTTACCTCTTCCAAGACTATTAAGTCTTTTTAAAACAAGTGTATCTCCATTTTGAAGCTTATTTTTCAATAATTTAAATTGTATTCTATCTTTTGGATTGCGTGTTTTATCAATTCGAATTTCATCAACCCCATATTTATTTAATTCATCTATTTCTGAATATATATCTTGGCACTCAACACTTGAAAATATGTAACCAAATACCATAACAAACCTCCTTGAATAACTATATATAAACATATATTATATATGTTTATTTTAAATTAAGTATCTTTTAATTGCATACACAATTAAATTTCCTACTATTATATATAAGGCAAAATCTTTCTTTATTAATTCTAGTATTTTTTTAATTAACTTATCAGATTTAGAATACTTTTTATTTTCATGTTCAATCATCCACAAATGACCTTGTGAACAGTTTACAATCTTTCCTAGTTCTTTATATGATAAATTATGATTTAGTTTATATTTTTCTATAAGTACTGGAAGTGTATCATCTTTGCTATAATTATATAAACGATAGTTTTTATCACCATATAGTTTAAAACATATTGAGTCAAGTGTCGCAATACTATTAACTGAGCACATGGAGAGTTTACAGTATTGCGACTGTTTATTCAAAATAGGTGTAGAGTCATGAGACTCTACACTTTTTTTTTACTTCCCCAGAAGTCTATTTGAATTTCAGAGGTATCTCCATTCCATCTTATTTCATCTACAAACATACTAAATAAAGCCCTTTTTGCTCTTATATCTTTAATATTATTATAATTATTTTTGAAATTATCGTATGTATTTAAAACTAATGCAGCATTTCTATTTGTAGTCTCCTCTTTATCAATAGTAATAGCAACCTCACTTGCTTGTGCTTGTAGTTCTTTTATTTCTCTTGATAGGGTATTTATTTTATCAATTAATATATCTGATATATCATCATCAAACTTAGCTAAATTTTCAGTAAGTTTATCTAATTGTTTCTTCTTTATATCAATATCAGTTTTAATTCTTTCAATTAATTTTTTATCACTTTCAACATCTTTCATATTATTATTCATTGTAGCAATTAGCTTTGATTTATCTAAATTCATAATATTATCTATTACGGCTTTTTCAAAATCATTACCATTGACTGAAGGATTATCGCATAAAGCATTCTTTGAAGATATTTTCCTTGTACAAGTATAATAATGGTGATTACGACCATAAGCAATTCTCATGTTAGAGCCACACTTAGCACATTTAACTAAACCAGTAAGAGGGCTTTTATTTGATGTTCCAAGTCGCATCATTTTAGTTTTATCTTTATTTTTATGTAATAACCTTTGAGTTAATAGCCACTTATCAGCACTTATTACTCCTTTGTGCTTACCTACTGCTGCAATCCATTCTGTTTTATCTCTTTTATTAAATTTTGCATCTCTTTTATTATATGTAAGTATTCCATTATCATCTTTTTGTCCAAATACTTGAATATCAATACTTTTTAAATACTCCAAAACACTATCATTACTTTTAACATAAACAGGATTAGATAATATTTTACTTACAGCAGAAGCGGAAAATAATTTGCCTCTTTTACCTACATATCTATTTTGTTGTAGGAATATAACTACTTGATGAATAGATCCTAACTCTAAATACTTATCATAAATCTTTTTTACAAGTTCCATTTCTTCTTTATTTATGATAAGTTTACTCATTTTTCTTTCTTTCATCTCTTCATCAATATAAACCATTGCTTCAGAGTCAAATCCTAATGGTGGAGTACCACCTAACCAACGACCATGTTTAGCTAATTCAATCATATTATCTCTAACACGTTCTGCTATAGTTTCCCTTTCAAGTTGTGCAAATACACTTGATATGTACATCATAGCCCTTCCCATTGGAGTAGATGTGTCAAATTGTTCTTTAATAGATACAAAATCAATCCCTAAATCGTTTAACTCTTCTATAAGAGTAGAAAAGTCAGAAACATTTCTTGATATTCTGTCTAATCTATAACATATAAGACATTCAAATTTCTTTTGTCTAGCATCTCTTAGGAGTTCCTGAAACTTAGGACGATTAGTATTTCCACCACTAAACCCTTCATCTTCATATATAGTGACTTCATTTTCTCCTGGATAATGTAAGTTTATATATTCTTTACATAGTTGTACTTGATTCTCTATAGAATCCCCTTTTCCAGTAAATACGGATTTACGAGAGTATATAGCTATTTTCATTATAAAACCACCTTTCAATAGTATTATATCATGTAGCATATAAAGTAAAAGCTATATTTATGTGAGTAAATAAAAACCACTACTAAAATACTAGAAAGTAGTGGTTCAAAATCTTAATTATTTGACTAATTTTTTGCTTATATTTAACTATCTAAACTGCAAGATAAATTTCTTGAATTAAGAGAATTTAAAATTCCTTGTTTATCAGATCAAAGTAAAGGCTCGATATTATAATTTTTTTAAACACTTATTATATCATACTTTACTTTATTGTATTCATCATTTGATATCATTATATTTTCCTCTTTAAAATACATTAGATATATGTAAATATTCTCCTTTATTAAATTATAAAGTTATTTAAAACTACTATCAAGAAAATAAGACATAAAATCATAATTGGATGTTGGTATTGGACATTTTTTATTGTGAAAAAAATTATGTTTAGATGTTATATTTATTCTATTGATTTATCAGTATTAAATTTTTCTAGAATTAATAAATTTTTACCCTGAAGATTTAAAATTTGTTAAATATAAATAAAATATAAAGATAATTAATATTTAATTACATCTTGTAAAAAAATCAATATTCTTCACAGGAATATTTTAGGTTTATTTTTCGCCTAAAATATGGAAATAAAATCCTCGTTTTTATATAAAGTTTTATTAATATAGTGGTTTATAATTAGAAAACAAACTACGATAAAAAAGCAAAATATTGAAATTTCAACGATAAAAAGCATAGTGTAAAATTATACTGTCGAAGTGTGTCGGAATATTCCTGGAGGGAATGGATTTTTTTGTTATAATAGTAGGTGGGAATATTGATATATATATATGTTCTAAACAAAAATATAGAAATAGAACAAGTGTTCTGTTATAATGTAGTTATACATAAATACATGCTTTAAGAAGTAACTTTTTTAGATATTGCTTTTCGATTCAAGATATTTATTAGAAGTATATTTTTTTAGTGATATAGTTGAGTATATTACTTATATTGGAGCATGTATCCAATTGTGAATAGTTGGGTCTTAGGTAAGTTCTATAGTATAATATATATATGTGTATATGAAAAATAATTACAACTTGGGGGGTGTCACTATGACAAAAGAAGAAATGATAGAATTAATGGGAGAATATGTTTTGGATTCATTTATAAATTTATTAGAATGTAAAACTCAAACAGAAAAAGAAAAGGAACTTGGAGCGTAGGGCTTTAAGTTCCTTTTTTCATACTGTTTATTAAGTTTATTATATTATTAAATTCTTCATCTGTTAATTGATTAGCTAATTCAATAGCTTTCTTTTGTTTCTCGCTTAAATCTGTTAAGGGTTTTTTGTTATCAGAATATCCTAATATATAATCAACTGATACATCGTAATATTTAGCTAAAGAATAAAGCATATCGCCTTTTGGTTCTCTATCTCCATTTTCATATCTTCCAATAGTAACATCTGTTGTTTTTAAACTTCTAGCAACTTCTTTTTGTGATACACCTTTTTCATTTCTAAGTTCTTTTAATCTCTCACTCATTGATTTCATGTTTACATTCCCCTTTTAAAACTATATAGATAATCTATAATAGTAGACCATCTATATAAATTATATGATAAAATAACCGAAAATAAATATTTTCAACCAAAAATTAAAAAAAATATTTAAAAATTGGTTGACATACAACCGAATGGTAAGTAATATATAAGTATAGTTAATCAACCAAATGGTTGGGAGGTGATTAAATGATAAGAAATAAATTAAGAAGTGCAAGAGCAGAAAAAGATTTGACTCAAACAGAGTTAGCGAAACTTATAGGTATGTCACCTGCTACATATTGCAAAAAAGAGCAAGGACAGAGTGACTTTTACATTTGTGAAGCTATAAAGGTATGCAAAATATTAAATAAGAAACCTGAAGAGATATTTTTTTAAAAAGTTATCAACCAAATGGTTGGAAAGGTTAAATATAAACAAGAAAGAAGGAGATTAAAGATGCAAAGTAGTTTATACAACAGTTACAAAACAATAGAAAAAAATAAAGATACATTATCTATATTTGATAATCAAGAGTTTGGACAAATAAGAACATTAAATGTAAATGGGAAAGCTTATTTTGTAGCTAATGATATAGCTAAAGCCTTAGGATATAAAAACCCAACAGATGCAGTATTAAATAAATGCATGAACATCGTAAAACACGAGGTTGAAAATTCAAGAGGCCAAATGAGAATGACCAACATCATACCAGAAGGTGATGTTTATAGATTAATAATAGGAAGCAATTTACCTACTGCACAGAAATTTGAAAGATGGGTATTTGATGAAGTACTACCTCAAATAAGAAAAACAGGTGGATATATACCTTATACTCCAGAAGATGATGATATGACAATAATGGCAAAAGCCTTACAAATATCTCAAAGAACTATAGAGAAAAAGAATGCTCAGCTTAGAATAGCAGAAGAAGAAAATATAAAACTAAGCAGAGTTATAGAAGGGTATAAGCCAAAGGTTGACTATGTAGATGAAATATTAAGTTGTGATGATGCACTATTAACTACAAACATAGCATTTGATTATGGATTATCAGCTCAAGCACTAAACAAGATCTTATGTGAAGAGAGGGTACAGAGAAAAGTTAGAGGTCAATACATATTATATGCAGAGTATCTAGGTAAAGGTTATACAAAAACAGAAACAAAGATGATTAAAGATAAACCTAGAATACACACTTTATGGACTCAAAAGGGTAGGATGCTAATACATCAAGTCTTAAAAGATAGAAATATAAGACCATTAATGGATTTGGAAGAAACAACTAAAGATAATGTAACACAATTATTCTTTTAACAACTAAATATGCAGCTTAGGTAAGACAGAGGAATATTATAAAAAGCTAAATAAGGGGTGTTTATTATGATAAAAAGATTAAGAAATGAACAAGGAATTACTCAAAAGGAATTAGCACAACGTTGTAATATGACTCAAAGTTTTTTAAGCAAAATAGAAAATTACTTTTTTGATTTAACAGTAAGTCAAATAATTATACTTGCTAGGGAATTAAAAGTAAATGTAATACATTTAGCTGGATGGTTTATATTAAAACAGCTAGAAGAAGAAGCTGAAGAAATGGAATATAAAGAAGCTGATGATAGAGAAAGAGAATAGGACAAAATTTTAGAATCATAAATATTGATATGGGGGTGAGGTGATGGCTAAAAAAGAAATCACAGTAATATGTAATTATCCTACACCGGAGAATATGGAGGAGTTTAATAACAGATTTCATAATGCAGTAGCTATAGCACTTATAGAAAGTAATACACCAGAGTTTATACAAGCATATATGAAAGAATTAGAAAGACAAATAGAAGAGGAAAGTCTTAACTAGACTTCCTTTGATAATAAAAGGCGGACAAGTTAGGAGGAATAGAAATGGATATAAAAATAGTTGATATAAAAGGTATAACACTAGAACAATGTATGTACTTTTCTTCATTAGGAATGTTCTTTATTGTACATGACGGAAAAATAAAAGGGTTCACGAGATAGAGGTTAATTAAATGATTTGGACTAAAAGCGAATTATGGGAGTTAAAAGAAATGTATGAAGATCCTTTTAACTCAACTAGAGACATTGCTAATCATTTTAATATAAGTATTGAAAAACTTTATGCAATAGCACGTAAAAAGGGATTTGGGAGAGGTAAATATTATGAATATGGCTATCAAAAGTGTAGCGCTTGTAAAGAAATACTAGAAGTTAATCCAAATAATTTTTATGTAAATAAAAATAATAAAAGTGGCTTTGGATATGAATGTAAATTATGTGTAAAAAAAAGAAAAGCAGCATTGTATAAGAGACAAAAGGAGAGACAAGGGATGAATAAATCAACACTAGGAATAGTAAGAAAACTTGATAAATTATGCAGAATAACTGTTCCTAAGGAATATGTTAGAGAATTACAATTACAACCTAATTCTAAAATGGAAATTATATTTGAAGATGGAGTATTAAAATTAAAACCTTATAAGGAGGAGATGGAATAAATGAGTAATTGGATATTAGACACAGTTATTGAAAATTTAAAAGCTAAAATAGAAGCTAAAAAAACATTCATAGATATGTGTGAATTTGAAAAAGGTAATTATACAAAATGGAATGAGACAAAAGATACTTTTGAAGCTAAAAATTATGAATATTGGCGAACAGCTAAAGTAATGGCTGAAATTCAATTAAAAGAACTAGAAACAGAACTAAAAGAAATAAATGAGATGTTACAAGAGGACAGTAAAGAATATGACACTTTATATGATGTGGCTGGTGATGAAATACCTTGCATTGGAATTGTATAAAAAAAGGACCTATAAAAAGGTCCAGTTTTCAAAAATATTTAAAAAAAATTTAAAAGATTTAATTAATTATAACATATCTTAGGAGGAGAGTAAATGAGTTCTTTATATGAATTAACAAGTGATTTAAAAGAATTGCAAGAATTAAATTTTGAAACTTTAGAAGAAAATGAAGTTGATAATATAAAAAGTTTAATAATAGATGAAATTGAAAATAAAGGTACTGGAATTATAGCAGTAGTAAGAAACTTAGAAAGTGATGTAGATAGCCTTAAAAATGAAATTAAAAGGTTACAAGACATAAAGAAGTCAAAAGAAAACAGAATAGATAATATTAAAAAATACACAAAAGAGTGTTTAGAATTAGTAGATATAAAGAAAGTTAGTACATCTTTAGGAGTTATATCTATAAGAAAGTTACCTGGATCAGTAGAAGTATTAGAAGAGGATAGTATTCCAAAAGAATATAAAAAAGAAGTTGTAACAGTAACAGTTGATAAAAAATCTATACTTGCAGATTTAAAAGAAGGTGTAGTGGTTCCAGGAGTTGCTTTGAAAACTGGGACAAGCTTAACTATAAAGTAGGTGATTAAATGACTAATTTTGAAAAAATAAAACAACTAATAAATAGTATTGATGTACCAGGTGATGATTGCTATTTAGAACTATTAGAAGTGTTGAACATGGGATGTAGCCATTGTGCTTACAAAAGATTTGCACCATCATGCTTTAAAAACGGATTTACTTGCAGAGAAGGCAATATAAAGTGGCTTAATTTAGAAGAAGAAGTTAATGAAAAAGTAGGTGATTAGATGAATTTACATCAAAAAATTGTTGAAATAAAAAAGAATATAAAGGGTTTTAATAAGGATAGTAAGGCTGGTAATGGTTCATATGTTGGTTATGAATATGTTAGTGGGTCACAAATTTTAAGAGCTATTAAAGATAAAATGGATGAATTAGGAGTGCTACTAATTCCTAGTGTAGATTATGACACCATGAAGTGGGAAAAGCATAACTATACTACAATTAAAGGTTCAAATAAAACTGATTTTATAGTCACTATGAAAATGAATTACACATGGGTAAATGCAGAAGAACCACAAGACAAAATATCTGTTCCATGGGTATGTATGGGGCAACAAACCGACGATATAAGTAAAGCAGTTGGAACAGCTATGACTTACAACGAAAGATATTTTTTACTTAAATTTTTAGGATTGCCAACAGATGAAGATGATGCAGATGCAAAACCATTAAATAATAATGTAAGCAGTTTAAATACTGAAAATAAATGGACCAATCAAAAGTTAACAGATGCACAAGTTAAGAGACTTTATGCAATAGCTTATAAAAAAGGCATTGCAGCAGATAAAGTAAAAGAACAAGTTTTAAAGAAGTTCAATAAAGAGATAAAAGACCTAACACGACAAGAATACGATCAAGTAGTTGCTGGTTATGAAAATATAAAAGTTAGTTAAAAAGTAAGGGAGAGTTAATCCTCTTCCTTACGAAATGAAATTACAATAAAGGGAGTTGAGTTAATGGCACTATATAGACCGGTCCATGTAACATTTTGGCAAGATGCAAAAGTTATAGAAGATATGACACCGGAAGATAAATTATTTTATTTGTATTTGATAACTAATCCAAATACATCACAAATTGGAATTTATCAGATAACAAAAAAACAGATGGCTTTTGAAATTGGATATTCAACAGAGAGTATCAATGCTTTAATGGATAGATTTGAAAGACACCATGAAATTATAAAATACAATACTGATACAAGAGAAATAGCAATTAAAAATTGGGGGAGATATAACTTTCCAAGGGCTGGAACTCCAATAGAAAATTGTGTAAGAAATGAATTATCTAAAGTTAAAGATAAAGAACTTATAAAATTAGTAGCCCAAAAGGTTGAAAATAAAAAGATAAGACAAATATATGATGATTTTATAAAAGCTGAGAGTGACGAGTGCCGTGACGAGTACCGTGACGGAGAACGTGACGAGGGGAATAACAATAATAATAACAATAACAATAACAATAATAATAACAACAACAAATTAGAATATGACGTGGTGGTTGTTGATAGAATAAAGTCTTATTTTGATTTATCAGAAGAAGAACTTTTTAAAATACATAATGCTTTTAAAGAAACTAATAAAGATATTAACTATTTAGAAGAAAAGTTAATACTTACTAAAAATACAGACTGTAAAAGTATTACTGGATTTCTTATAAAAGCAATTAAAGAAGATTATAAACCACATAAAAGTAATGTGACACAGTTTAAACCTAAAGTTACAAGTTTTCATTATAATGCTGGAAATGAATCTTTTAGTCAATATTCTCCAGATGAATTAGAAAAATTATTGAAAGCAAGTCAAGAAGGTAAATTTTAAATATATAGGAGTAGCTTATTATTAGTTACTCCTGGAAATCAACTAAGGGGGAGCAGATATGAATTATAGTAGTGTTGGAATAAATAGACATAGAATTTTAAATGGTTTAGCACAAGAAGATCCTACATATGAAAATTGGTTAAGATTAGCAGAAACTATATTTTCAGGTCAAATAAGACTATCGGATTTATATGATAAAGAGGAATCACTTAAAAGAATGAAAGAGATTGATGAACTTAGAGCGAGAGGTGAAAAGACAGAGTATGAAGTTTTATATGCTGGGTCAGAAATAGGAAGAGGAACACCTTTAGAAGTTAAAAATTGCAGAACTAAAGAAGTTAAAAAGTTTGCTTCAATTAAAAAAGCTTGTGATGAATATAATATACCTTCACATAAAATAGTAAATGCTTTTTTGAAAGCTGGAACAAATAAAATTCTATATCATGGGTTAATATTCAAAAAGATAAAAGAATATACTCCAAAATCAAAAATAAAGGATAATAGACAGTATTATGATGCGGAGTTACATAATAGATATAATACCAAGATTGAAGAGTGGGAAAAAGCCTTTATAGTACAAAATAGACCAGAGATGAAATGGAGAGATATAGGTTTAATTCTTGGAAGAACTCCAGAAGGATTAGGGAATATATTAAGAACTATCAAGAAAAAAGGGAATTTAGAATATTACAGAAATATGGATATATCAGATAGGGAAGAGTTAGGAGCATAAATATGAATAAATATAAAAATAAGAAAGTTGAAGTAGATGGAATTAAATTTGACAGCAAACATGAAGCTGAATATTACTTATACCTTAAGAAATTAAAAGAAGAAGGAAAAATAAAAGATTTTGGGTTACAACAGAAATTTGAATTACAACCTAGCTTTAAAAAGTATGGGAAAACTCATAGGGCTATAACTTATACAGTTGATTTTGCTGTATACCATAAAAATGGTGAAGTTGAATACATAGATGTAAAGGGAATGGAAACACAGCAAGGAGTTATGAGAAAAAAGATGTTTGATTATCTTTATCCGGAAACACTTAAATGGGTGCAAAAGAGTATTAAGTATGGTGATGAAAATGGATGGATAGAGTATGAAGAATTAAAGAAGAAAAGAAAAGCAGCTAAGAAAACAGCTTAAGAGGTAAAGGTATGGCTTATATAAGGCAGATATGTACAAATATAGACTTAAATAGATGTAACTCAATAGATGAATTAAAACAAGAAATATTAAAGCTTAGAAATGAAAATGCAGATTTAAAAAGACAATTAGATAAAAAGGAGAAATAAATATATGAATAAAATAATGATTACTGGAAGACTTGTAAGGGATGCGGAGTTATCGTTTATACCTAATACTGGGACTCCTAAGATGGTATACACTCTAGCAGTAGAAAGAGGTTATCAAAAAGATAAAGCTAACAAGAGAGTAGACTTTATACCTTGTGAAGCTATAGGAAAGCATTGTGAAAATTTAACACCGCATGTTACTAAAGGGAAGTTAGTATTAGTAGAAGGTGAGTTAAATATAGATAAATATGACAAAGATGGAGAAACAAGAACTTATACAAAAGTTAAAGTTGATAGATTAGAGTTTTTAGGTGGAAGCAGTAAAGAAGCTGGAGCAGATAATAACCAAACATTTCAACCAAGTTATGAACCACCAAGGGGATTAGATCCAGAAGGTTTTCAAGCAATAGATGATGAGGAATTGCCTTTTTAGGAACAGGATATGAGAGGATTAGTATTTAAAATAGAGATCACAAAAGACCCAGCTGAAAAACTAAGACTATTAAAACATCTTAGAAGATTAATAACAATTCAAGAACAAAACTGTAAAAAGCAAATTGAATCATATAAATAATTAAATAGAGGATTATTGCGAAAGTTTTAATCCTCTAGATATGAAATATATTTTTTGTTTAATAGGAGGAATAAAATTGAGGATAGGATTTGAAACAAAATTAGATGGATATATAGAGTATTTAGTATCAGATAAGATAACAGAAATGGAAGTTGAAGGTGCAGTAAATTTAAGAGAGGATAAATATAAAATTGTATATCAAGAAGTTAATAAAAGAATATACGATTTAGAAAAAGGTGATAAATATAGTGTTTTTTTAGAAAAAGACGTAAAACAATATATTTATGTATACAAAACAAAAACTATATATGAAATTAAATATACATATACAGCTAATTCTAAAATTGACGATATAGACAATATTAGTATTAAGAAACAAGAAGAAAATGTAGACTTTGTTAAAATATTTAAATCAAAACTTTGCAACATAGACGAAATTTGGGTTGATGATATAAAAGTTAAAATGTCAGAGAAAAAAGAATACACAAAAGGAAAATACGAGCAACAAGCAATATATTTTGATTTATCATATTTAGATATTTTATATGAAGATGATAATTTACCGTTCTAAAGAAGAATAAATTAAATAGAGGATTATAATAAAAGTTTTAATCCTCTTAGAAAGAAATATAATTTTTATTTAAAAGGAGAGATTAGAATGAAAGAAGTTAGATATTTCTGTGAAGAATGTGAAATGTATTTTGACAGTATAGAAGAATTAGAAGAAATGATAATTATAGGTGGATACCATAATGTTATGTGTTGCCCTAATTGTCATGGGAGTGTAGAGATAGCAGTAAATAAATAAAATAATTCATTCATTTAGGAGTAGAATATGGAACTTGAAACATTATTTATAGTAATTATGTTTATAACAATCATGTGGGGGTTAGCATAGTATAGGCAATTAGGAAGGTGTGTAATGGATAATCAATGTTAAAAAAAGGATAGATTGGAGCTGGTAAAATTATATGATAAATGCGATTACGATATTATTGGCAATGTTTGTATTATTATATGTAATGTCAATGATAATAAATTAAAGAGGATAGAGAAAGGCAAGAACAAAAGAAATGGAATACATAACTAATCATTTAGATCATACAGATAAAAGAATTAAAAAGATAATACTTAACTATGGATATGATAGACAAAGTATTAAACTTATAGAAGAAATGGCAGAGTTACAACAAGCAATATGTAAGCATAGGGAAAGCAAAGATAAAGCTAAATCATTAATTGACATAAAAGGTGAGATAGCAGATGTTTTAATTATGTTGGAACAAGTGAAATACATATTAAATATTTCAGATGAAGAACTAAATAAAATAAAAGAATATAAATTAAATAGACAACTTTTAAGAATGAAGTCAGAATAAGGGCACTTATACTTAAAAGACAATAGATTAATTCATAAGGGGAATAGGAAGATGAGAAAAATAAAAGACGGTAATGTTATATATTTAGTAAAAAAAGAAAAAGACAGTATGGAACTTAGATGTAGTAGTTGTGATATAGTAAAAAATGAAGCAGATATAACAGTAGAAATAGACAATGCAACAGGATTTAAAAAGTATAAGTGTGAGTGTGGGTGCAGTACATTTACACCACAAATAGACTTAGAAGAGTACTATATATAATCATCAAGGGGGAATATGACAATGACAAAAGAAGGATTAAAAGAGTATATATTAATTAAAAAAGAAATAGCTCAATTAGAAGAACAAATAATGAAACTGAATGAACAAAAGACAAGTATAAAATCACAAGTTATCACAGATATGCCAGTTGGTAGTGGAGAGGGTAGAGAAATACTTGATATACTTGTTAGTATAGAAGAAGCGATTGATAAGTTAAATAAAAATAGAGTTAAGTTAGTATCGACTCTAATGGAAATAGAAAACCTTATAGAAGGGCTAGATGCAACAGAGAGAGTATTAATGAGATATAGATATATAAATGACTTAAAATGGGAGCAAATAGCTTTAAATATGAATTATAGCTGGAGACAAGTACATAGAATACATAATGAAATACTTAAAAAAATAGCATAGAAAAAAAGAACATACCAGGGAAAAATGATGGCACACAATGTCACATTGATTCCTGGTATTATTATATTGTAAACAAATATGACTTATTGTTTTTTTTATGTTTAGTTGGCAGTTTGGTAATAAACTTTCATTTTGACCTCCTTAGGTAAATTTAACGTATTTTTTTTGATTAAATTAGGAAAGGATTTAAATGAATCCTTTCAACGTGTTAGTTGCAGGTGCATAGATGAATAGGTGCTTATCCGGAAGGCATTGAAAATTTACTCCAGTTCGATTCTGGAAACTAGCAGATATATATCTAAATTGTAACTCTATTCAAAAACTAAAAAACTAAATAATTGACGAACAACAAGTACTGAAGGAAAACAGTATAAAACCACCCCTATTGATACGTAATTAGTAATTCACAAAATTTGATTTTTATCAATATAGAACTATTCAGAGAGCCCCCCCTCTCTGAATACATGAGACTAATGGAAACTATTTTGCATAGTGTTGGTTCAATTCCAACGAGTCTCTCCTCAAACGTTATATTAATTTAGTAAACCCCTTTCACTGGATACACGATTGTGTGTCCTTTTTTGTAATAAAAAAGGAAGTGACAAATTATGAAAAAGTGGATAGATGCAGGTTTGATTACAGAACAAGCAGAAGTGAAAAAGGAATTATGGGAATACGAGAAATTAATGAAACAAAAACCTAACTTTGATAAAAGTAAGGAAAGTAAAAAGAAAAGAAATAAACAGAAATTTAAATATAAAAAATAGAAAGAAGGTGCATTAAGTGAAGCTTACCGAAAAACAAAAAGCATTTTGTGATTATTATATAGAGTCACTTAATGCTACTGAAAGTTATAAAAGAGCTTATGAATGTAAGAATGATAGTACAGCAAGAACTAATTCAAGTAGAATGCTAACAAATGCTAACATTAAAAATTATATTGATGAAAGGCTCAAAGAAATAGAAAATAAAAGGATAGCTAAGGCAGAAGAAGTCTTAGCTTTTTTAAGTTCATCACTAAGAGGTGAAATAGATGAGGAAGTAGTAGCAAGTGAAAGTGATGGAGAAGGCGGAATAAAACCTATTATTCTAAAGAAACAACTATCGGCTAAAGATAGAATAAAAGCAGCTGAATTATTAGGGAAAAGATATGCTTTATTTACTGAAAAAGTAGATGTAGAAGGTAATGTTGGAGTAACAATAATTGATGATATAGGAAGTTTAGAAGATGAATAAGAAAATATCAGAAATTATTAATAAAAACTTCCATGAGTTTTGGAAAACTATTAACTCTAATAAATACTTATTTCATGTATTAAAAGGTGGTAGAGCAAGTGCTAAGTCAACTCATATTGCTATATGGTTAGTATTGGCATTAATGAAATATCCAGTAACTTGTCTTTGCATAAGAAAAGTAGGAAATACATTAACTGAATCAGTATTTGAACAGCTTAAGGAAGCTATAGACATATTGAATGTAGGTCATGTGTGGAAGGTTCAAAAGTCACCTTTGCAATTAATTTATATACCTAGAGGTAATAAGTTTATATTTAGAGGTGCTGATGATCCAGCTAAGATAAAGTCAATTAAAATGAGTAAATTCCCTATAGCTTTTGTATGGTTTGAAGAACTAGCAGAGTTTAAAACAGAAGATGAAGTATCAACCATAGTAAACTCAGTTTTAAGAGCTGAATTACCTCCTGGATTAAGCTACAAAGTTATATACAGTTATAACCCACCTAAGAGAAAGCAAAGCTGGGTTAATAAGAAGTTTGAAACTCAATTTATACCTGATAATACATATATTCATCATAGCACTTATTTAGATAATCCTCATATCTCTAAGGCTTTTATAGAAGAAGCTAATGAAGTTAAAAAGAAAAATGAATTTAAGTATAGATGGGAGTACTTAGGAGAGCCGATAGGTTCCGGAGTAGTTCCTTTTTCTAATTTAATTTTTAGAACTATAACAGATGATGAAATAAAGACTTTTGATAATATCAAGCAAGGGAATGACTTTGGGTATGCTACGGACCCTATGGCATTTGTTAGAATGCACTACGATAGCAAAAGAAGAATACTTTATTTTATAGATGAAATATATGGAGTTAAAATGTCTATTAGAGAGTTAGCTTCAAGGATTAAGGCAAAGAAGTATGATGACTTTCCAGTTACTTGCGATAGTGCGGAACCAAGAAGTATTGCAGAATTAAAAGAATATGGAATACATGCACTAAAAGCTAAAAAAGGACCCGGCTCAATAGAGTTTGGAGAAAACTGGTTGGATGATTTAGAAGCTATAGTAATAGATAATAAAAGAACTCCAAATGTAGCAAAAGAATATGAAAATATAGATTATCAAACCGATAAAGACGGGAATGTAAGACCGAAGTTAGAGGATAAAGATAATCATACAATAGATGCAACAAGATATGGTTTGGAAAGTGAAATGAAAAATAAATCATATAAAGAGCCAATTAATATAAGAATCTAGGAGGTGGTAAATATGTTAACTAATCTTGATTTCTTAAAACCAGGAAGTGTTTGGCCACCTCCTGGAGAAATGAAAAGACTAGATAAATATAGAAAAAATAAATTAATATTTGAAGGAAAACATGAGAGTGTTTACCATGAGAGCTTTAAAAGGATTACAAGGGTTATAGGTAACTTTGAAGATGTTGTAAGCTATTCGGTTATATGTAACTTCCAAAAACTTATATCATTAAAGATAGCTGATTTTATGCTAGGAGAACCGCCTAAAATAACAGCTGGAGAAGATGATAGTAAAGAACAAATTTCACTTGATACAATAGCTGAAAATAGTGATTTGATTAATACTTGTTACAGCGCAGCTATAGATATAAGTAGATATGGTGATGGAATATTTAATATATATAAAGATGAAGAAGGTAAAGGAGTAATTGATATTACTCAACCTTCTTTTTATTTTAAGGTTGTAGAGCCAAAGAATATAAGAAAAGTTAAACATCATATACTAGCACATACTTATAAAGTACCAAGACCTAACCAAAGCTTCTTTGGTGGATATAAAGAAGAATATGACCATTATTTATATGTAGAAATACACTCTAAAGGATTGTATGAAACAGTAACATTTAAGTTAAATGATGCTGAAAATATGATTACTGGAATACATGAAGAATTAAAACAAATACAAACTGGACTAAATGATTTTGCAATAGTTCCTATTCATAACCTTATGACAAGTGACAGAGTTTATGGAATAGATGATTATGCAGATTTAGACAGTATTATTTCAGAAATAGAAGTAAGAATTGCACAGATAAGTAAGATATTAGATAAACATGCAGAACCAAGTGTTCAAGGCCCTTCAAGTGCTTTATATAGAGATAGTGATGGAAGCTGGAAGCTTAAAATGGGTAATTACTTCCCAAGAGATACAGCAGAGGACCCAGGGGTTGAATACATAACATGGGATGCACAGCTACAAGCTAATTTTACAATAATAGAGAAGCTTATAAATATATTAGCAGTGTTATCAGAAATGGGCTCAGCTATATTTGATATTGAACAGAAAACTGGACAGGCTGCAAGTGGAACAGCATTAAGAAGGATGATGATTTCACCTTTAGCAAAAGTAAATAGAACTAGAATGAGGTTTGATAGTGCTATTAAAAAGGCTAT
>CAMBXR010000028.1 GCA_945871955.1 uncultured Clostridium sp. | reverse complement strand
GTCTGCTTATTACCCTTATTATCTTATTCATATCACTCCCCCCAAGTCTACATTATGAAAAATTTGTTTTTATTAAAAAAGACATACCATAGGATATGTCTAAATTTTTACACTTCACAGTTTTCTATTTGTATTATATAATCATTGCAATGTTTACATATAATTATACTAACTATATAACTATCATCTACAAGATTTGCTCTAGATAATTTATTAAATGATTTTCCTTCATAATCTTTATCTATTGTACTTATTACATATTTTCCATCTTTAGTATATATATAGAAATGATACTCTAAGAATGGGAAGAATTTTTCTTTTTCTTTTATCCCAGTTAGACATTTAGGACAAGCCTCAATATAAAACTCTTCACCAAAGTTAATTTCTTCTGGAGAATTATTTAATAAATCTAAAATAATATTTTTATCAATATCTTTAACTGGTTTTTCATCATCATTAATTAAATCATCAAAGTTTTCGTCATTTAATATGTATTCTTTTTCATCAAAAGTAAATTTGAACATTGTGTCACCTCTTTTTTCTTACTTATAAGTTGCATTAATATTATTATAAATATGAAAATTTTAAATATCAAGGCTATAAACTAAAAAATACCAACAAGATTATCTTATTGGTATTTTTATTATATATTTATGCTATTTCAGATTTAAAAGGTGTTGGATCATTTACAGCATCTTTGTATTGTTCATAAGTAATATATCCTTGATTATACATATGCTTTAATACTACTTTTTGTCTTCTTTTTGCTTCATCATGTTGCATAAATCTTGCTGGATTATTTGTTATACCTGCAAGCATAGCACATTCTCCTAAGTTTAAATCTCTAACATCTTTTCCAAAATAAGTTTTAGCTGCATCTGCTATACCATAACTAGCTTTTCCAAAATATATATTATTTAGATAAGATCCTAGAATTTCATCTTTTGTCATTATTTTATTCATCTGAATTGCATTATACATATCTGTAATTTTACGCTTCATAGTTTTATCTTCTGTTGTCAGCAAGTTTTTTGATACTTGCATATCTATTGTGCTACCACCTTGTGTAGTATCAGATAATATATTATTTACTAAAGATCTCATTAAAGACCTAAAATCTACTCCTTTATGCTTATAAAATCGTTTATCTTCTGTAGCTATTATGGCATTTTTTAAATCATTAGGTATTTCATCAACAGGAACTATATTTTTAGAAATATAGCTATTATAAATTAAATCCTTTGTTACTTTTGGAGTATCTTTTAAAGATATTGCTGCTACTACAGAAGCAAATATAGTTGCAACAAATGTTATAACTAATAAAAAAGTTATACTTTTCTTTATAAAACAGTATCTATTTTGTCTTTTTTTATCTCTCTTCTTATAATACAATTCTTTTTCTAATTGAAAATCTTGATCTATTTCTCTTCTATTAATTTTATTATTTTCTTTTTTATATTTAACTACGTCTGTTTTTATTGGGTCTTTATTTGAATTACTATTACTAACTTTTCTTCGTTTTATCTTATTTTCACTACTATAATGATAACTCATATATACCTCCTTATTTATTAAATTAATTATACATTGTAACTTGAAATAAATCAAAGTACAAAATTGTAATATTGTATAATTCATTATGTAAGGTATAAATGATTTTTATATTTATATTAAATATTTATTACTTTCGTCTTTTTTTCTTTTTTTGTATCAGATAAGTTTTCAAATACTATCTCAAGTGGTGAATTTCTATCTTCCAAAGCTACCCCTATTTTTATTTCTTTTTTATCTCCACTTGATAATACTCCCACAAATCCTAAATATTCATTGTCACTTTGGATAAAAGTTTGTAACTTTTTATTATTTTGATATATGGAGCAATTAATATTTGATAATTCTACATAATCTAGTCCTTTATTTGTTATATCCATAGTTATAATTGAGTAAGTTTCATATATTTCATCTAAATTTATAACACTATTTATTATTTCCACATTTTTAATTTCTATTTTTATATCTTTGTCATTTATATTATTTATCATTAAATTTTCTTTATTAAAATTACTTTTATGTATACAAAAAGATATACTATTTAAGCTATGTAGTAATAATGATATTACTATTATACAACTCCATAAATATTTGTTTTTCATTATATGCCTCCTTGTTAAAGGTATTTTAACCAAAATATAGAAATATATTAATGATTTTTAAGAAGCAATACTTATCTAAAAAAAATAAAATATTTTTGTCAAAAATACTTGCAGTTTTTGTCGAATTTTGTTATTATAAGTATACAGTTATTTCCCCAATAACTGTATACTCCCCAAATAAAATATATTCCCTAATAAACCCCTTTTTATAATATATTTTAAATTAGACCCTACTTGATCGGATTAAAGTAGGGTTTTTTTATTTTCTTTTATAATTTTCCTAACTCTTCTATATCCCTGAGCTTTACTTTCCAACTTAATATTCTCTTCATCACCTTTTATCATATTAGACTCAATAGACCATAATTTATCTTCTTTTTTTAAAATTATATAGTCGTCTTCTTTTATCCATGTAAAACAATCTCTATATCTTTTATCATATCTCCAATCAAGATTATCCTTAACTTTTGATAAATCATTTAAAATTTCTAATATATCATTATATCTTTCTTCTTTGTTAACTTGTAAACATCTTTCAACTACTTGTATTAAAGATTTTGGTATATGAGGTAGGTATTTTTTTCGAACAGGAAACTTACCTTTTGAAATAGCTAATTTTAGATCATTTAAGTTTTTATATCTTTTTAATTGATTATTATATTCTTCATTTCCATTACACATTCTATATAATGTAGTTCCCACCTGATATATATCTATACTTTTATCCACAGAAGATGTAAAACATTGCTCAGGAGCTATATGTTTATAATAAACATTTTTTAATTTACCATAACCATTCATATCAAGTTGTATAGCTGAGCCAAAATCAGTAAGTATGGCATGGTTTCTATCATCTATAAGAATATTGTTAGGCTTTATATCGCAATGAATAATATTTTTGCCATGCATGTAATAAAGGGCTGAGAGAAAATCCAATGAATATTTTATTACTTCTCTTACAGTCAAATTCCTACTATCTAATATATGATTCAAAGATCCATTCCTATAATATGGCATGGTTATATATACATATTCATCATCATAAGTTGCATAGTTTATTTTTATTATATTAGGATGATTTAATGAATATATTTTTTTTGATTCTTCAAAGTATTTATCGTATTCTTTTAATTTCTTTTTATCTATTTGCTTAAGTATCATTTCGCAGTTTAACTGCTTATCTTCTACTATATATAAAGCAGAATTAGCACCTTCTGATTTAATTTTTTGTATAATTTTTAAATTTAACTTTGGACTTATTTCCATCTCACTACTCCTTTACATGAAAATAATTCTTCCAATACACCCTCCATTTTCACTGCATCTACTATTTCTATACCAATATCATCATCCATTTGCATAGTATAAGCTTCTATATTGTACTGATTTATCATTATACTTATTATTTTTTTTATATAAAATAATCTATCACCTATGGAAAAAGAAAGAGGTAATATAATCTCATTCTCTTTAATTTTCACTCTTTCTTTTTGTCTATTACTAACTATGCAAAAACTAACTCTATCTATAAAAATTTTTACATAAATATGATTCATATTAAATCCCCCTAAAACTTCTACTATTATATAATATGAATCCATACTTCTCTTAAACACAAAAAGAGCTATAGATTAAATCTATAACTCCTTTTATACTATATAAACCCTTATAATACTTCATCTTTTATTATTAAAAATAATTCAGCTGTAGCCTTTGTATCACTATCAGCTCTATGTGCATTTTCATTTATAATATTATAGTAATTACATGCAGTTTCTAATTTTTTATTTTTGCCTTTATATGATTTACATTTTTTTAACATTTCTAAAGTACATAAATGATTATCTATAGTTGGTAAATCATATTTTTTCAAATAATAATTTAAAAACTTTAAATCAAATTTAGCATTATGAGCAATCATAACTCTATCATTTAAAAATTTTCTAAATCTAGGTAAAACAGTTTCTATACCTTCTTCATTTTCTACCATTTCATTAGTAATACCTGTTATTTCTGTTATAAGCGGTGGTATACTTTTCTTAGGTTTTATTAATCTTGAGTAATTTCTTACAATTTGATTATTTTTTATTTCTGTTATACCTATTTCTATGATTTCACATCCACTATATGGATCTAATCCCGTAGTTTCTAAATCTACTACTACATATTCTTGCATAATATTTCTCCTTATCTTGAGAATCTATAAGTAATTTAATGGGTTTTGAGCTGTTCCATTTACTCTTATTTCAAAATGTAAATGTGGTCCTTTTGATCTTCCTGTACTACCTATTTTAGAAACAACTTGTCCTTTTTTAACTTTATCTCCTACCTTAACTACTAAGCTACTATTGTGAGCATATAAGGAAACTAAACCATCATCATGTTGTATCATAACAGTGTTTCCATAACTTCCTTGTACTCCAGAATAAATTACTGTTCCACTTGCAACAGCTACAGTTGGAGTTCCTGTAGGTGCCGGTATATCTATACCTGTATGTAATTTCCTAATACCTAATATAGGATGTATTCTATATCCAAAAGGAGAAGATACTCTACTATATCCAGGTACTGGCCACGAACCATTTGATATTACAGTACTTGAACTATTTGAATTAGCCAAATTATTTGAATCACTAGAAGTCGCAGCCTTTTGTGCTGCTATTTTTTGCAATTTTTTCTCTAATTCTTCTTCTTCCTTAACTAATTCTTCTTTTAATTTTTTAAGTTCTATTTTATCTTTATCTAAGTTTTCTTTGTCTTTAACTAACTCATCTTTAATTACTTTTTCTTCTTCTTTATTTTTATCTAATATTTCTTTTTTGTCTTTTACTTCATTTTTATTATTTTCTAAATCATTTAACATTTGTTTATCTTGTTTTACAACTTCTTGAACTATATAAATGTTATTTAAAAAATCGGAAATAGAATTACTACTTAGTATAACCTTTAAATATCCAAGTGTATAGTTATTATTTATAACTTTTAATCTTTCTGCTAAACTCTCTTGATTAGAAGTTATATCCTCTTCTAACTGTTTAATTTCTTTTTTTAGTTTTTCAGATTCTTTATTTATTTTTTCTATTCTTTCATTTGACGATTTAATTTTCTCTTCTATTTTTTCTGTTTTTTCATTTAAATTATTTATTTTATCATCTAATTCTTCTTGTTTTTCTTGATTAGCTTTTAATTTACTTTCTGTACTTTCAGCATTAGTATATATATAACTATTTGCCGAAAACAACATTGAGCATATTAAAGCTGCAGATATTATTCTCTTCATCTTCTCCCCCCAAATTACTATTTATACTTTTAAATATTTTTTTACAGATAATCCACTTCCTAAAATCCCAACAAGTATTCCTGTAATAAATAATACTAAAATTAATAAATAAGATATACTAGAAATAGGTAGCATCATATCTCCTACTATAGAATTTAAAGATATCTGTATATTTTCCAATACATACTTGTACATTCCTGTACATATAGCAAAAGATATTACAGCCCCAAGAAAACCTATTATACAACCTTCAACTATAAAAGGCGCTATTACGAATGTATTACTTCCACCTATATATTTTATAACTTGTATTTCTTCTTTTTTACTATATACTCTTGCTTTTATTGTATTAGATATTAGCACTAAACAAACTATTAATAAAAATCCTATTATAATCGTTCCAAATTGTTTTACTGTATGAGATGCCTTTAAAAAGTTTTCTACAATATCCTCATAATACTGAACTTCTATAACACCTTCAATTTTCTCCATGCTTCTTGCTAATGTTTTTATTTCTTGTGAATCCGCAATAGTTACTATGTAATAGTCATCTAAAGGATTTTTTACTCCATCTAGTAAATCTTTATCATCTCCAAAGCTTTCTTTCATACTATTAAAAGCTTCATCCTTAGTTTGATATTTAACACTTATAACTCCATTTATTTTTTCTAGTTCTTCTTTTATATATAAACTATCATCATCACTTAAACTTGAATCCAGAGCTACTCTTATTTCATTAACTTCATTTTGTGTAGTTTCCATAAATGAGTTTATATTTAATACAATACATAATACTATACCAAGTATAGCTAAAACTGATGTTACTGAAATTACTGATATAAAACTCATAGTCTTATTGCTAAATATACCTTTTAATCCTTGCTTTAAAGTATATGTTATATTTGATATTATTTTCATTTATTCACACCTCTTTGTGTCATAGATTATTTTACCATCTTCTATTTTTACAATCCTTCTTGGAAACTCCCTTACTAAATCTAAATTATGAGTAGCCATAATTACTGTAACACCTTTTTTATTTATTTCATCTAAAAGTTTCATAATAGAAATAGAGTTATCCATATCTAAATTCCCTGTACATTCATCAGCTATTATTATAGAAGGATTATTTACTATAGCCCTTGCTATACCAACTCTTTGGCATTCACCACCTGATAATTCATCAGGATATTTTTTATATTTATGGGCAATTCCTACGCTTTCTAAAGCTTCCATAACCTTAGGCTTTATATTTTTACTTTTTTCACCTACAACTCTAAGAGCTAATTCTACGTTTTCATATACAGTTTTTTCTTTAATTAATCTATAATCTTGAAAAACTATACCTATATTTCTTCTATATTTATGTAAAGCACTATTTTTTATATTAGTTATATTTTCTTTGTTTACTATAACTCTTCCATTTGTGATTTTTTCTTCTCTAGTTATAAGTTTTAGAATACTTGATTTTCCAGCCCCAGAATGCCCTACCAAAAAAACAAACTCCCCTTTATCAACTTTAAGATTTATATCTTTTAAACTTTTATTACCGTCAGAGTATTGTTTTTCTACTTTTGTAAATTTAATCATTGCCTCAACTCCATATATTTTAATTTTAATCAGATAATTAGTTACAATTTTGTTACTTTCTAATTTATTATATCACTTTTTTGTTAAATTTTAATTAAAAAGTTAAAATTTTATATTATTTAACAAAAAGAACCTGAAATTTATTTAACATAAACTTCAAGTTCTTTTTTTCTCTATTTTTTCTCTTTTAAATAAAGCAGTCCATTTCCTTGAACAGTTCTAGGATAGCCTAAATTTTTTGTATATTTTATAAGTTGAGCATATATTTCTTCTTGAGTTAGTTCTCTTTGAAATTCTTCATAAGACCAGTTTTTAAGTAAAGCTAAACTACCACTAACATGAGGCGTGGCCATACTTGTTCCACTTAGACTAGCAAATTGATTATTTGGATAAGTAGATATAATGTCAACGCCAGGTGCTACTAAATCTACTACTAAATTTGAATTGGAAAACTCTGCAGGAACTCCTTTTTTATCTACTGCTCCAACAGAAATAACATCTACATAGGATGCTGGATATGAATACTCAAAAACATCTGCATTTCCATCACCATCATTTCCAGCTGCACATACTACTAATATATTATTATTAACAGCACGTTTTATTGCTTTTTCTAGCTTAGGATCATTATTTGCCATTCCCAAAGACATGGAGATTATATCGACTTTTTTCTCTACTGCATAATTTATGGCATTTATAACCCAACTTACTTTTCCACTTCCACTACTATCTATAGCCTTTAATATATATAAATTGGCCCACGGTGCAACTCCAACTATAGTGTTATTATTGCCATTGGCTGCAATAGTTCCTGCCACATGTGTACCATGGCCGACTCTATCAATTACAATATTAGGATTTTTTTTATCTTCATCAGTAAAATTTCTAACAGCTACAATATTATCTTTTAAACTTTCATGTTCTATATCACATCCTGAATCTATAACAGCAATATTTATACCTTCTCCTCTATTAGACTCATTCCACATACTTTTAGCTTGAATCATATTTACTCCATACGGTGTTTTTGATGTACTTTTTACTCCACGATTCATAATAAAGGGAACCAGTTTTAATTTCAAATCCTCATTTTGATTTTTCATAATATTCCCCCTGTCCTAAATTATATATTAGATACATCTCTAACAAAATAAGATTTAATATTTTTAATTACTTCTCTTTCATTAGTTAAGTCAACATTATAAATATATTCATCCTTATGACCTTCTCTTAAATAAGTTCCTTCTATTATAGTTCCGTTTTCAATAATTACTTTTAGATATGAATTATCTGGTAAGTGAAAAGTCCCTACTCTTCCTTTTTTATCTGCATAATATTGTCCAATATATTTATAGTCATCACAAGTAAATACTCCTATACCTTCCTTGCATCCGTTTTTAAAATCACCACTATAAAATGATTTATCTGCAAATACATATTTACCTACACAGTCCATTTTATCATTTTTCCACATACCTTCATAAATATCCTTATTAGCAAAATAACAAGTACCAAGACCTTCCCTTATACCATTTTTTATTTGACCTCTATATATATCACCATTAGCATATCTGATTACATCATCGTCACAGTTTATATTATAAACCTTTGCATCTTCACTCTTTTTATGTATATTAAACATATTGTATCTATTTTTTAAGAATGATTTGGTATTTCTTTTCAACAAGTAATTAATACTCTTTTTCCCTCTTGATGTAGTGTTTTTCATTTGATTGATATACCTTATAATCATTATTAATATAACAAAAAAAATTATTACTTTGACTAATGTTGAAAATTTTATAACTGTAGTTATAAACATACAACCTCCTCCTCTTATAAAAGCTTCTTTCTTATTTATATTTAAAATATTTGTTTTTTAAAACAAAAAAAATGATTTCTTTTGAAATCATTTTATGTTATATTTGTTACCACTTCAGTTATATTTTCTATTTGTAAATCTTCATTAAATAAATCAAGAATACTATCTACTTCTTCTTCGTATTCATTTTGATTTAATTTATATAAAAGAGCATCATCTAATAATTCTTTCATATCTAAATATAAATTATCCAATACATAAAAATATCCTTCTTTTATATCTTTCAACTTATCTAATGATTCTATTTTTCTACTTATATCCCTTACCATATCCACATCACGAATATTTATTTCTTTTATATATGATAAATATTCTTTAATAGTTTTTATTACTTCTAAGGATAAACAATATATATCATACTCTCCACTTTGGTTATACAAGTATTCCCTATACTCATCAAATCTATTTTCTAATTCTTCATTTAATGTAGTAAAAGGCGGTTTTAGAAAATCATATATTATTAATAAGTCTTTTATTTTATAATTTTCTTCTAGAACTTTATCTAGTATATATAAATTATAGGCATCATATAAAGGATCATGAGCATCGCCAAAAAACTTCACATTGGCATATTCAAGAAGTTTTTTAAGAGATACATAGTTCATACATTTAATACCACAATTAATATACTTATCTTTTATATCTACAAATAAATCTCTGATATTATTTAAAAATCTTGGATGATTATGCTTTTGAGAACTTAGTCTATCAGTATAATTAAAGCATGTTAAATCTAAATTACCAAAAGTATAAATACCTTCAATTTCTGTAAAAATACCAAGCCAGGATTTAAACTGTCTCATAACATGCTCATATGTAGGTGCATCTTTTAAATCATCTGTTGTTATATGCGTTAATTCTTCTATATGCGGAAAAACTTCTTGATCAGTTATTGGCTTTATTAATGATTTAAATTTTTCTATTTTTCCTGTATTTGTATCATATTTTATTGCCCCTATGGCTATAATTTCTGCTTTAAAACCTTCTCTCTTCCCTTTAGTATTAGGCATATTCATTTCAAAGTCCATGTAAACTTTTTTCAAAATAATTCCCCCTCTTTATTTATATAATTATATTTTATCATAATTAATATAAAGAAAAACCGCTGAATATACTTTTCAACGGTCAATTTATTTTATTATTCCTCAATTTCAAATCTTTCTAAGAATGAATGTCTTTTTCCATCTTGCTCCCAACCTAAGACTGAATCTAAGTACACATTTTGAGCTGCTCTAAATATAGATTTTTCAACTTCTTGGAAGTTATCTCCTAAAGACTTAATTAAATCTTTTATTTCATATCTTTTATTACCTGTTTTTTTAGCTGCAACCATACATGCACAGTTTAGTGGCCATATTCCACTATTTTGTATAAATCTTATTATACTCTCTTCTCTTATATAATAAAGAGGTCTTATTATTTGTATTCCATCAAAGTTAGTTGAATTAAGCTTTGGCAGCATTGTTTTAAAGTTTCCTGCACATAATAAGTTAAGCATAGTTGTTTCTATAACATCATCAAAATGATGACCTAGCGCTAATTTATTACATCCTAGTTCTTCAGCCTTATTATATAATGCACCTCTTCTCATTCTTGCACACATATAGCAAGGGTAATCACTTGCTATTTCATCTGCAACTTCGAATATATTAGCATCAAATAATTTTATTGGTATTTCTAAATATTCACAGTTATCTATTAATAATTGTCTAATATCTTTATGGTATCCTGGGTCCATAGCTATAAACTCTAATTCAAAGTTTACTTGTCCATGTCTTTTTAATTCTTGGAACATTTTAGCCATAAGAAGACTATCTTTTCCACCTGATATAGCAACAGCTATTTTGTCACCTTCTTCAACTAGTTTATAATCTTTTATAGCTTTTATAAATTTAGACCAAGTGTATTTTCTATATTTTTTTAATATACTTTTTTCAATTTCTTTTAAAGGCTTGCGTTCGTCAAAAGGTACTATAATTTGACATCCATTACCTGCTAATTCACTCATGTTTTCACCTCATATTCTCTACATATTCATGCATAAATTTAATTTTATCATATTTCATATGTTTTATACAAGCAAGTACTCACGATTTCAAATAATTAGAATAGTATAAATTAAGATAGAAATATCTATTACAACAAGGAGGTTTTGACAGAATGGAAAATACAAATAGAGGAATTGAACAGAACTGTGGTTGCTGCTTAGTTAGACCATATGTTAACAATCAAGTTCTTACAAAAATGTACAATCTTGAATGTGCACTAAAATACGGCACAATTTTCCCAGAATTAAACTTATTTGATTCTGAAATGTACAATCCAGCATTATATGCATCACCTAAAAAAAGAGGAGGTAGAAAATAATGGCAAGTATGAATAGAGCTGAACAAATAAGAAAAATACAAGAATTATGCTTTGCATGTGTAGATATGAATCTATATTTAGATAATAATCCAAAAGATAATAATGCAATAGAAATATACAATTCTTTATCTTGTCAACTAGAAAATGCTATTTCTGCCTATGAAAAAAAATATGGACCTTTGATGAATTTTGGTCATGGTAAAAGTTCTTGTCCTTGGCAATGGGTAAATGATCCTTGGCCATGGGAAAGAGAATTCTATGAATAGAAATAAATAGGAGGATTAATTATATGTGGATATATGAAAAAACGCTGGAATTCCCAGTTACTTTATGCAAAAAAGATTTAAGAATGGCAAAGTTTATCATGACTCAACTGGGAGGACCTAATGGCGAACTAGCAGCAGCAGTTAGATATTTACAACAAAGATATACTATGCCAACAGGTAAAACTAAAGGATTATTAACAGATATAGGTACTGAAGAATTAGCTCATGTTGAAATAATCTCATCTATGCTATATCAACTAACTGAAGATGCTACTCCAGAAGAAATGAAAGCCTGTGGTCTAGGAACTAATTATGCTCAATTTGGACATGGTCTACAACCAACAGATTCAAATGGCGTTCCATTTACTGCTGCTTATATAAATGTTTTTGGTGATGCTGTAACTAATTTGCATGAAGATATGGCTGCAGAACAAAAAGCATTGGCAACTTATTATCAATTAATAAATTTAACTGATGATGTAGATATAAAAGAAGTTTTAAGATTCTTAGCCGAAAGAGAAATCGTTCATTATCAAAGATTTGGGGAAGCTTTGATGGATGTGTATTCATACAACGATTGTAAGAAAGTATTTTAATTTTTAATATATACTAAAAGGGGTTGCAAGTAGTATTTCATTTGCAACCTTAAATTTATAAAACTTCTTATGTTTTTGATAATATACTTATTTTTGTATTTTCTCTTAAATCATAAAATTTATAAATACTTTGTATATCTTCTTCTATAAAATATTGAATATGGCGTATTAATTCCTTAACATAGATGCTTTCTTCTCGATGATAAAAATCATAATATAAATCCTTTAAATATTGTAAATAACATTTATTTACCCTAAGTTTTACATATAATCCCTCATTTATATTATTATTTATTTTATCTCTCAAAACAATATAAGCACATCTATAATCCCTATTTATTTTTTTATCTTTTATTTTTTCTATTAATAATGTTTTTAATCCCAAAGCTGATTTTTTATCTATAAATATATTAATAAAGTAATTTCCTCTACAGTATTTATATTCATAAAAATTAGTTATCTTACACATAATAAATCCCTTCTTAAATATTTCTATATAAGGATTATTAACATTATGTATATATTTTTATACAATAAAAAATCCTTAAGGAAAAACTTAAGGATTTTTTAATTCTTATTTTTAAAGTATATAATTTTCTTACAGTAAAATTTTTTACTTATAGCACTTATAGATGGTTTATTTTTTCTCACTCTTTTATCCTTGAGCATCTAAAAAAGATAAAATTCCTTGAGCTATTCCCTCTGCTAAATCTTTTTGGAACTCAGGATTTGTTAATTTTTCTTCTTCTTTAGGATTACTTAAAAAACCACATTGTATTAATACTGCTGGCATGTTATTTCCTTGTAATACATCAAAAGTAAAAGGAGTTGCTCCTCTATCTTTTAATTCTACATAAGCTGCCACAGACTTTTGCACTAATGTAGCAAGTTCATCTGATGCATCATTAGCCCCTACTCTATAAAAAGTTTGAACACCTTCTGCTGTTGAATCATCATTTCCAGTCATATGAATAGATACAAATATATCTGCATTTTGTTTATTAGCATCTTCTACTCTTTCTTTATTGGATAATGCAGTATCTGTATTTCTTGATACAACCACACTTACATCACCCTCAGATGAAAGTCTAGATGATACTAACTTACTAATTTCTAAATTTAGATCTTTTTCTAGTACACCTTTTTTAGTCTTATATCCTTGATCTATTCCACCACGTCCAACATCAATGTATACTACATATTTCTTTTTACTTATATTATTTTCCTCTTCCAAGTCAAATTGTTTATCGTCATTAACTTCAATTGTGTCTTCATCTTCTCCAAATACAGATGTCATAATAGAGCTAACATTTTCTTTTGCAACTGAAATTGCTGACGATACAGCTTTAACAGCTTTAAATGAAGCAAATGTTACTATTAATAGACATATAACCACAAGAAGTAATTTTCTTTTATCTAATTTTGATTTTCTTTTTCTTCTATGTTTTCCTTTTTTAGTTTTTCTTGACATAACTTCACCCTTCTTAGCATATTACACCTTTTAATGAAAATATTTCTGATAAACTTATTTTAACACCAAGAAGAATTCTTTTCAACTTTACAGACTACTTATAGTATCCAAATATTTTTAAATATCTTCTCTCACCTACTTTTAAACTTAAAGGATAATCTAGTAAATCATAGGTATTTTGACAAACCAAATAATCATATACTTCATCACCATCTAAAAGTATTCTGCTTATTATCATCGTATGATAAGCTCTACCATTTTCTATTAATTGAACCAAATCCCCTAACTCTAATTCATCATAAGTAGATTCAGATGCATATACTCCAAAATTATCAGTATCATCATTATTGTTATTAATAAGATATTCGAAAAATGGTTGGGAACCAGTCCAGCTAGGCGTCCTATTTTTATCACTATACCAATACCATTGTTTCATAATATTATTTCCCTGATGATCCATAGGAATGCCTCCTGCATTTATACATTGAGAAATAAAGTTAGTACAATTACCTCCCCACTCCTCATAATCTTTAAATTTTGGATTTCTATCTAAAGCCCATCTTCTTGCATACTCTACAGCTGCTATTCTATCATATTCATAAAACATAATTTTCCTCCAATATTAAAGTATAATTTTTTTAACTATATTTTTAATCGTATATTCACTTAAATAATAATAAATTTTATTAAACGGTATCTTAATTTCTAACAAATTCAATATTTCCTTATGTATTTCACAAGATGAAAAAGGTAATACTAAGAATTCATTTGTAAAATAAAAAGTATTATCCTCATCTAAATTAATATTATCTTCTTCAAAGTAGTCTAGCTCCTCTTTATATACTCCAAATTCAATAAAAATTTTTTTTACTTGAATAAAAATATATTTCTTTAATATATTTAAAAAGTCAGAATCATCCTTAAATAAATCTTTAAGATGTATTTCTCTTTCCAAATTAAAATCATAATTATATCCCTTTAAGTAACTTATATCACTAAATCCTGATAATTGAGAAAACTCAATTGCCAAACTAATTATATCATTTGATTTATAACCTATTTGAAACTCCGTAAGGCTATCAATAAATATACGTTCTTTATTAAGTAAATTGTAACTATCCTCCACAATATCCATAAATATCAAAATATCTTCAAATATAATTTGATTTACTTTTGCTATCATTTCATTTTTAGTATAGTCTTTATCATCTTTTTCTTTATAGTATAACTTCGGAATGTTTATATAGTATTTAATAAAATCTTCTTCGTATTGAAGAAATTCTCTAGAAACTAATATCATATAAATTCCCTCCTTTTATACAATAAGATATAAATTTTTATACTTTATAATTAATAATATGAGTATTTACTTTCATTTATTATTTTTATAAGTTTATAAAAATTAAAAAAGAGTTATAAGAAAAGAAATAAAATTCTTTTCTTATAACCCTAATATTTTCTTCTTATAAATTATTTTTTTCTAAATCCATTGATTGTATAATTTATAAAATAATAAATAGATTTAAATAAAGATAGTTTTTCAACATTTCTATATATATTCCAAGTCCATGAAGCTGCCTTTATTTTATTGTGACTTATAGATGTATTAGATTTTCTATAAGAAGATAAAACATCATCTAAACCGTAAGCCTTCGTATTATTTTTTAAAATATCAAGCCATAGTATATAATCCTCATGATGATTTTGTGAAAATTTTATTGGAGTATTTATTTTTAATCTATCAATCATCACTGTTAAACATCCTATATTATTCCCCTTTAAAAGACTCTTATAATTTTCATATTCTTTAGCATAAATAATTTTGTTTAGATTATTGCTATTTTCATCAATTAAGTTATAAGAAGTATATGTAAATGAATAATCATTTTCCAACATGAAATTCATTTGTTTTTTTATTTTATCTTTATAAAATAAATCATCAGCATCTAAAAAAGCAATAAATCTACCTTTAGCCTTTTCTATTGCCATATTTCTTGCTGCCCAAACACCTTTATTCTCATTCATCTTAATATATTTAATTAAAGGATATTCCTCCATATAACTTTTTATAATTTCTTCGCTTCTATCTGAAGATCCATCATCTATTATTATCATCTCAATATTTTTATAACTTTGATTTAATACACTTTCTATACATTCTTTTATATATTTTTCTCCATTATATACTGGTGTAATTATTGATACTAAATTATTATTCACCTAATTCCTCCAATTATTATATTTATTACAAAAAATAAGGAGAGATTAAAGATAATCTCTCCTTATACTTGTTATGTTATACTCTAACTATATTGTTATATTTTTATTATCTTATTATATATATTTCCCAGCAATATTTCAAGAAAAGTTATTATGATTAATAAGTTTTATTTATCTAGCACCTTCTCCTGTTAAAACTACTTTTACAGTTTTTAACAATATATTCAAATCTAGAAACACACTTCTATTTTTAATATAGTATAAATCATCTTTTATTTTATCTTCCGGAGATATGTCATAACCTCCATTAACTTGTGCATAACCTGTAAGACCTGGCTTTACTACCAACCTATTAATAAAACCTGGTATCTTTTCATTAAATTCCATAGTTAATGTTGGTCTTTCTGGTCTCGGACCAATAATACTCATTTCGCCCTTTAAAATATTTAAAAATTGTGGTATTTCATCTATTCGTGTTTTTCTTATAAATCTTCCTACTTTTGTTATTCTCGGATCATTTTTTTCTGCCCATACAGCACCATTCTTCTCTGCATCAACTCTCATGGATCTTAGCTTATATATAAATATAACTTTTCCATCTTTACCTAATCTATCTTGTTTATAAAAAATAGGACCCCCATCCTCTTTTTTAATCATAATACCAAATATTATTAAAATAGGTATAGAAATTACTAATCCAACAATCCCAATCATTATATCTAACACTCTATGATATATTTTAAATAAGAAAGAGTCATTTACTATAGAGTAATCTAATTCCTCAGATATTTCATTACTAAAGCCATAGATTTTATCTTCCAATCTCCCTACATATTGCCCCATCATTGTGCATACTCCCCCTTGCACACCAAACTTATTTTACCATATTTTTACTTTTAATATTCTATTAACATTATAATTTATTAATTTACACATATCAATACATTTGATTGCTTTTTTATATTTTCACATTAAGTTCATATACATTTATATTAAATAATTACAGTTATAAAATATAAAATAATCTAATTTAATTTTTAACTAAATTCATTTGTGATAAATCTATGCTGTTAGATTGACTAAGAAAACCATTATTTCTTCCAAGTTGTTTCACAACTAAAACATCTCCCTTTTTACTTTGATTTATTTTTAAAGTTTTATCATCAACAAATCTAGTATCTATTTTTTTATTGTTTATATAAGCAGAACTATTTTCTGTAAAGTTTGTTCCTTTTATTAAAATATAATCATTATCATGCTCTAAAGAAGTAATTGTAACATCATCTAATCCCATTTTTATAGTATTTTTCTTAGCCTTTTCATTTTCTTTTAAGTAATAATTTTTACCAAATAATATATCATACTCTAATAATTCTTCATATTTTATATAATTTTCATCACTTTTTAAATATGTACGGAATTTTTCCATTGGACCATATTCTACTCCTGCCAAATTCATAGCTAAAGAACTTATATTATAAGATTCAATATTATCAAAATCAAAATTATTTATTTTAAAATTACTATAAAAAGCAAAAGGTGCTTCATAAGCATCTAAGTAGAAATCTTCATTTTGAAATAAATTTAATGCCGGCATATGATCTGAGTAAAATACTACTAAAGTATCTTCTTTTCTATTATCCACCAAGTCAATAACATCACCTATAAAATCATCTGTTTCTTTTAATTGATTAACATAATAATATAGCTGGTTTTTATCATTTTCTTCTAGGTCTCCATCTATTTTTATTGGAAAGTCATAAAGCTTTAGAGCATCTATTGGATAAGCACTATGACCTTGAACTGTTATTGTATATACTAAATCACTTCCAGATGTACTATCTAAAGCTTTTTCAATATATTTTGTCAAAATAGTATCCTTTACCCATCCTCTTTCATTTTTTTCATAATCATTCATATATTCAATAGAAGTGAAAGTGTCAAAGCCAAGTTTCTCATAAGCATTATTTCTTGTATAAAAATTTCCTTGGAAATTGTGAATAGCATGTGCACCATATCCTTGGGATTTCAAAGTAGTTGCAATCGAATTATAATATTTACCTTTTAATATGGTGTTATTTGGTATTTCTCCTGGAGTTAAATAATCTATATTATTTCCAGTCATGACTTCATATTCAGTTCTTACAGTTCCACCACCTGTAGTAGGTACATTGGCCATATATCCTTTATTTCCATTACATATTTTTCTAAAGTTTGGAATAGGGTCTTCACTAAATTTTGCTTCTTTTATCTTAGTTGGATCCATAAAAGCTTCCAATTGAATAAATATCATATTCGGTTTATTTGTATTTATTTTTCTACTATCTTCTTTTTCTTTCTCATCAACTTTAGCTCTAATTTCTTCTATGGCAGCTTTACTGTATCCTTTGGGTTTTACTCTAATATACTTTACCGCCGACTCTATAGTTGAAAAAACATAACCATTTCTCTTATATGAGGCAGTTATATCCCATCTCATATATCCCATATTTCCTTTTTCATATTGATTCTTAGTCACTAAAGGAAAAACTATAATAGTTAATAATATTAGGATTGGATTTATTAAACTAGTAATTCTTTTATTATTTTTTTCTTTTTTAAATAAGAAAATAGTAATTCCTATTACTACAGCTAAAAATATGAACACACCAATAATCATAGGCAAAGTGACATAATTTCCTGCTATTTCTAATGCTTCACCTATGGAATACATATCTGAAAATGTAAAAGGTACTCCTCTAACTATAGTTAGGTATTTACTTACACCAGATATGGTCACTATTACAAAAAAAATCAAAAAATAAAATGTCTTTTTTCTTTTTAATATAAACATTAAAGAAGTAATTAATAAAATTAATAAGTAGTTTACTAAAAATACTCCAGGTTTATTTAGTAGTAATAATTTAACATATCTCACCTTACCTCTTAATAAATATTCTGTTATGAATAATAGTAAAATTCCTCCTATTAACCATAGTAAAATTTCTTTTACAGTTTCTTTATTAATCTTAAAGTTTTTTTCTAAATCTTTTTTCATTCATGGTTCCCCCATTAATTTAATTGTTTCTTATTTTAAAATTATAACTTATTCATTAAAAAAATACAAAATATACAACCTTAAGATTTTCTTACGTTTTTGTCACAAACGTTTTATAAAAAAATCTCCTCATTAGTCAAACTAATAAGGAGGTTTTTATTTATACAGCTTCCTCTAAAGAAGTATCTTCATTATTTTGTTGTGTTTCTTTATTTTGAGTATTCTCTTGTGGTACTTGTGTTTCAGTACTTTCTTCTGGGTTCGTATCTTCTTTTATTTCAACTTTATTTGTTATCATTCCTGATTCATTGAAAGTATAAGTATATCCATTTATATCTTTTACACAAGATTTATAAGCTTTACCATCTTCACCATAGTAAGAATAGCCTATTTCTTTATTTTTTACCATTTTACCATTACTGTCAAAGTAATAGTAATCATTTTTATAATTAACTCGTTTATTTTTCACCATCTTACCATCGCTGCTAAAGTAATAATTATTTACTATGACATTTTTACGTATTTTACCGTTTTTATCAGTACAATAATTTCCTTGTATCTTGTTTATAACTAGTTTTCCATCACTTCCATAGTAATAATCTTTTACTACTTTATTTTTTACCATTTTTCCATTTGTATCAAAATAATAGTAGTAACTTCCTACTTTTACTTTTTTATCTGTAACCATCTTTCCGTCTTTATGGAAATAATAGTAATAATCTCCTATTTTAACCTTTTTATTTGTAATCATCTTATAATTACTATCAAAGTAATAATATCTTCCACTTATCTTAATCTTACCTTTTACTGCTTGCCCCTTTCTATTACCTGATTTTTCAAAATAATACTTACTTCCTTTTATAGTTTGCCATCCAGTTCTTCTTACTCCATCTGTTCCTAGATAATATTTCTTATTAGATATTATTTTAAGTCCTGTTTGCATTCTTCCTTTACTATCAAAGTAATAAGTTTTTCCATCTATTGTATACCATCCTGTGGCATTTTTTCCATTTGATTTACGATAATACTTATATCCATTTTTTGTATACCATTTTTCCCCTAAATTAATACCATATTGTTTTGCAATCCATGTATCATCATTTGATGTATTTTTAATTATTACAGTGGCTCCTATTCTAATTTTATTATATAGCCATTCAACATCTTTATTATGCATTCTTATACATCCACCACTTATGTTTTTTCCTATAGAACTTTCATTATTCGTCCCGTGTATTCCATATGTAGTTCCATATCCATACATATTAAGCCCCATCCATCTCTTTCCTAATGGATTTCTTGGGTCTCCCCCTGGTATACCTAACTTATAGTATGGTCTATTTTTTATTTTATTAACTATAGTTGTCTTTCTCTGTGGTGTTGGAGTGCTTGATTTGCCTGTAGCACATCTAAATTTTTTGACTAATACATTATTTTCATAAAAATTTAAAGTATTATATTTCGAATTTATTATGATTAACTGACTATTTGCTGCATTTGATATGACTGAACTTGATGTTAAAACAATTACTGTTGCTAATAATAATGCACAAAGCGATTTTAACATTTTTTTCATAAAATTTCCCCCTATTCATGATAATGTAAAACATTATACAGTAATATTTTAACATATTTTCCCATGAATAAGAGGACAATTTTTATACATATATCTTTATAAGTTTATATAATATGATATGACAGTAGACTAACTATAAGTCCAGCTAACATATTTCCTATAAATATACCACTTAATGCTTCTACAAGTCTCATTCTTAAAATAGAAGCAATAGCTGCTGCTGTCCATGTACCTGTCGAAGGCAGAGGTATACCTACAAATAATATTATGCCAATAAATGAAGCTGCCTTCATCTTCTTCATACTTATTTTTATCTTTCTATCAATTTTATTTAATAATGATAAAAAAATTTTTTTCTCCCTCATAAACTTTACCACATGTCTATATGCTAAAACTAGAGGTATGGCTACCAATGTTGAACCTATTACACTAGATATACATACTCCTATAGGATTTAAGTTTAAGGCTATTCCTATAGGTATTGCACCTCTTAATTCTGTAATAGGAACCATAGATAAAATCATTATTCTTAAATACTCCAATTCATACCTCCTATTTTCATTAATTATATTTCAGAAATGGCAACATCCGGTAATGGTGAATTTTCTTCATATCCTTGTGGATTATTTCTTTGCCATCTCCATGAATCTTCACACATTCTTTCAATACCAAACTCAGCCTTCCATCCTAATTCTTTAAAGGCTTTTGTTGGATCTGCATAACACATATCAATATCTCCTGGCCTTCTTTCAGTTACTTTATATGGTATTTTTATATTATTTACTTTTTCAAAAGATTTGACTAAATCAAGTACACTATATCCTTGTCCAGTTCCTAAGTTATATGTTACTAGGCCAGGTTTTTCTTCAAGTTTTTTTAATGCAGCTAAATGACCTTTAGCTAAATCTACCACATGAATATAATCCCTAACTCCCGTACCATCTGGAGTATTATAATCATCTCCAAATATGCTAAGTTTATCTAACTCTCCAACAGCTACCTTTGTTATATAAGGCATTAGGTTATTTGGTATTCCCTTTGGTTCCTCACCTATTATACCACTAATATGAGCCCCTATTGGATTAAAATATCTAAGTATTGCTAAATTTAAATCTTTATTAGCATTGCTTAAATCTCTCATCACATCTTCTATCATAAGTTTTGTTGCACCGTATGGATTAGTTGTTGATAAGTCAAAATCCTCTCTTATTGGACAAGACTTAGGCTTTCCATATACTGTAGCAGACGATGAAAATACAAAGTTGTTTACATTAAATTCTTTCATAAGTTCAAATACCACTAATGCTCCAACTATATTATTTTTATAGTATTCCAATGGTTTTTCTACAGATTCCCCAACAGCTTTAAGAGCTGCAAAATGTATTATAGAGTCAATTTTATTTTCTTCAAAAACTTTTTTAAGTGACTTTTTATCTGTTACATCTATATTGTAAAATTTAAAGTCTCTATTTGTTATTTGTTTTATTCTATCTATTACCAGCATACTACTATTAGATAAATTATCTACTACTACTACATCGTAATTTTCATTTAATAATTCTATAACTGTATGACTACCTATATATCCTATTCCTCCAGTTACTAGTATCATATTATCCCCACTCCCCAATTTAATAGTATATTATATATAATTAAATTTAGCATATCTTTCCATCCATTTCAATTAATCTTATTTTTCCCAATAAAAAATACCCTACTATAAATAGTAAGGTATATAAATTTAATTGTACAAAAAAAGAATCCACCAAGGGATTCTTTAATTAAGCAAATCTATAAGCGGAGTTCTGTATTTGATAATCATCTATCTAGGCATATTGTCACCAATATGCTCAAGCGACCTACCTACCGGAGAGTGCGAGCAACACTCTTTTAGCCCTATTTTGGTCTTGCTCCAGGTGGGGTTTACACGGCTTTCCTAGTCACCTAGGAAACGGTGAGCTCTTACCTCGCCTTTTCATCCTTACCAAGAAAATCTTGGCGGTTATTTTCTGTTGCACTTTCCTTAGGATCACTCCCACTAGGCGTTACCTAGCACCCTGCTCTATGGAGCTCCGACTTTCCTCACGTAGCTAATGCTACCTGCGATTATCTGACCTACTTAATACTTATACATGATAACATATAAAAACAAACTTGTCAAAACCATTATATTCCATTTTTTAATTTATTACAATTAAAAAAAGAAGTCTTGCGACTTCTTTTACATATTATATAGCTGCTATTAATCCAACTATTAAAGCACTTAATATACTCACTAGGAATCCACCTATCATTCCTCTAAATGCTAATTTTGCTAATTGGTTTCTTTTTTCTGGACAGAATACTGATATACCTGATATACATATTCCTATAGAACTTATATTAGCAAATCCACATAATGATATAGAAAGCATTAAAGCTGTTCTTGGATCAAGAGTTTTTATAACTTCTCCTAGTTGACCAAAGGCAACAAATTCATTTAATACCAATTTACTTCCAAGTAATTGACCTGCAAGTGTAGCATCACTTGTACTTAATCCCATTAAATATCCTATTGGAGCAAATGCCACTGAGAATATTTTTTCTAAAGATAATCCAAATATTCCAAGAGCACCGTTAACAAGAGCAACTATAGCTAATATTGCTATAAGCGATGCACCTATACCAAGAGCCATATTTAATCCATCACTTGCACCTTGAGATATAGCTGATATCAAGTTAGCGTTATCACCTTTGTTATCAATTTTAACTTCTTCAGTTGCATCCATTCTTAAATCAGGATTTTCTGGTAATATAAGTTTTGATACTACTATACTTCCAAGAGGAACTAAAGCTCCACCTATTAATAAATATTTCATAGGGATTCCCATTGCTGAATATCCCATAAGTACTGTAGCTGACATACTACCCATTCCTGAAATTAAAACAAGCATTATTTCACTTTCAGTCATATTTTTTAAGTATTTACTTACTAATATTGGTGATTCTGTTTGTCCAAGGAACATATTTGCAGTAGCAACAAAACTTTCTACTTGTGAAGTTCCAAGTATTTTACCTATTAAACCACCAACTCCTTTAACTACAGCACCTATTACACCTAAATAATATAGAGCTGCAACTAAAGCAGATATAAATATTATGTTTCCTAGTACTTGTATTCCGAATATAGATCCTGTTGGTGCTGAACTATCAGATAATGATCCGAATACAAATGAAATACCTTCTGCTCCATAACCTAATATATTTGTTACTACATCAGATACTTTCTCAATTATCGTTTGCCCTAAAGGGAATTTTACTAGCAAAAATGCTAATACAAATTGTAATACTAATGCTTTTAATATCATCTTTTTATCTATTAGTTTTTTATTAGATGAAAAGAAATATAAAGCACCTAGTAAAACAACTATACCAATTATGTTTAATAATATTTTCATTTTGTCTCCCTATTTTTAAATTTCATATTATTTTTTTTATATATATAAATGTGTTTATTATTATACATTAAATACATATATCTTTTCAATATACTTATATATATTTCTACAATTTGCCTTCCTATAATATACATATAAATATATATTGACAATTTAAAATAAATTTTGATATGATTAATGAAAAGATATATTTTTTAATTTAAAATTGAGGAGATTAATAATGAGAAATGTAAATCTAGCTAAAGAAGCACAACTTAATATGTATTATTTTTGGCTATTTTAGATAGGTTTGTATTTATGAGATATATTAAGCATAGATACAAACCAAAATGTTTGTATCTATGATGGCTAGAATTGTTTTGCATATAAAAGCCACATAGATCATCTCTATGTGGCTTTGTAACCCTAGGCACTATAAGCCACATAGTAAAAGCTATGTGGCTTTTTATATATATAAATTAATTAGAGGTGTAAAAATGAAAAAAAATAAGGATATTTTAATAATTGGTTTTGCTCTTTTTTCCATGTTCTTTGGAGCTGGAAATTTAATTTTCCCTCCTTTCATAGGAGTTACATCTGGAAATGATTGGCTTGTAAGCTTTTTAGGTTTTATTATAGCCGATGTAGGAATAATTTTGTTATCAATAAATGCTGTAGCTAGAGCTGGTTCTTTTCAAAACGTTGTAGAAAAAGCTGGTAAGAAATTTGGACTTTATTTAGAAATAATAATGATGCTATGTCTTGGACCTATATTAGTTATACCAAGAACAGCTGCCACAACTTTTGAAATGAGTATAATGCCCATTACTTCTTCATTAAACTCAGCAGTATTTTCTATACTATTCTTTGGACTTACACTTATATTAACTATAAGACCAACAAAAGTTATGGATATAATCGGTAAATTTTTAACTCCTGTTTTATTACTTGCTTTAGTGTTATTAATAGGAAAGGGAATTTTATCTCCAATTGGTGAACTTAGCAACAATAACAATGAAGGATTATTTGTTAATGGTATTACTCAAGGATACCAAACAATGGATGCTTTAGGTATTGGTGGAGTCACTGCTTTAATTATAACTTCTTTTGTAAATAAGGGATACAAAGATAAAAAAGAAAATATATCTATGACTTTAAAGTCTGCTCTTATTGCTGGTATAGGACTGATTCTTGTATATGGAGGTTTAGCATATTTAGGAGCAACAGTATCTACTATATACGATGCATCCATATCTCAAACAGAGTTACTTGTAAATATAACTAATCATTTACTTGGAAAAAATGGAATCCTATTACTTGGTATAATAGTTGCTTTTGCTTGTTTAACAACAGCTATAGGATTAACTTCTGTTACAGCTAAATATTTTGAAGATGTTAGTAATAAAAAATTAAAATACTCTCATATAGTTACTTTTATTTGTGTTTTCAGTGCTATAGCATCAAACTTAGGTGTTGATAGAATAATCGCCATAGCAGGTCCAATATTAACAGTTATATATCCTGTTTCAATATTATTAGTTGTTATGAGTACTTTTAGTAAATACTTTATAAAACCTGCTGTATTTAAAGGTGCTGCTTATGCTACTTTATTAATTAGTTTATTAAATGTGGCTGATAGCTTAGGATTTACTATAGAATTTATACATCATTTACCTTTAAACTCTTTAGGTTTTAACTGGGTAATACCTGCCATAATTGGTGGACTTTTAGGTAAATTATTAGTTAAAGAAAATAATATGAACGAAAAATCACAAGATAAACTAAGTGCTTAATAAAAAAACTGCTATCTATTAATTAGTTAGCAGTTTTTTATATTTAAATTAAATTTTATCCAATGGCAATCTTTATATCTACTTCTTTAACTTGTTCCAACTCTTCTTTTTCTAAATTTGATAAATAATAAGATATAGTTTTATTATCTATAACTAGTTCTTTATTTAAATCCATAAGAGGAATTAACACAAAAGCTCTTTCTTTTATTCTTGGATGAGGTAGAATTAAATTTTCATCTGTGGAAATTATATTGTTGAAAAATAAAATATCCACATCAATAGTTCTCGGTCCCCATCTTATAACTCTTACTCGATTTAACTTATTTTCAACTTTATGACAAACTTCCAGTAATTCCTCTGGACTTAAATTAGTATCTACTTCAATACAAATATTTAAAAAGTCATCTTGATTAGTATATCCCCAAGCCTTAGTTTTATAAACCTTCGATATTTTTACTATATTAATATTAGGATTATCACTTATAATTTTGCAAGCTTCTTTTAAATAAGCTTCTTTATCTCCCATATTAGTCCCTAAACCTAAATAAGCTTTATTCACTTCTATCTCTCCTAATTTCTACTGCAAAGTAATCATAGATTCCACTTACAGGTGCTTCTGGTTTTTTTACTCTAACCATAATACTCTGTACCAAATTAAATTTAGATAAAACTTCATGAGCAATATTTTCAGCCAAAGCTTCTATTAAATCAAATCTTTTATTTTCTGTTATATTTTTTATTATTTCATATACATCTGCATAGCTAACAGATTTATTTAAGTCATCATTTATTCCAGCCTCTTTTGTATTGAGATAAAGCTCTACATCTATAAAGAATTTTTGACCTATTATTTTTTCAGCATCTAAAACACCATGATATCCATAAAACCCCAAGTTACTTAAAATTATTTTATCCATAATTAACCTCTATATAGTTTATCTGCAATTTTGGCAGCTTGTGTATTTTCTTTTACATCATGAACTCTAACTATATCCACACCATCTCTTATACCAGCTACTGTAGTAGCCACAGTAGCTTCAACTCTTTCTCTTGGCTCTCCTCCTACAATATTACCAAGCACTGATTTTCTTGAAGTTCCAAGCAAAATTGGATATCCTAAATCTTGAAGTTCATTTAGTCTTTTTAATACTTCTACATTTTGTTCAAAAGTCTTTCCAAAACCTATACCTGGATCTAAAACTATATTTTCTTTTTTTATTCCAGCTTTCAAAGCTTTATTTATACTATTTTCTAAGAATTCCTTTATACTTTCCATAATATCCTTGTCATATTCAGTTCCATCTTGATTATGCATTATACAAACAGAAGCACCATATTTCCCTATAACTTTAGCCATATTTTCATCATAAGTTAGCCCCCAAACATCATTTACCATATCCACGCCTAACTTTAATGCTTCTTCTGCCACATCAGACTTATAAGTATCAATTGATAAAGGTATTTTAACTTCTTTCTTTAGACTTTTAATTACAGGAACAATTCTCTTTATTTCTTCCTCAGATGATACAAACTTATGTCCCGGTCTTGTGGATTCTCCACCCACATCTATTATATCTACACCTTCTTCTACCATTTCTTTTGCATGTTTTATTGCCAGATCTAAATCAGTATAGCTTCCTCCATCGGAAAAACTGTCTGGAGTAACATTTAGAATTCCCATTATATAAGTTTTTTCACCATATTTAAACATAAGATTTCTCCCCAATTTATATATTATTAATCAAATTTAATTAAGCTCATGGCTTCACTTCTAGCTAGTGAATCTGTTTCAAAAATTCCCCTTACAGCAGAAGTAACTGTTTTACTTCCTGGTTTTTTCACACCACGCATAGTCATACACATATGCTCAGCTTCCACCACAACCATAACTCCATAGGGTTGTAGTTCTTCCATAATAATATTTGCAGTTTCTTTTGTTATTCTTTCTTGTAATTGCGGTCTTCTAGCAAAAGTTTCTATTACTCTTGCTAATTTAGATAAGCCGGTAAGTCTTCCATCCTTTGGTATATAAACCACATGGGCTTTTCCAAAGAAAGGAACTAGATGATGTTCACAACTTGAATAAAAAGGTATGTCTTTTACTACAACCATTTCTTCATGGTTTTCATTTTTGAATAAAACTTTTAGGTGTTCTCTTGGGTCTTGATGAAGTCCACTGAAAATTTCTTCATACATTCTCGCTACCCTATCTGGTGTGCCTACTAATCCTTCTCTATCTGGATCTTCTCCTATAGCAATTAATATTTCTCTAACTGCCTTTTCTATGGCAGGTTTATCAACTTTTCTTTTTTCCCCTAAGTTATCCATTGTATCCTCCCCAATTATAAATTACTAAAAATATAATCTATTACTTTTATTAATTTTTTATATTTATTATGTCCACTAACATTACATACTATCTCATATAAAGTAGGATTTTGATTTTTCAAAGATTTAATTAGTTTTTTATCTTTTGGTATCCACATATCATTAATAAGATAATAAGTTTTTATAACTTTATATAAATACATATAAATTAAAAAATCATACTCAAAGTCTTCATACTCATTTTTATTTTTTAATCTAGAAGTGTCAGAACGTAATTGGTTTACTTGAAATAGTTTATCTTCTAAAGAAATTTTATCTGGTCCTTCCAAATATTTTTCTTCACATAAATCTAAAATTTTTTTCCCCACATTATCTACATCGTACAATATATTTCCATCTTTTATTTTTAAAAAGAAATAAGTTTTACTTTCAATAAAGTCATAACTGCCTTTAATGGATATATAATTAAAATCAAACTCTATGTTGTTAATTTTCTCTATTTTCCTAATTTGATTTATTTCTTGTTTATCTACAATAATAAATAAATCAATATCATTTACTTTAAAGTTAGGATTACTTATTAAGTTTTTACTTGATCCCACATGAATAATGGATTTTATATTTTCATCTTGTTTTAATTTTTCAATCACATTTATAAAAGTACTATAAACACTACTCTCCATTTTCTCCTCCTATGAGTAAAGAGTATCCTTGTGTTTTATTTTTGTCAATAATATGAAATATTTTATCTAAGATAACTTTTCTTTAAAATATGTAAAGACTCTTCTATATCATCAAAATTCATTTCTAATACTAAAAATTCAGGATTTATAGATAAAATATATTTCAATTCATTATGATCAAGTTTTCCTTTCATAAGTCCCAAATGTTCATCTTCTTTAGTATTATTATCACTAAGATGAATTATCTTTATTTTATCTTTTAATAAATTATAATTACTTTTACAAATTAAATTATGTCCTGTATCATAGCAAAAGTTTATATTTTCATTATGTCGAAAAATATAATGAAAATCTTCTACTTTACTTCCCACATTTGAAAAATCGCCCCCTTTTGTATAAGTATTTTCTATGGTAATAGGTAAATTTTTAATTTTTAATAATTTATCAAAAAAATCTATGATATTATTTAAGTATTTTTCTTTATTTTTACTTAATCTATCTGTCATAACATATCCTAAATGCATATTAAAATAAGATATTTCTAAAAAATTTAGTTTCTCATTCAAAGTAATAATATAATCAATCCATTTATTTCTGATAAATTCAATATGTTCACAAGGATTTAATTCCATAGGAAGATGTATACCCACATTTAAACCCAACGCTTTAATCTTATATTCATATCTTTTTAATTCTTCACAATCTTTAATATTGTCGATTCCTATTTCTATATGATTGATTTCTTTATTATTTTCACATATATCTAAAGCCTCTTTTAAATTGAAAATTAATGCAGATATTCCTACTTTCATACTTTTATCCCCCCTATATATTTAACTTAAAGATAAAGTCTCGTTTCCATCTTCTTATCGTATGCAGACCATGAATCTTTTTTGTTTCAGATTTGATTTGATTAATCTTATTTAAAGTGGCATCCACATTATCTGCAAAATTTAATATAATGGATTCTTCCATATTTGCCTTTTTAGGTGATCCATATTCTAATTTGCCGTGGTGTTGAGTTATACATCCTTTTATTCTTGTAACAAAGTCATCACTAAAAGGAATTTTTAAATCATTAATCGCTCTATCCACCATTTGAACACCCATAACTATATGACCTTCCAACTCTCCTTCCAAAGTATATTTGAAAGGTCCATTGTAATCCATTTCGTATATTTTACCTATATCATGAAGTTTTGCACTTAAAACTGCTATTTCCCTTCTTCTACAATCATATATATCACATAATATCTTTGTCAAATACATTACACCTAAAGTATGTTCAGCTAAGCCCCCTATGTAGTTATGATGCATACTAACTCCACCAATTCCTTTTTTAAATTTTTCTAGGAACTCTTCATTTTTGAAAAAATAATCATCTAGCATTTTACCTTGAGGTGAAATTATACACTCCCTGCTTATATCTTCAATTTCTTCCATTATTTCATCAATATCTCTATCCACACTTGGCAGATAATCTTTTACATCATAATTTTCTATTATTTTAACTTGTGAAACGTCTATAACAAAATCTTTTACACCTTCTACTTCTATAACTTGTCCTATGTCTAATTTTAATTTAGCTGGTATTTTAGCATTTATATAACCGCTTTTATCACTTAACAAATAAACTATTTTATTTCCTTCTTTATATAATTTCTTATTTATCATAAGAGAAATTTTCACATTTCCATCTTTTAAGTCCTTAAGATAATTTTTTTGTTCAGCCATAATTTTTCTCCTTGATTTATAAAGATTGTCTCATTAAAAAAAGCTCTAGACTGAAGATAAACTATCAAATCCAGAGCTTTTCGCAAAAGACATAGGTGATAGCCTAAGCTTTTGACTTATATTTCTCAAACTTTTTAATACTATCAAAAGGTTAGAAATTCTAGCTTTTGCATAGACTGTTTGAGTTGTAATAGTTGGGCTTTAATCAACTATTACTATTATATTAACCAATGACTTTATTTTTATGCACAAAAATAGACATACAATTTGCATGTCTATTTTTAAATTTATTATAATTCATTTACTATAGTTTTTACTAAGCTTAAAAATTCTGATTGAACTTTTTGAGTAGTTTCTATAACTTCTTCATGATTTAATGGTTGGTCAAGTATTCCTGCCGCCATATTAGTTATACATGATATTCCTACAACTTTTAAATTAGAGTGTGATGCAACTATAACTTCTGGAGCTGTTGACATACCAACTGCATCTGCACCTAATATTGTAGCCATTCTTACTTCTGCTGGAGTTTCATAAGTTGGTCCTGAGAAGAATGCATAAACACCTTCTTGAACTTTTATATTTAATTTATCAGCACATTTTCTAGCAAGTTCTATATATTCTTTTGTGTATGCTGATGACATATCAGGGAATCTTGTTCCTATTCTATTGTCATTTGGTCCTATTAAAGGATTGTTTCCTGATAAGTTTATATGATCTGTTATTATCATTAAATCTCCAGGTTTGAAATCTTTATTTGCTCCACCTGCTGCATTAGTAACAAATATAGTTTCCACACCTAAAGCTTTCATAACTCTAACTGGGAAAGTTATAGCTTCCATTGAGTATCCTTCATAGTAGTGGAATCTTCCTTGCATTGCCACAACTGTTTTTCCTTGTAAGTTACCTATTACTAATTGTCCTGCATGACCTTCTACAGTTGATACTGGGAAATTTGGTATTTCATTGTAGCTTATTTTTACTGGATTTTCTATTTCATCTGCTAAAACTCCAAGACCTGAACCTAATATAAGTCCGATTGTTGGTTTTATATCTGTTTTAGCTTTTATATAGCTTGCAGTTTCTTCTATTCTGTCGTATAGATTTTTCATCTTTTCACCTCTTATGTAGTTACAAAAGTAATTTTTTATAAATTTCTCAAATTATATTCTATCAATTTTATTTTGTACTTTCAATGGATTTTATATTTATTATTGTATTTTGAGACTTAAATCTATAACTAAATAATCTTCTTTTAAACTTATGGATTTTATTTCTGTGTTTTTAAAGAAAGATTTATCTATTATAACATCTCCTCTGTCTACAGAAATATTTTCTAAATCAGAAAACCA
>CAMBXR010000027.1 GCA_945871955.1 uncultured Clostridium sp. | reverse complement strand
AGCCAAAACACATCTTGTGAGAAAAAATGTTTATATTCTTATGATTTTGTGGATAAATATGTAAATGAGGAGAAGAGATTTGTGGACTTTCTAAGTAGTAAGGACTTCGCCATACCTGGAGACTACAAGGAAACTTGGCAATTTATAAAAACAGACTGCAACTCTTTAAATAGATATTGTAATTTCCACCTGTATTTTAAATCATAGCAAAAAGGACAACCTAAGCGGGTTGTTCTTTTTTTATAAGTATTAAAATAAAAAATATAAAAATATTTTATGTGTAAAAAAACTTATGTAAAAATATAAGTTGTTTTACGTAATCATAAGAGGGTCAAAAGATGAAATAGTTGAAAATGCGACAAAATATGACAAAATTAGTGCTTGAAACCTGTAAATTTTTGAAGTTGAGATGTTGTATATTAATTTTTAATATGTTAAAATTTTAATTGTGTTTTTACAAATTAATACAATAAATTACTTATAAGATAAAAAATAGAATAAACCATAGACTTAAGGGAAAGTTTTCATTATTAAAGAAAAAATGTGGATGACGTAATGTATGTTGTTGGGGCAAAAGAAACGGATTTAAGTTATGCACAAATAGTGATTGAAAATCTGAAAAAAGCTGATGCTAATGTGCTGGAAACAGTTTTAAATAAATTGCAGTTAGATAAAGAAAAAATATAGGGGGGAAGATTGTGGAATTAAATTTAAATAATCCTCAAAAAGAAAGTGCTATAAGAAAGCTATTAAATACATATAGAGTTAGACAAGCTATTCTTCTATCTGTAGATATATGTTTCATACTAATAGCCTTATTATTATCATTGAGACTTATACAAGATAATAGAGTGATAGAGCTAAATAATATTATTATACCTTTAGGAATATGTATAGTTTTACATATAGGTATATTTATGAAAAGTGGATGCTATAGCAGTTTATGGAGATATGCTGGAGATGAAGAAATACTATCAATAATAATAAGTAGTGTAATATATACTTCCATTTCTATAATAGTACATAAAATATTAGGATATAATTATTCCATACTATTCTATTTAGTATATGTAATATTCATAGCAGCATCCACAATAGGAGTAAGACTTTGCTATAGAAGTGGAAGAAGATTAGCTAATCGTGGATATATAAAAGAAGAAGAATCAAGAGTACTTCTTGTGGGAGCAGGAACTGCCGGTCATGTGATTATAAATGAAATAAAAAGAAATCCACAAATGAAGAAGAAGATTGTGGGACTACTAGATGATGATATAAATAAAGTAGGAAGAAGAATTCATAATATTAAAATACTTGGAACTACTGATGATGTACAGAAAATAGTAAATCAACATCATATAGATGAAATTATAATAACAATGGCTAATGTAAGTAAAGAAGAAAAAAAAGCAATTATAGAAAAATGCCAAGAAACAAAATGTAAATTAAAAACTTTACCAGGAATGTATGAAATTATAGATGGTAAAGTTGATATAAAGAAAATAAGGGATGTAGAGATAGAAGATTTATTAGGAAGAGAGCCTATCAAAACAAATCTAAAAGAGATCAGTGATTATGTAGAAAACAAAGTAGTACTAGTTACAGGTGGTGGAGGATCCATAGGAAGTGAGCTATGTAGACAAATAGCAACTTTTAATCCAAAACATTTGATAATAGTAGATAACTACGAAAATAATGCTTATGCAATACAGCAAGAGCTTATAAGAAAATATGGACAAAATTTAAATCTTAGTACAATAATTGCTTCTATTAGAGAAGAAGTGAGAATGGAAGAAATATTTAAAGAATACAGACCAGAAGTAGTATTCCATGCTGCTGCTCACAAACATGTACCTCTTATGGAAAATGCGCCAAGTGAAGCTATAAAGAATAATATATTTGGAACATACAAGGTTGCAAGTTTAGCAGATAAGTATAAAGTAAAAAGATTTGTACTTATATCAACAGATAAGGCAGTTAACCCGACTAATATAATGGGTGCCACTAAGAGAGCAGCAGAAATGATAATTCAAACACTTAATGAAAAAAGTGAGACGGAGTTTGTTGCTGTTCGTTTTGGAAATGTACTGGGAAGTAATGGTAGTGTTATTCCACTGTTTAAAAAGCAAATAGCGGAAGGTGGACCAGTAACTATTACACATCCAGAGATTATCAGATATTTTATGACTATTCCAGAGGCTGTAGGTCTTGTTATACAAGCAGGTGCTATGGCTAAGGGTGGAGAGATATTCATCCTAGATATGGGTGAGCCAGTAAAGATTGTGGATCTTGCTAATAACCTAATAAAGCTTAGTGGATTTGAACCTAATGTGGATATCAAGATTGAGTTTACTGGACTTAGACCTGGAGAGAAGTTGTATGAAGAGCTTCTTATGAGTGAAGAAGGTCTAACATCTACAGATAATAAAAAAATATTTATTGGAAAGCCTGTGGACTTTGATACTAATAAAGTAAAACAGCATTTAGAAGTTTTAAGTAAGATTGTTGAAAGTGAAAATGTGGAACTTATAGATAGTGTAATGAGAGAATTTGTTACTACATACATTAGGCCAGAGGATGCCAATAGAAAGGAGAAAGTAAATGAAGTTTCAGTATGCAGTTAAAAGAGCTATAGACATAGTGTGTTCAGGACTTGGACTTATAGTACTTTCGCCGATTTTAATAATAGCAGCAATTTTAATAAGAAAAAACTTAGGATCTCCAATATTCTTTACCCAAGACAGAATAGGTAAAGATGGAAAAGTATTTAAAATGATAAAATTTAGAACTATGCTTGATGCAACTGATAAATACGGAAATCAACTTCCAGATGAAGAAAGACTAACTTCTTTTGGAAAATTGTTAAGAAGTACAAGTATAGACGAGCTCCCAGAATTAGTAAATGTCTTTTTAGGAGATATGAGCTTAGTGGGACCTAGACCACTATTAGTTGAGTATAAAGATTTATACTCAACAGAGCAGTGGAGACGTCATGAAGTAAGACCAGGAATTACAGGATGGGCTCAAGTTAACGGAAGAAATTCTATAAGTTGGGCAGAAAGATTCAAACTAGATGTGGAGTATATCGATAATTATAATTTAATATTAGATATAAAAATACTTTTTATGACAGTATTAAAAGTAATAAAAAAAGATGGTATAAGTCAAGATGGTCATGTGACTATGGAAAAATTCAATGGAAATAACTAGAAAGGAAGGACGATATGAACGAAGCAATAGATTTAAAAGAATATCTACAGATATTTAGAAAAAGAGGATGGATAATAGCTGTATTAGTAACTATAGCAGTTGCTATTAGTGGAGTTTTAAACTTTTTTGTAATAGAACCAGTATATCAAGCAGAATTAACATTTATGGTTAACTTTAATCAAAATGAAAATGCACAAATTACAGAAGAAGATATGAACTATGGTACTAATTTAGTAGAAAAATATAAACCTATAATAAAATCTAGAAAAGTAACAAATCAAATAAAAAAGAATTTAAACTTGAACATGAGTCAAGGGCAAATAGGAAATGCAATACAAATAAATTCTATAAGTGGACCAGTTATGAATGTAACAGTTCAAAGTACTAATCCACAAATAGCAAAAGATATAGCAAATGAAGTTCCAGAAGTATTTGGAAGTGAATTAAAAAGAATAGCAAAAGTAGATGGTATAGAAGTAATAGATACAGCAGTTATACCAACATCGCCAATTAGTCCAAATAAAACAAAAAATATGATGATGGCAGCTATAATAGCTATAGTAATAGGAATATTTATAGTATTTTTACTTGACTACTTAGATAATAAAATAAAAACACCAGAAGATATAGAAGCATGTGTAGGAATACCAGTACTGGGAACAGTGATTTATTATGAAACTGGTGATAAGAAGAAATCTAAGAAAAATAAAAGAAAATAATTGGAGGGCGTAATGAAAGAAATTATATCATACAATGATCCAAAGTCAGTAATATCTGAGCAATACAGAGCCATAAGAACTAGTATACAGTATTCTAATGTAGATAAAAATATGAAAACTATATTAGTAACAAGCTCAGATAAAAATGAAGGGAAAACAACAACAGTAGTTAATCTAGCTGTGAACTTTGCTAACTTAGATAAAAAAGTATTACTTATAGATTGTGACCTGAGAAACCCTAGTGTACATAAAATGTTTAAAATGGGTAACATATACGGATTTACAGATATATTAGTGCATAATAGAGAGATGTCTAAGTGTATACAAAAAACGGAGATGAAAAATCTTGATATATTAACAGCAGGAGCAATACCTCCAAACCCAGCAGAGTTACTCTCATCAGATAGTATGAAACATTTAATAGAAGAACTAAAAAATGTTTATGACTATATATTTATAGATACACCTCCAATAGGTCTAGTTACAGATGCAGGAGTATTAGCATCATTTATAGATGGAACAGTATTAGTTGTCAAATCAGAAGGTGTGGAAATGAAACAATTGGAAGAATCTAAGAAAAAACTAGATTCAGTAAATGCAAATATTATAGGAGCTGTTTTAAATTCATATAAGGCACAAAAAAATGATTATTATTACTACTCATACTATGGTAGTAAATAAAAACTATGATATCTAAGGGGGGATGATTTTGAAACAAAATATATCGCAAGAAATAGAAATGAATAAATTTTATATAAATTATTCATCAATATACAATACAAAGATAAAAAGGTTACTAGATTTGATATTAGCCATTATCTTATTAATAATTTTATCACCAATATACATAGTTATAAGTTTACTTATAGTTATTGAGACTGGTTTTCCTATTTTTTATAAGGCCGATCGTGGAGGATACAATAATAAAACTTTTAAAATATTTAAATTTAGAACGATGGTTAAAGATGCGGATAAAATAGGTGGAGGAACGACAGCACTTAATGATAGTAGAATAACTAAAGTTGGTGGATTTCTTAGAAAAACCAAGTTAGATGAAATACCTCAATTACTAAATATTATTAATGGAAGCATGAGTTTTGTAGGACCTAGACCAGAGCTATTAAAATATACAAATCAATATGTAGGTGAAGAGGAATATATATTAAAAGTAAGACCTGGAATTACTGATTATAGTTCAATAGAATTTATAAGTCTAGATGAAATTGTAGGTGAAGAAAATGCAGATGATATGTATGAAAAATATGTATTAAAAAAGAAAAATAAACTTAGAATAAAATATGCAAAAGAAGTATCTTTTAATGTAGACTTGAAAATATTTATTAAAACTGTAAGTAAAGTGATTGAAAAATCAATAAAGGTTATCACTAAGAAAGGATAAAAAATGGAATATATAAAATTAAAAAATTCAGACCTAAAGGTATCTAGATTATGTGTAGGTGGATGCCCGATGGGAGGCCATGGATGGGGAAAAGTAAAAGAAGAAAATTTAATAGAAACAGTTAAAGTGGCGTTACAAGAAGGGGTTAATTTCTTTGATAATGCGGATACTTATGGATTAGGAAAGTCAGAAGAACTTTTAGGAAAAGCATTAGGGTCAAATAGACATGAAGCAGTAATAGGTACTAAATTTGGTGTTAGAGTGGAAAATGGAAGAACTTTCTATGATAATAGTCCCGAGTGGATAAGGCAAGCATTAGAAAATAGTTTAAAAAGACTAAATACAGACTATATAGACTTATATCAAATACATTATCGAGATGGAATTACACCTATTGGAGATGTAATTGAAACATTAGAAAAATTAAAAGACAAAGGTTATATTAGGTATATTGGATTATCTAATATACATGAAGAAGATGTAAAAGAACTTGAAAAATATAATAATAAGTTTGTTAGTTTTCAAAATGAGTATAGTTTAGCATGTAGAAGAAATGAAAAAGAGATGTTTGATATATCGAAGCGATTAGAGGTTACACCACTTACATGGGGAAGTTTAGGGCAAGGTATATTAACAGGAAAATATGATAAAAATGTAACATTTGAAGCAAATGACAGAAGATCTAGGGACATATATGTTAATTTTCATGGTGAGAAGTTAATTAAAAACTTAAAGATAGTAGAGGAACTAAAAAAAATATCAAATGAGATAGATAAACCAGTATCTGCAGTAGCAATTAGATGGATTTTAGACTATCTAAGTGATTCGGTAGTTATAGCAGGTGTGAAAAATATAAATCAACTTAACGGTAATAGAGAGGCTCTTGGATGGAATTTATCTGAAGAGCATATAAAAATACTTGAAATGATATCTAAAGAATAGGGTTAGTTATGGAAAAGAAAAAAGTTCAGTTAGAATATATTAATTTGGCCTATATAATAGGAACAATATTAGTTGTATTTGGTCATTCATATCCTTTAAATATACATGATGTTGGAATTCCTGAGTTTATGAAAATTATTCAAAAATATATATATGTGTTTCATATGCCATTATTTTTCTTTATAGCTGGATTTCTATTCAATTATTCTAATTCTATTTCTAGTATAGGATATAGAAGTTACATAAAAAACAAGGCTATTAAATTGATGATACCATACTTTATACTTTCTATTATAGGAATATTACCAAAATATATAATCGGTGATATTTCTATTAATATAGAGAATGTTATTAGAGTTTTAAGTTATCCTAGAGAAAATATATGGGGACATTTCTGGTTCATACCAACGCTATTTATTATGTACTGTATATTTGGAAAAGTTATAAAGGCTAATGAAAGTAGATATAGTACATACATATATATAATTACATCATTAATTATATATTTTATATCTATTAATAGTAATTTATTGGCAATAAATGATTTATGTAAATATAGTATTTATTTTGTTTTGGGTACTATTACTAGTAAATTAAGATATGATTTTGAAGGTACAAATAATTTATACTTATTAATAATATCACTAATACTATTTTCTATTAAAGGGAATTATGGAGCATACTTTAATAAATTTATAGATATTTTGATTGCAATATTGATGATTTTATTTATTTTAAAATATAGTAAATCTATTATAAATAAGGTTGAAAATATAAATATATTTAAGCAATTGAAAGGTAAAACATATACGATATATTTACTATCATGGATATTTCAAGCACCTGTAGAAATAATACTAAATCGTATATTACATTTACCTTGGTATCTTGTAATGATATGTATGTTTTCAACTGGAATTATAATGCCTTTAATTATAATAAAAATATTCAAAATATTAAACATAAAAAATATATTCTTTAAAACTATAATCGGAATAGAAGGAGCAAGTTAGAAGATGAACAGTTTAAAATTAGCATGGAATATAAAGCGACATGGAATAGAAATGACTCATATTTCAAAAGGATCACATATAGGTTCTGTATTATCAGTATCAGATATAATAGCGGTTTTATATGCAGATATACTGAACTATGATCCTAAAGAACCAAATAGTGATAAAAGAGATAGAATTATACTGAGTAAGGGGCATGCAGGAGCAGCTATATATGCAGCTATAGCAGAATGTGGTTTTTTTGACGTAGAAGAATTAAAGACTCATTATGCTAATGGAAGTAGATTATCAGGTCATGTATCTCATAAAATACCTGGAATTGATTTTTCCACAGGATCATTAGGACATGGATTATCAGTAGGAGCAGGAATGGCTCTAGCGGCGAAAAAAGACAAAAAAAATCATAAAGTATACGTTATATTAGGTGATGGTGAGTGTAATGAAGGTTCTGTATGGGAAGCAGCTTTATTTGCAAATCACTTTAGATTAGATAATTTAGTAGCTATTATAGATCATAATAATATGCAAAGTTTGGATTTTTGTGATAACACATTAGAAATAACGCCATTTAGTGAAAAATGGAGTTCATTTGGATGGAATGTAAAAGAAGTTGATGGTCATAATCATGATGAATTAAGAGAGGCGTTAAAATCTGTAGAAAATGAAGGTAATAAACCCACTTTAATTATAGCAAATACAGTTAAAGGAAAAGGAATTTCATTTATGGAAAATAATATTTTATGGCATTATAGAACTCCTCAAGGAGAAGAGTATGATGCAGCAGTTAAAGAATTGGAGGCAGTAAAACCATGCGAGATACATTTGTAAAAACTTTAATAGATATTGCGAAAGATGATAGAAATGTTAATTTAATTACTGGGGATTTAGGGTTTGGAGTATTGAAACCATATTGGGAACAGCTACCAGAACAATTTATAAATGCAGGGATTGCAGAACAAAATATGACAGGAATTGCAGCAGGAATGGCTTGTGAAGGAAAAACAGTGTATACATATTCTATAGGAAATTTCCCTACATTACGTTGTTTAGAGCAAATTAGAAACGACTGTGCTTATCATAATGCTAATGTAAAAATTGTTTGTGTAGGTGGTGGGTTTGTTTATGGCTCACTAGGAATGAGTCACCATGCAACTGAAGACCTAGCTATTATGAGGTCTCTACCGGATGTTATTGTAATGGCTCCAGGAGATTTAGTTGAAGCTGAGGAGGCAACAAAAGCTATAAATAATCATAAGGGAACATGCTATTTAAGATTAGGTAGAGGTGGAGAGAAAAGAATACATGATAAAATAGAAAACTTTGAGATTGGTAAAGCAATAAAAATAAAAGAAGGTAACAAAGTTGCAATATTATCAACAGGGGGAATACTAGATCAAGCAGTATTGGCAACAGAGCAGTTAAATAAAAAAGGTGTTAGCACGGCATTATATAGTTTCCCTACAGTAAAGCCTATAGATAAGAATGTAATATTAGAGTTAGCTAACAAATGTGATTTAATTGTAACAGTAGAAGAACATAATATTATTGCTGGATTTGGGAGTGCTGTTGCAGAGGTAATGGCAGAAGAAATTACTAAAGCCAGATTAATAAAGATAGGACTAAATGATACATATTCAACAATAGTTGGAAGTCAACAATATTTAAGAGATATGTACGGAATAAGCAGTGAGAATATTATAAATAGAGTCTTAAGTAGTTTGAAAATAAGAACAAATCTTGAATACTTAAATATTAGTGAAAATCAAGAAATCTATGATATGATAAATGAAAAAATTCTGGATGAAGAGTTAAGTGTGGTGAGATAATGAAAAAGATATTAATTCTTGCTAACCACTATAATACATTAAGAATTTTTAGAAGAGAGCTTATAAAAGAGTTAGTGGCTCAAGGTAATCAAGTAGTTGTATGTATACCTACTGCAGATGATGAAAATATAAATATATTAAAGTCCTACGGATGTGAAGTAGAAATAACTGATATGGAAAGAAGAGGTATGAACCCTTTAAAAGATATTAGTTTGATGTTTAAATATATTAAATTAATAAAAAAAATAAAGCCAGATAAAGTTATTACCTATACTATTAAATGTAATATATACGGTTCATTAGCAAGTAGTATTTTAAAAGTAGATCACTATGTAAATGTTACAGGTTTGGGTTCAGCGTTTCAGACAGATAATTTCATAAAGCGAATGATTATAATACTATATAAGTTAGCTTTAAGAAAAGCTAACTTAGTATTTTTTGAAAATGTAGGTAATAGAGATGCTTTTGTAGAAAATAAAATAATTACCAAAGATAGAACTGTAGTTATGCCAGGTGCGGGAGTAAATTTGCAGGAATTTGAATTTACACCATATCCACAAAGTGATGAAACTAGATTTCTATTTGTAGGAAGAATAATGAAGGAAAAGGGTGTAGACGAACTATTTTATGCTATAAGGAAATTAAAAAAGAAGTATAGTAATATACGATTTGAATTTATCGGATGGTATGAAGATGATTATGAAAAAGAAGTAGAAGAGTTACAAGAAGAAGGACTAATTACTTATTATGGATTTAAGCCGGATGTTAGGCCATATATAAGAAACTCTCATTGTATAGTTTTACCATCATATCATGAAGGTATGTCAAATACTTTATTGGAAGCTGCAGCTATGGGTAGACCTCTGATTACAACTGATATCCATGGATGTAAGGAGGCTGTATCAGATGGTGTAAATGGATATTTATGCAATTTAAAAGATAAAATTGATTTAACTAATAAAATAGAAGTGTTTATACGACTGTCTAATGAATCGAAAATTAAAATGAGTGCAAAATCTAGAAGATTGATGGAAGATATTTTTGATAAAAATTACGTTGTAAGTGAAACTATAAAAAACTTATCAAAATAAATATGTATAAGGAGTAAGTAGACATGATACCTAAAATTATTCATTATTGTTGGTTTGGAAATAAAGAACTTCCGGATAAAGTAAAAAGCTGTATCTCTACATGGGAAAAAATATTACCAGAATATGAAATTATATGTTGGAATGAAACAAACTTTGATGTGGACATATGTGATTTTACCAGAGAAGCTTATGAGGTAGGAAAATATGCATTTGTATCTGATTATGTAAGATTTTATGCTTTAGATAAGTTAGGTGGAATATACTTGGATACAGATATGGAAATTCTAAAACCAATAGATGAATTATTAAAAAATAATTATTTTTTTGGGTTTGAGAATGAAACTGGGAGAGTAGCTAGTTGTATGATAGGATCTAAAAAAAATCATCTATTTAATAAAGAAATGCTAAATTACTATAATGAAAGAAGTTTTATATTAGACAATAAAAAATTTGATATGAGACCAAATACTCTTATAATAGAAGATGTATTAAATGAAAAATATGGATATAGGTTAAATGGAAAAGAAATTATACTAGATGATATTCATATATATCCTAATGATTACTTACATCCATTAAATATTATAACAAATGAATTGAATATAACAAATAATACTTATGCAATCCACTGGCATACTGGGCTATGGGTTGGATGGAGAACAAAACTAGTTAAATTTATAAGATTAAATATATTTATTCCTTTGTTTGGAGAAAATGGTTATAGATTTATTGAAAATTTCAGAAAGAGATAATTATAAATTAGAATAAAAAGAAGGAATGAGGTATTTTATGATTTCTGTAATAATGGGCATATATAATTGCGAACACACGTTAGAAGATGCTATTAATTCCATTATTAATCAAACATATACTGATTGGGAGCTTATTATGTGTGATGATGGATCAACTGATAATTCGTATGAAATAGCAAAAAAATTTGAAAAAGAAGATAAGAGAATAAAAGTAATTAAAAATAATAAAAATATAGGGTTAGCTGCGACTTTAAATAACTGTATTAAGTATGTAAAGGGAAAATACATAGCTCGTATGGATGCTGATGATATATCAACTCCAGATAGATTTAAACTTCAAGTTGATTTTTTAGAAAATAATAAGGAGTTTGACTTGGTAGGTGGATTGATGCAATCATTCGATGAATTAGGAGATAAAAAGATTATCGCAATAAAAGAAATTCCTAATAAATATGATTTACCTAAATTTAATCCATTTCATCATGCAACAATTATGATGAAATCAGAGTGTATGATATCTTTGAATGGATATACAGTATCAAAAGACACTACTAGAGCGGAAGATGTAGATTTATGGTTTAGATTTTTTGATTTAAATTTTAAAGGATATAATTTACAAAATGTTATCTATAGAGTGAGAGAAGATAGAAATGCATATAAGAGAAGAAAATTTAAGTATACTTTGCAAGCATCAAAAGTATTATATAAAGGAATTAAATTACTAAAACTACCAATCAAATATTATTTATATATTATAAAACCTATAGTATCATGGTTTACACCATTAACTCTAAAGCAAATTTACAGAGAAAAATTAGTTAAAGGTAAATGTTAATATATTGGATTATACTTTGTTGGGTTCTTTTGGTTGGTGGACTAGGACGTTTATACCCTAGAACAGCTTTAAATGATAATAAATTATATGAGAAAAGGTGTAATATTTTTTTCGCAATATTAACTTTCTCTATAATTATCTTTTTTGTAGGTCTAAGAAGTGGAGTTTTAGATACAAGTGCTTATATAAATGGATTTAGGAATACAACTACAGGTATAAGTGCTTTAAATCAAGATTATGAAGGAAAAGATATTGGCTTTTATTATTTAAATGTAATATTTAAAACATTTATAAGCTCAGATTTTCATGCATTTTTATTTATGATAGCTTTAGTTTGTGGAATTGCAACAATGTTACCTTTGTATAAATATTCACCGATGTTTGAATTAAGTTCGTTTTTATTTGTATCAACAGCAAATTTTACATGGATGTTAAATGGTATAAGGCAATTTATACCGGCATCAATATTGTTTTGTTGTATTCCATTGATTGTAAATAAAAATAGATACTTATTTATATGTATAGTTATATTATTATCAACAATTCATTTTTCTGCTATTATTATGATTCCTGTTTATTTTTTAGTGCAGAGAAAATTTACAAAAAATATTATACCTCTAATTTTGTTCTTTGGTTTATTTTCCTTGTTTTCTGGAAAGTTAATTCCAATGCTAGAACCTTTATTGGAGAATACTCAATATGCAGGATATACAGACTATGTATTTGAATATTCAGGATCTAGTATATTTAGAGTTTTAGTTGCAAGTGTACCTATACTTATAGCAGTTATTAAATGGGAAGAAATTAAAAATATGGATAGTAAAATATTAAACATATGCTTAAATATGTCTGTGATTAATATAGGTATTATGATTGTATCGTCAGCAGTAGGTGGAATTCTCATCGGAAGGTTATCTATTTATTTTGAGTTATATAATTTAATATTATATCCTATGTTATTTATTCAATTTACAAATAAAAAAGAAAGACGATTAATATACTATTTATGCATAGTATTTTACACACTATACTTTTATTATCAAATAGTAGTAGTTTGGAAATTACCTTATGTAAGTGATATATTGAATCTCTATATATACAATTAAGGAGGTAAAAATGATACCTAAAAAAATTCATTATTGTTGGTTTGGAAGAAATCCTAAGTCAAAATTAGCATTAAAATGTATAGAGAGCTGGAAAAGATATTGTCCAGATTTCGAGATTATTGAATGGAACGAAGATAATTTTGATATAAATCATAATTCATATACAAAATGGTGTTATGAAAATAAAAAATATGCATTTCTTAGTGACTATATTAGGCTTTTTGTTGTAGCTGAGCATGGGGGAATTTACTTTGATACAGATGTAGAACTATTAAAGCCGTTAGGAAAACTTATGGAGAAAGACGCATTCTTTGGATTTGAAAGTAATGAATATGTTAATACAGGCTTAGGTTTTGGATCAGTAGCACATGGTATTGCTATTGAAGCAATGCTAAGGGAATATGACGAACTTTTAGATGGTACAAAAGGTTTAATAAAATGCCCAGAATTAAATACGAAAGCACTAAAAAAATTTGGATTAAAGAAAAATGGTAGATTACAAGAGATAGCGGATGCAACTATATATCCTATAGAATATTTTAATCCTTATGAAAGTAGTACAGGAAGGTTGAAAAAAACAGAAAATACTATATCTGTTCATTGGTATGCAGGGAGTTGGATGAAAAAGAAACATAAAATAAGAAGTTTCTTTACTAGGCCACTACATCGTATCTTTGGAGTGGATTGTTTTAGGAGATTTAGATGAAAAAAAGAGTATTAATGATAGGAATGTCTCCAAATATTGGTGGAGTAGAGTCATATATTATAAATTTGATTAGAAATATAGATAGAGAGAAATATGAATTCTATTTTCTTCATAGAGGTAAAATTGCCTATGAGGAGGAAGTAATTAATCTAGGTGGAAAAATTATTTCAACAAATGTTACTAGGCATAATCCTATTAAGTATATAAAAACAATGAGGAAAATTTTTGAAAAGTATAAATTTGATGCTATATATTATAATACTTGTGATATTATGTCTATGGATATGATTATGTTTGGTAAAAAATATGGTGTACCAGTGCGTATTATCCATTCTCATAGTTCTTACAAGATTATTCCGCCAAATTTGTTACATAGATTCACTGAGAAATGGTGTCGCAAGCATCTTAATGATTATGCTACTAAGCTACTTGCATGCTCAAAAGTTGCAGGAGATTGGATGTTTGCAAAAAATGACTATGATATAGTAAATAATGGTATCAAAACTGAAAACTTTGTGTTTGATATTCGTATAAGAGATGAGAAAAGAGAATGTCTAGATATTGATGGAAAGTATGTAGTAGGCTTTATTGGAAGACTGGAAGAAGAAAAGAATCCACTCTTTCTTATAGATATTTTTGCAGAGTTATATAAAAAAAGAGATGATGCTGTTTTGCTGGTGGTTGGAGAAGGTTCGCTGAAAAGTGAAATGATACAGCGAGCAAATCAACATCAAGTTTTACATGCAGTAAAATTTCTTGGGGTTCGCTCGGATGTGAATCAGCTTATGAATGCTATGGATTGTTTTTTATTGCCATCGTTGTTTGAAGGGTTACCATTTGTGTTGGTTGAGGCACAAACAAATGGTTTACCTTGTGTTGTATCTGAAGATGTATCAAGAGAGAGTAATATAACTGGTGAAATTAAATTTATATCTCGTAATGAATTACCAGAGCATTGGGCAAGTGTAGTTAGTGAAGTTAAGCTGAGTCATGATAGAAGGAAATATGTTGATATTATCAGAGAAAAACAATTTGATATAAAGGATATAATTAGTAGTGTAGATAAATATCTTTGTGGAATGTAAGGTGTAAGTATATGATACAGAATTATATTAATAAAATTAAAAATAGGTTATGGTTGGCAAAGTGGAATAGACAACATATTGTGGTGCAAAATGACTATCGAGAAAGGTATTGTGGAGAACAACCTACTATCATAAGTCATAACTGTATAGGTGGAGTATTATCACATGAGCTGGGGTTAAGATTTTTATCTCCTACAGTTAACTTGTTTATGGTAAATGAGGACTTTATCAAGTTTTGTGAGAATATAGAGTATTATCTTTCGTTGGAAATTATGCCTTATGATGGCCCAATTAAAAGAGAGTACCCTTTAGGAAGATGTGGCGATTTAGTGCTATTTTTTGTTCACTATGATTCTTTTGAAGAAGCTAAGCAGAAGTGGAATGAGAGAAAAGAAAGAGTTAATATGAGTAATATTTATATTATTGCCACAGATAGAGATGGTTTTAATGCAGATTTATTGGAACGCTTTAAAAAGCTTCCTTACAGAAATAAGAAATTATTCTCACATTTGCCAATTGAAAATACAGAGGATGTGGTTTATATAAAAGGTTATGAGAATTATAGCTAGATTGAACCATTGACAAATAAAGTTGAAGGCGGACGTTATCTTATAGACCAATTCGATTGGGTGAGTTGGTTAAACGGATAATAAAGTTAGAAGGAAAAATTTGTCATAATCAGAGCTACATCAATTCTCCGTGGTTGATAGTTCGTATTTTTATTTGTGCGATTTTGACATTTGATTCCAAAATTATAGTTAAGATGCTTAGGAAGAGACTGATTAAGAATATAAAGATGAGGAGATAGCTATGGCGAAAATAAGCATAATTGTTCCGATTTACAACGTAGAAAAGTATTTACCAAAATGTATTGAAAGTATTTTAGCTCAAACATACAAGGATTTTGAACTAATTTTGGTTGATGATGGTTCACCAGATAATTCGCCACAAATATGTGATGAATATGCAAAAAAAGATGATAGAGTTATTGTAATTCATAAACCTAATGGTGGAGTATCTTCAGCAAGAAATGCTGGACTTGATAGAGCAACTGGTCAATATATCGGTTTTGTTGACCCAGATGATTATATTACAAGTGATATGTATACATTTATGATTGATGGAATGAAAAAGTCAGGTGCTAATATGGCAATTTGCGGCTATGATTATATAAATGAAAATGGAAAGGTTGAAAGACCATATAATGTTAGAGAAAATGAACTACTTACACAAAAGCAGTTTATGTCAATGCAATTTGATATGCCACCTACAATTCGACATGTAGTGTGGAATAAAGTATTTAAGGCAGATATTTTTAACGGAACTAGATTCCCTGAAGGATTACATTCATCTGAAGATGTATATGTTTTAATAGAGTGCGCTAAAAGGTTAACGAAGGCAGTATTTATACATCAACCTTTATATAAAAATCTTGTTCGTAATGGAAGTGCAACTCATGGTGGGCTAAAAATTAAAGATTTAGCTGCATCATTTAATGCTCATGAAAAAATGCATATAGATTCAACTTCATTATATCCAGAAATAAAATCACATAGCCTTGCGTTTTTGATGGATGTTTGTCTTTTGAAGTATAATGAAGCAAAACAGAAATTAAATATGTTAGATTTAGAGCAAAGAAAAGAGTCAATAAAACACTTAAAAAATATGAAAAAATTTATTAAAAAATATGCGATTTATTCTTTATTAAGCAATGAAATTTACTGGAAAACAAAACTTTTATACTTGATATTTTAAATTATAAAAAGTTTTTATGGAGGTCATCTATGGATAAAATTGATTTTGTAATACCGTGGGTTGATGGAAATGATCCACATTGGAGAGAAGATAAAAACTATCATTGGAAAAAAAATAATACAAATGCTTTTATTGATGGAAATAATGAGTCAAGATTTAGGGATTGGGGTAATCTAAGATATTGGTTTAGAGGTGTAGAAAAGTTTACCCCTTGGGTTAATAATATATATTTTGTCACTTATGGGCATGTACCTGAATGGTTGAATGTAGACCACCCTAAGATTAAAGTTATTAAACATGAGGATTATATTCCTAAAAAATACCTTCCAGTATTTCAAGCCAACCCTATTGAGATAAACTTTCATAGAATACCTGGGCTTAGTGAAAAATTTGTTTATTTTAATGACGACATGTTTGTTATTAATCATATGACGGAACGTGATTTTTTTGTTGAAGATAGACCGCGTGAAATGGCAGTATTATATCCAATTACAAATACTGAAAATAATGATTCATTCTCACACATGTTATTGTCAATGACAGGTCTAATAAATAGTAGTTTTTCTAAGAAGCAATGTATAAAAAATAATTTTTTTAAGTGGTTTTCTCCATGTTATGGAAAGTCATTATTAAATAATATTTTAATGTATAGATATAATAATATTTCAGGGCTTCTTGCTACACATGTACCATCTTCATTGAAAAAGTCAACTATGGAAGAAGTTTGGAGATGTTATGAGGAACGTTTGTGGGAAGTTACATCCCATAAGTTTAGAGATCCATCAGATATTACACAGTATATTTTTAGATACTGGACAATTATGAAAGGTGATTTTGAACCAACTAATATATATAAATATAGTAAGGAATTTTTTCTTCAAGATGGAAGTGAGGAAGAGTTATTAGATGCAATTATGAATAAAAAATATAAAATGATTTGTATAAATGACACCGAAACTATTAGTAACTTTGAAAAAACAAGAGATAGAATAATAGAGGCATTTGATAGTATTTTAGGAGATAAAAGTGAATTCGAACTATAATTATAAAATTTATATTTATTAAAATAGTAGTAATACTCTATATTATATATATAAATATAATGCATAGTATAGAATAGTTACTTAAGGTTGAAAAAATAATAAATGAGGCAGGATATCAATTTATGAAAAAAAATATAGTATTTGTAAATAATACACTAGGGGAAGGTGGAGCGGAGAAAGTTCTAATAGATATATTAAATCGACTTGATTATGAAAAGTATAATGTAACGTTATTTTTACTTGAAAATAAAGGTGTACGATTTGAAAATTTAAATAAAAATGTTAAATTAAAATATCTATATCCCAATATAGAAATTAAGGGATATATAAGTTCAAGAATTTGGAATATATTAAAATATAGAATTATGAAATATTTTTATTGGCTTGTACATTTTATATGTATAGGAATGAAAAATGATGTAGAAATAGCTTTTATAGAAGGTGAACCTACAAGATTTGTATCTCAAAGTTTAAATAAACGTAGTAGGAAGATTGCATGGGTTCATACAGATTTAAAAAAGCGTAGACCACAAGAGATTAATGAATTATATAAAAATATATATGAAAGATTTGATGAAATTGTATGTGTATCGAATTCATCAAAAAGAGCATTTAATAATATATATAAAGATTTAAATAAAAATGTACAGGTTATCTATAACCTAATTGAAATTGATGAGATAAAGAATTTATCAAATGAGCCTATTAAATTTAATTTTAATAAGCCGACAATAATTTCTGTAGGAAGGCTTACTAAAATTAAAAGAATGGATTTAATTATTAGGGCACACAAAAATATTATAGATAAAGGAATAGAGCATGATTTGATTATACTTGGTATTGGAGAAGAGTATGATAATTTAGTTTCGTTAACAGAAAAACTTAATGTAAAAGAAAGTGTACACTTTTTAGGTTATAAGAAAAATCCATATCCATATATAAAAAAAGCAGATTTATTTGTAATGGCATCTGAGTTTGAAGGATTTTCATTAGTTATAGCAGAGTCTATTGTTCTAGGAAAAGCAATAGTTTCTACAGATAATGGAGGTGCAACAGAGTTACTGGGGGATATGTTGTATAGTGAGTTAGTTGATGTTAATGATTTAAATGCTCTGACAAAGGCAATATATGAAGTTTTAATAAATACTAAAATTAAATGCGATTTAGAACTTAAATCTAAAGAAAAAGCTAAAGTTTTTGATAATGTTAATGTTATGCAAAGTATACATAATATAATTAGTTAGAAATATTTTTAGTTTTTATTTTTATAAGAGTTATAGAACCAATAAATATATATTTAAGGTTTGAAACCATTAATATAAAAAATAGTTAATGAAATTAATATATATTATTATAACAGAAGATTTAAGTAAATATGATTAGAAAAATAAAAAAATTAATTATGTTTATTAAATTATTGTCTGATTCAAGATGATATATTAATACAAGTATGAACATAGATGAATTAAAAAAAGAGGATTAAAAATAGGACATAATTGTGCAATACAGAAACAGTGTATAATAAATTATTCTCACTATTGGCATATTCAGATAGGAAATGATGTAACCTTAGCACAAAGAGTTACAGTGATATGAGTGAAAATAATATATTTGATGAAAGTTACACATTATATAAAAATATTTCAAATGAGTATGAAAGAAAATATGATAAAAAGAATAGATAGAAAAGGTGGTTATGTTATATAGTATAAAGATGATAGAAGAAAAAAACTTATTATCAATAAAATAGTAATATATTAAAGTATATAGAAATAATAGAGATATAAAAAACTATATTAATATGATTAGTATACTACATATTAATTAAATGTTAATTTATAGATAGTTTTGTTAATAGTTAAATTTAAAAATATTGGAGTGAAATTATGGAAGAACAATTGGTGAGCATAGTAGTACTGTCTTACAAAAACTTACAATATATAAAAAACACTCTTGATTCGATATTAATTCAAGATTACAAAAACATAGAATTAATTATAGGAGATGATGGAAGTGAAAACTTTGACAGTGAAATATACAAAGATTATATTAATAAAAAAAATTTAGGAAATATAAAAAATATTATTATATATAGTAATGAAAAAAATTTAGGTACAGTAAAAAATGCTAATAAAGCTATATCCTTATGTAAGGGTGAATATATAAAATTTATAGCAGCAGATGACGAATTTTACTCAAAAGATATAATATCAAAAATGGTAGAATACATGTATAAAAATAACAGTATCATACTTATGACTAATATATTATGGTGTGATAGCAAAATGAATGAGTTAGATGATGCTAAACAAAAAATAGAGCGTAATAAAAAGAACCTGACTTTAGGAAAAGAATCTAAAGTGTTTTTTAAGAAATTAGCACAATATTGTTATATACAAGCACCAGGAGTTATGTTTAAAAAATATTTATTCGATAAATATGGTGAGTTTGATGAAGACTATATACTAATAGAAGATTGGAATACATGGCTTAGACTGACTAGAAAAGGAGTAAGATTTGATTATCTAGATATTGTATCTGTTAAATATAGAGTTGGGACGGGAGTTAGTACATCAAATGAACCCAATCCATTATTCGTACAAGATTATATAAAATGTATAGAAAAAGAAATATTGCCATATAGAAAAGAATTAGGTAGTAGATTGCACAAAAACATTAATTATGTTTTTGTAAGGACATATAAATTTAAAGAGTATAAAATGGTAGATAAAGTGTTATTTATATTTAAAAATATAGATATAGTATGTATAAATCAAATAAATAAAATTTTATTAAAATTAAAGAGGAATAACCAAAATGAGAACTAATAACTCGATAAAAAATATATTAAGTGGAATATCACTACAAATAATAACAATATTTTTGGGTTTTTTTTCTAGAAAAATATTTATAGATAATATAGGAGTTGAAATACTAGGTATAAATGGAATGCTAACTAGTATATTATCTATGCTAAGCTTAGTTGAATTAGGATTTGGAGGAGCTATATATTATAGTTTATATAAACCACTAGCAAAACAAGATACGAATCAAATTAAAGCAATAATGGATTTATATTCAAAACTATATAAATTTATAGGTGTAACTGTACTAGTATTAGGTATAGGTATAATGCCATTTGTAAATAAAATTACCCAAACTGATATATCAATGGCATATGTGAATACAGTATATCTTATATTTGTAGCTGATTCAGTAATATCATATTTTTTAGCATATAGAAGAAACATACTATCAGCAGATCAAAAGAGTTATGTTATAAACAAATTATCAACTGTATTTTCAGTAAGTTTAACATTACTTCAAATATTAATTATAGTATATACAAAAAATTACATATTATACTTACTGATTAAATTAGCATTAGCATTTATACAAAATTTAATTATATACTTTATGACAAACAAGCAATACCCATATCTAAAAGGAAAGTTAAAAGAACCTTTAGATAAAGAAATTAAAGATGAAATAATAAAAAATGCAAAAGCTTTATTTGTAGTAAATATAGCGGTTTATTGTGTATTTGGAACAGATAATTTATTACTTTCAACATTTGCAGGAGTAAGTGTAGTAGGATTGTACTCAAATTATAACCTACTTATAAGTACTATAAATGGATTAATAGGACAAGTATTCGGAGGGATAAAAGCTAGTTTTGGAAATTTTTTAGTTGAGAAATCTATAGAAGAAGCTCATTCAATATTTAATGTATTATACTTCATTAATTTTTGGATAACTACATTCTGTGCTATATCTTTAGTAACATTATTAAATCCATTTATAGAAATATGGTTAGGAAAAGAAATGTTATTTCCTATATTTGTAGTGTGTATAATCGTATTTAACTTCTATTCAAGAAGTATGACACAAGCAATAGAACTTGTAAGAAATAGTGCTGGACTATATAGTCCATATCCATTTTTTAAGTATTGGGCACTTGTGGAAGGGTTGTTAAATTTAGTAGCATCAGTAGTATTAGCAAAAACTATGAAATTAGGTATGTATGGTATATTTTTAGGAACATCAATAAGTACATTTCTAACAGTATATGTATTGCCATGGAATGTATATAAATATGTTTTTAATATGTCATCTAAACAATATTATATAAAGCATATTAAATATACTATATCAAGTGGATTATTAGCTTTTATAACATATAATGCTGCAAATGTATTTTCTATAAACAATGTATTTATAGCATTTATTATAAAGTGTTTTATATGTTTAATAATTCCGAATATATTGATAGTATTAGTATTTAGAAATACAAAGGAATTTAAATATTTATTAAATAGATTTAAAATAAAAGATAAATTAAGCAAAGTATTAAAACTATCTGCTTAAATTAGACAATAAAGGAGATTGAAAATGAAAGGAATAATTTTAGCTGGTGGTTCGGGAACTAGATTATATCCTATAACTAAATCAGTATCAAAACAAGCGTTACCAGTATATGATAAACCTATGATATATTATCCACTATCAGTTTTAATGCTTGCTGAAATAAGAGATATACTTATCATATCAACACCAAGAGATATTAGTTTATTTAAAGAGTTATTAGGTGATGGTAGCCATATAGGATTAAATATTGAATACAAAGTACAAAAAGAACCAAAAGGATTAGCAGAAGCATTTATAATAGGAGAAGACTTTATAGGTAATGATAGTGTAGCACTTGTATTAGGGGATAATATATTTTATGGTCAGGGGTTAACTGAAATTGTTAAAAGAGCAAAAGATAGAAAAGAAGGCGCTACTATTTTTGGATATTATGTAGATAATCCAGAAGAGTTTGGGGTAGTTGAGTTTGATAAAGATGGAAATGTAATTTCTATAGAAGAAAAGCCATCACAACCTAAATCTGATTATGCTGTTCCAGGGCTATATTTCTACGACAATAATGTAGTAGAAATAGCTAAAAATATAAAGCCTTCAGCAAGGGGAGAAAAAGAAATTACTTGTATAAATAATGAATATTTAAAAAGAGGAAATTTAAAAGTAGAGATTATGGGAAGAGGTATGGCATGGTTAGATACTGGAACTCATAAAGCTTTATTGGAAGCGTGTAATTTTGTTGAAGCTATACAGAATAGGCAAGGTTTATATGTTGCTTGTATAGAAGAAATTGCATATAGAAGAGGATTTATAAATAAAGAAAAAGTAATTGAATTAGCACAACCATTAATAAAGACAGATTATGGGAAGTATTTACTTAAGATAGCAAGATAGTAGGGAGAATTAAATTATGAAAACTTATTTAGTAACGGGTGGAGCAGGATTCATAGGATCTAATTTTGTAAAGTATATGCTCAACAAATACGGAAAAAATATAAAATTAATAGTTTTAGATAAATTAACTTATGCGGGCAACTTAAAAACATTAGAAGAAAATATAGGTGATATAGTATTTGTTAAAGGAGATATAGCTAATAGGGATCTAGTAGAAAATATATTTGTAAATTATGATATAGATTATGTTGTAAATTTTGCAGCAGAGTCTCATGTAGACAGATCAATTGAAAATCCAAAGTTATTTTTAGAAACTAATATTATAGGTACTCAAAATTTATTAGATATAAGTAGAAATTATTGGCAAATAAGTGAAGATAAATATAAAGAAGGAGTAAAATATTTACAAGTATCAACAGATGAAGTATACGGATCATTAGGTGATACAGGATATTTTACAGAAAAAACACCATTAGATCCAAGGTCTCCATATTCTGCATCAAAGGCAAGTGCAGATATGATTGTACAAGCTTACATGGAAACATATAAGTTTCCAGCTAATATAACAAGATGTTCTAATAACTATGGTCCATATCATTTTCCAGAGAAACTTATACCATTAATAATAAAAAATATATTAAATGGAGATAAACTACCTGTATATGGAGATGGAAAAAATGTAAGGGATTGGCTATATGTAGAAGATCATTGTAAAGCCATAGATGTAGTTATAAATGATGGAAAATTAGGTGAAGTTTATAATGTTGGTGGACATAATGAAAAACAGAATATAGAAATAGTAAAGATTGTTATAGATACAATTAATAAATTAATGAATGAAAATGATGAATATAAGAAAGTACTAGACACTGATTTTGAAAATATAAATTATGATTTAATAAATTATGTTACTGATAGAAAGGGTCATGACAGAAGATATGCAATTGATCCAACGAAGATAACTAATGATTTAGGGTGGTATCCAGAAACTAAGTTTGAGGATGGAATAGTAAAAACTATAAAATGGTATTTAGAAAATCAAGAGTGGGTTCAAGATGTTACAAGTGGTGATTATCAAAAATATTATGAACAAATGTACTCTAATAGATAAGGAGCTAGGTTATGAAGAATTGTTATATAATAGATTTTAATTCTATTGGAGATGAACAAAGAGGTTATCTTGTATCATTAGAAGAAAATAAAAACATACCATTTAGCGTAAAAAGAGTTTATTATACTTATGGAGTACCAACTGATGCTCAAAGAGGATTCCATGCTCATAAAAATTTAGAGCAAGTACTTGTGTGTACTAGTGGAAGTCTAAAGGTAAAATGTTTTGATGGTAAAAACGAAAAAGTATATTCATTAGATAATCCGAGTAAAGGGCTTTATATGAGTAATGCGATATGGAGAGAAATATATGATTATTCTGAAAATACAGTATTAATGGTACTAGCTTCAGAATTATACGATGAAAGTGATTATATAAGGAGCTATGATGATTTTTTAGAAATGAGTAGTAAAGTTGAAATTACATCCAAAGATATAGTTGAATTAGTTGAGTATGATAGAGAATATTTAGATTTATCGTGGAAGTGGTTAAATGATAAAGAAATTAAATCATTAACTATGGCACCTGATATAACAAGAAAAGAGCAATTAAATTGGTTTTCAACATTAAAAAATAAGTCTGATTACATTATTTTTGGTATAAAGTACAATGGTAAAAAAATTGGGGCAGTAGGATTAAAAAATATAACTGAAAATTCTGCAGAATATTGGGGTTATATAGGTGAGAAGAAATATTGGGGAAGAAAAATAGGGAATATTGTTATAGATAATATAATTGAAATTGCAAAAAATTATGGAATTGAAAAATTATGGTTGAAGGTAAAAAAGGATAATAAAAGAGCGACAAGATTATATAAGTCTAAAGGGTTTAAAGAGAAATCTATAGATGAAGATATAGTAATAATGGATATGAATATATTGTGTAGTAAGGAAGGTTAAATTGAATATGAAAACTATAATATATGATATAGTAGAAAATGAATTTAAAAAAGAATTTTGTATTTATGATTATGAGCAATATATAGTCAATAAAATATTTTTTGAAACTTTAGAATTTCATGAATATCATGAAAAAAATTGTGAACAATTGTATAGGGTTATTAATGTAAAAAAAGGTAGAATAATAGGTGTTTATTATATAGGTATAAGAGGTAATCAAGCATTTATGCCGTACTCGTCTCCGTTTTCACAGATAAATATATTACAAAAGCTATCATATAATGATTTCAACAATATAATAAATGGAATGAAAAAAATATGCAAAGAAAATGACATAAAAGAAATAAATGTATCATTACCTCCGTTAATATACAATAGAGAAATTGAAACTCAGTTTTTGGTTATGATAAACAATGGTTTTAAAATAGATTATATTAATGTAAATCATTATTTTGATTTAATGGATTTTGAAAATCAAGAGAGTTTTGTTAGTAAACTACCTCATGCACAAAGAAAAAATTATAAAAGGACCATAAAAGAAAATTTGAAGTTTTATAAAGTAGAAAATAATAAATTTGAAGATGCATTTGAAGTTATAGAAATAAATAGAAAAGAAAAAGGATATCCATTAAGAATGAGTAGAGAACAAGTAAGAGATATTTTACAGTTTAATAGCTCAGCAAATATTGAATTTTTTGTTATAGAAAATAGAGAAGGAAATAAAATAGCTTCAGCAATGGTATACAAAGTAAATGATAATGTATGTCAAGTTATATATTGGGGTCACATTGATAAATATAGTAGTCAGAGACCAATGTCTTTATTATCCGTAAAGCTTTGTGAATACTATAAGAATAAAGGAATGAGATACTTAGATATAGGTCCGTCAAGTGAAAATGGAAATTGGAATATAAATTTAGCACAGTTTAAAGTTGATATGGGATGTATGGATACATCAAAATTTACTTTAAAATTAAAGTTATAAAATTAATATATAGAAAAAGGAGTATTTAAATGGTTAAGTTTTTAGATATGAGACCTATGCACGATAAAATAAAAAATGAAATAATGCAAGCTATAGAAAGAGTATATGATTCTAATTGGTATATACTTGGAAAAGAAGTGGAAAAATTTGAAGAAGAATTTGCAACGTATTGTGGAACAAAGTACTGTATAGGTGTGGGCAATGGATTAGAAGCATTGCACTTAATATTAAGAGGATATGGAATTGGAGAGGGAGATGAAGTAATAGTACCATCTAATACTTATATAGCTACTGCATTAGCTGTAAGTTATGCAGGTGCTACTCCTATTTTTGTTGAACCTGATAACAGAACTTATAACATAGATCCAACTCTTATAGAAAGTGCAATAACAGATAAGACAAAGGCAATAATGGCAGTACATTTATACGGACAACCTTGTGATATGGATCCTATTAATGAAATAGCAAGAAAATATAACTTAAAAGTTATAGAAGATAATGCTCAATCTCAAGGGGCAACTTATAAAGGAAAGAAAACTGGAAGCTTAGGAGATGCAGCAGGAATAAGTTTTTATCCAGGTAAGAATTTAGGTGCATTAGGAGATGCAGGAGCCATAACTACAAATGATGAAGATTTAGCAAATAAAATAAGAACTTTGAGAAATTATGGTTCTAATAAAAAATACTTTAATGAGTACAAGGGGTTTAATTCTAGATTAGATGAGATGCAAGCAGCTGTATTAAGAGTTAAATTGAGATATTTAGATGAGTGGAATGCTTATAGAAAAGAAGTAGCTAGTAATTATTTAAATAAAATCAACAATAAAAATATAATATTACCTTATGTACATAAAGATATAAATCCTGTATGGCATCAATTTATCATAAGAACTAATAACAGAGAAGATTTACAAAAATATTTAGAGGAACAAGGAATAAGTACAATGATTCATTATCCGGTTCCAATACATAAACAAGAAGCATATAAAGAATATAGTGATATGATAGGAAGATTGCCTATAGCTGAAAGTATAGCAGATGAAATATTAAGTTTACCTATATATCCTGAAATGAGTAAGTTTGATATAGATAAAGTTATAGAGAGTATAAATAGATATGAGAAATAGTTTAAAAGGATTAAAAGTAATTATAAATTTTATTAATGAAAATTAACCTTTAAAAGGAGATTTGGACGAATATGTGCGGAATAGTTGGATATTTAGGAAATAGACAAGCGACAGAAGTTTTAGTAGAAGGACTTTCTAAATTAGAATACAGAGGATACGACTCAGCAGGAGTTGCTGTAAATATAGGAGAAGAATTATCAGTAAGAAAATTTAAAGGAAGATTACAAGTATTAGCAGATGATTTAACTGCTAATCCAATAAACGGAGGCTTAGGAATAGGACATACTAGATGGGCAACTCACGGAGAACCATCAGATGTGAACTCACATCCTCATTTCAACAAAGAAAAAACAATAGCAGTAGTACATAACGGAATAATAGAAAACTACTTAGAATTAAGAGAAGAATTACAATCTGAAGGATATGTATTCTTATCTCAAACAGATACAGAAGTTGTGGCTCATTTAGTGGACAAGTTCTATGAAGGAAATTTATTAGAAGCTGTTTACAAAGCTACAGAAAAATTAAGAGGAGCTTATGCTTTAGGTGTTGTTTGTAAAGATAACAATAATGAATTAGTAGCAGTAAGAAAAGACAGTCCTCTAATAGTAGGTGTGGGAGAAGATGAAAACTTCATAGCATCTGATATACCTGCCATACTAAAATACACTAGAGATGTAATATTCTTAGAAAATGACGAATATGTACATATGCAAGGAGCAAAAGTAACTATATTAGATGAAAATAAAAATGTAGTTGAGAAAAAAATAAATGAAATAAACTGGGATATAGAAGCTGCATCAAAAGGTGGATATGACTGTTTTATGACAAAAGAAATGTATGAACAACCAAAGGGTGTTGAAGATACATTAATGAGAAGATTAGATGAAAATGGAAGAATCAAATTAGATGATATAAAAATAACTAAAGAAGATTTAGACAAAATAAACAAAGTTTATATAGTTGCATGTGGTACTGCTTATCATGCAGGACTTGTTGGTAAATATGCTATAGAAAAATTTGCAAAAATACCAGTAATAGCTGATATAGCATCAGAGTTTAGATACTCAGATCCATTTGTAGATGAAAATACTTTAATAATAATAGTAAGTCAATCAGGAGAAACTGCTGATACTTTAGCAGCACTTAGGGATGCAAAAGCTAAAGGTGCTAGAGTATTATCAATAACTAACGTTGTTGGTTCATCTATAGCTAGAGAATCTGATGATATATTCTATACATGGGCAGGTCCAGAAATAGCAGTTGCATCAACAAAAGCTTACACTACTCAATTAACTGCATTCTACATGATAGCTTTAAACTTAGCAATGACAAAAGGAAGCATAAGTGATGAAGAATACTTTGCTGCAATAGAAGAGTTAAGAAAAATACCAGCTCAAGTAGAAAAAGTATTAGAGTGCAATGAGTTAGTTGGACAAATAGCAGAAGAAATAAAAGAAGCAAATGATATTTTCTACTTAGGAAGAGGAGTGGACTACTCTTTAGCTATGGAAGGTGCTTTAAAAATAAAAGAGATATCTTATGTTCATGCTGAAGCTTTCGCAGCAGGTGAATTAAAACACGGAAGTATAGCTTTAATAGACAAAGGAACTCCAGTAGTTGCCATAGCTACTCAAAGCCAATTATTTGAAAAAATGGTTTCAAATATGCAAGAAGTTAGAGCGAGAGGTGCTAGAGTTATAGCTATAACTCAAGAAGGAAATACAGAAGTGGAAAAATCAGCTGATAGAGTAATTTATATACCACAAGTTGACGATATGTTTGCTAGTATAACAGCTGTTGTACCAATGCAGTTACTTGCTTATCATGCATCGAATATAAGAGGATTAGACGTGGATAAGCCAAGAAACTTAGCTAAATCAGTTACAGTTGAATAATATAAAAGGGTATCACAATAATGTGATGCCTTTTATATCTATACTTAAAATTAGGGTTCTGTTAATTAGAATAAATAAGTTAACAGAACGTAATTATATTTAAGGGAGGTTATTTAGTGAGTCAAATTGATTATGCAGTAGTAATAAGAACTCTTGGAAAGGCTAATGAAAAATATAAAAAATTACTTAATAGTATAAGGAATCTTGAACCACAACCTAAAGAAGTTATAGTTGTTTTACCACAAGGATATGATTGTCCAAAAGAGCGTTTAGGGTATGAAAAGTTTACATATTCAAAAAAAGGTATGGTATCTCAGCGACTTCATGGATTATATGAGACAAGTTGTGAGTATATATTATTTTGTGATGATGATATAAGTTTTGATAGTGATTATATTGAAAAATTATATAAGCCAATTAAAGAGGGGAAAGCACAAGCTAGTGTTGGACCATTATTAGAATTTTTCCCTCAAAAAGGAATAAGAAGTATTATATCGATGATTTTAGGTGGTGCAATGCCTACATTATTTAATAAGGATAAATATACAACAATATTAAAATCTTCTGGCTGGTCTTATAATAGAATTAACTTAGAATCATGTGATAGATACTATGAAGCACAATCAGCAGCAGGAACGAATTTTTTCATAAAAAGAGAAGTTATGATAGACTTAGACTTTAAAAGCGAGTTATGGTTAGATAAATTTGGATATGCTGCGATAGAAGATCAAATAATGTTTTATAAATTATATAAAATGGGATATAAAACATTAGTTGTTACAGATGCTATATATTGTCATGAAGATGCAAAAACATCTACTCAAGGACTAAAATTAGAATATTTTTATTCAAAGGCATTCAATCATTATGTGTTTTGGCATAGGTTTATATATAATCTTGATAAAAATATATTTTATAAAATATTAGATAAAATATGCTTTAATTATTGGTATTTAAGCAATTTATTATATAAATTTATACGAAATTATAATGATAAAGAAATATATATAACATTTAAAAAGGGAATTAAAGATGCTAAAAAATATACCAATTCAGAAGAGTATAAAATGCTACCAAGTATAAAAATAAAAAAATAAATATTAAGAGAAAATATATAGTATTTAGTTATGAAAAAAGATATTTTAATTTATACATTTAACTTAGGTATTGGGGTAATAGAAACAAGTTTGATAAGATTATTAAATTTTATTGATTATGAGAAATATAATGTAGATTTATAGATGTTTAATTATGGTGGAGTTATATACCAAAAGTTGACGATATATTTGTTAGTATAACAGTAGTTGTACCAATGCAACTACTTGCTTATCATACATCAAATAATAAGAGGATTAGACGTGGATAAGCCAAGAAACTTAGCTAAATCAGTTACAGTTGAATAATTATAAATATTGAATAAATTAAGTATAGATATAGAATTGTCTATATCTATACTTAAAGTTAAAATGTGGAGTATTTATATAAAGCTATACAAGAATATAAATAAGTTAATATAATAGGTTTACTAGAGGTGATTTATGAAAAAAATAATACTTACTATATTAGTATTACTCATATTATGTATTTTTATAGACATAAATATATCTCAAAATATCCTGTTAATAAGAAGATATGAAGTGCAATCAAAGAACATAGAAAATGAAGTTAAAATAGTTCAATTAACAGATCTACATTGTAAAACATTTGGAGAAAACAATAAAAAGCTAATAAGAAAAATTAAAGAACAAAACCCAGATATAATTACTATTACAGGAGATATGATAAATTCAGATACATCAAATTTTGATGAATTGATATTACTAATCAAAGAACTAAGTAATATATGTCAAGTATACTTTTCCCTAGGAAATCACGAATATGCAAATAAAAACATAAATGATCTTATAAAAAATATAGAGTCATCAGGAGCTGTAGTATTAGAATCTAATTATAAAGATATTATTGTAAATGGAAATCATATCAGAATAGGGGGAATATACGAATATCTTATATCAAGTATTAAAGAAAAATCAAACTATTTATTTGCACAAGAATTCAATGATACTAATAATTTTAAAGTTTTATTATCTCATATACCAGATAGCTATGTATTATGGGATGGTTTTAAAATAATAAATCCAGACATTGTGATAGGAGGACACTACCATGGAGGTTTAATTAGGATTCCTTTTATAGGAGGACTATTTGCTCCAGGACAAGGATATTTTCCTAAATTTGATTATGGAAAGTATAATATAAATGGTCATGATATTATAATATCAAGTGGTTTAGGAACTTCTTCTAAGATACCTCGTATTAATAATAGACCAGAAATTAGCTTAATTATATTAAAAGGTTATGGTAAATGAAAATATTAAGATATAAAATAAGTTAATATTTTGAAGATTATAAGCAAGATTTATTATAAAAATTCAAGAAGATTAATTAGGGGGAAGAAAATGACAAAAACAAAGAAAATAGTTATTTCTCTACTACTTGTATTAATAATACTACCTCTTTCAGTAGGTGGATACCTATACTTTAAGATAACAAAAATAAATACAGGTACAGAGGAAAATCCTGAAGCAGGAATAACGAATATACTACTACTTGGGACAGATGGTAGAGAAAATGAATCAGCCTACAGATCTGACTGTATGATGATATTAACTCTAGACAATACCCATCAAAGTATAAAAGTAACATCTCTAGCACGTGATACATATGTAGACATACCTGGACAAGGAAAAGGAAAATTAAACGCTTCTTATTTCTGGGGAAAAGATCAGCTATTATTTAAAACTATAAAAAATGAATTTGGAATAGATATAGATAAATTCGTGCAAGTTGACTTCGATGGATTGGTAGATGTTATAAATACTATTGGTGGCGTTGATGTAGAAATGACTCAAAAAGAAATTGAAGCACTACAAATATCAGATACTACATCAACTGTACATACTTTAACTGGAGAACAAGCCATATCATATTGTCGTATTAGAGATATAGACAATGCTATTTATAGAGATGGAAGACAAAGAAAAGTTATTCTAGGTGTGGCATCAAAGTTTATGAGTATGCCTAAAGCAGAATATCCAGATATGATTAAAACATTACTTCCATGTGTAAGTACTAATATGGGATTTGTACAAATTTTAAATTTAGCTTACAATGCTTATGATATTGTATCTAAAGGTGTTGAAATAAAACAAGCTCAATTCCCTATTATAGATGAAATTCACTCAAAAGGTGGAACTTATAAAGATGCTGGTTGGGTTTGGTTATATGATAAAAATTCTACAGTTGTACTTAAGCAGTTTATATTTGATGATATAGCATTTGAAGATAATGTTTATTTAAATGATAATAGTAAAATAGAATTAAATTATTAGAGTATTAAAACATACCTAAGGATTATGCCTTTTAAGTAGAATAGACATTATAAATTATGATGAAGAGGTATTTTATTGATGGAATATATAAAATTAATATTAATTTCTATGGTACCAGTTATAGAACTTAGAGGAGCTATACCATTAGGAATAGCTATGGATTTAAATCCCATATATGTATATCTAAGTTGCTTAATTGGTTCATCCATAGTATCTATACCTGTAGTACTTGTTTTTAGACAAGTTATAGATTATTTAAGACATAGAAAGTATTTCAACATAGTAATAAGATGGGTAGATGCAAAAATAGAAAGTCGTGCAAAGAAGCTAAAAGCAGCTAGTATTTTAGGACTTATAGTATTTGTAGGAGTACCACTTCCAACTACAGGATCATGGAGTGGGGCTGCTCTGGCTTCTATTTTTAAAATGAGAATAAAAGATGCCTTATTTGGAGTATTTATAGGAAATGCCATAGCAGGTGCAATAATGCTTGGTGTATCTCTGCATATATCAGAAGGTTCTATTGAGATGATAATAGCATCTGCACTATTAGTTTTAGTAGCAATGGTATTTTATATATATAAAAAAAGAAAAAATAAAAAGATAATGGAAATATAGATTGTTTGAAGGAGAATGAGAAAATGGCAGTTTTGGTAACTGGAGGAGCAGGATATATAGGAAGCCACACAGTGGTGGAGTTATTAAATGAAGGGAAAGACGTAGTTATAGTTGATAATTTTTCAAATAGCTGTCCTATAGTTCTTGATAGAATAAGAGAAATAACAAAGAGAGATTTTAAATTTTATGAATTAGATACTACTGATGAAAAAGCATTAGAAGTAGTATTCAAAGAAAACGACATAGATTCAGTAATACATTTTGCTGCATATAAGGCTGTGGGAGAGTCTGTGGCAAAACCTTTAGAGTATTATAGAAATAATTTAGGAAATACATTAACAGTTTTAACTTTAATGAAAAAATACAATGTGAAGAAGTTTGTATTCTCTTCATCGGCAACAGTATATGGAGATCCACATACTTGCCCAATCACTGAGGATTTCCCACTTAGTACAACAAATCCTTATGGAGCGACTAAACTTATGATAGAAGATATGCTAAGAGATATGTGCAAAGCTGATAAAGAGCTAAATGTGGCAATTCTTAGATACTTTAATCCAGTGGGAGCTCATGAAAGTGGATTAATAGGAGAGGACCCTAATGATATACCAAACAACTTAATGCCTTATGTTTCTCAAGTGGCTGTTGGAAAACTGGAGCAACTTAGTGTATTTGGTGATGACTACAACACTCATGATGGAACTGGAGTTAGGGATTACATACATGTTGTAGACTTAGCAAATGGACATTTAAAAGCATTAGATAAATTAGAAAGTTTGCCAGGTCTTGTTACTTATAACTTAGGTACAGGAAATGGTTATAGCGTTCTTGATATGGTAAATGCCTTTAGTAAAGCAAGTGGTAGGGAAGTTGCTTATAAAATAGTAGACAGAAGACCAGGAGATGTTGCCATGTGTTATGCAAATCCTAAAAAGGCCAACGAAGAGCTTGGATGGGAAGCTAAGTTTGGTATTGAAGAAATGTGCCAAGATGCATGGAGATGGCAAAGTAATAATCCTAATGGATATAGAGTAGAAGAATTAGAGTTAGTATAATAAATCGTGTGGGAGAAGATAAATGAGTCAAACAGTAAGAAAAGCGATAATACCAGCAGCAGGACTGGGGACAAGATTTTTACCTGCAACAAAAGCGCAAGCAAAAGAGATGCTACCAATAGTAGACAAACCAACACTACAATACATAATAGAAGAAGCCATAGCATCAGGAATAGAAGAAATTCTAATAGTAACAGGAAGAAATAAAAAAAGTATAGAAGATCACTTTGACAGATCTGTAGAATTAGAATTAGAACTTGAACAAAAAAACAAAAAAGAAATGTTAG
>CAMBXR010000026.1 GCA_945871955.1 uncultured Clostridium sp. | reverse complement strand
ATAGAAAAAAGAAATAATTGAGACTATAATAATATTAATTCTATTTTAGAATAATATATTAAAAATTCAATATAAGGAGTTTGGGGCATGGAAAAAGTAGAAAGTTTTAAATTGGATCATAATAAAGTAAAAGCACCTTATGTAAGAAAATGTTGTGTGCTAGATGGAAAAAAGGGTGATAAGGTTAGTAAGTTTGATTTAAGATTTTTACAGCCTAACGTAGAATCTTTTGGAACAGCAGCTATACATGGATTAGAACATTTATTAGCTACATATTTAAGAGAAGAATTAGAAAATATAATAGATTTATCGCCTATGGGATGTAGAACTGGATTCTATTTAATAATGTGGGGAGATGTTAACCCAGAGGACGTTAAATTAGGATTGGAAAAATCACTACAAAAAGTTATAGATTGTAAAGAAATGATAGCAGCATCTGCTGTAGAATGTGGAAATTATAGAGATTTATCTTTATTCGGAGCTAAAGAATATGCAAAGAAAGCATTAGAGGAAGGTTTCTCTTTAAATATTTATGGAGAATAGAATGATAGATAATATTAAGGATTTAATTGAAATAGATAAAAAAGAAGTTTTAAGATATTTGCAATATAAAAATCAAAATATAAGTGATAATTTATTAAAGGTTATAGAACAAAGTATAGAGGAAACAAAATCAATAATAAACCCAAGATTTGTATTAAGAACATATCCAATAAAAAAAGTAAATTTGCCTAATGAAAAGAATCAAATAATTTTAGATGGTGTCAATCTCACTTTAAAAAGTGATGATTTATATAATTTATTACTAGAATGTGATGAGTGTATATTAATGTCGGCAACATTAGGATTAGAAATGGAAAAAGAAATAAGAAGACTAACATACATAGATTTAACAAAGGGTATTATTATAGATTCTTGTGCTACAACTGCCATAGAGGAAGTCTGTGATATAGTACAAGATCATATAGCTAAGAAATTATTGAAAGAAGATAAATATATTACTTATAGATATAGTCCTGGATATGGGGATTTATCTATAGAAAATAACATTGGAATAAATAATATATTAAATAGCCCAAAAGAAATAGGTTTAACAGTAACTAATAGTGGGATTATGATACCGAGAAAATCTGTAGTAGCTTTAATTGGAGTATCAAGTAAAAATACTGTGAATAGTAAAAGAAGTTGTGAAAATTGTAATAATAAACATAATTGTAATTATAAAAAGGAGGGTCATAGCTGTGGAAATTAAAGAATATCTAAAAGATAATTTACTAATATTTGATGGTGCAATGGGAACAATGCTTCAAAGAGAAGGCCTTCCTATTGGTGATAATCCAGAAATATTTGGAGTTAGAAATCCTGACAAGTTATTAAAAATACATAAAAAATATTTAGAAGCAGGAAGTAATGTATTAACTACTAATACATTTGGATGTAATGAGTTAAAGGTAGAAAAATTAGGATATACAGTGGAAGAAATAATAGATAAATCTGTTAAAATAGCTAAACAAGCTATAGAAGAAAGTGATAAAAGTAAACCTAGATTTGTTGCTCTAGACATGGGGCCAATTGGCGAAATGTTAGAGCCTATGGGAACTTTATCTTTTGATAGAGCTTATGAAATATTTAAAAGACAAGCTATTCAAGGTGAAAAAAGTGGAGCAGATTTAATTATTATAGAAACTATGATGGACCTTTATGAAGCTAAGGCAGCAGTATTGGCAGCTAAGGAAAATACAAATCTACCAGTTATATGTACTATGACTTTTGATGAAAATGGAAGAAGTTTTACTGGATGTTTACCTCAAGCTATGGTGGCAACAATAGAAGGTTTGGGTGTAGATGCACTTGGTGTTAACTGTTCTCTTGGGCCAAAGCAACTTTTACCAATAGTTAAAATAATTACAGAATTAGCAAATGTTCCTGTAATAGTTCAAGCAAATGCAGGTTTACCAGTAATAGAAAATAATGAAACTATTTATAAAATGACAGCTGAAGAATTTTTTCAAGGAGTGAAAAAATTTGTTGATTTAGGGGTATCTATTATAGGAGGATGTTGTGGAACTAATGAAACTTTTATTAAAGAAATTTGTGATAATATAGATAAGTTACAAAAGAAAGAGCCTAAAAGAAAAGAATCAACTATTGTGTGTTCTGCTGCAAAATACGTAGATATACAAGGTCCTACCATAGTGGGAGAAAGATTAAACCCAACAGGTAGACAACCATTAATTGATGCATATACTAGTGGAAATAATGATTATGTAATAAATTTATCTTTAGAGCAAAGTAATGAAGGTTCAGAAATATTAAACGTAAATGTAGGTGTTCCTGATATAGATGAAGAAAAAGCAATGAAAAGGGTTATAAAAGGTATACAAGAAGTTGTGGATGTACCTCTTCAAATAGATTCATCTAATGTAAAAGCTTTGGAAGCTGGACTTAGATACTATAATGGAAGAACTATATTAAATTCTGTAAATGGTAAAGAGAGTTCTTTAGAAACCATACTACCTTTAGCAAAAAAATATGGGGCTTGTGTGGTAGGGTTAACTTTAGATGAAAAAGGAATACCAAGTACTGCTCAAGGTAGATTTGAAATTGCTAAGAAGATAGTTGAACGAGCAGAATCTTATGGTATAAGAAGAAAAGATATTTTTATAGATTGTTTATCACTTACAGTTTCAGCTCAACAAAATGAAGCTATGGAAACCATAAAAGCAATAAAAATGGTAAAAGAAAACTTGGGGTGTAAAACTATTTTAGGTGTTTCTAATATATCTTTTGGAGTACCTAATAGATCAGGTTTAAATAATACTTATTTAAATTTAGCTTTAGGTTCAGGATTAGATTTAGCAATAATAAATACAGAAGATAAAGGGATGGTACAATCTATAGATGCGTATAAAGTAATAAGCAATATGGATAAAGGTTGCTTAAACTATATTGATAAATACAAAAATGTTGCAAATTATAATAAAATAAAAGAACACAAAAACCATGAAAATTTAACTTTAGAAGATGCCATAGAAAGAGGTCTAAAAGAAGAAGCTAAGGATTTAACTTTTAAAATTTTAGAATCTAAAGATGAGCATTATATATTAGATGAAGTTTTAATACCGGCATTAGATAAGGTTGGAGCTAAATATGATAAAGGTGAGTTATTCTTACCACAAATGATACAATCAGCAGAAACAGTCAAAATTGCTTTAAATATAATAAAAGAAAGATTAAGTAAAAACAATACTTCATCAAATAAAGGAAAGATAATAGTTGCCACTGTTCAAGGTGATATTCATGATATAGGTAAAAACATAGTAAAAATAATGCTTGAAAACTATGGATATGAAGTTATAGACTTAGGGAAAGATGTTCCAATTGAAGAAGTTGTAAAAAGGGCTAAGGAAGAAGAAATTGAACTTATAGGTCTTAGTGCTTTAATGACTACTACAGTTGAAAATATGAAAAAGACTATAGAAGCATTAAAAGAAAATAATATCGCTGCAAAAGTATTTGTAGGTGGAGCCGTAGTTACTAAAGAATATGCACAAAAAATAAATGCAGATTATTATTCTAAAGATGCTAAGTCAGCTATAGAAATAGCTAAAATAAATTTTAGCAATAAAATATAATTGAAATAAAATATAAAAATATGTTAAAATATAATAACAGTTTATAATTTTATTGATTTAAAATAAGTAAAAAATATATTATAAATTGTATTTATATGTTAATATTAAATAATAGTAAGTTGAAAAATTAATCATTTAAATAATTCATACATAAATAAAAGAGTTATTTGATGTAGTATATACAGATTAATTACCGACTACTAATTAATCTATTTTAGATTAAACAAAATTAAAAATTTCTCGTCAACATAAAAAGAGGCTATTTGATAGCCTCTTTTTGTTTTCTATATATTTATTAATATTTAAAATGCCCAGTTTCCATTTTTAAATATTTGTATTGTTTCTCCGTCATAAGTTTCTCCAGTTATATCTAAATCAGGAGATCCTATCATAAAGTCAACATGAGTTAAACTGTCATTTATACCATATTTATCATATTCTTCTTTAGGTAAATCAGCACCATCTTTTATACAAGTTGCGTAAGCTGAACCAATAGCTAAATGACAAGATGCATTTTCGTCATATAATGTGTTGTAGAATACTACATTAGTGTCTGATATAGGAGATTTATAAGGAACTAATGCCACCTCTCCTAAATAGTGAGAACCCTCATCTGTTTCGATAAGATTTTTTAAAGTTTCTTCACCTTTAGTAGCAGAACATTCTATAATTTTACCATCTTTAAATGTTAAAGAGAAATCATCGATTACATTACCACCATAAACTAATGGTTTAGAACTATGTACTACACCATCTACTTTATATTTATGTGGTAGAGTGAATATTTCTTCTGTTGGCATATTTGGATTAAAGTTAACTCCATTAGGATCTACAGAAGCGCCACTTTCCCAAATATGATTTTCAGGAAGACCTATAGTTAAATCAGTTTTTGCTGACTTATATCTTAAAGTTTTAAATTTATTGTCGTTTAAGAATTTAGTTCTTTTATCTAAATTTTCATTATGTTTATGCCAAGCTTCTATAGGATCTTCTTGGTCTACTCTTGTGCATTTAAATATTAAATCCCAAAGTTTATCTACAGCTTCATCTTCAGATAAATCAGGGAATACTTTATGAGCCCAAGGTTTAGTAGGAACAGAAACAATACTCCACTTACATTTATCAGTTAATGTATAAGATCTCCATTCTTTTAAGGCCACACCAGAAGCTTTTTGATAAGCAGCAACTCTTTTAGGATCTACATCTTTAAGTAAATCTGGATTAGAAGCATATACACTTAAGAATGCTCCTCCCTCTTTTGCTATATGAACATATTGTTCAGAAACCCAATGAGGAAATTCATCAAATACTTCATCTGGCGCATATAAATATCTAGATAATGAGCATTGTTCATCTGACCACTCCACATGTACGTTTCTAGCTCCATTTTTATAAGCGCATTCTACAGCATATCTTACAAAATCTGCACATTCAATTGGTGTTCTAATAAGTAAAGTTTGATTAGGTTGAATATTTACTCCAACTTTAATAGCTAATTCAGCATACTTTTTTAAATTTCTATCAAAATCCATTTTAATCCTCCATTGATAAAATATAGTAATAATCATATTATAACATTATGTTATAATTTTAATCAGATTAAAAATAATCATACACAAACTTAATTTAGTTAAAAAAATAATCAAATTTTTCATAAAAAATGTACAAAATTTAAATATTTTATTTTAAAAAATCTATAAAAATCTTATAATAAAATAGTAATAGTAAATTAAGAAATTGATAACATCTATATTTAATATATTTATATAAATGATGGGAAAACAATTCAGTTAGGAGGTTATAGATGGAGTTATATGACGCTCTTTTTTATAGAAAATCAATAAAAGGTTATTCAAATAAAACAATAAAAAAACCATTATTAGAAGAAATAAAACGTCTATGTGGCAATATAACTTATCTAAATAACGATTTAAATATTAAAGCCCATTTAATTGAAAGGGGACATTTAATACACTTTTTTATAGGTAAAGAATCTGGAGTAAGGGCTCCTCATTATATACTTATAACTTCAAATAAAGGTGAAGATTACTTACAAAATATAGGTTTTGCTATAGAAGAGTTAGTCCTAGAATTGACTTGCTTAGGTGTAGGATCTACATGGCTTAAATGTAAATTAAAAAAAGAAGATGTACGTGAGTTTATACAATTAGATGAAACAAATAGTGAATATGATGAAGAAATAGATGATGAGGATATAGAAATAGACGAAAGTAAAGTAGAATATCCGGTTTCACTATTAGCTATTGGCTATCCAGACGAATATGATAGTTTATTTAGAAAAAGCAAAAGAAGTTATGATAGAAAAAAAATAAAAGATATTTGTAAAGAATTTAATCCTAAGTGGAATGATGTATTAGAAGGAGTAAGAGTTGCACCTTCTATTATGAATAAACAACCTTGGATATTCAAAGAAAAGGAATATGGCTTCGACCTATATGAAAAAGAACCTAGAAGAAGACTGGGAATAGAAGATGAAAATAAAATAAGTATGGGTGCAGCTTTAAGACATTTTGATATATGTTGCAAAGAAAAAAACATATCAGTGGAATATATCAAGAAAAATGTAAAAGATGGAAGAAGAAAAGAATACTTTATTAGTATTATAGAAAAAAATAAATAATAAAAAATATTTTATATTTGAAGAACAGTTGACATAAGATATAATAAGTGCAATAATTATATAAACTTAAAATTAATAAAATCATAATAATTAGTGAAAAAGTCCAGAGAGGCTTGTAGAATTATTTGATTTATTTGTTAAACAAATTTTAATAAAATATAATAAAGTCTTTTAAAATAGTCCAGAGAGGCTGATAAAGATAATAAACATAAACTAATACTACTCATTTTTTATTGTTTAGATTATGCATACACAATCCTTATACCTCTTTTTGGTGTAAGGATTTTTTTATGGGCTTTATTAAGAGGGAGTGAATAAAATGATAAATGCAAAAGACAGATTAATAGTTGCAATTGATACAGATGAATTTGATAAAGCTAAGGAATTAATAGACCAGCTAGAAGACAGTGTAGATATTTTTAAGGTGGGATTAGAGCAATACGTTGCTACAAAGGGAAAAACAGTAGATTATCTTAAAGAAAAAGGGAAAAAGATATTTTTAGATCTTAAATTCCATGATATACCTAACACAATGAAAAGTGCAGTTAAAGCAGCTGTAAGGGATAATGTATGGCTAATGACAATACATGTTTCAGATTTAGAGGGGATGAGACAGTGTGCTTTAGTGGCAAAAGAAGAAGCTGAAAGATTAAATATAGAAAAACCTATAATTGTTGGGGTTACAGTATTAACTTCATTAAGTAATGAAGATTTACAAGATATAGGATGTAATATGACAACTGAAGAATTAGCAATAAAAAGAGCTAAATTAGCTAAAGAATCTGGAATAGATGGAGTTGTATGTTCAGCAAAAGAGGTAGATAAAATAGTAGAAGTTTGCGGGGAAGATTTTGTAACTGTATGTCCTGGAATAAGACCATCATCTTCAAGTGCAGGAGATCAAAAAAGAGTAGTAACACCAGCAGATGCAATCAGAAATGGTGCTAAGTACTTAGTTGTTGGTAGACCTATAACTCAAAGTGAAAATCCAAAACAATCAGCGATTGATATTGCAAGAGAAATAGAAAATGCTTAGGGGGCAAGATATATGAAGGCAAAATTAATTTTAGAAGATGGAACGATTTTTGAAGGTAAAGCATTTGGTTATTTAGAAGATTCTGTTGGAGAAGTAGTGTTTAATACTTCAATGACTGGTTATGGGGAAGTTTTAACAGATCCTTCTTATTACGGACAAATAGTAACAATGACATATCCTTTAATAGGAAACTATGGAATAAACTTAGAAGATGTACAATCTAAAATGGTTGCAGTAAAAGGATTTATTGTTAGGGAAAAAAGTGATGCACCAAATAACTTTAGATGTGAAATGAGTTTAGAGGTGTATCTTAAACAAAATAAAATTATAGGACTTGAAGGAATAGACACAAGAGCTTTAACAAAAATACTAAGAAATAATGGTACTATGAAAGGTATTATAACAATAGATAAAAATGCTAAACTTGAAGATGTGAAGCATAAGTTAGATATATTTGATAATACACAAGCAGTTTTAACTGTTTCAAGAAAAAAGGTGGAATATATAAAAGGTAATGGACCTAAAGTAGCAATAATGGATTATGGTGTAAAACAAAATATAGTTGATAATTTTGCACAGAGGGGATGTGACATAACTATATTCCCTGCACTAACTCCTGCAGAAGAGGTTTTAGCCAGTGAACCTGATTTAATATTCTTATCAAATGGGCCTGGGGATCCAGATGATTTAGAGGAAATAGTTAATAATGTTAAAAAAATGATAGGTAAAAAACCTGTTGTGGGAATTTGCTTAGGACATCAAATTTTAGGAAAAGTATTCGGAGGAAAAACTTCAAAACTTAAATTTGGTCATAGAGGTGGAAATCATCCAGTAAAAGATTTTGAAGAAGATAGAGTATTTATAACTGCTCAAAACCACGGATATTATGTAAGTGAAGTGCCAGAGTGCATGAAAGTTACTCAAATCAATTTAAATGATAATACAGTAGAAGGAATGAGACACAAAGAATTACCAGTATATAGTGTTCAATATCATCCAGAAGCTTGTCCAGGACCAAAAGACAGCACTTATGTATTTGATAAATTTTTAGAATTATTATAATTGTTTAGAGGGAGAAGAAGTTATGCCTAAAATAGATAGTATCAAAAAAACATTAGTATTAGGTTCAGGACCTATAATTATAGGTCAAGCAGCCGAGTTCGACTATTCGGGAACTCAAGCTTGTGGAGCTTTAAAAGAAGAGGGAATAGAAGTTGTACTTATAAATAGTAATCCAGCAACTATTATGACGGACAAAGAAGTTGCCGATAAAATATATATAGAGCCATTAACAATAGAGGCTATAGAAAAAGTAATAGAGAAAGAAAGACCAGATAGTTTACTAGCAGGTATGGGTGGTCAAACAGGACTTAACTTAGCTGTTGAATTAAGTGATGCAGGTATATTAGATAAATATAATGTAAAAGTAATCGGAACATCTATAGAATCTATAAAAAAAGGTGAAGATAGAGATACATTTAGAGAAACTATGAGGGCTATAAATCAGCCTGTAATAGAAAGTGATATAGTTACTAACTTAGAAGATGGTCTTATTTATGCTGATAAAATAGGCTATCCAGTAATAGTTAGACCAGCCTACACATTAGGTGGAACTGGTGGGGGAATAGCTGAAAATAGAGAAGAATTAATAGAAATACTAAATCATGGTTTACAGCTTAGTCCAGTTACTCAAGTTCTTTTAGAAAAAAGTATAAAAGGATGGAAAGAAATAGAATACGAAGTAATGAGAGACAGTAAAGGTAACTGTATAACTGTATGTAATATGGAGAATGTTGACCCTGTTGGAGTACATACAGGAGATAGTATAGTTGTAGCGCCAAGTCAAACTTTAAGTGATGTAGAATATCAATTACTTAGAACAGCTTCTATAGATATAATAAATGCCATAGAAGTACAAGGTGGATGTAATGTTCAGATAGCTCTTCACCCAGATAGATTAGAATATGCAATAATAGAAATAAATCCTCGTGTTAGTAGATCATCAGCTCTAGCATCTAAAGCTACAGGATACCCAATAGCAAAAGTTGCAGCTAAAATAGCACTAGGATATACATTAGATGAAATAGAAAATGCTGTTACTAAAAAAACTAAGGCATGTTTCGAACCCACATTAGACTATGTTGTTGTAAAAATACCAAAATGGCCTTTTGATAAGTTTAAACAAGCAAACAGAGTTCTTGGAACTAAAATGATGGCTACAGGAGAAATAATGAGTATAGGTAGCAACTTTGAAGCTGCTTTATTAAAAGGAATAAGATCTCTTGAAATAGGTAAATATTCATTAATTCATAAACCATCACAAGAAAGAACAATAGAGGAGTTAAAAGAAAGAGTTGTTATGCCAGATGATGAAAGATTATTTGACTTATGTGAAATGATTAGAAGAGGCTACAGCTTAGATATGATAGAGAAAATAACTGGCGTAGATAAATGGTTCTTATACAGATTCAAATGGATAGTGGAACAAGAAGAACAACTTAAAACTATGAAAATAGAAGATTTAAATAAAGATTATTTACAACAATTAAAGAAAAAAGGATTCTCAGATAAAGGTATAGCTGACTTAATGAAAATAAGCCCAGAAAAAGTATATGAGCTTAGATCTTTATACAATATAAACCCAGCTTATAAAATGGTTGATACATGTGGTGGAGAATTTGATGCCCTATCTCCATATTACTACTCAACTTATGAGCAATATGACGAAGTAGTTGTTAGCGATAAGAAAAAAGTAATAGTTCTTGGATCTGGACCAATAAGAATAGGTCAAGGTATAGAGTTTGATTACTGCTCAGTACACTGTATCAAATCATTAAGAAACATGGGAATAGAAACAATAATAATAAATAATAACCCAGAAACAGTAAGTACAGACTTCGATATATCTGATAAATTATATTTTGAGCCACTAACAGAAGAAGAAGTTTTAAATATAATAGAAAAAGAAAATCCAGAAGGTGTTATTCTTCAATTCGGAGGACAAACAGCTATAAAATTAGCTAAATTCTTAGACGAAAAGAATATACCAATACTAGGAACTGACTTTTCAGATATAGATGCAGCAGAGGATAGAGAAAAATTTGATGAGCTTCTTGAAAAGCTTGGTATAAACAGACCAAAAGGTATAGCTGTATGGTCAGTTGAAGAAGGTATAAATCATGCGAAAGAAATAGGTTACCCGGTACTTGTTAGACCTTCTTATGTACTTGGTGGTCAAGGTATGGAGATAACTTATGAAGAGCATAAGTTAGAAGCATACTTAAGAAGTGCATTTGAGAGAGACAGCAAAAATCCAGTACTTATAGATAAGTATTTAGTAGGTAGAGAAATAGAAGTAGATGCAATATGTGATGGAGAAGATATATTAATACCAGGTATAATGGAACACCTAGAAAGAGCAGGAGTTCACTCTGGAGACTCTATAACAATGTATCCTACTCAAAATGTATCTGATGAAATAAAAGAAAAAATATTAGATTATACTAAGAAAATAGCTTTAGAGCTTAATGTATTAGGGATGGTTAATATTCAGTTTATAGAATTCAAAGGAGAATTATATATAATAGAGGTTAACCCAAGAGCAAGTAGAACAGTTCCATACATCAGTAAAGTGAGTAAAGTGCCAATAGTTGATTTAGCTACAAAATGTATGCTTGGAGCTAAATTAAAAGACTTAGGATATGGAACAGGTATATATAAAACTCCAGATTTAGTATCTGTAAAAGTGCCAGTGTTCTCTATGTCAAAACTTGCAAGAGTAGATGTAAGTCTAGGGCCAGAAATGAAATCTACAGGGGAAGTTTTAGGTGTTGGGGAAACATTAGAAGAAGCTTTATATAAAGGATTTATGGCAGCAGGAAGAACTATATCAGATGATAGAGGAATGGTTCTTGCAACTGTAAATGATCATGACAAGGAAGAATTTTTAGATATAGCTAAAGAGATGAAAGAATTAGGTTACACATTCTTAGCAACAGAGGGAACGGCTAAAACTCTAAGAAGAAATGACATAGATGCTGTAACTGTTAACAAAATAGGAGAAGGAAAACCTAATATATTAGATGCTATAATGAATAATCAAGTAGATATGGTTATAAATACTCCTACAAAAGGTAATGATGCTAAAAGAGATGGATTTAAAATAAGAAGAACAGCTACTGAATATAATGTGGATATTATGACATCTCTAGATACATTAAAGGCATTAGTTAAGGTAACTAAGAAACAAATTAATAATCATGAATTAAAAGTTTATAATATTGCAGAGTAGTTATTAACAAAATGGCTGATTAATCCACATTAATCAGCCATTTTTAACTTTTTATAGATATACATTTCATATAACTTGTGGATAAAATACCTCTTAGTAATATACTCTATTATTATATTGTGGAAATCTACTTCTTCTGTTTCTATAAAAACCCATACTTCTCATAGTACAATAAAAACGAGGATTTATATAAGATTCAAAATCAGAGAATTCCATTAAAAACTTTGGAATACCACCGGCAGCAGGGGATATTTGATCATATGCGAAGTAAATTACAATACCCTGATCAGTAAGATAAAAGGCTTGATCCTCTGGTATATCAACAGATATATCATTAAAATAAACTGAAGGATTTTGACTGATTTTAAAATTTACAAAGTCAGATACTAGTTTTAAATAATCTACACTAGGATTAAAAATATCCTTAAGTAAAAGTTGATTTCCTGTTAATAAATCAATATTAAAGTTATATAAATCATCATATTGTGGATTAGTATTTTCTATAGCTCCTAAGTTTAGAACTAAGCTAATTACATGATTTTTGTTAAAAGTAAGGTCATAATTAGAATATACTTTATAATTTGTTTTAGTACTACCACCAGGATTAAGTTGATTAATTTGTTGTTCCTCTTCTAAAATTCCTTCTTTAAATGTATAAACTGAAGATTTAATAGAATCATTTAAATTTTTTAAAATAGTTTCATTCACTTGAAAATAACCATTCTTAACATTATAAAATACTGGATATTTTAAATCATAATAAAAAAAATCATTTCGTCCTATATCTTCCATATATTGAATATACAAAGTATTAAAAAGACAAGTATTACTTCCTTGATCGTAATTCATATTCATTTCCTCCTAGATAAATAATTTACATTACTAATTTATATGCAAAGTAAAATTAAATAATAATAGATAGATGTAAAAGCCTATAAATATTGAAATTATCAAATTAAATAAAGTATATAAACTATTTAAAATACCTAAAATAAAATTAATTAGTGTGATATAATACAGAAGATTAGTAAGAAAATTAGGAGGATACATATGTTATTATTAGCAGATAAATGGAAAGATTATGAACTTATAGATATGGGTAACGGAGAAAAATTAGAACGTTGGGGAGATGTAGTACTTAGAAGACCAGATCCTCAAGTTATGTGGCCAATAAAAAATGAAAGTGGACTTTGGAAAAATCCTCACGGACATTACCACAGAAGTGCAAAAGGTGGAGGACATTGGGAAACTAAGAAGAAGTATCCACAAAAATGGACTGTAAATTATAAAGGATTAAAATTCAACATAAGTCCTACTGGATTTAAACATACAGGTTTATTCCCAGAACAAGCGGCTAACTGGGATTGGCAAATGGATATGATAAAAAAAGCTAATAGACCAATAAAAGTACTAAATTTATTCGCATATACAGGAGGAGCTACAGTTGCTTGTGCAGCAGCAGGAGCAGAAGTATGTCATGTTGATGCATCTAAAGGTATGGTTACTTGGGCAAAAGAAAACTTACAAACTTCAGGACTTGGAGACAGAAAAGTAAGATTCATAGTAGATGATGTTGTTAAATTTGTAGAAAGAGAAATAAGAAGAGGAAACAAATATGACGCTATAATTATGGACCCACCTTCATATGGAAGAGGACCAAAAGGTGAAGTATGGCAAATAGAAGAAAAGCTATACGGATTAGTAGATTTATGTACAAAAGTATTATCAGATAAGCCTTTATTCTTCTTAATAAACTCTTATACAACTGGTTTATCACCTATAATTCTTGAACATATATTAGATGCTACAGTTGCTAGAAAAGCAAAAGGTGGACATATATATGCTGGAGAAATAGGAATACCAACATCAAGAGATGGTAAAGTACTTCCATGTGGTATATTCGGAAGATGGGAAGGTAAATAATAATGGTTAAGGTTATATATGAAGATAATCATTTATTAGTAGTAGAAAAACCAGTAAACATATTGTCTCAGGGTGATAATACTAATGATGATGATATGGTAAATCTTCTAAAGAAATACCTTAAAGAAAAGTATAATAAGCCAGGAAATGTATTTGTTGGACTTGTTCATAGATTAGATAGACCAGTAGGGGGTTGTATGGTATTTGCCAAAACTTCTAAAGCTGCATCAAGACTTTCGGAACAAGTAAGAAACAAATCGTTCAAAAAAACATATAGAGCTGTTATACATGGAAATATGAATAAAAAAGAAGATAATCTATTAGATTATTTATATAAAAATAAAAAAACAAATATGGTAAGTGTAGTTAGTAAAAATACGAAAGATGCTAAAGATGCTAGATTATCTTATGAAACGCTGGATTCTCAAAAAGGATTTAGTCTTGTTCAAATAGATTTACAAACTGGTAGACCTCATCAAATTAGAGTTCAGTTTGCAAGTAGAAAACATCCTCTATTTGGTGATCAAAGATATGGTCAACATTTAAATAAAGTTGGGCAACAGATAGCTCTATGGTCATATAAAATAGAAATAGTTCATCCAACAACAAAAGAAAAAATGGAGTTTGTTTGTGATGTTCCAAATGAATATCCATGGAACATTTTTAATGTTTAAATAAGGAGATATTATGGAAAGATACACAGGGTTTTATATTGATAAGCCTCAAGGAAACAATGTTTTTTCATATGAAGAAAGAGAAAATAAGAAAATTTTCGTGCCTAAATTAATAGAAGGTACTTTAGAAGATGTTGAAGTTGGAGACAATATAGTTTTCAATGAAATAGATGAAGATACGGAAATTAAGGCAAAAGGTCTTAAAAATTTAGTTGAATATAAACTAGGTAACAAAACTATTTATGTTTTTGATAATCACAATCATGCTTTTTATTTTTGGAATAAAAGTTTATTAAAAAATGAATTTAATAAAGGTTGTAAACTAGTACATGTTGATCAACATAAAGATATGAGGGAACCTGATAACTATAATGTTGATATAGAGAATTTAGATGATGTATTTACATATACAAATGAGGTTCTTAACGTTGGAAACTTTATTCAACCGGCATTAAAAAAAGGAATTTTCTCACAAGCAATAATAATTGATAGTTCTTACGGATTTGATGTTAAAGTTGATGAAGAATATGTATTAGATATTGATTTAGATATATTTTCAAAGGATATGGACTATATTCCTTATGGTTTTAGAATTGATAAAATTAAAAAATTAATAGAAAATGCAAAAGTTATAACAATTGCTACAAGTCCTTATTTTATAGAGCAAGACGATGCTATTAAGGTATTAAAAGAACTATTTAATTGTGATATAATAGAATAATTGATAATATAATTTTAAATTTAGGAGGAGCGTCAATATGAGTTTATTAACACAATGGAGAGCTTTAAGTGAAAATCTTGAAACTCAAGAAGCTGAAATAAAATTCTGGGAAGAATATTTAAAAGTAGAGGCATCAATATACAATGAAATATTAAACAATAAAGTAGAAGTTGTAGAAGGAAAAGTTTCTGACTTAGCTAACACTTACAATACTTCAGTTGAATACTTCATGGGATTCATAGATGGAATAAGTGAAAGTTTAAAAGAAGATATAGTTTTAGAAGAAATAGAAGCTGATTCTCAAATATCTTTAAAAATAGATTTCGAAAAATTATACTTCAACATGTTATCTGTAGAAGCTGAATGGTTATATACTTTACCAGGTTGGGAAGGAATATTATCAGCAGAACAAAGAAAAGAAATAGAAAAATCATACAAAAAAACTAAAACTGTTGTTAAAGAAAAAACAGTTGGAAGAAATGAACCATGCCCATGTGGAAGTGGTAAAAAATATAAAAAATGCTGTGGAAAATAACTCACTTAGACTGCCTATTTTAGGCAGTCTTTTTTATTGCAAAATTGATTTACCAAAGAATGTAAAAAATATTTGCAAAAAGGTTACAAAAATGTAATAATATTAAATATAATAGATTACAAAAATATTACAAATAAGAATAAATATGAAATTATGGAAGGGGTTGAAGAAAATATAGTTTTATTAACTATATAAAATTATGAGGAACTTTAAAAAGAAAATAGTAGCTTTATTATTACTTATAACAATGACTATGCCAATATTATCTGTTCCAACAGAAACATATGCTGCTTCAAGTAGTAAATCAACTAAGGTTATAACTCTTGCTAAAAAACAATTAGGAAAAAAATATGTATGGGGTAAATCGGGACCATCATCATTTGATTGTTCAGGATTTACATATTATGTAATAAAGAAAACAACAGGAAAAACTATACCAAGGAGTTCAACTGCTCAAGGTCAACATGGAAAATATGTAAGTAGAAAAAATCTAAAAAAGGGAGATTTAGTATTTTTTGCAACAACAGGTAAGGGAAGAGTATCTCATGCAGGCATTTATTTAGGAAATCAAAAATTTATTCATGCCTCATCATCAAAAGGTAAAGTTGTAATATCAAGCATGGCTAGTGGTCATTATTATAAAACATTTGTAAATGGGAGAAGAGTAATATAAATTTTAATATAATATATAAAAAATAAGAGCTATAAATAACCGACTTAGTGTCAGTTATTTATAGCTTTATTTATTGCATCAATAATTTTACTTTTAAATATATTAATATTACTATCTTGTATTTCTATAGGAACTTGTATTTTTTCAAATAAATCAAAAATCATTTCATCTGTAAATTCACATACTTTTGTATCACATATTATAACATTGTCATACTGTCCATACTGTTGTCTAATATCATACATATCTACAGCATTTATAAATTTATTTAATTCATCAAATTTAAGTACCCACCCCGGTGTTATATATAAATCTTTATCTCCTCTTTCCTTATTATTTGAAATAAGTTCAATACAGTTAGATTCTTCAAAACTTATTAAGTTGGGAAAATCTTTTAGAAACTTATAAAACTCATAATGACACTTACTCCCATAAAGTAAAATAATTTTATCAGCCTTAATACTATTTAGATTACTTACGATTTCATGCTTTAATTTATTTAAGCTAGTATGTAATCCAAAAGGTAAATATTTTACTTGAATATCTTCAGTAAATATTTTTTCATTGTTAATCTCTTCTAATATTTTATTTAGTTCTGGTTCAAAAACACCACAGGATAAAATAAAAATTTTCATATAAGTTGTGAATACCCCCTTTTATAAAAATAAAAATTATCGACTTAAGTACATTATATATTACAAATTATTTTATTTAAACAAAAGTACATATTAGTTCATTCATTTATTAAATTAAACAAAATATATTTTTTACCAACATATGAACAAAGTATATTTTAAAACATAATATAAATTAAAGATTGTAAATTATATATTTTATATTGGGGAGGATAAAAATGAAAGAAGGAGATATAGTAGCTAGAAAATCTTATAATAAAGATATTATATTTAAAATAATTGGATTTTCTAAAGATGAAAAAAATAAGAAAATAGCTCTATTAAAAGGAGTTGCTTTTAGATTAATAGCTGATGCATATTTAGATGACTTAGAGTTAGTAGAAGAAAGTGATTTGAGGGAAGTTTTAATAGATAAAAATGTTCAAAGTTTGTTATATAGATCTGTAATTAATGCAAGGGAAAGACAAAATATGTATAGAGGTGCTCCTAAGCTTCAATCAAGTAATAATATTTATGGTATACCAGGAAAGGTTCTTCAAATAGATGGAGATAAGGAATATTTAAAAATATGTTTGGATGTTTATACAGAGCTAGGTATACCGGCAGTTGGAGTAGCTATTCCAGAAGCAAATCAATATAAAGAAGTTAGATCTCTTTTAGAAAAGCATAAACCAGATATTTTAGTTATAACAGGTCATGATGCCATTATTTCTAAAAAAGGGAACATAAAAGATATAAATAATTATAGAAATTCTTATAATTTTATAAAATGTGTGAAAGAAGCAAGAAAATGGCAACCTAATTTTGATAATCTAGTTATTTTTGCAGGGGCTTGCCAATCAAATTATGAACAAATAATAAAGGCTGGTGCAAATTATGCAAGTTCACCAGGAAGAATAATGATACATGCCCTTGATCCTGTATTTATAGTTGAAAAAATTGCCTGTTCAAGAATTGATATAGTAGTACCAATTGAAGAAGTAATAGCGCAAACTATTACAGGGTATAAAGGAATAGGTGGTTTTGAAACTATGGGTAAATTTAGATGGGCAATGCCTAGATTAATATAAAAATTATACTGTATTCTTTAAAAATAGTATTGACAATTGCTATGAAAATATATAAAATAATTAGTTAAAACATTTGACATCACCCTCTTTTTATGATATTATGTAAACATAGAAACTATAAAGAGGGTGATATTATGGCAACTGTTCAAACTTTAGATAGTATTAGATTAAGTTTGGAGAAACATCTAGGGAAGAGGATAATCTTAAAGGCAAATAAGGGAAGAAAACAGATTATGACTAGAAGGGGAATACTAGAAAATGTATATCCAAGTGTTTTTATAGTGAAACTAGAAGCAAGTGGGAATGCATATCAAAGAGTATCTTATAGTTACTCAGATTTATTAACAGAAAATGTTAAACTACAAGTTTTTAAAGAAAGTAAACCACAAGAGGATAAATTAACTGCAAGTTAAAATTATACCTATTAAATTAGGTGTAATTTTTTTTTTGTCTCCTAAATATAAATATAGTGTGATAGTTTATTTATGTTTAGGAGGGACATATATGGAATTAATTAAGGATATAATCAAAATAGATAGTAGGATAGATTTCGGAAAGTATCAAACATTTATTGAATCTGAGGCAGTTGTACCGGATGTTAAATCTGATGTTTATGAAATAGTTGATACTCAAGGATACATAGCATTGAGTAAAATTGAGGTTTCAGATGGAAAACTTGTATGTAGAGGATGTTTTAACTACAATGTGATTTATATTGCAGATGATAAGAGTACTTTATCAAATATATGTGGAAAAATAGATATTAATGAAGTTATAGAAAAGGATAATATAGTTCAAGATATGGAATATATGTTGTATCCAGAAGTTGAACATGTTGACTGTACAATATTAAACGAAAGAAAAATAAGGGTAGGGGCTCTTATGAATATTAAAGGTAGTCTTTTTGAAAAACAAAGAATAGATATTGTAAAAGATGTATCACAAGTTGAATGTATCCAAAAACATAGAAAAGAAATAACATATCAAGATATTGTTGGAATAGAAAAAACTGAAAGTGTTATTAGAGATACTATAGGAATAAACTCTGAGGAAGTATGCTCAATAATAAACATTACACCTATGGTTAGGGTTAAAGAAAGTAGAATTGCAGATAATAAAGTAATAATAGGTGGTGTCCTAGAAATTAGTCCTCTTGCATGTACTACTGATGGTGATATAGTAGAACTAGACAAGGTGGCCATCGACTTTACGCAATTTATAGAAGTTGCTGGAGCTTTTGATGGAATGCAAGAAGAAACATTACTAAATATTGGATATTTTGATTATAACTTTAAAGCAAATAGTGAAAGTAATACAGCTATGCTAGAAATAGAATGTACAGTATGCTGTAAGGTAAAGGTTACTGATGAAGTGACTAGAGAAGTATTACAAGATGCTTATTCTCCACAAAAAATAGTAAAGTTTGATCATAGATTAATAAGTTTAAATAAAGCTATATGCTCTATGGATGATAATTTTACAGTTAGAGAGACTCTAAACCCAGAAGATGAAAGTATACAAATAAAAGATATAGTAAGTGTATGCCCATCTATATCAATAGAAAATTCTTATGTAGAAGGAAATAAGAGTATAATACAAGGAATAATAAAAGCAGTTATATTATTTGTTCCAGTAGAAGGAGAAAAAATGATATATAAAATATCTGAAGAAATTCCTTTTGAAAATGATATGACGATTGATAATTTAAGTGAAAGTTGTTCAATATTTAATACTGTATGTATAGATAAAGTTGAAGCAGATTTAAATAGAGACCAAATAGATTTAGTTGTAAAAGCTAAAAGATTTGTAGAAGCTATAGATAAAAGATCTGAGAGTTTTATTATAAAAGGTGAAGATCAAGGAGAATATGATCTTTCTATGGCTCCAAGTATAATAGTATATATTTGCAAAGATGGAGATAATCTTTGGGATATAGCTAAAAAATATAATACAACTGAAGAAGAAATAGCACAGGTAAATGAAATAAAGGTTGATGAACCGATTAAGCCAGGAAAATGTCTGATATTACAAAAAAAGGTATCATCTACAGATTAGTAAACTAACAAAATTAATAAAATAATAGGGGATAAAACCCCTATTATTTTGTTTTTGTAGTATAATAATTATAATTCGAGTATCCATTATATTAAGTGCAATTATATACAAGGAGGATAAAATGAACTCTATACAACTGAAAAGTCGGGCAAAAATTAATTTATCTATAGATGTATTAGGGAAAAGGCCAGATGGATATCATCTAGTTGAAATGATAATGCAAACTATTGATTTATTTGATATAATAAAGATTTTTTCAATAGAAGAAGATAAAATAATAATAGAGAGTAATAGCAAAGATATTCCTTTAGACAGTAAAAATATTGTTTATAAGGCAGCTGATTTAATAAAAAATCATTGTAATATAAGAAAAGGTATAAAAATATACATAGAAAAAAATATTCCTATTGCAGCAGGTATGGCTGGTGGAAGTAGTAATGCAGCAGCAGTTTTAGTTGGATTAAATAAATTATGGAATCTTAATTTGAGTAAAGATGAACTTAAAGTTTTAGGACTAAAACTGGGAGCAGACGTACCTTTTTGCATAGAAGGAGAAGCATCTCTAGCAGAAAATATTGGGGAAAAATTAACTAAAATAGATGGTTTATCACAAGATGCATTTGTATTAGTTTGTAAGCCAGATTTATTTGTGTCAACAAAAGAAATATATGAGGAAATAGACTCTAAAATCATTGAAAAAAGACCTAATAATAAGTTATTAATAAAATTACTGAAAGAAAATAATATAGAGATGTTGGCTAAAAATATGTATAACGTTTTAGAAGAAGTAACTAAGGAAAAATATCCTGTTATAAAAGAAATAGAAAAGGTTATGATGGAAAACGATGCACTAGGATCAATGATGAGTGGGAGTGGACCAACAGTTTTTGGTCTATATGATAATAAAGAACAGGCTGAAAATTGTAAGCAAATATTATTAGAAAGCTTTAAACAAGTATATGTAGTTAAAGTCCATAACAAGGGGGTTGAAATATATGGATAATTTAACAAAAATAAATTTAGATAATTATAAGCCGCTAAGAGATGTAGTATTTGAAAATCTAAGAAATGCTATTTTAGAAGGAAATCTAAAGTCTGGGGAAAGGCTTATGGAAGTTCAATTGGCAGAACAACTGGGAGTTAGTAGAACACCAATAAGAGAAGCTATTAGAAAATTAGAACTAGAAGGATTAGTAGTTATGCTACCGAGAAAGGGAGCTTATGTATCAAATATGTCATTTAAAGATTTAATAGATGTATTAGAAATAAGAGCTACTTTAGAAGGACTAGCAGCATCTTTGGCAGCGGAAAGAAGAAGTGATGATGACATAGTTGAATTAGAAAGATTATCAAAAGAATTTGAAACATGTGTAAGAGAAGTTGATGTAGAAGGTGTTTTAAAAAAAGATGTGGAGTTCCACGAAAAAATATTTTCCATGGCGAATAATAAAAGATTATATAAATTAATAACTTCTTTATGGGAACAAGTTCATAGATTTAGGGTTACGTATGTTTCTAATTACGAAGCATCATTAAGCTTAGTAGAAGAACATAATAGAATATTAAAAGCTATCAAAACAGGAGATAGTGAGTTGGCTAAAAAATATGCAACAGAGCATATAGAATTAGCGGAACAATTTTTTATGGAAAATACGGCGAATAATTAGAAAATAATATGCTCATAATAAGAAGGAAGGCTTAGCCTTCTTTTTTTATTATTAAGAAATATATCATATATACAACTAATCAAAATTTTGTATAAAAAATTAATATATGGATACACTCAAAATATAGATAAATTTTGGGGTGATAATTATGAAGTTAAAAAATATAAAAAAAAGAATATATATATTAATTAGTATTTTGATATCTATCTTAATAATAGCTACTTTAATTATAGGAAAGGAAATTAATAAAATAGAAGCTTGTACATATGATTACAAAGATAAACTAATAAGATTTCATGTTATAGCTAATAGTGATACAGATGAAGATCAGAAATTAAAATTAAAAGTTAGGGATGCAGTAATATCTTATCTACAACCAAAGCTTGAAAATTCTAAGTCTATAGATGAAAGTGAAGCTATTATAAAAAATGAATATAAGCAACTTGAAACTATAAGTAGGAATATTATATTAAAAAATGGATATGATTATAATGTTAATCTAGGATTACAATACAGTAATTTTCCAGCTAAACAATATTCAAGTGTAGTTTTGCCAGCAGGTAAGTATAAAGCTTTGAAAATAATAATAGGAGAAGGCAAAGGAAAGAACTGGTGGTGTGTAATGTTTCCTCCACTTTGTTTTGTAGATGATGAAAATGGAGTTATAGATGAGAAAACTAATGAAAAATTAAAAGAAATATTAACTACACAAGAATATGATTTAATAATGGCAAGAAATAAAAATGAAGCAAATAATTTAAAATTTAAATTTAAAATAGCAGAATTATTTCAAAATATATTTTAATAAAAAATAAAAAGGAGTGACTTTGACTATGCATAGGTGCTATAAAACACTTATGGTATCACTATTAGTTTTAGGAAGTATATTTATAAGTATAGGACAAGTAAATGCTCTAGTTTATTGCTTAGATAATAAAACAGAGAAAAAAGAAGCTGTTATTAACTTAAATGATGACGAAATAATGTTATTATCAAAGTTGGTAGCAGGAGAAGCTAGAGGAGAAAGTTATGAAGGACAAGTTGCAGTAGCAGCAGTTGTAATTAATAGAGTAAAAGACTCCAGATTCCCAAATACTTTAGAAGGAGTTATATATCAAAAAAATGCATTTTCAGTAGTGAAAAATGGTACTATCAATGCTGAACCAACGAGCTCAACTTATAGGGCAGCACAAGAAGCTTTATATGGAAGTGATCCAACAGACAATGCCATATATTTTTGGAATCCAGATATATCAACATGTAGTTGGATAAATACATTAAATCCATATTTAAGAATAGGAAATCATGTTTTTGCTAAATAATATATAAAACTTATAGCAAAGTAAAGGAGTTTTACTCCTTTATTTTTTTTATAAAATAAATTATAATTATCATTTAGATAGTAAAATATAAAACTAAATATTTTACATATAAAAAGCCATATTTAAAAGGAGGCAATGTATTGGAAGTTAAAGTTAATATCCATACTATTCAATATAATGAATATGGAGAAAAAAATGATATAAAGGCAAATGTTACTGGAACTTTATATGAAAAAAAAGATAATACTTACGTAGTTTATAAAGAAAAAGAAGATGGTGTAGAAACTACAACTTCTATTAAAATTGAAGATGATAAAGTAACGATAAAAAGATTTGGTGAAGTTAATTCAACTATGGTTTTTAGAGAAAACCATACTACTAATTCTAATTATGCAACACCACATGGTATGTTTGTTGTTGAAATTAAAACTACAAAACTAGATATAAACATGGAAGAAAATATTATGATAGACATTGACTATAATATAGAAATCATGGACATGTTTAGAGGTCGTAATGTAATAAAAATAAATATTTATCAATAACTTATATGAAAAAATAAATATTTTTTATGAAAACAAATTAAAGGTAGTTAAAATACTACCTTTTGTTTCATTTATTTGTTATCATTATAACTATAATGTTTAATAATATTCTTAAAAATAGGATATATATAAACAAGGATTTGAAGTTTTTTTATAGAAAATAGTACTAGTAGTTAAGAATTTCATCAATTTAAATTAAAGATTGATAAAATTAATTATAATGAGGTATAAAATATGATATTTGAGAAAACTCTAAGTACGATAAAAAAATACAATTTAATAGAAAAAGGCGACAAAGTTGTTCTAGGTCTTTCAGGAGGACCAGACTCAGTTTGCTTATTACATATATTAAGTAGATTAAGAGAAGTTTTAGATATAGAAGTTTATGCTGCACATCTAAATCATCAGATAAGAGGTATGGAAGCACAAGAAGATGCTTTATATGTTTCTCAGTTATGTGATAATTTAGGAGTGACTTGTTTTGTAAAATCTATGGATGTTCCAAAATACTGTAATGATAATAAATTATCTATAGAAGAGGGAGCAAGAAAACTAAGATATGAAATGTTCTTTGAAATAAAAGAGAAATTAAATGCTGATAAAATAGCTATAGCTCATAATATGAACGACCAAGCTGAAACAGTTTTAATGCGTATGATGAGGGGAACAGGATTACAAGGCTTAAAGGGAATAGATATAATAAGAGATGATGTTATAGTTAGACCTATTTTAGAAATAGAAAGATCTGAAATAGAAGCTTATTGTGATGAGCATAAACTAAATCCAAGAATAGATGCCACAAACTTAGAAAGCATTTATACAAGAAATAAAATTAGATTAGAGCTTATACCTTATATGAGGGATAACTTTAATTCTAATATAACTGAGTCTATAGTAAGAATGAGTAATAGTTTAAGAGCTGATAATGATTTTATAGAAGAAGAAGCACTAAAACATTTCAATGAAGTATCATCTATAAATAAAGATGATGTAGAGATAAAACTAGAAGACTATAGAAAATTACATAAATCATTAAAAAGTAGAATTATCAGACATGGAATAAAACATGTTTTAGGTGATACAAACTTTATAGATCAAAAACATGTAGAAGATATTATAGAATTAGAAGAAGATAATAAAATTGGTAAAAAGATAGTTCTTCCAAGAGGACTATTTGCTTATAGACAAAAAGACAAATTATTATTTACAACAAATGAAATTCTATTTGAAGAGATAGAATTTGCTTATGATTTACCGAAAAATGGAGTTATAGATATATATGAAGCTGATACTAGTATTGAAACAGAAGTAGTATCAATAGATACATACAAAGCTTTAAAAGATGATAAGTCATTAAAATGGTTTGACTCCAATAAAATTAAAGGGGGGATAGTTGTAAGAAGTAGAATGTCAGGGGATAAAATAAGACTTTCTATGGGGAGTAAAAAAATAAAACAATTATTCATAGACCTAAAAATTCCTAAAGAAGAAAGATGTAAAGTTCCTATATTAGAAGATGATAATGGAATTTTATGTGTTGGGAACTTTAGAAATAGTTCAAAATATAGGGTTGATGATAATACAAAAGAAGTCTTAAAGGTTTGCTTTAAGAAAATTTAGAAAGAAAACAACATATGAAAGGAGGGCTTCTTTTGAACAGATTTTTAAAAGGAGCAGGTTTTTATCTGTTACTGTTTATGATAATAATTGGTATTGTCCAATTTTCAGGTACTAAGACGAATCAAGTTAAAGAATTAGAGTTTTCTAAAGTCTATAAGTATTTAACTGAAGAAAATATATCAAGAATACATTTTATCGACGGCACTTCAGTAGAAGGTATAATAAAGGACTCTAATACTAAGTTCACATCATATATACCTAACGAAGTACTAGGAGATAAATTAGCTGATGAAATATTAGATCAAGCAGTAGAAGGAAAATTAGTATTTGATGGAGAAGCGCCACCACAAACACCTTGGTTTGTAAGCATGCTACCAACAGTTCTTCTGATTGGATTTATGATTATAATATGGTTTGTATTTATGAATCAGTCTCAAGGTGGAGGCGGAAAAGTTATGAGCTTTGGTAAATCTAAGGCTAGAGTTCATAAGGATGATGAAAAAACAAGGGTTACATTTAAAGATGTTGCAGGACTAACTGAGGAAAAAGAAGACTTACAAGAAGTTGTTGATTTCTTAAAGAATCCGAAACGATATATTAATTTGGGGGCAAGAATTCCTAAAGGGATACTTATGGTAGGTCCTCCAGGTACAGGTAAAACTTATTTATCAAGAGCTGTTGCAGGAGAAGCGGGAGTACCATTCTTCAGTATAAGTGGTTCTGATTTCGTTGAAATGTTTGTTGGTGTAGGGGCATCAAGAGTAAGGGATTTATTTGAACAAGCTAAAAAAAGTGCTCCAGCAATAATATTTATAGATGAAATAGATGCTGTTGGTAGAAAAAGAGGTGCAGGACTTGGTGGAGGACATGATGAAAGAGAACAAACACTTAACCAACTTCTAGTTGAGATGGATGGTTTTGGTGTTAACCAAGGTATAATTATAATGGCTGCTACAAATAGACCAGATATACTTGATCCAGCATTACTTAGACCAGGTAGATTTGATAGAGAAGTTGTTGTGGGAGTTCCAGATGTTAGAGGAAGAGAAGCTATATTTGAAGTTCATTCAAAAAATAAACCTTTAGCAAAAGATGTGAATAAAGAAGTATTAGCAAAAAGAACACCAGGATTTACTCCTGCTGATATAGAAAATATAATGAATGAAGCTGCCATATTAACAGCTAGAAAAAGAGAAAAAGAAATCCATATGGATACTATAGAAGAAGCTATAACTAAAGTTATGGTTGGTGTTGCTAAAAAATCTAGAGTTATAAGTGAAAAAGACAGAAAACTTACAGCTTATCATGAAGCAGGTCATGCAATATGTATGCATGTACTTCCAAATGTAAGTCCTGTGCATCAAGTTACTATAATACCTAGAGGTAGAGCTGGTGGATTTACAGAACCACTACCTAAAGAGGACCAAATGTATGGAACTAAGAATGAAATGTTAGAGACTATAGTAATGGCTCTTGGTGGTAGAGTTGCTGAAGAATTAATCATGGATGATATTTCTACAGGAGCATCTAATGACTTAGAAAGAGTTACAAATATAGCCAGAGCTATGGTAACTAAATATGGTATGAGTGAAAAAATGGGACCTATGGTGTACGGAGACAGTGATGATGAAGTATTCCTAGGAAACAGTATAACAACTAAGAAAAATTACTCAGAAGAAATAGCTTATGAAATAGACAAAGAAGTTAGATCAATAGTAGAAAATGCTTATGCAGAGTGTAAACGCATATTAAATGAAAATATGGATAAATTACATTATGTTGCAAAAGGTTTATTAATATATGAAACATTAGATGCAAATCAATTTATAGAAGCATTTAATGAAGAATTATCTTTAGATGAAAATGCTGTTTTCGCTAGAAAAGAAGAAACTAATTTAGACAATTCAAATGCAAATGAATCTAAATTATCAGATGATGAAAATAAATAATTAGAATAGAGAAGCGGGACTTTTATAAAGTCCTGCTTTTATTTATATAGCAATATAAATAGTGTATAATTAACCTTATTAAAAACTAAGAATAAATAGGGGAGAGATATGAAAGATAAAATAATTAAAGCTACTTTAGATAATGATGATGAATTTATGTGGGGAGAAGAATTATCAAAAAAACTAGAATTAAATACAAACTTTATTGGTAAAAATATAATCCATCTTGAAACAGTGGATTCAACTAACGATTATTTGAAAAAAATTAATAATCAAGTAGAAGATGGAACAGTAGTAATTAGTGATGAACAGACGAAAGGAAAAGGAAGGTTAGGTAGAAAGTGGCAATCTAAATCTCGAGAAGGCATATGGATGAGTATAATACTTAAACCAGAAATTATACCTTATAAAGCTCCATTCATTACATTAATAGCAGGGGCATCAATAGTAAAAGCCTTGAATAATTTACAAGTACCAGCTAAAATCAAGTGGCCCAACGATATAATTATAAATAATAAAAAAGTAAGTGGTATATTAACTGAATTATCTGCAGATATAGAAAAAACTAATTATATAATTGTTGGTATAGGTATAAATGTGAATAATTCAGAATTTGATAGAGATTTAAAAGAAAAGGCAACGTCTTTATATAAGGAACATTATAAATTATCAAAAGTAGATATAGTCACAGAAATTCTTCATGAATTAGAAAAGTTATATAAAGATTACATAGATAGAGATTGTAAAGAAGAAACTTTAAAAATTTGCAAAGAATACTCTGCAATAATAAATAAAAATGTGTATATAGTTAAAGAAAATGAAAAAGAATTAGTTAGATGTGTAGATATAAATAAAGAAGGAAATTTAATTGTAAGAGATAGTAATAATAAATTAAAAGAAATAATATCAGGTGAAGTTTCTATAAGAGGAGTTAAAGGATATGTATAATAATATTTTAGATGTTAAAGGATTAAAAGTTGGTCAAGTAGAAAATGAAGAAGCATTAACAGGCTGTACAGTTGTTATTTGTGAAGAAGGAGCAACTTGTGGTGTAGATGTTAGGGGTTCTGCACCAGGAACTAGAGAAACAGATTTATTAGATCCAATAAATACTATTGAAAAAGTACATGCAGTAGTATTATCAGGAGGATCTGCATTTGGATTAGAATCAACATGTGGAGTAAGTAAATACTTAGAAGAAAGAAATATTGGATTTGATGTTGGTGTTTGTAAAGTACCTATAGTAACAGGAGCTGTACTATTTGATTTAGCTGTTGGAGATTATAAAATTAGACCGGATAAAGAGATGGGATATGAAGCTTGTTTAAATGCAAGTGAAACTGAATTGAAACAAGGTAACTATGGAGCTGGTTGTGGAGCTACTGTAGGAAAAGTAAAAGGAATAGATTATGTTACAAAAGGTGGAATAGGAAGCTATTCTATAAAGCTGGATAACGGAATAGTAGTATCCGCATTAATAGCAGTTAATGCTTTTGGAGATATATACGAAGATGGAAAAGTAATAGCAGGTGTTTTAAATGATGATAAAACAAAATTACTTAACAGTTATGACATAATGAAATCAGGATTTATGAAGGGTGGATTTAATATAAATAATACAACTATAGGTATAGTCGCAACTAATGCTAAATTAACAAAAGCACAATGCAAAAAAATATCACAAATGGCCCATGACGGTTATGCAAAAGCTATATTCCCAATTCATACGCCGCATGATGGAGATACAATATTCACTATGGCGACGGGAGAAATAGAAGTTGACTCAGATATTACTTTACTAGGATGTTTAGCAGCAGAAGTTGTGGAAAAAAGTATAATAAATGCTGTAAAAAATGCTAAATCAGTAAATAATATTATTTCTTATAATGAGTTACAAAACAACAAATAATAATATTATATTAAAAAATATTACTATATGAATTTACAATATTGTTGACAATAGAAAAGGTCACTGCTAAAATTGTCTTGTTAAATAGCTGACATCTTCTTAATGAAGAGTCTGACTTAGATGACGTTTAAGAGTCGCAAAAGTCAAAACTAAATAAAACTAAAATAGTCCGGCATCTTTAACGAGCTGGAACGGGGGTGTATTTTTTATGATTAACACAAATGCATCAGCACAAAGAAGGCTGAATGTAAGAAAGATGACTGTAATAGGAGTGCTATCAGCAATTTCTATTATGATGTCAATGTTACCATTTATAGGTTATATACCTATAGGACCTACTAAAGCAACAATAATGCATATACCAGTTATTATAGGAGCTATTATTGAAGGACCAGTTGTAGGTGCAACAATAGGTTTAATCTTTGGATTAACTAGCTTATGGAATGCAATGACGCAACCAACAATAACATCTATATTCTTTTTAAATCCATTAGTATCAATACTTCCTAGAGTATTAATAGGAGTAGTAGCATACTATGTGTATCAAGGAATATATAAAATAAGTAAAAAAGTATATGTATCTGGATTCATGGCGGGCTTAATAGGTTCTCTTGCTAATACAGCAGGTGTATTAGGTATGATATATGTTTTATATGCAGACAAATATATGGAGAGAATTGGTCAAGCCGGAGCTGATGCAGGTAAATGGTTATTTACACTAGCAGCTACAAATGGAGTGCCAGAAGCTTTAGTTGCAGCGCTGATAGTATCAGCAGTATCTGTGTCATTAATTAGAAAAGGCAAAAAGTAGAAGGAAGGTTTAAATATATGCTATTAGTATTTGACGTAGGAAATACAAATATGGTCATAGGTGTATATGAAGGAAATAATCTAGTTAAAGACTGGAGAATATGTACTGACATACACAAAACATCTGATGAATATGGAATGTTAATAGGAAGCTTATTAGAGCATAATAAAATAGATATAAAATCAATTGAGGATGTGGTAATATCTTCAGTTGTTCCTAATGTAATGCATGCATTAGAGAATTTCTGCATAAAGTATTGTGGGAAAAAACCAATGATAGTTGGACCTGGGATAAAAACAGGCTTAAATATAAAATATGATAATCCAAAGCAAGTTGGGGCAGATAGAATAGTTAATGCTGTAGCTGCTATAGAAAAATACGGAAGTCCTCTTATAATAGTTGATTTCGGAACAGCTACTACTTTCTGTGCTATATCTGAAAATGGAGATTACCTAGGTGGAACAATATGCCCGGGTCTTAAAATATCAAGTGAAGCACTATTTAATGGAGCTGCAAAACTTCCTAGAGTAGAACTTGTTAAACCAGGTAAAACAATTTGTAAAACAACAGTAGAAGCAATGCAATCAGGAATAATATATGGATATGTAGGGCAAGTAGAAAAAATAATATCAATGATGAAAAAAGAACTTGGTAGTGAAGATGTAAAAGTTATAGCTACTGGAGGTTTATCTACTCTTATTCACTCAGAAACTGATAGCATAGATTATGTAGATAGATTTTTAACTTTAGATGGACTAAGATTAATATATTTAAAGAATAAATAGAAAATAAAAAGGAATTGGTAGTAATCCAATTCCTTTTTAATATGTAAAAAAATACAATAAAAATAACAATAGTATATTTTTATAATTTATAATAATATATTTAGAGTAGTTAATTAAACTTTGAAAAATTGTTAATGATTATAATAAATAATTCACAAATAGAAGGAGACATAATATGAAAATAGGAAATGTTCAACTTGATAATGAAGTTTTTTTATCTCCTATGGCAGGTGTAACAGATTTACCTTTTAGAACAATATGTAAAGAAAAAGGCTGTGGAATGCTTTATACAGAAATGATAAATGCAAAAGCCCTTTGCTATGATGATGAGAATACTAAAAAGATGCTAAACCTAGAAGATGACGGCCATCCTGTGGCAGTGCAAATATTTGGTTCAGACCCAGAATATATGGGAAAAGCAGCATTTATAATGAATCAATATACAAATGATATATTAGATATAAATATGGGATGTCCAGCTCCAAAGGTTATTAAAAATGGTGATGGTTCTGCATTAATGAGAAATCCTAAATTAGCAGCAGAGGTTTTAACAGCAGTAGTTAAAAACTCAGAAAAACCAGTTACTTTAAAGATAAGAAAAGGTTGGGATGATAATTCTGTTAATGCAGTTGAAATAGCAAAAATTGCTGAGGAATGCGGAATAAGTGCCCTAGCTATACATGGAAGAACAAGAGAGCAGTTCTATTCAGGAAAAGCTGACTGGGATATAATAGCTGAAATAAAACAATCTATAAATATACCTGTAATAGGTAATGGAGACGTATTTGACGTACAAGATGCAGTAAATATGTTAGAAAAAACTAAGTGTGATGCTATAATGATAGGTAGAGGTTCACAAGGTAATCCATGGATATTTAACAGAATAAACCACTATATGAAAACAGGAGAGATCTTACCAGAACCAACATTAGAAGAAAAAATAGGTACAGCTATAAAACATATGAACTTAGCTGTGGCAGAACATGGAGAATATGTTGCAGTAAGAGAAATGAGAAAACATATAGGATGGTATTTAAAAGGATTAAAAAATTCTGCTAAATATAGAGATCAAATTAATAAGATAACAGACTATAAAGAAGTAATATCTATGTTAGAGGAGTATGTTCAACACTCCTTGACACAAATGGGATAGTGACTTATAATATACCGCATAAATCAATATGAATAAGTATAAAATTAATAAATATAAAATATGTCAATGAAGACATATTTAAAAAATATATAGAAGGAGTTGTAGGGGTTATGGTTGAAAAACAAGAAATACTTACACAAGAAGGTTACAACAAGATAGAAGAAGAAGTTGAATACTTAAAAACAGTTAAAAGAAAAGAAGTTGCTGAAAGAATAAAAGTAGCTATTTCATTTGGAGATTTATCTGAAAATGCTGAGTATGATGAAGCTAAAAATGAGCAAGCTCAAGTAGAAGAAAGAATAGTAAAATTAGAAAACATGCTAAGAAAAGCTGTTATAATAGATGAAAGTCAAATAGATAGCGATACAGTAACAATAGGTTGTACAGTAAAAGTTTATGACACTGATTTTGAAGAAGAAGTTGAATATACTATAGTAGGTTCTGCAGAAGCTGATCCTTACAATGGTAAAATATCAAATGAATCACCAGTAGGTAAAGCATTCTTAGGAAGACACAAAGGTGAAGACGTAGAAGTTCAAGTTCCAAATGGTGTTGTAATATACAAAATATTAGAAATAAGTAGATAAGTTAATACTTATATATAACATAAGAAAAATTTAATAAGAAGAAACTTGGAGGAAGAAAATGAATAAAGATCAACAAAACGTGATTGATAACCAAGAAGATCTTACAGAAGTACTTAGAGTAAGAAGAGAAAAGTTAGCTAAATTACAAGAAATGGGAAGAGACCCATTTGTTCAAAGTAGATATGACAGAACTAATTATTCTATGGATATAAAAAACAACTTTGAAGAAATGGAAGGAAAAGTTGTTAAAATAGCTGGACGTATAATGAGTAAAAGACTTCAAGGTAAAGCTGGATTTATAGATATCCAAGACCAAGAAGGAAGAATACAATGTTACGTAAGAAAAGACAGAATAGGTGAAGAAGAGTACGATTTATTCAAAACTTATGATATAGGTGATATAATAGGTTTAGAAGGTGAAGTATTCAAAACTAAAAAAGAAGAAATATCAGTAAAAGCTAATGCTGTAGTTTTATTATCTAAATCACTACAAGTATTACCAGAAAAATATCATGGATTAAAAGACCAAGATATAAGATATAGACAAAGATATGTAGACTTAATAGTTAACCCAGAAGTTAAAGATGCTTTCTTAACAAGAACAAAAGCTTTAAAAGCGTTAAGATCATTCTTAGACGAAAGAGGTTTCCTAGAAGTTGAAACACCTATATTAAATACAATAGCTGGTGGAGCAAATGCTAGACCGTTTGTTACTCATCACAACACATTAGATATACCAATGTACTTAAGAATAGCAAATGAATTATACTTAAAAAGACTTATAGTAGGTGGATTTGATAAAGTATATGAAATGGGTAGAATGTTCAGAAATGAAGGTATGTCTATTAAACATAACCCAGAATATACTGCTATGGAATTATACCAAGCTTATGCAGACTATGAAGATATGATGAAAATAACAGAAGAATTAATATCTCATATGGCAGAAGTGGCTACTGGAAGTACAGTTGTAAATTACCAAGGAACTGAAATAGACTTCAAACCACCTTGGAGAAGAATGACTATGATAGAATGTGTTAAAGAATACACTGGTGTAGACTTTGATACAATAGAAACAGATGAAGAAGCTTTAGCAATAGCTAGAGAAAAAGGAATAGAAATAACTCCTGGAATGAGAAGAGGAGAAGTTATAAATGCATTCTTCGAAGAATTTGGTGAAGATAAATTAATCCAACCAACATTCATAACTCATCATCCAGTTGAAGTATCACCTCTTGCTAAGAGAAATGCTGAAGACCCAAGAAAAACTGATAGATTCGAAGCTTTCGCAAATAAATGGGAATTAGCTAATGCATTCTCAGAACTTAATGACCCAATCGACCAAAAAGGAAGATTCATGGATCAATTAAGAAAGAAAGAATTAGGTGATGACGAAGCTTGTGATATGGATGAAGACTTCATAAATGCATTAGAAGTAGGTTTACCTCCAACAGGTGGACTTGGAATAGGTATAGATAGAGTTATGATGTTACTTACTAACTCTGCATCTATAAGAGATGTAATACTATTCCCAACTATGAAACCAATAGACCAACATAAAAATCAAATAGAAGAATAATATTTTAATAATATAATCAAATAGCTTATACTCGCTATATATAAAAATATAGCTGTAGTATAAGCTATTTTTATTGAATATAAAATAATGCAGTAAATAATTTTTTTATAACAAAATTCATTACAAAAATTAATTACTTTATCAACAACAAAGTATAAAAATTAAGAACAAAAAATGTTGTTAGTTAATTTAAATTGATAAAAAATAAAATTTAATATTTTATTATGAAAATAATAATAGAAAAAATAAAAAAGGGAAATCTAAACTAAACTTAGAAAAGAATATAAAAATATTTTATACGAAAGGGGCAATAAAAATGAATCAAATTATGTCATGGATATGTCTTATAAGTATATGTTTTTTATGTTTACAAGTTATGATTTTTATATGTGATGACACACTTAAATTATTCAATAATGTTGTTTCTAAAAATAAAAATAATAAGAAAAAACAAGCAGTTGCAACGTCTACATATAAATATAAAAGAAAAATTGCAAAATAAGTAAAAAATATTAAAAAAAGTATTGACGATATAAATTTAAGATGGTATAGTATTACTTGTCCTTGAGACGAGGACAAACGGCA